>JBGANO010000018.1:0-18790 GCA_044222305.1 Anaerolineales bacterium
GATGAGCCGACGAATCATCTCGACATCAAAGCGGTCGAGTGGCTCGAAAGTTATCTGACGCAATGGGAAGGCGCGGCGGTCATCGTTTCGCATGACCGTTATTTTTTGGATCATGCCTGCAACGCCCTGCTCGAGATGGCGGTCAGCGGCTCGGAATTTTATCGCGGCAATTACACCATCTATTTGAACGAGCGCGAGATCCGTTGGGCTCATCGTTTTGAGTTATATGAAAGCGAGAAGGAAAAACTTTTAAAGGAAGTGGAGTACATCAAGAAAAATATTTCGGGGCAGAACACATTGCAAGCCAAAGGGAAACTCAAGCGATTGTCGCGCATGATGCAAGGCATCGAAATGGTTGGGTTGGAAGCCATGTTGAATTCAAATTGGGCGGAACTCGGCATTAGCACGACGACCAGCCATTTTAGCGTGGAGGAAGCCGAGCGACGCGTGCGCGCGCTGAGACCTCCGCAACGCGCCACGCCCGATCTGCATTTGCATCTGCGTTCGACGAATCGTTCGGGCGATCTCGTCATCCGCACAAAAAATTTGAAAGTGGGATATCAAGCCGAAGATAACATCCCTGAAAAATTTCTTTTCGCAACGCCCGACATTGAATTGCGACGATTGGACTGCGCCGCGTTGATCGGACCGAACGGCGCGGGCAAATCAACTTTTTTGAGGACGATCCTCGGTTCTCTCGCCCCTCTAGCTGGTGAGGCGATTCTGGGAGCGAGTCTACACGTCGGCTATTTCGCGCAGGCGCACGAGGGACTCGACCCCGAGAAAACTGTGTTGGATGAAATCAGCGCGGCGTCTGGAATGCTCCCTTATCAAGCGCGCGATTATCTCGGCAAATATCTTTTCTCTGGCGATGACGCGTTCAAACTTGTGTCCATGCTCTCAGGCGGCGAACGCGGACGATTAGCCCTAGCCAAACTCGCCTTGCAAGATACAAATTTATTGTTGCTCGACGAACCTACGAATCATTTGGATATTCCCTCACAAGAAATTTTGCAATCCGTGTTGGATTCGTACAAAGGGACAATTCTGCTCGTGACACACGACCGCTATCTCGTGGACGCGCTCGCCACTCAAATCTGGGAGATCAACCCCGACGAATCGCAGATGACCACCTTCAACGGCACGTATTCGCAAATGAAAGAGGAACGCGAAAAGCAAGCGGCGAGACTAGCCAGTCTCCAATCTCCAGTCTCCAATCTCCAATCCTCTAATTCTCAGTCTCGCAAATCGCAGAACTCCAAATCGAAAGACGAACGCCGCCGCGTTGCCCAATTACAGGAACTCGAAAACTCCATCGCCGAACTCGAAGCGACACTGGCGAATCTTTCCACGCAGTTGGAGAGTCCGTTTGTGAAGCCTGAGGAAGCGGGGAAATTGGGTATCGAGTATGAACGCGTGCAGAAAGAAATGGATGAGAAGTTAGGCGAATGGGAGAGAATGCAGGTAAATAGTTGAAGGCTGGAAATCACTTCCAGCCTTCAATTTACTTTATCTCAAATATTGAGCGAGTCAAACCCGACTGTCTGATAATCCCCAACAAAGTTCCAATTCTCAATTCGTCATGCTCTGGGACAGGTATGGTAATTGTAGAACTTCCCGCCCTCTTCTGCATGATGATGTGGCTTCCTTTCTGTCTCACCTTCTCAAATCCATGTTCCGAAAGGATCTTGCAAACCTCCCTGCCAGAAAGCACGCGCAACTTTGGCATCTTACGCCCTCACATGCGATTTCATTTTTAATTTTGGAACAACAGGCATCAACGGCATGATGTACGTTTCTGTTTTTAGTCTCCGCCGAATCTCGGAGGCAGAAGCAACCTCAAAGAAACCCTCCACTGCTTCAAGCAAATTGGAGCGCGCATCTTCGATGGTTTTACCCTGACTAACCACATCCACTTCGGGGCAGGTGGCGACAAACCAATCATCGTCACGCTCGATGATCGCGGTAAGTTGCAATGATTTATTGCTCATTCATGTCTCCTATTTATTTGCAATTATACGCCAAATATTTGCGGGTTTAAAATTTGTCAAAGTTGCGCAAGCCGCTGGTTGTGTTCGCGCGCAAATAGTGCGGGTTCACCGAGTTTTACAGTCAGGCAACTGGACGCGGAAGTAAATCCACCATCGGGGGGAAACGGTAGAATCAAAACCGTCATATAATCCTCCATCATTTCACTGTGGAGGATTCATGAAACCCACGTTTCGTCAAAAATTCAGGTATTGGTTCGATAACTTAATGTCGCGCGGCACTCCTGCGATGATCTTCATATTGTTCGTGCTGTCGCTGGCGGTGGTGGCGGTGGCTGGCGCGATCATTTCGATTGCAGGATTCGTGCAAGAAGGGCAAGAAGGAAGAATCCCCTTCGGTGAAGCGGCGTGGGAAAGTTTGATGCGCACGCTCGACTCCGGCACGATGGGCGGCGACACCGGCATAGGCTTCCGCATCGTGATGCTCTTCGTCACGCTGGGCGGCATCTTCATCGTCAGCGCGTTGATCGGCGTGTTGAACAACGCCATCGAAGGGCAGATAGACCGCCTGCGCAAAGGACGTTCGCAAGTGCTGGAAACGAATCACACACTGATACTGGGCTGGTCCGCGCAGGTTTTCACCGTGTTGAACGAACTGATGACCGCGAACGAAAATCAACCAAACGCGCGTATTGTCGTGCTGGCGGACAAAGATAAAGTGGAGATGGAGGACGAAATCCGCGAACGGGTCGAGGTCAAGGGAAAGACGCGTATCATCTGCCGAAGCGGGAGTCCCATTGACCCGAATGACATCGAGATCACGAGTTTGCATGAGGCGAAGTCCATCATCGTGTTGCCGCCCGAAAACTCAGACCCCGATACCGACGTGATCAAAACCACGCTGGCGATCACCAATCACCCCGCGCGTCGCGCCGAACCGTATCACATCATCACGCAGATCCGCCACGCGAAAAATATGGATGTGGTGAAACTCGTCGGCGAAAAGGATAACGTGCAAGCGGTTCTCACCGGTGACCTCATCGCGCGCGTTGTGGCGCAGACCTCGCGCCAGTCTGGGCTTTCGGTGGTGTACACCGAACTGATGAACTTCGGCGGCGACGAAATTTATTTCAAACACGAACTCGCGCTCGAGGGAAAAACTTTTGGCGACTCGTTGCTCGCTTATGAAGATTCGTGCGTGATGGGCGTTCGCAAAGCGGACGGGAAGATCATGCTCAGCCCGCGCATGGATTCGCTCATCGAAAAGGATGACCGCATCTTCGCCCTCTCGGCAGACGACGACACGATTCGTCTCGCGGACCCCGGCTTGATTCAAGTCAATGAAACCTTTATCCGCTCTGGAAAGCAACCCGTAAAACCCAAGCCTGAAAAATGTCTCATCCTCGGCTGGAACCGAAGCGGCACGACCATCGTGCATGAACTCGATAACTACGTGCCGAAAGGCTCGCAAGTGACCATCGTTGCCGATATTTACAACATCGAAAAACAGATCCGCGCGCAGTGGGGAAGATTGAAGAATCAAAAATTGGTTGTCATGGAAGGCGAAACTACCGATCGCGATCTGCTCAACAAACTCGGAGTGGAAGAGTACGACCACGTCATCGTATTGGCATATAACACGTTGCAACCGCAAGAAGCAGACGCGAAAACACTCGTCACGTTGTTGCATTTGCGCGACATGGCGGAGAAAGATGAGACGCCGTTCTCCATCGTCAGCGAGATGCTCGATCTGCGTAACCGCGAACTCGCCGAAGCCACCAAGGTGGACGACTTCATCGTCAGCGAGCATCTCGTCAGTTTGATGATGTCGCAACTTTCAGAGAACGGCGAACTCTTCGATGTGTTCACCGATGTCTTCGACCCCGAGGGCGCGGAGATCTACCTCAAACCCATCGGCGATTACGTGTCGCTTGGCGAACCGGTCAACTTTTACACGGTCGCTGAGGCGGCGCGAAGGCGAGGGGAAACTGTACTCGGCTACAGACTGGAGAAAGAAGCGGGTGAGGCGGGCAAGGGATATGGCGTGCATACGAATCCCAAGAAGTCCGAGGCGGTTGTCTTTACATCCGAAGATAAAGTGATCGTGATCGCGGAAGGGTAGATACAAAGACCCTAAAGGTTTTGAAAACCTTTAGGGTCTTATCTCGTAGATACAGTTGTGACCAAAGGAGGTCAAAATGACTGGTTTGATTTTGGTTGGAGCGTCGTTGGGAGGCATCGTACTTCTGTTCCTGCTGGCGGGAATCCGATTCATCCCCAACACACGCATCGGCATTGTTGAAAAAAGGTTCGGCTTCAAAGGCTCGATCAAAAGCGGATTCATCGCGCTACACGGCGAGGCGGGTTTCCAACCACAGGTTCTACGCGGTGGTCTGCATTACCTGATGCCCATTCAATACGTGGTGCGACTCGTTCCGCTCGTTACCATTCCACAAGGGAAGATAGGCTACATCTTCGCGCGCGACGGCAAACTGCTCGAGCCGACTCAAGCCCTCGCTTCGAACGATGTGACGTTTGACTTTCAAGACGTGGAAGGCTTCCTCAAAAGCGGCGGGCAACGCGGACCTCAACGCCGCGTCCTGCGCGAAGGGACGTTTGCCATCAACCTCGTCCAGTTCATCGTGCTGACGGATGAGCGCGTGTATTCGATGCCGTTATCGCGTGAAGAGATGGCAGTCATTCAAGGCATGGCGCAAGTGATCGCCGAACGCGGCGGGTTCGTGCCGGTCATCATCAAGGATACCGATGACAAGATCGGTATTGCCACCGTCCACGATGGTCCATCGCTCGCACAGGGAGAGATCATTGCCCCCGTTGTCGGCGATAACCCGAAAGACGATGCGACCTATCACAATAAATTCCAAGACCCCGATAAGTTCCTAAAAGCGGGCGGCTTCCGCGGGCGTCAGTTGCAGGTATTGGTGGAAGGCACGTATTTCGTCAACCGCTTGTTTGCGACTGTTGAAATGATTCAAAAGACCGTCATCGAAGTTGGCAACGTGGGTGTCGTTGTATCGTATACCGGCGCGACTGGCGAAGACCTTTCAGGCAAGGAATATCGTCACGGCGAACTGGTGGCGCGCGGTCAACGCGGCGTGTGGGAGGAAGCCCTTCTGCCCGGCAAATATGCGTTCAACACCTACGCGGGCAAGGTTGTTGCCGTGCCGACGACCAACTTCATCCTCAAATGGATCAGCAACCAGACCGGCGCGCACAAGTTCGATGAAAACCTGAGCGAAGTCTCGCTCATCACGAAAGATGCGTTCGAGCCGTCCTTGCCGTTGTCTGTTGTGGTTCATATTGACTATCAAAAAGCCCCGCTGGTCGTACAGCGCTTCGGTGACATCAAACGCCTCGTCGAGCAAACGCTAGACCCAATGGTGGCGGCATATTTCAAGAACATTGGTCAGACGCGCACGTTGATCCAGTTGTTGCAGGAACGGAGTGAAATCCAGAAAATTGCCAGCCAGGAGATGAAGGAAAAGTTCAGGCACTATAATCTCGAACTTGAAGAGGTGTTGATTGGCACGCCTTCCTCGCCTGCCGATGACGTTCAGATCGAAACCATCCTCACCCAGTTGCGCTCGCGCCAGATCGCGGCGGAACAGATCGAAACCTATGACCGGCAGGAAAAAGCCGCGGTGAAGGAACGCGAACTCCGCGAAGCTGAATCCCGCGCCCAAATGCAGACGAGTATGACGCAGGCTGAATTGAACATCGAAATTCAATCGAGTCAGGGTAAAGCCGAATACCAACGCTCGATCCAGCAAGCGGCACAGATCCGCGCGCTGGCAGAAGCAGAAGCCGAGAAGGTGGCGCGTATCGGTATCGCGCAAGCGTTAGCCACTGAGGAACAGGTCCGCGCGTATGGCGGACCGCAATTCCAAGTGACGCAAACTGTGTTGAACCGTTTTGCCGAAGCGATCCAGCAATCGAAAGTGGATGTTGTCCCGCGCGTGATCGTCGGCGCGAACAAGGATAGCGGCTCCGGCAATATCATGGAAGCCCTGCTCGCCATGTTGCTCTCCGACCGCTTCGGCGCGCTCTCGAATGAAGCGCAAGGCAAACGCTCGGAGGAAGCGGAGCAACTCCGTTCCGAGATTCGCAAGGGCATGACTAGCGCCAGTAAACCAGACAAAGACAAGAAAGCATAAATCAAAAGAGCGACCCGATTGGGTCGCTCTTTATTTTTCAAATAATGAAATGCTTTCGATATGGTACGTTTGCGGAAATAGATCGAATGGCGTCACTTCCTTGAGTTTGTAGCCGCCCTGAATCAACCGTGCCGCATCCCGCGCGAGTGTGGACGGGTCGCAGGAAACGTACGCGATTTTCTGCGGATTCAATTCGACAATGGCATCCAACGCATGGCGTTCAATGCCCGTGCGCGGAGGGTCAACGACCACGTGGGACAAATTGTCAATTTGTCCTACCAGCCCCGGTAAAATCTCTTCCGCCGCGCCTTCATACAATTCGATGTTATCGAACTCATCGAGATTCACGGCGAAGTCTTCGCAAGAGGATGGCGAGGCTTCCACGCCGATCACGCGTCCGCATTTGGGGGCGAAGAATGCGCTGAAGAGACCGACTCCGCAGTACACATCGAGCAAGATCGTAGACACGGAAACAGGTAGACACGTAAACAGGTGTTCGATCATCTTCGCCGCCATGACCGTGTTCACTTGAAAGAACGACGCGGCGGAGACTTTGAAGTCGCGGTCCAGCACGCGGATTGTGATGTGATCATTCCCAGCAATGACAACAGAGTTTTCCTCGTAGATGTGCGCGACAGATATCCCCGCTTCGATCTCCATTTCGGGCGGCTCTGGCGAATCTGATTCGAGGAGGAGCATTAAATCGTCATCGTTTCCCGCGCGAAGTGACACGCGCTCGATGTCCGTTTCAGGTTCAAATTCGAGTTGTTGCCAGAAATCGTTGATGGAGGTTTCGGGGAGGTGACATTCGGTGATGGGAATTATCTTGTTTGAATTGGGCGCCTGAAAACCAATCTTTCCATTTGAGTTCAAAGAAAATTGAATGTGGTTGCGATAGTCCCACGGGTTGGGACACGCGATCATTGGTTGAACGGGTGGATTCTCGATCTTGCCGATGCGCTTGAGTTGGTCTATCAGGATTTCAGTTTTGATCGCAAGCTGTTTTTCGTATGGGAGGTATTGGTAATGACAGCCTCCGCATTCGCCAAAGTGTTTACATCGAGGCTGAATTCTATCGTTCGAGGATTCGAGAATTTGGAGAATTTCGCCGCGCGCGAAATTTTTCTTCTCCTCCGTCAACCTCACGTGGACGCGTTCCCCTGCAATGCCGAATGGAACGAAGACTGCGCGACCATCCTCGAGTCGTGCCATCGAATCACCGCCGTAGATATATTTTTCGAGCAATACTTCCAAATGTTCAGCCATTGTTGAACGTTCAGCGCTGGACATCAAGAATTATTTCGACAAAATCTTCACCATCGAGTGAATTAAAATCTTGAAAAGATGAGTTTTTCAAATACTCTTGACGCAACGAAACAGCCGCAAGGAACATGCGGAGGCGAAGAATTGTATTGTTCAGGAAAAGCAGGATTCTATTCATGCTTGAATTATATACCGCATATGCAAGTCACAATAAAACTCGCCGCCGAGGACGGCGGCGGAGCAAAATTAAATTACGCAGTACGCAATACGCAGTACGATCACTTCTTCAAATACTCTTCCATCGCCGCGAGTAATTTCTCAATGTCCTCCATTTGGATTTCGCCCATGTGCGCGATGCGGAAGGTGGATTCCTTGATGGGACCATATCCGCCCGCGATGCGCATTTCTCGTTGTTTGAGGAAAGTATTCAATTCAGAAACGTTGATGCCGCGCTCGTTCTTGATCGTCGTCACCGTTTGCGAGCGATAGCCCTCAGGCGCGTACATTGAGAGGTCATGCGCGTCTGCCCAGTCTTGCACGCGCTTCGCCATCGCGGAGTGACGCGCGAAACGATTCTCCAAACCTTCCGCAAACATTCGATCAAGTTGGAAGTCAAGCGCGAAGATGAGCGACATCGCCGGTGTCGCGGGCGACGAATCTTTCAAACGATGCTTCTCCATGCGGACGAGGTCAAAGTACCAGCCGCGATTCTCCACAGACTTGGCTTTTTCCATCGCACGGTCTGAGACGGCTCCGAGCGCAAGTCCAGGAGGTAGCGCGAGACATTTTTGCGAGGAGGTGAAGACCATGTCGAGTCCCCACGTGTCCATTTCGATTTTCGCGCCTCCGAGGGATGAGACTGCATCTACAAAAATCAATGTGTCTGGAGAAACAGCGCGGACCGCTTCCGCGATTTCCTTCACGGGATTCTGCAACCCGGTGGAAGTTTCGTTGTGGACGACTGTCAGGGCTTCGAATCCGCCGCGCTTGACTGTATCAGCCACAAGGTCGGGTGAAGCGGGTTTGTCCCAGTCGAAAGAAAGTTTTTCGACATCCTTTCCGTTTGAAACGGCAACCTCGTGCCAACGATCCGCAAACGCGCCGTTCACGATGGAAAGCGCTCGCTTGTTTACAAAGTTGCGAATCGCGGCTTCCTGCAAACCCGTCCCAGAGGAGGCAGTCAGAAAGACGCGATACTTTGTATAAAAAATTTGCTGTGCTTTCTCAGAAGCGCGGCGGAAGATCGCCTCGAATTCCTTGCTTCGGTGAGGAAGCATCGGCGCGGTTTGCGCCTGCAAAACTTCATCGGCAACATCGACGGGACCGGGGACAAACATGCGCGACATAGTGTTTTCCTTTGCCACGAAAAGCGCAAATTAAAAATCTTGGCGTCCTTCGCGTTCTTAGCGGTTAAGAATCAATTATTTCAAAAAGAACGACAGCACGATCAGCACGACGATAAAGAATCCAGCCAGCGTTCCGATGCGTGTGAGATCCTTTTTCACGTCGGTGTAATCGGGGTTGAATTCGACGCGGCTTGAAGATGCCGCATTCCCGTTCAATTTCTTGCTTTTTGCCATTTGATGTACTCCTTGAATTTTTTTCTGTCATTGCGAGCGAAGCGAAGCAATCTCCCCATCGTGTTGGAGATTGCTTCATCAGGCGAAGCCTCGCCTTCGGCGTGCTACGCGATCCTCGCAACGACATCAATTTTGCAATCTTCCAAACACCACGATACGCTCATCGTTGACGAGATATGGATAACACGAGATCAACGTCACGGTTGGGCTTCCCGTGCTTGCCATCACTTCCACCGCCGTCGGCTCAACGACCGCCGTGCGATCCACCACATACACATATTGTCTTTGCTGAGTGTAAATGATGATCTGATCGCCGGGCACAAGTTTATCCAGATAGCGGAACAACTCGCCATACACATCATTGTGCGCCGAGAGAATCACATTGCCATCATCGCCGGGGCTTGCCGAAGCAAGATTTTGCCCAACACCTTTTTTAAGTTGTTCCCAGCCATCGCCTTGCACGATGGGCGCATCCACACTCAATGCGGGAATTTGCAAACGGATCGCCTGATCGGGCGCGGACGTGGGGATCGGCAAATTTTCCAGCGACTGCACCATCGGCCGCAGATGCTCAGGAATCTCCTCCACGTTCGGCCGCGTATTCCCCTGCGCGTCGGGCGGCACATGCCCCGACGGCAACACCACCGCCATCACCAGCGGCGTTGGCGTCAACTCCACCTGCGCGAAGGCAGACGCAACTTCTTTATTGAGATCGCGCAAAACTCCGAACCCGCTAATGAGGACTCCGACGAGTCCCACCACCGCGAGGACTTCCACCGCCAACAGGACACGGTCCGTCACCCGTCGTCGCTTCGACTCCGGAAGTGGAGGCTGGTCGCCGGTATCCTCAAGCGTCTCCACCACCGGAGCAGACGACTCGAGCGTGTCCGGTTCCACTGCAACGACCCTGCCCGTTCGTTTAAAATGTTCCAACCGCTCACGACGCGCGCCGCGCCGTTTCTCGATCAACAAGCGGCGTAATTCTTCCACAGACAGATCTTCGGGGGATTTTCTTCGAGCCATTGCGGTTGAGATTATACCGCACTCAATTATGGCGTTATCCAGGATGGACCGCGCCGCCTGCGCGAAAATTGAATCAACAAAAAGTTGTATCTTCTTTCACGCGCTTTATCGCGAGATGTCCATTTTGAAAATATATTTTCAGAACTTCACATAAGTTCATGACGCAGTTGCACCGCGTCATGAACTTATTATCGCGATCTGCTGATTTTACTCTTGACACATTTCGATTCGCTATGATATAACACGCCCAATTAAATATTCGCTCTTATCCAGAGAAGCGGAGGGACCGACCCTTTGATGCTTCGGCAACCAAACGAAAGTTCAGGTGCCAAATTCGGCAAATATGAATGGCAATAGTCATTCACATCTGGAAGATGAGAGGACGGAATCGTCGCTGATGCCTCTTCTTGTACTTTCAGGAGAGGTAAATTTTTTAAACTTCTCCTGATGGGCGGATATATCACACTCAAGGAGAGTTTCATGTCCACAATCGTCGAACGTCAATATGGTTTTAGCACGCGTCAGTTGCACGCCGGGTATGCTCCCGACCCAACCACCGGGAGCCGCGCCGTGCCGTTGTACCAGACCACGAGTTATCAGTTCAAGAACACGGAACACGCCGCGAATCTGTTCGCGCTCAAAGAGTTGGGGAATATCTACACCCGCTTGATGAACCCGACCACCGACGTGTTGGAACAGCGCATTGCGTCCTTGGAAGGTGGCGTGGCGGCGCTTGCCGCCAGTTCGGGTCATGCCGCGCAGGCGCAGGCGATTTTTACCCTGCTCAATGCGGGCGACCATATCGTTTCATCGTCCCGCTTATACGGCGGCACATACAATCAATTCGCGTACACCCTGCCCAAACTGGGAATCGAGGTCACATTTGTAGACCCAGCCGACCCGAAGAGTTTCGAAGCGGCGATCAAGCCGAACACCAAAGTGATCTACGGCGAAACGTTGGGGAATCCCGATATCGCCGTCTTTCCGTTTGAAGAAGTGGCGGAGATTGCAAAGAAACATCAATTGGTTTTGCTGATTGACAACACATTTGCAACCCCGTATCTCTTCCGCCCGTTTGAATGGGGCGCGCATGTCGTCACCCACTCCACCACCAAGTTCATCACCGGTAATGGCACCACCATCGGCGGCATCATCGTGGACGGCGGCAACTACGACTGGGGCAACGGCAAGTTCGAGAATTTCAACACGCCCGATCCGTCGTATCACGGGTTGGTCTATTCATCCCTAACCGGCGCCGGTCTGCCGCCTTTTGCCATCAAAGCGCGCGTGCATGTGTTGCGCGACATTGGCGCATGCCAGGCTCCGTTCAACGCATGGCAAACCCTGCTCGGAGTTGAGACACTCAACTTGCGCATGGAACGCCACGTCCAAAACACGCAAGCCGTCGCGGAATTCCTTGAGAAACATCCCAAAGTAAGCTGGGTCACTTACCCCGGCTTGAAAAGCCACCCGGATCATGAACGCGCCAAGAAATATTTGCCCAAAGGCGCGGGCGCGATCCTCGGATTCGGCGTGAAAGGCGGACTGGAAGCCGGCAAGAAGTTTATCGAAAGCCTGCAACTGTTCAGCCATCTCGCCAACGTGGGCGACGCGCGCAGTCTTGCGATTCACCCGGCGACCACCACCCATAGCCAACTCAACGAAGAGCAACAATCTTCGGCTGGCGTCAA
The DNA here is from genome assembly GCA_044222305.1 of Anaerolineales bacterium. Taxonomy (GTDB): domain Bacteria; phylum Chloroflexota; class Anaerolineae; order Anaerolineales; family Villigracilaceae; genus Defluviilinea. The sequence continues at coordinate 11,721 of JBGANO010000018.1, forward strand.
GCCCGATTTCGTTCGCCTGAGCATCGGCATCGAAGATATCGAAGATATTCTTTGGGACCTGGACCAAGCGCTCAACTAAGAAAGGATGAAGGATGAAATAGGAAGGATGAATTTTCATCCTTCATCCTTCTGAATTCATCCTTGCTTTTCCCATGCCTGTAAAAATCCCCGCAACTCTTCCCGCCCGCGCCACACTGGAGCATGAAAACGTCTTCCTCATGGATGAAGACCGCGCGCTCCGGCAGGACATCCGCGCCTTGCGTGTGGCGATCCTGAACCTGATGCCCACCAAGGTCGCAACCGAAACCCAGTTGTTGCGCCTGCTTTCCAACTCCGCGTTGCAAGTTGAGATCACTTTATTGCACACCGCCACGCACGAATCGAAAAACACCGACGCCGAACATTTGCTCAATCACTACGTTACGTTCGAGGAAATCAAAAACGAAGAATTCGACGGGCTGATCATCACCGGCGCGCCGATAGAGCAAATGCCGTTTGAAGATGTGGATTATTGGAATGAACTCACCCAAATTCTAGACTGGGCAGAGACGAACGTCGAATCCAATTTTTATATCTGCTGGGGAGCGCAAGCGGCGCTGTATCACCGCTATGGAATTCAAAAATACGACCTGCCCCGCAAAATGTTCGGCGTATTTGAACATCGCGTATTGGAACCGAACGAAAGTTTATTGCGCGGGTTTGACGATATTTTCCTCGCGCCGCACTCCCGCCACACGGAAATTCGAAGCGAAGACGTTGCCAAAGTGAACGAGATTCAAATTTTGGCGCAGTCAGACGAGGCGGGGGTGTACATCGTCGGCTCGAAGGACGGGAAGCATATCTTCGTTACGGGGCACTCCGAATACGATCCATTCACCTTGAAAGGCGAGTACGACCGCGACGTGAATAAAGGTTTGCCCATTCACGTCCCTAAAAATTACTATCCCAATGATGATCCCGCTCAAATTCCAAACGTGCGCTGGCGCGGACATGCGAATTTGTTGTATTCAAACTGGCTAAATTATTACGTCTATCAAAACACAGCCTTTGATACGGGCAAACAATAGCCATGAAGAACTCTCGCAAATTCGGTTTTACCACGCGGCAGTTACATGCGGGCTACAAAGCGGATCCCGCGACCGGCAGTCGGGCTGTGCCGATTTACCAGACCGCCGCCTACGCACTACAAAGCACGGAACGCGCCGCGCGTTTATTCGCTTTGCAAGAAGCGGGTCATATTTACACGCGCATCTCCAACCCGACCACCAGCGTGTTTGAAGAACGGATTGCCAGTTTAGAGGGCGGCATCGGCGCAGTGGAGACCAGTTCGGGTCATGCCGCGCAAGCCACTGCCATATTGACCATTTGCGAAGCAGGCGACCATATCGTCGCGCCGTCTACTCTATACGGCGGGACGGTCACGCAATTCAAATATACATTTCCCAAATTGGGCATTCAAGTCACCCTGGTTGACCCCAACGACCCCGAAAATTTTCGACGCGCGATTCAGCCCAACACCAAAATTATCTATGGCGAGACTGTTTCCAACCCGCTCGTCAATATTTTTCCGTTTGAAGAAGTTGCCGCCATCGCAAAAGAATTTGCGATCCCGTTGATGATCGACAACACCTTCGCCACGCCGTATTTATGCCGCCCGTTCGAATGGGGCGCGGACATCGTCACCCACTCCACCACAAAATTCATCGGCGGGCACGGCACTGCCATCGGCGGCGTGATCGTGGACAAGGGAAATTTCGATTGGAAGAAAAGCGGACGCTTCAAAAACTTCACCGAGCCTGATCCTTCCTATCATCACGTGGCGTACGCCGACGACTTCGGTCCTGCCGCCTTCATTTCCAAAGCCCGCGCGGGCATCCTGCGCGATTTCGGCGCGTGTCAACAACCCATCGCTTCATGGTGGTTCCTGCTGGGGCTGGAGACTCTCTCCCTGCGCCTGGAACAACACTGTAAAAACGCGCAACGCGTGGCGGAGTTTTTAGAGAGTCATCCAAAAGTTAAGTGGGTCACTTATTCAGGTTTGCCAAATCATCCCGATCATCAAAAAGCAAAAAAATATCTCCCCAATGGCTCAGGCGCGATGCTTGGCTTCGGCGTGCATGGCGGCAAGGAAGCGGGCGCGCGTTTCATTGACAACTTGCAACTGCTCAGTCACGTTGCCAATTTGGGAGATGTGAAGTCCATGGCAATTCATCCCGCCAGCACAACTCATTCGCAACTTTCAGAAGAAGAACAGATCGCCGCCGGCGTCAGCCCTGATTTTATTCGCCTCTCAATCGGTCTCGAAGATATCGAAGATATTCTTTGGGACATTGACCAGGCGCTCAACGAAGAAGGGAGCGGCGAAACCCATGTGTGAAAATTTCTTAGCCACAGAGAACGCTGAGACCATTGAGAAAAATCTCAAAATCTCTGTGTGCTCTGTGGCTTTCCACTCAAGAATAGCCGTTCCCCTAATCATGAAATCGAAACTCCCACTTGACTCTATGTGGGGCGTTTTTTTATCTCGAAACACAGACCTGACAGGTCTCCGCGAAAGTTTGCTCATCGGTGATCTTTGTCCACGCAATCTTTATGGAAGACCGAGATGCTTGTAAGACCTGTCAGGTCTTAACTTCAAGGAGAAGAATATGTCACAACAAACACTCGTAATGAAATTCGGAGGCACCTCCGTCGGGTCGGTGGATGCGCTCGTCAGCGCGACTCAGATCATCCGCGATGCAAAACGGGATTGGGCGCGGGTCGTCGTCGTGACTTCGGCGATGTCTGGCGTGACGGACCTGCTACTCAACTCCGCCTCGCTCGCCTTACAGGGGAAACCTGATTCGCTCGCGGACGCCGAATCCACACTGCGGCAAAAACACTTCGCCGCGCTCGACGCGCTGGTCAAAGATGAAACGCTCCGCGAGCAGACAAAATGCGAAATCAACGAGTTGATCCAATCGCTGGTTGATCTGTGCAAAGCGATCGCCGTGTTGGGCGAAGCCAGTCCGCGCGCGTTGGATGCGGTGGCGTCGCTGGGTGAACGGATGAGCGTCCGCTTGCTGGCGGCGGTGACGAATGAAGCGGGCATCAAAGCCGCATGGATTGAATCAGCCTCGTTTGTCGTCACGAACGCTCACTTCCAGAACGCAAATCCCGATTTCAAAGTCACAACTGAAAAGACGCGCGCGGCATTGAATCCAATACTCGATGCGGGCGTTGTCCCGATCACAACGGGGTTCATCGGCGCGACGCCCGATGGCATCATCACAACATTGGGGCGCGGCGGAAGCGATTATTCTGCCGCGATCATTGGCAAAGCCCTGCCCGCTGACGAGGTGTGGATTTGGACCGACGTGGACGGCGTGATGACGACCGACCCGCGCATCGTGAAAGAGGCGCAGACGTTGCCTGAGATCAGTTACGGCGAAATTGCGGAGCTCGCGTATTACGGCGCGAAGGTTCTGCATCCGAAAACGATTCGTCCTGTGGTTGAAGCAGGCATTGGGTTGAGAATTTGCAACACGTTCAACCCGACTCATGCCGGCACGCGATTAACGTCCAACGGAAAAAAGAATGGGCGCGTCATCAAAGCCGTGACCGCGATTCGCAAACAAAAATTGGTGACCATTGAGGGACGCGGCATGTTGGGTGTGCCGGGCGTGGCGGCGCGCGCGTTTGGAGCGGTGGCATCCACTGGCACGAGTGTGCCGCTGATCACGCAAGCGTCGTCGGAGCAATCCATTTGTTTTGCATTGCCTGCCGAAGCCGCGCCATCGGTCGTCTCCGCGCTCGAAGGGACGTTCGCTCACGAGATCGAAGATAACGACATCGACCGCGTCTGGTCTACCGACGTAGTGTCCATCATCACCGTCGTCGGCGCGGGAATGCTCCACACCCCCGGCGTGGCGGGACAAGTGTTCAGCCAGCTCGGGGACAACAACGTCAACGTGCTCGCCATCGCGCAAGGTTCGTCGGAGGTGTCGATCAGTTTGGTGGTTGACGCCAGCGATACAGAAAATGCAGTGAAGGCGTTGCATGGGTTGATCGTTCAACAACCCGTCGAAGGTCAAAGGTCGAAAGTCGCGTGACCTTTGACCTTCGACCTTTGACCAATTTCATCATTCACTCTTGAAAGGAATTTACCATGCCCTCCCCCATCCCCGTAGCCATCCTCGGCGCCACAGGCTCTGTCGGTCAGCGGTTTATTTCACTGCTCGATAATCATCCGTGGTTCAAAGTGGTCGCGCTTGCCGCGTCCGATAGATCGGTTGGACAAAAATATTCGCAAGCCACACGTTGGATCTTGAACGAACCCATGCCCGATTACGCAAAAGACATGATCGTCGTGCCAGCCACAACCGAAGCCGCGCAGGCAAAAATTGTTTTCTCTGCATTACACAACGAAATCGCCAAAGACCTCGAACCTGAATTCGCGCGCGCGGGCATGGCGGTGTGTTCCAACGCCTCGTCCTATCGCCGCGACGACGATGTGCCTCTACTCCTCCCTGAGATCAACGCGGATCATATCCATCTCGTCACACAGCAACGCAAAAATAAAAACTGGGGCGGGTGCATCATCACGAATCCGAATTGCACCAGCGCGGGTTTAACGGTCGCGCTCAAAGCGCTCGACGATGCCTTCGGCGTGAAAAAAGTTTTCGCCGTCTCGTTGCAGGCGCTTTCGGGCGCGGGCTACCCTGGCGTCGCCTCGCTCGACATCATGGACAATGTGATTCCCAACATCAAAGGCGAAGAGGAAAAAGTGGAATGGGAGCCGCGCAAGATGCTAGGCAAATTGGACAACGGCAAAATTGATCTGGCGGATATCCGCTTCAGCGCGCACACCAACCGTGTGGCAGTGACGGATGGTCACACCGTTTGCGCCAGCGTGGAGTTGACGAATCAAACCGACCCTCAAACTGCGGAGGCAATCCTGCGAGATTTCTCCGCCGCCGAATCCGCGCGCGAGTTGCCGTCGAGTCCGCGACCAGTGATCGAGGTCCGCAGTGAAGCAGACCGTCCGCAACCGCGACTCGACAGGTTGACAGGCAAAGGGATGACGACCGTCGTCGGCAGAGTCAGGCGCGATCCGATTTTGGATCTGAAGTTTGTGGTTCTGTCACACAACACCATTCGCGGCGCGGCGGGCGGTTCGATTTACAATGCCGAGTTGTTGGTGAGCGAGAATTTGTTGTGACTTTTTGGGTGTACAATGGCAAGGAGATAAGCGGTTGTACGAAGACTCCGCCGCAAAACATCAGTATCCTTTAGGAAAACAGTATGCCGTTATTTGAAATCGCCAATCAAAAACTTTCAGCAATAGCGCAATCTAATTTCGGGCTCGAAAAGGATTTACAAACTATTATTGAGAGCAATTTGCAAACTGTTTTTAATTGTCGCCTCGTAAAGTCAGAATTTCCGACGGGCTACCAGCATTCAGGCAGGATAGATACATTGGCTTTTTCAGAAGATAATAATCCTGTCATTATCGAGTACAAAAAAGTTGAATCATCAGAACTTATCAATCAAAGCCTGTATTACTTGGCATGGCTAAAAGACCATCAAGGCGATTATGAGAGAGCCGTTCAGAAAGCATTGGGAAATTCCGTCGAAGTAGATTGGTCCGAAATCAGAGTTATTTGCATTGCGCCAAACTATAAGAAATATGATTTATATGCCGTTCAGATGATGGGCGCAAATATTGAACTCTGGTCATATCATTTATTCCAGAATAAGTACCTTTATTTGGAGAAGGTCTTACAAACTGGTTATTCACCGTTACCCATAAATGAAAGCCAAATTGAAGATAATAGCAAGAATCCTATTATGGTTGCCGCAGGTAAAAAGGCAGCGCTGACCAGAGCAACAGGCGTTTACGATTTTGAACAACACATTAAAGGCAAAAGCGACGAAATTAAAAATATTGTTTTTACGATTCAAGAATTCATCATAAGACTTGATTCGGCGATTCAAGAGGCTCCGAAAAAGAATTACATAGCTTACAAAATTTCTCAAAATATTGTCTGTATGGAAATTCAAAATCAGCGGGTTTTACTATTCTTGAAATTAAACCCGAAAGAAATAGAAAGTCCGCCCGCAATTTCAAGAGATATGACGGATAAAGGCCATGCTGGTACAGGTGATTTTGAAATATCGGTGAAAAATCTTGCTGATTTTGAAATTGCAAAGCCATATATTGAAATGGCCTATCAAAAAATTGGCGGCTAGTGGTCGAGATAATGCCAATACAGGCAGGTATTTCGTTGTGGAGGCAAGAAATGACAAAAAGAAATTTTGGATATGCAAGAATGGGCGCAAGAAAAAAAATTGCGGGTCTTGCAAATTTAAGCCTCACAGATATTAAGAAAGTTTATCGAGACGAATACAAAAGAGTTGTAGCAGAATTGAAAGCTTGGAACCAGAGTAAAGTAGAGTCATGGAAAGCATGGCACGAAAGTAAATCCAGCCTAACAAAGCAAGAGCCGAAAACGGGTAACTCACCTGAGGATGAGCAAATCTCTAAATAATTTAATGCTTTTGCAGTCCGTGAGTGCGCCCACCGAGGAACAGCAGTATCAAGGGTGAAGAGAAAAAGTGAATGAAGAAAGCCCCGAGCCAGAGCAAAAGGCATCGGGGCTTTTTCTGCTCTCAGGCGTTTTTCCCGCCCACCACCAGCCATTGGCACGCCTCCTTCGAAACAAAACCCATATGAAAAAATCAGTCGAAGCGAAGTAAAATTAGCGGTGGAATAAAGGAGTAAAAATGACTCTCCAACAGATTACGATTGAAATTCCAGATAAGGTGCTTCTTGCCGAAAAGACGGACGCTGAGTCTTTTGGGCGTGAGATCCGCATGTTGGCGGCGGTCAAGTTATTCGAAATGGGCAGGCTCTCTTCAGGGCGGGCTTCCGAACTCGCGGGAATGTCCAGAGTTGAATTTCTGCTCAGTTTGAATCGCTACAAGGTCTTCCCTTTTACCGCTGAACTTGAGGATTTAGAAAACGCTCATGCCTAAAGCCGTCAGCAATACGTCGCCGCTTCTTTACCTCTATCGCATTGACGGTATCG
>JBGANO010000018.1:18800-62863 GCA_044222305.1 Anaerolineales bacterium
GATTTAGAAAACGCTCATGCCTAAAGCCGTCAGCAATACGTCGCCGCTTCTTTACCTCTATCGCATTGACGGTATCGAATGGCTTCCAATGCTGTTTGATGATATTTGGATACCCGAAGGCGTCAAAAATGAGTTACAGGCTGGACGAAGCAAGGGTTATGATGTCCCTAATCCTGACGATTATTCATGGCTGAATATCGTCAACCCAAAATCAACGCCTTCTGAATGGCTTGCCTTAGATTTAGGCGCAGGCGAAATTGCGGCAATGGCTTTGGCGTTGGAAAATTTGGACCGAGTAGTTTTGCTTGACGATATGCTTGCGCGCCGAACCGCCCAAGTCGCAGGCTTGCAAGTTTGGGGAACTTTGAAAGTTTTACTGGAAGCAAAATCTCAAAATTTGGTTGATAAGATTGAACCGCATGTGACAAAGTTAAGCGATTCGGGCATGTGGGTTTCTGCTGAAGTCAAACAGCGTATTCTTACTTTGGCAGGCGAGTCTTAATGTCAATAACGTGCTACCGATGAACAGCAATGTCAAGGGTGGAGGAAAAATAAACGAAGAAAGCCCCGAGCCAGAGCAAAGGCATCGGGGCTTTTTCCTGCACACGGGCTTTTGTATTCCCCTGCCCACCAAAAATCTGCTAACATAAACCGTTGGGCGTCAAACCGCCATAGATTCCGACATCCATAAACAGGAGTTCTGCAATGACGATTACTTGTTTCATCCGCTACGAGATCGATCCGTTTCAACGCAATGCCTTCAAGGAATACGCGGAGAACTGGGGGCGCATCATCCCCCGATGTGGAGGCAATCTTGTCGGCTACTTCCTTCCCCACGAGGGGACGAATAACATTGCATGGGGTTTGATCGCATTCGATAGTCTGGCGGCGTATGAAGCCTACCGCGCGCGCCTGAAGTCAGATGAGGAAGGGCGCGCAAACTTTGAAATGGCGCAGGCGAAGCGATTTATCCTTCGCGAAGAGCGGACTTTCACAGAGGTCGTTGATGGCACGTTTGGCATTCCCGCCAGCCTCACGGGAGCATCCTCATGATCGCCGTGATTTTTGAAGTAGTGCCGCATCCAGACCAAAGGCAGGTGTATCTGGATATTGCCGCCGATTTGAAAAATCATTTGGAACATATTGATGGCTTCCTTTCGATTGAACGGTTTGAAAGCCTGACTCAGCCGGGCAAAATTTTGTCTCTGTCGTTCTGGCGAGACGAGGAAGCTGTGAAGCAGTGGCGAAACCTCGACGCGCACCGAAACGCCCAGTCTGCGGGCAGGCAGTATGTTTTTGCGGAGTATCGTCTGCGCGTGGCGCAAGTGATTCGAGACTATGGATTAAACGACCGCGTGGGCGCGCCCGACGATTCCCGACAGGTTCATGGCGGCTAGCAGTGATATTTTTTGCCTGCGGGCGTGGCGCGTCATTCCTTCCTATGCTATACTGAATCAAAAGGAGGCGTTATGCTGGATGTGATCGAACTCCCTGTTTTGATGAAAGCGGTTGACTTCCTGTTCGAGGAGGGACGGAAAATTTTGGAGGAGCGGCGGGAACGTCGCAAGGCGCAGGACGCCCCCGCCCCAGTGGAGGAAAAGGAATCCGCCGCCGAACCAGCCGTTCCCGCCGCCCTGAGCGAATCGAAGGGTGAAATGGAAGCGAAGGAAGAGTCCAAGCAGGGTTTGCTGTCTGCCAAAGTGGATGAAGTCCAGTGGAAGGGCCACGAACGGGAAGTCCAGCATTTGGTGAGGCTGTTGGAAACGTACTCGCGGAACTATCATCTTGCCAAAGAACAATATGCAAAGTGGGGAAGCGCGCTCGTGCCTCCGATCGTCGCGCATAACCTGGGCGAGGCGGAAGACGCCATGATCGAAACCAGCAAACAGCTTGAGGCGGTTCTTTCGAAGGTGTATAACAAGGATATTCAAGTCGTCAAGTAAACCAAGGGTGAAATATGAACAAGGAAGATATTACCCATCGCGAAAAGATGATCGACCTGCACAAAAAGAATCTCTATGCGCTCGAGGAAATGCTGGCGATGTATGGCGCCGACCAGCCCCTGCATCTTATCAACAGCGTTACGATGGAACGGGAAGCCATTGCCCGTTACACCAAAGAGATCGAGGGGTTGACCTCCAGCGGCGAACGCGAAAGAACGGACTCGTTCGCGAACCTGCCGAGGCGCCATTATTTTGTCGGGCGCGAACAGGAGATCAAGACCATTCTGCAATCGCTCAGTCCCAACAGCCGCACGTTCATCATCGGCATCGAGGGCATCGGCGGCATGGGCAAGTCTGCGCTTGCCATCGAAGTGGGTCATCGCTGTATCGAGGAGTACCTGTTCGAATCCGTCATCTGGATCTCGGCGAAGGAATCGGTGCTTACGCTTCACGGCATCGAGCCGATCATCCCGGAAGCCAAATCGTTTTTGGATATCCTCATCACGATCGGCGCGAGTTTGGGCAATCCTACCATTGGGAATTTGCCGATTCAGGACCAGATCAAGCAGGCGTATAACCTGCTGGCGCGGCGAACCACGCTTCTTATTCTGGACAATTTTGAGTCGCTCTCCAAAACCGAGCAACGCGACATCCTCGACTTTTTGCGACGTTCGCCGATCACGCTCAAAGTGCTCGTCACCTCGCGCGAACGAGTGACCGAAGGGCAGATCATCCGCTTGCAGGGATTGTCGTTCGATGAAAGCAACGCCCTGCTGGAATGGGACGCCCAGCAGAAGAACATCCAATTGACCAAAGAGCAAAATAAATATTTAGCAGATCACACGGGCGGACTGCCCCTCGCGTTGTTGTGGGTGCAGGGACAGATCGCCGTGCTGGGGTATTCCGCCGCGCAAGTGCTGGATAAATTGAGCATGGATGCGAACATTCCCGTCCTGCAATATTGTTTCAATCACAGTTGGGGCTCGTTGCGGCACCACAATGAAAAGAAATTGTTGTTCCTCCTCGCCTTGCAACCCGAAGCCGTTTCGAGGGAGGCGTTGAGGGGAATTTCCGGCATTGAAGATGAGGATAGTTTTGAGATCGCCGTCAGCGACCTGTTGCAATTCACCCTCATCGAGCACGAACCAGACCGTGATTATTTCAGTATTTTGCCTCTCACGCGCAGGTTCGTCCGCACGCAGTTTACCGGCGATCGGAAATTCATCCAGCAGGCTGAGTTGAGAATTGCCCAGTACTACGCCGCGCTGATCTCGCAACGGAGCGATTTCACCGAATGGCGCGGGTACGACAAACTTCTGTTGGACAGGAATAACATCTTGAGCGCGGCGCAATGGTGCTACAAATCCATTCAGAAGAAACTGCCCGGCACGAGTTCTTTATCCAGGAAAACGCGGGGCATTGCCGAAATGCTGGTGCAGATCGGCGCTCAATTCGGGAGCGTGCTGTGGCAGCGCGCCTACTGGTATGACCGGCTCACGCTCGCGCACGCGTCGCTCCGCGCGGCAAACCTGCTCTCCAATTGGAAATCGGTCAGCACCTTTGCCCGCAACATTAGTTGGATCTATTTTTATCAAGGCGACTATCTGCGGGCTTTGCGTTGGGCGGAGGAATCGCTCTCGGCAACCACGCTCACGCAGGACGGGCTGTTGATCGCGGCCGCGCAGAGATTGATCGGCACCGTGGAACTTCGGCTGGGCAATTTCGAGCGTTCGGAACAACTGTTGATGGACGCGCTCACCGCCAGCGAACAACACGCCGATGACGATTATGGAATTTATAGCGAGGGCTTTGCGCAGTTCGGCCTTGGCGACCTTGAGTATGAACGCGGAGATATCAAGAAAGCCAGGGAGTGGTATCAAAAAGCGTTGGAGACGTGGCAGGACCCGGTCCGGAAAGACCCGGTTCGTCATATTAGTTACGCGTACAACGGGCTCGGCTTCGTGGCGCTCAAGGAAAAGAGATACGAGGATGCGGAGCGTTACTTCAAAGAGGGAATTTACTCTGCAAATGAATTCGGTCGGGTGGAGGAACTGGCGCGCGGTCAACTCGGTCTTGGCTCGATGTACTTTGAAACGAATGCCGATCCCAAAGCCGCGCTGATGCTCGTCACAGAATCAATGGAAGGGTTTCAACGCCAGGGGATGCAACATGAGATTCGGCTGGGGCAGGAGTTCCTGCAAAGAGTCTTGAAGTTGCATCCGCACTTGGCGGCATTTCAGCAATCGCATGGATAACGAACAAAAAATTTTCCTGCAAGCCTTCACAGAACTGGAGACCTTGTTCGAGGCGTTGCCGATCGATGAAGCCCAACGCCAGCCTTTGAAGAGCATCCTTTCGGGTATTCTGAAGAACGCCAAGAATCTGGCGTTGTATGACCCGATCACTCACGCGCTCAACGCGCGCGCGGCGAAATGGCTCATCCCTGTCGAACACACGGGCATGGCGAAGGTGGATATTTACGATCTGCGGCAGGCAAACAAGGTCTATGGCGCCGCGGCTGTGGATTTGGAACTGCATAAATTGGCGTTCCAGTTTATGTACATCTTTACCGCCGACAAAGGCGATTTTGTCCGCAGGTCGCCGGGGAGCGACGAGTTTCGCATCACCTCCACGTCGAAAACCCCGCAAGAGATCAAACGCTTGTTGTCGAAGTTATACGCGGAACAGGAACAAGACTCACTGCTGACCTGGGATTTCGGCGCGGGGATGACCGAGACCGAGGCGGAGCACGAACTCCAGAAACAGCGCAGGGCTTTCCGCCCCATTGTCGTCAGGCAAACGATCCTGGAAAGCCACACGGAAATTCCCGCGCGCATGGAGGAAAACAACCTCCACCCAAGTTGGCATGAGTTTAACATGCCCTATGAAACGCTTATAGATAAAATCTGCTTATTGAAGTTGCCGGTCAACGTGGAACAACAGGTGGCTGAGCAGGTTCGCGTCACACAGAGCGTGGTGGAAAGCATAGTGACCCGCGAGCCGCTCACAGACACGCTCAACGGACTGGGCGCAAGATGGTACCTCGAAAATAAAACCATCCAGTGCATTGCGCTGACAGACATGCTCAATATGCACGAAGGCAATGCGCGCTATGGAAGCGCCGCCATAGACCAGGATTTACGGCGGTTTTCGAATGTGTTGGTTAAACACTTCCCGAAAGATGAAGGGTTTCTGCTGTTCCGCTCGGAACGGGCGGGAGATGAATTCAAAATAACGTCGACGACCAAGGACCTGACTGGGCTCGAAAACAGGCTTCGCGCGGTTTGGGAAAAAGACGTAGGCGACGGGTTGCTTGCATGGAATTACGGCATCGGCGCAAGCATAGGCGAAGCGCATGTGGATCTGTACAGGAATCGCTTGAAGGAAACCGAAATCATGAACTTGTCATCGTCAGACGGTAAATCCACCTTCATCATTATCCGGCCCGAGAGCGAAGATTACCCAAAACTATTTAATCTTTCAGAAGATACCGCCCGCCTGATCAATGGAGCGCCGATTGTCGATCTGCACATGACCATTCAGGCGATTCGCAACGTGGAGGATTTTCCGGCGTTGAAGGAACGCCTCGCGGAGTTTGCGCGGGGGTTGCCTCCGCTTGAGATCAGCGTCAGGAGCATTGCGCGGATGAACGTGCACAGCCAGAAAGGCAGGCTGTGGTTGTTGGCGGAAAAAACGCCGACGCTGGAAAAAATCTACAACGACATCGCCCAGATCGCCCGGGAGATGGGATACGAACCGTATCCATACGCGTCCAGCGATTGGCTCCCCCACATCAAGATTGTCGACATGCCGGAGAACATGTCGACGCAGATCAAAGACCCCACCTTCGGAACCGGGCGGGGGATTTCCTTCACCGTAAGAAGTTTCGAATGGACCGTGCAGATGGGCGTCGAACGCTGGGACCTGTTGGACCAATTCCCATTCGCGCCATGATCCGTTCGATCACTCAGCGGCAACTCCTCTTCCGCGCGTCACATTATGGCAATTATCCTCATCGTCGATAAAAATCCAACCGAGCGCCGGGTGTATACCACCTTGCTGGGGAATTATGGTCATCGCTTCCTTGAAGCCGAGGATGGCGTTCAGGCTTTGGAAGTGGCGCGCGCCGAACTCCCCGATTTGATCATTACCGATATTCTCATGCCAACCATGGATGGTTTTACGCTGGCGCGCCGCCTGCGGGCAGAACCGTTGTTGATGGGAATCCCGGTCGTTTTCCAGACGTCCAATTATGACGAAACAGAGATCCACCGATTGGCACGCGCCAGCGGGGTGATGCACATTCTCCGAAAACCCGCCGAGCCGCAAGCCATCTTGCGAGCGGTGAACGAATCTCTCAAGAATCCGACGACTCCCACCCGGTTGCCGCAAACAGGTCAACTACAACGCGAACATTTGCAATTGCTTGCCGACAAACTCTACGAAAAAGTCTCCGCGCTCGAAGATGCCAATGAGCGTCTGCGAAATTTATCGCTGGTTGATGGTCTCACAGGGTTGAACAACCGCCGCGGCTTCATGATCCTTGCCACCAATTTGTTGAAGTTCGCGCGGCGGGCAGGATATTCCTCCTCGCTGATCTACATTGACCTTGACAGCCTCAAAGCTATTAATGATCTGTTCGGTCATGCCGGCGGAGACGCGGCTCTGGTTAACTTTTCCCAAATCTTAACTTCAACATTTCACGAATCAGATGTCGCGGGGCGGCTGGGCGGCGACGAGTTTGTCGTCTTGATCGTGGATGCGTCTCATAGCGACCTCGCCAACATCCAGGCGCGTCTGCAACAGAACGTCAGCGCATACAACCAACAGGTCCAGCCTGAACGCGCCTTATCCTTCAGCATGGGAAGCATCCGCGTGGGCGCCGACTCAACGATTTCGATGGAAGAATTCCTGACACAGGCAGATGAGGCGATGTACAAACATAAACTAAGCAGAAAACGGGCAAGAAATTAATATTTCTTCCCCTCCTGCAACGCCCTCACCAACTTTCCATAGCCTCCCTTCACGAACAAATCCACGCGATGCAAATGCCTCAGCGACTCGGGCATATCACAGTCCTCCAGCCGCGCGGGGATGATGAACACTTCATCCACCAACAGGGATGCTTTTTCCAGCGCAAGTTTCAATTCTTCGTGACGGTATCCGCGCTGTTTGTTGAAGGCGCGTGATAGACACACGATGACTGCGTCGCTTGTGAGAATCGCCGCGCGGATCTCGCTTTGCCAATCCTGCCCGGGCTGGAGGTTTGCCACGTCGAGCCATGCATCGATCGAATCCCGCCTCAAGCGCTGATGCAGTTTGTGCACCGCGCTTCGGTCGCCATGCGCGTGGATGAGGAATACATGTGCGTGTTTCATTCGCTTGTTCATTCACCATAACCAGTCTCAAAAGGAAAACAAGGACGGCTATTGTATTAGAACAAACGTTCTAAGTCAAGCGCGGTCTACTTTTTGAACCGCAACCCCTCCCAGGGATTCTCCCCGCGCAAGATCGCGCGTCCATGCAGGAGCAGGCTGAATTGCGATAGACCGAACCAGAGGAAGAAGAGCGTCAGCGCAACGGAGGCGATATCGACCCACAACGGCAGATTCGTTTTGACATCCTCCACCTGCGCGCGCCAACCAGACACTTTCTGCTGATACTCATCCACACCGGCAAGAAAACCTTCCAGGCTCGCGCGCGTTTCGTCGAAGTCGCCGTTGAAAAGTTGCGACGCCGAATCGAGCAGAACCGAAGCCTGCTCGGCGAGATCACTCACATCGCCGATCTTCGCTTCGAGCGCGTCGGCAGAATCGATCAGGTCGGTCAGGGTCGCATCGGGGATGTTGACATTGATGAACGGGACAATATTCAACCCAAAGACCGTGACGCGCACATCCTCGAGCGTGTCGCGCGCCGTGATGAGGCGCTCCTTTGCCGTTTTCAATTCGGGGACGAGCTCATCATCGAGCGTGGTCTGCACATCTTCAAAGAACGCCTGCGGATCATTCTGCGTGAAATCGTTCAACGCCTGCTCGGTGGAATCGAGGATGCCCAACGCGCGTTCCAACTCGACGCGCGAGCGATCCAACGCTTCCTCACCCTGACGTAATTCTGATTCGACCTCCCCAAGCCGCGCCACCCCCTCGCGCGTCAACGGACCGTTCAACCACCACGCCGCTGGAATCCCAATGACGCTCAACACCAGGAAAAACCCGCTCAAGACGATCAACGCGCGCGCCACAATATTTCGAGCCATAAAGTCCTCCGATTCTTTTGCGCATGTATCAAAATGATTCCGCTACAGCTATATATTTTTGACAGGCTCAGGTACACTTATGGGAATCCTTGGCGCAAGGCCAGCCGAGATCACCGAATGATACACAATGGACATGAATTCCGCCACATCTCAATTTAAAAATCGCTTTGGATCTTCCCCGGTGCGCATCGTCCGGGCGCCGGGGCGCGTCAACCTGCTGGGCGAACACGTGGACTATAACGATGGAATCGTTCTCCCCGCCGCCATCGACCGCGCCACATACATCGCCTTCTCCCCCTCTGCCACGGATCGTTCCACCATTGTGGCTGTGGACTTCGACCAGCAGGCTGTTTTCTCCGTTGAGGGGTTGCCTGCCAAATCCCAAACCGACGGCTCGCCGCTCCCTGAGTGGGCTCACTATCCTGCCGGTGTGATGTGGGCGCTTCGTGAGGCGGGGCTTGCCACGCCCGCAATGGACGCGGTGTTCCTCTCGAACGTGCCGCGCGGCTCCGGTTTGAGTTCCTCTGCATCCGTCCAGATGGCGTTCGCGCTGGCATGGCAGACCCTCGGCGGTTGGACGCGCTCACCCATGGAACGCGCCCTGCTCGGTCAGCAAGCGGAGAACCAATACGTGGGCGTCAATTGCGGGATCATGGATCAGTTCGCTTCAGCGTGCGGCGAAGAAAACAAGGCGTTACTGCTCGACTGCCGCTCGTTGGAATATCGCTCCCTGCCTCTGCCCGAGAGCGTTTCGCTGGTGGTGGCAGATACCACCGTTCGTCGTAAGTTGACCAGCGGCGAATACAACAACCGGCGGAACGCCTGCGAGGAAACTGTGAGGTTGCTCAAAGACGATTTGCCCGGTATCACCTCGTTACGCGATGTCTCATTGGAAGATTTCAACAGGCTGGCGAGCACATTACCAGCGGAACTGGCGCGGAGGTCGCGTCACGTGGTGGAAGAGATCGGGAGGGTGAAGCAGTCGCAATCGTTGCTTGAAGCGGGCGAGGTCCAGCAGTTTGGTCAGTTGATGAATCAATGTCATGTCAGTTTGCGCGACCTGTACGAAGTTTCCATCCCTGAACTGGATGCGATGGTGGAGATTGCGCAAGGTCTGCACGGATGTTATGGCGCGCGCCTGACCGGGGCAGGCTTCGGCGGTTGCACGATCAATCTCGTGGAGCGCGAACACGCCGGCGAATTCGTTGAACATCTGGCAATTGGATATGAATCAAAAGCGGGTCTTCGCCCCGAGATTTATATTTGCCGCGCGTCTGATGGGACGAGGTTGTTATGAATCTACCTACCTGACAGTTTTAATATTGGGACGCAGATAAACGCAGATGAACGCGGATTTTTCAAAAAATAGGCGAGAAAAAGTTTTGTATCAGCGTTTTCAGCGTCCAAAAAAGGAAAGCGTCGGGCGGTTAGTTATAAATTTCATCCGCCCGGAGATTCAGGCGCGCTCACCGGGTTGAGCGTTGTTTTTCTTCGAGCGGGTTGAATCCGCGCCCCAAAATTTCCTGCGCGGGGGAAACGATCACAAATGCCTGCGGGTCTTCCTTTGCCACTGCGTTTTTCAGGTTGTGAGCCTCGGTGATGGTTAACGCGCAGATCAGCACGGTTCGTTCCGCGCCCGTGTACATACCCTTGCCGTCGATCGCAGTGACGCCGCGCCGCAAGTCGGCGAGGATGCGGCTGGAAACTTGTTCAGGTTTATCGGTGATGACCATGGCAAGCAACTGTCTGCGGCGGTTGCGCGGCGCGAGAAACGCGCGCAACCCTTTTTGTTTGCCCTGCTCTGAAGGCGCGGCTGTGGCTGATTCGTCGCCGAAACGCGGGAGCACTTCCCCGCTGGCGCGGGTCATATTAATGGTGGCGATCGCGAACACGGCAAGGGAAAGATAAAAAACGAATCCCAAGCCGATCATGATCTCGCCGGGGATGGGACCCACCGCGGCGCGTTCCAGAAATTCGGCAAGGTCATTGGGCGCGTCGGGGAAAAGCCACACCTTGGCGATCCATGATGCCAGCAGGATCAAAAAGATCCAGTAATAATTTCGGCGCAACCTTCTGCCAAATGCCTCCCACATCGAAATGGGAAAACTCGGGGTCAGCAAATTCTCGGCAAGGTTCTCTGCCCACTCCGGCGAAGGGTGGAACGGCGGCACCAGCATGGCGGCGTAGAAATCCGTTTCCATCAACCGCACGCGGTAACTCCACAATTCATAATAACGATACCGCCGCGCTTCGATGAACAGGAACCACAACACCAAAAGCGTATTCAACAAAACTATGGAATGATGCACATTCGATTGGCTGAAGGCGATCGAGAGCGTTGCGCCGGTGACCACCACCGCCCAATTCGTGGTCGTGTCGAGGCGTTGGCGCCAGACGTTCGCGCGCTGGATCTCGGCGCGGAAGAAATGCACCATCGCCGTGACAAACTCGCCCGATTTGAGTTTGTACCCGCGATAGGTCCACACCGGCTCTTCGGCAGGTTCCTCGCGTCTCGGTTTGGGCTTTCCTTTGGTGGATTTTTTAACTGGCATGGAGGTTTCTTTCCGGGGCGACCCGCTTCCTTCCAAGTGGACAACTGGTTCTGCCGATTGGAAATATTCTACACCATGTATTGCCGTTCCCCCATCACGTCGCGTCTTGCATCAACATCGGGCGACAGCGAAGCGCGCCTTTCATCCGCGATCATCGACCTAACGGCGGGATGAAAAATAGGAAATGAGTCCCGAAACCTATCTTCTGTTCGCGGGGTTTAATGCAACAGGATATTAGACTTTATCGGCAATAAGCTAAAAACCATGTTGGACGCTGAAAAACGCAGAAAACGCAGAGTTTTCTTTCTTTGAATCAGCGTGAGTCAGCGTTCGTCTGCGTCCCAAACCTATTTCCGATAGAGTCTATTGTTTTTGCGATGACCACACAAAGATCGGCGAAACGGCACGACCGGCGATCCTGCCGGATGACGCAAACGTATCGAGATCAGGCTCACTCAGTGAAGAGTCGCATTCGTAACCTGCCGACCAAAGGACCATGGAATGGATATGAGCTCGTGGTATACAAAATCACTCGGGGATGGGATGTGGGCGCCCGTGGCTTGCGCGGAGATTGAGGAGAAATTCCAGCCGCTGTTCGAGTCTGCCAGCAAGCCCGCGACCATGGCGGTTTTCGTGCGGCGCGAGGAGGGAGACCTGCACTGCGAAGTGACCGCGTTCTTTTCTCCCGCCGCGCAAGAGATTGCGGAATTGCTCGGAGGGTCGCCATGCGCGCCTCCCCCGCGCGAGGGATTGGAATTGTTGGCAGGGAATGAAGATTGCTGGTCGGCATTGTTCTCCTGACGCAACCTTAGAGAGTGTTTCTTAAAGGCATGAAAAGAGCCTCAGCCACAGAGAACACTGAGTTCACAGAGATTTTTAAAGAATTCTCTCAGAGTTCTCTGTGTGCTCTGTGGCAAAGAAGGAGTTAAGAAACCGTCTCTTAGGAGTTGCGCAGTTGAGCTTGTTTTGTCGAAGTGGCGCTACAAAGGCGGCACGATTTGCCAGGCAAATCGAACTGCCCGCCAACCACGTAAGTCATAAACCTGTGAAATAAAAGCTCTTTTCACAGTTCAGCCGTTCAATGTATCGGATTGTTGACTCGTTCCCCGGTCAACTCCGCGCGCAATCCAGGCGCATACTCTCGACCATATCGTATTCCGATACGCAAAGGAGGGGGCGGTAATACGTTACGCGCTTTTAGCAGTCTACTCGCGCCAGACCTCAGTGTCGCGTGAATGCTTGACTGTCAATTCAAGAACTAATTCTCTTTCAAAAAGAAATTTCGATATATTCTCTCTTTTTTCATTCTTAACGCGGGAGGGAGAGGGATTTGAGCATAACGCCTTTTCCTGTACTCTGGAAAAGGCGTTTTTCTTCACGGGTTTCCCCATTGTTTTGCGGCGTAGCAGGTTGCGCATGACACCTGATGATTACGGTACACGGCGGCACGATTTGCCAAGCAAATCGAACTGCCCGCCAACAGCATAAGTCATAAAAGAAAAATCTGCGCTTTTCTGCGCGCTTCGCGGTCAGCGTCACCATCTAATTTCGGATAGCGCCTGCACTATCGCCCACTTACGCCTGTGTTTATTCATTGATCGCTTATGAAAAAGCATCGTGTTTTGCTCGTATGTTCGCAACATCTTTTCGGCGTGGGCATGGAAGGCATTTTACGCGCCGCCGAATCAGATGTGGAGTTGATCGGACCCTGGGACTTGGGGGAGGAAGTCTGCGCAAGGATAACGGAAGCGCGCCCAAGCGCGGTCCTGATTGTGGATGATGATACGCAAAACGAAGCCGGCGCAAGGCTGACCTCCGCCCTCATGGAATCGTATCCCAAACTTCCCATCATCCGCGCGGGGCTGACCGAGAACGTCGTGCGCGTGTATTCGACTCACATCCTGCCCGCGCGCGGCACAGATTTATTGGAAACCATCCGCAATTTGCCCGTCACGGATGAGGCGGGCAATTCATCAAACGAGAGGAGTGAATCGAAATGACCGAAAACGCAAAGCCGTCCTCCATCCCAAAAAATTTCTTGTTTGCGATATCGCTGGCGCTGATGATCGTGTTCCTCGCGACCGGTGTCGCGTTGGCACAGCCGTCGGAGCAGGCATCGGATGGGGAAACCATCTTCAAGACAAAATGCGTGGCGTGTCACACGATCGGCGGCGGGGACTTGGTGGGACCCGATCTTTCCGGCGTAGCCGATCGCCGCGACCGCGCCTGGCTTACGAAATGGATTTCGGCGCCCGATCAAGTGTTGGCTTCGGGCGACCCGATCGCCACAGAACTGCTGGCGAAATATAACAATATTCCGATGCCGAATTTAGCGCTGACCCCCGAAGAGGTGGATGCGCTCCTCGTCTATTTGGGAAGCGGCGCGACAACCGGCGGCGCGGCGGGACTCCCCGCAGGCGACGCAACGAACGGCAAAGCATATTTTGTCGGCGATAAGCGATTCGAAAACGGGGGCCCGCAGTGCATGTCGTGTCACAGCGTGGCAGGGTTGGGAGCGTTGGGCGGCGGAAATCTCGGTCCCGACCTGACGACCAGCGGTTTCGTTCAATCGGATGCGGCGTTTGCGGCATTCATGGGCGCGCCGTCCACAGTGACGATGGGCGCGATTTGGGCGAACACGCCGTTGAGCGCGCAGGAGCAGGCAGACCTGTACGCGTTCCTGAGCAAGGCGACAGTCACACAGCGGGCGCCAAGCGCGTTGATGCAGATCGCGGCGCTTGCGATCGTTGGAGCGGCGGCATGGATCGCGCTGGCGCAGCTCTATTGGCGCAAACGCTTACGGGGCGTGCGTAAGCCGATGATCGAGCGGACGTTGGCGATGAGGCTAAAAAAGTAACGCGAGATTTATCTCGCGTGGTGAGTACGGCAAGATTTATCTTGCCATTCGCTTGGTTTCTGCAATACACAAGTGGCAAAGTGAACTTTGCCGTACGGCAAGATTCATCTTGCCAAATGCGGCGCAAAGTGAACTTTGCCGTACGGATTAACGGAGGCACACACCATGAGTTGGATACAGGATTTGGTCAACCCGCAAGCCCGCCAGTGGGAGGAGTTCTATCGCAACCGCTGGCAGCACGATAACATCGTCCGCAGTACGCATGGGGTGAACTGCACGGGTGGATGTTCGTGGCAGGTCTATGTGAAAGACGGCATCATCACGTGGGAGATGCAACAGATCGATTATCCGCTGTTGCAAGATGGTCTTCCGCCCTACGAGCCGCGCGGATGTCAGCGCGGGATTTCCGCGTCGTGGTACGTGTATAGCCCGATCCGCGTCAAGTATCCGTACGCGCGCGGCGTCTTGCTGGATTTTTGGCGCGAGGCGCGCGCGAGCGGGAAAAGCCCGGTCGAAGCGTGGGCATTTATCATCGAGGATGAGACGAAGCGCAAGCGCATCCAAAAGGCGCGCGGCAAAGGCGGATTCCGCCGCACGCAGTGGGATGAAGTGTTGGAGATCGTCGCCGCGGCGAATTTATACACCGCGAAGAAATACGGACCCGACCGCGTGTTTGGCTTCTCGCCGATCCCCGCCATGTCGTATCTTTCGTACGGCGGAGGCTCGCGCTTCCTGCAACTCTTCGGCGGCGTCAACATGAGTTTCTACGATTGGTACGCCGACCTGCCGAACGCCTTCCCCGAAATCTGGGGCGACCAGACCGACGTATGTGAAAGCGCCGATTGGTACAACAGCAAGTACATCATCTCGATGGGATCAAACCTGAACATGACGCGCACGCCCGACGTGCATTTCATTTCAGAGGCGCGGCACGAGGGCGCGAAGTTCGTCGTCATCTCGCCGGACTTTTCACAGGTGGCGAAATATTCCGATTGGTGGATTCCCGTCAAGGCGGGGAATGATACGGCGATCTGGATGGCGGTCAATCACGTCATCTTGAAAGAGTTTTATGTTGACAAGCAGGTTCCCTATTTCGTCAACTATCTCAAAGAGAATACCGACATGCCGTTCCTGATCGAGTTGGAAAAAGACGGCGACAGTTACAAGGCGGGACGCTACATCCGCGCCAACACGGTGAAGCGATACAAGGATGTGGAAAACGGCGAGTGGAAATTCCTTGTGCACGACGCGAAGGCGAACGCGCCGCGCATGCCCAAGGGCGCGGTCGGCGACCGCTGGAGCAAGGAAAAGGGCAAGTGGAATATCAAGATGGAAGACGGGTTGGACGACGCGCCCATCGAGCCGACGATTTCGTTTTTGGGTTCGCAGGATGAGACCGTCAATGTCCAGTTCTATGAATTTGCGGAACAGAAGACCGCGCTGCGCGGCGTCCCTGCGAAGTATATCGAAACCAGCGATGGGAAGAAACTGGTCACGACGGTGTTCGATCTGGTCATCTCGCAATTCGGCGTGGGGCGCGGACTGCCCGGAGAGTATCCGACCAGTTACGATGAGGTCGGCGCGTACACGCCCGCCTGGCAAGAATCCTATACGAACATCGGGCGAGACACCGTGATTCGTCTCGCGCGCGAGTTCGCTAACAACGCCGAAGCGACGAACGGCAAGTCTATGATCATCATCGGCGCAAGCATCAATCACTGGTACAACAACAATCTCGTGTATCGCGCGCCGATCTACGCGCTCATCTTATGCGGTTGTTGCGGAGTCAACGGCGGCGGGATGAATCATTACGTGGGGCAGGAAAAACTCACGCTCGTCGCGCCGTGGACGAGTCTTGCGTTCGCGCTCGACTGGCAGAAACCGCCGCGCCAACAGCAATCCCCCACGTGGCACTACGTCAACAGCGACCAATGGCGTTACGAAGGCGACTTCACCGAGTACGCTCACGTCCCGTCCGAAACCAAATGGGCGAAGGGACACGCCATGGATTTGGAAGCGATGGCGGTGCGCATGGGCTGGATGCCGTACTTCCCGCAGTTCAAAGAGAATACCTTCGATGTGATGAAGAACGCCGAAGCCGCGGGCGCGAAATCTTCCGAGGATGTTTCCAAATGGGCGGCAAAACAAATCAGCGACGGCAAACTCGAACTCGCCGTGGACGACCCCGACGCAAAGGAGAACTGGCCCCGCGTGTGGATCATCTGGCGCGGCAACGCCATCCAATCCAGCGCGAAGGGACACGAGTTCTTCCTGCGCCACTATCTCGGCACGCACGATAACATCATCGCGGAGGAACACGCGAAAGATAAGGTGAAGACCGTCAAGTTCACCGAACCCGCGCCGCGCGGCAAAATGGATTTGGTGGTCGACCTCAACTTCCGTATGGACTCGTCCGCGCTGTATTCGGATATTGTCCTGCCTGCCGCGTTCTGGTATGAAAAGAACGATCTCAACTCCACCGACCTGCACTCCTTCGTTCATCCCCTCGGGCAGGCTGTTCCGCCCGTGTGGGAATCGAAAACCGACTGGGAAATCTTCAAAGCCTTCGCGCAAAAGGTCAGCGAACTCTCGGCGGACGTGTTCCCGTCGCCCGTTAAAGATTTGGTGATGACCCCGCTTAAGCACGACACTCCCGATGAACTCTCACAACCCGATGTGAAGGATTGGCGCGCGGGCGAATGCGACCCGATCCCCGGCAAGACCATGCCGCACTTCCATGTGGTCGAGCGCGATTACGCCAATCTCTACAACAAATTCATCTCGCTCGGACCGAACCTCCGCAGGGACGGCATCAGCGGCAACGGCGTGCAGATCCCGATGGAGGAGTTCTACGACGACCTGTTGAAGAACCCCGTCGGCGGCTCGCCGGACCCGCGTCACATGCGCTGCGTGGAATGGGGCGGGAACAAATACCCCTCGGTGGAAGACGCGCTCGACGCGGCGAACATCCTGTTGTATCTCGCGCCTGAAACAAATGGGGAAGTCGCATACACGGCATTCAAGCACGAGGAGGAGCGCGTCGGATTGCCGCTGGCGGATCTCGCCGAAGGCGTGCGCGACGTGCGCATGACGTTCTATGATCTGACGCGGCAAGTGAGGCGCACGCTCATCAGCCCCTGCTGGAGCGGAATCGTCAACGACGGGCGCGCCTATTCCGCCTGGTGCATGAGCGTGGAGCGGCGCGTCCCCTGGCGCACGTTAACGGGACGCCAACACTTCTACATTGACCATCCCTATTACATGGATTTCGGCGAAAACCTGCCGACGTTCAAGCCCAAACTGGTGGCAAAGCCCGGCGACTGGAAAAAGATCGGCGACATCGTTCACAGCCCCGTGGACGACAAGAGCCTGATCCTCAACTACATCACACCGCACGGCAAGTGGAACATCCACTCCACCTACAAAGATAACCACCGCATGTTGACCCTCTCGCGCGGCATGGATCCCGTCTGGCTCAACGACAAGGAAGCCGAAAGCGTCGGCATCGTGGACAATGACTGGGTCGAAGTCCACAACGATAACGGCGTGGTGGTGACTCGCGCGGCGGTCAGCGCGCGCGTCCAGCCCGGAACGTGCCTGTACTATCACGCGGTCGAACGCACGGTCTTCATCCCCAAGTCGCAGATCAGAGGCGGGAAGCGCGCGGGCGGTCACAACAGTCTCACGCGCACGCGCATCAATCCCGTGCAGTTGGCTGGCGGCTACGCCCAGTTCACGTACAGTTTCAACTATTGGGGACCCATCGGCGTGTTCACGCGCGATACGTATTGCGTGGTCAGGAAGATGGAAAAGTTGGAGTGGTAAAGAAACGGTACAGCAAAGTTCACTTTGCGAAAATCGCAAGGTGAACCTTGCAGTACTACTCACAGGAGCAAACACATGGACATACGCGCGCACGTTTCAATGGTCTTCCACCTCGACAAATGTATCGGCTGTCATACGTGCAGTATCGCCTGCAAGAACATCTGGACCGATCGCAAAGGCACCGAATACATGTGGTGGAACAACGTCGAGACCAAGCCCGGCACGGGCTATCCGACGTTATGGGAGGATCAGGAGAAATATAAAGGCGGTTGGGAGAGGGGAAAGGATGGGAAGATTCATCTCCGTCTCCACAACCGCCCGGGGGGTCTTACCAACATTTTCTACAACCCAGCCCTCCCGACCATTGACGATTACTACGAGCCGTGGACGTACGATTACGAGAATCTCTTCAACGCGCCCGAAGGCGACGACCAACCCACCGCCCGCGCCGTCTCGATGATCACGGGCAAACCGATGGAAAGCATCGAAGCGGGTCCCAACTGGGACGACGACCTCGGCGGCTCGCCCCTCTACGCCCGCAACGACGTGAACCTCGACGAACTCACCGAGGAGGAACGCGAGCAACTCAACGAGGTTGAACGCGTCGTCTTCTTTTACCTGCCGC
This sequence comes from Anaerolineales bacterium, assembly GCA_044222305.1. Lineage (GTDB taxonomy): Bacteria > Chloroflexota > Anaerolineae > Anaerolineales > Villigracilaceae > Defluviilinea. Next base: position 36,862 of record JBGANO010000018.1, read on the forward strand.
GCATCTGCAATCACTGTCTCAACCCCGGTTGTGTGGCGGCGTGCCCGGCGGGCGCCATCTACAAACGCGGCGAAGACGGTATCGTGTTGCTCTCGCAGGAAAAATGCCGCGCCTGGCGCATGTGCATTTCGGGTTGCCCCTACAAAAAGACGTACTTCAACTGGGCGTCGGGCAAATCGGAAAAGTGTATCCTGTGCTACCCGCGCCTCGAATCAGGACAACCTCCCGCCTGCTTCCACTCGTGCGTGGGACGCATCCGCTATCTGGGAGTTCTGCTCTACGACGCGGACCAGATCGAGAAAGGCGCCTCGGTTGCGGACGCGGACCTGGTCGCCGCTCAACGCGCCATGATTCAAGACCCGTTCGACCCCGAAGTCATTGCCGCCGCGAAGAAGAACAAAATCTCGGACGCGATGATCACCGCCGCGCAAAATTCGCCCGTGTATAAATTCGTGAAGCAGTGGCAGATCGCGCTTCCGCTACATCCCGACTTCCGCACCCTGCCCATGCTGTTCTACGTCCCGCCGATGCTGCCCGTCCTCGCGAAAACAAAAGACGGCAACTACGACGTGGAAGGCTTGGACAAAGAAAGCCTCCCTGCCATGTTGAGTTCGCTCGAAAAGGCGCGTATGCCGATCAAATATATGGCGAGCATGTTCTCGGCGGGCAACGTTGAAATAGTGGAAGAGGTCTATCGCAAGTTGATCGCGGTGAGAATCTTCAAGCGCGCACAAAAAGTGCATGATTATCAGCAAGCCGATGTGGACGCGGCTCTCGCGCAGGGCAAGACGAACGCCGAAGAAGTGGAAGCCATCTTCCGCCTGACATCGTTGCCGACGTATGAAGAACGCTTCGTCGTCCCGCCGCTGGGACGTGAATCTGCGGTGGAGGCGTGGGAGCCACCGCTCACCCGCAAGCAGGAAGCGGGCTTCGGCGTCCGCAATAAGATCGCCAAGAGGAAGTTCTAATGAAATGCAAAACCATTAAACACGAAGGTCACAAAGGAACGCAAAGGAAATCCTTTTTTCTTTCCCTTAGTGCGCTTTGTGTCCTTCGTGGTTGAAAAAGTTGGGAGCCTTGCTTATGTACACAGAAACCGAAATCCGAAATGTATATCAATGCTTTGCGCGCATGTTGGAGTATCCTGTCGGCAGAACGCTGCCAGCCGCAGTCGAAGCGCAGGGCTTGTTGATGGATGAAAATCCCGAAGCCGCCGCGCTGTTGAAGGACTTTCACGAGTACGCCAAATCGTTGTCGCCCGGACGATTGGAGGAGGTATACACAGGCACGTTCGACCTCGACGCGGCGTGTCATCCGTACGTGGGCTATCACTTGTTTGGCGAGACGTACAAACGCAGCGCGTTCCTGGTCGAGTTGAAACAACGCTACCACGCGCAGGGCTTCACCTTCTCTACCACTGAATTGCCCGACCACCTCGCCGTCATCCTGCACTTCCTTGCGGCAACGAAGGACAACACGCAGGCGGAGGAGATCGCCCGCGACGCATTGCTCCCCGTGTTGGACCGTATGACGGGCCGCGCCAAATCGGAGGGGTTCGACGAGGACGAGTCGCCGTCGTCGGAGGCAAAGCCCGAAAAACGGAACCAGTTTCAAGTCGTGTTGGAAGCGCTGCGTTTCGTCCTGCAAAATCAATTTCAAGTTTTAAATGTGTTGGAAACAACCTCATAAGGAGGCTCGCATGTTCGACAACGCCCTGTTCATCGGTTTTCCCTACGTTGCGGTCGCGATTGCGATCGTGGTCTCCATCTATCGCTTCTGGTTCGATCCGTATTCGTATTCGAGCCAATCGTCGCAATTTCTGGAGAACCGCGTGTTGTTCTTCGGGTCGGTGCCGTGGCATTACGGCGTGATCGTCATTTTGTTGGGGCATATCACGGCGCTGCTCTTCCCCGGCTTGTGGGGTTTGTTTACCGCCAACCAGACGCGCTTATACGTGTTGGAAGTGATCGGACTCTCGCTGGCGTTGATGGCAACGGTGGGATTGACGATTCTGTTCTATCGCCGCATGGCAAACGCCCGCGCGAACTCGGTCACCTCCGAGTTGGACTGGGTCTTGCTGATCGTCCTATTGCTTCAAGTGGGACTTGGTTTTTGGGTGGCGTATTATTACCGCTGGGGTTCGGACTGGTACTTGCATACCGCTGTGCCGTGGCTGATCTCGCTCGCCAAACTTCAACCGAACATCTCTTCTGTTGCCGCGTTACCATTTTGGGTGAAGTTCCATTTCGTCGGCGGATTCGTCGTCATTCTGCTCATGCCGTTCACGCGGCTGGCGCATGTGCTGGTGTACCCCATCTCGTATTTGTGGCGCGAACATCAGGTGGTGATCTGGAATCGTTCGCGCATGAATTAATGAGCGCCGCTTTGATTTCAATTATGACTTAGGCGGTTGGCAGGCAGTTCGATTTGCTTGGCAAATCGTGCCGCCGTCGCAGCGCAACTACGACGAAACAGGCTCGACTGCGTAACTCCTATTTAATTTGTCATTCTACAAAGTTTTGCTATACTGGATACAAATGAAACCCCTCGACGAACTCCTTCGCGACTCCGCGACTCACCATCGCCGTCTCTGCCCCAGGCAGGTGCTGGGCGCGCGCGTGGGGATGTTCGCCGCCTCTCTCCTGACCCTCGACCTGCCCCAGACTGACAAACGACTGCTCGCCTTCGTTGAGACCGACGGCTGTTTCGTGGACGGGGTCTCCGCCGCGACGGGCTGTTATGTCGGGCGCCGCACCCTGCGCGTGGAAGACTTCGGCAAGACTGCCGTCACTTTTGTAGACTCGCGCACCGAACGCGCCGTTCGCATCGCGCCGCGACTCGACGCCCGCGAACTGGCGAGGCAATACGCCCCCGAAGCGCGCAACCGCTGGGAGGCGCAATTGCTCGGCTATCAAACCATGCCCAACGAAGATTTGCTGGATTTCAAATGGGTGACCATGCGCATCAACATCGCCGCGCTCATCGGTCAGGCGGGCGCGCGCGTCAACTGCGAGACGTGTGGCGAGGAAATTCTCAACCAGCGCGAGGTCCTCTGGGAATCGAAAATCCTCTGCCGCGCCTGCGCGGGGCAGGCATATTACGTGGAATTGGAACGTGCGGCAACCTTCAGGTTGCCCCGCGAAACAAGATAGAAAGTCTGCGGTTTTCTACGCCCTGTAAAAGTAAAAACACCAGGTGACGCTTTCCTTTTTGGCACGCGGATAAACGCATAAGTAGAACCCTCGCGGAGAACGGCAAGGGGAACGCCCGTAAGGAAGAATGTCTTTTGACATGGTGATAAACATAAGTCGTCAGGGATGGAATCTTGTGATACAAAATAACCGACCAAGCCCATGAATCCAAAAAACAACCCACCCAAACCCTCCCTTTGGCGCATGTTCACCTCCGCGGCACGCGGACTGCCTCCCGCCTATTTCGCCCTCGTCATGGCGACGGGTATCGTTTCCATCGCGGCAAAGCTGGAAGGCATGCCCGCAATTGCATGGACGCTTTTCGTCGCGAATATTATTTTTTATATCATCCTCTGGGTGTTGACGATCGCGCGCCTTGTCCGCAATTTTTCAGGGGTGATCGCCGACCTGACCAGCCACGAGCGCGGACATGGCTTCTTTACCATCGTCGCCGGCACCTGCGTGCTTGGCAGGCAGTTCGACGTTATCGCGGAGAATAACATCGCCGCGGTCATTCTCTGGCTGGTGGGGCTCATCCTTTATTTCCTCCTGATGTACACCTTCATCGCCGCCGTTACTGTGCGGGAGGTAAAACCATCCCTCGAAAACGGCTTGAGCGGCGGCTGGCTCCTGCTGGTGGTCTCCACCCAGTCCCTTTCGGTAACGGGCGCAAGCCTGACCGATCACTTTGGGGCTTGGGCAGACGCGACTCTCTTCTTTACATTAACCATGTTCCTGCTCGGCTTCATGTTGTACATCCTTGTGATCTCGCTCATCTTTTACCGCTTCACATTCTTTCGATTGCGCCCCGAAGAACTCGCGCCTCCCTACTGGATCAACATGGGCGCGATGGCGATCACCACACTGGCTGGCTCGGTTCTCATCCTCGAAGCGAATCACTGGAAGTTGGTTCAGGATATCATGCCCTTCCTGAAAGGGCTTACGCTTCTATTCTGGGCAACCGCCACCTGGTGGATTCCGCTTATGTTTATCCTCAGCGTCTGGCGGCATGGGCACAAGCGCGTCGTCATCGCCTACGAACCTTCGTACTGGGGGCTGGTCTTCCCGCTCGGCATGTACACCGTCTGCACTTTTCAACTCGCCAAAGCGCTGGAGTTGGATTTTCTCTACGTCGTGCCGCAGTACTTCGTGTATTTCGCCATCGCCGCGTGGATTGCGACCTTCATCGGGCTTGTGATTCAATTGACGGGAAAAATACGCGCCTCCTTCCGCGCCCAGGGCTGACAGCGTTTCGGGGAGCGTGTTTCAAAGGGACGGTTGATTCGTCACCACTCCCATCCCGCCAGTTCCTCCGCAATCTTCAAATACTTGTCCCCTGTTCCGCGCTCATCGTCGGCGCGGTTGAAATCTTTCAGCAATTTGGTTTCCTCATCCGCAAGGACTGAATCCGCCATGGGGAAAAGGACGTTATCTTCCTTTTGGATGTGTTCGTTCAGCAAGGCGACGTAATCATGCGCGTGTTGGATGAGTTCATTTCTCGCGCTTGCATCCCCCGCGTTGATTCGCTCCGCGCACTCGACCATGCCCTTCGTCAGGCGGCGACCTTCCACATGCTCATCCATAAAAACGGATACGGGGTCTGCGTCCTTCGGTAGCCCATGCTCTTCGAGGGCGGTGAAGAGGATGCCCTCCTCTTTTTGGTGATGCGTCCCATCGGCGAAGTTGCGAATGAAGTCCGCCGCTTTGAGGAAGAATTCTGTTGAAACGTCTCCGCCCGCTGAGAGGCGGTCTGCGGCGGCTTCGAGCGCGTTCAACACTTTTTCGATCACGCGATGCTCGCGCATGAGGATGTCTGTGGTTTGCATGATGGCTCCTGTTATGTGGCGTAGGGCGCGTTCTCTTACGCGCCCGTTGGCGTTGTAGCTGGCGTTAGAGAACGCCAACTACACATTACGTTGATTTACGAACCTGCCCCACAACCATATCACCTATCTGACTTGAGCTGAGTCCGCTACTTGCATCCAGCGAGGGGATTTGACCGCTGGTGAGCAAACGCTCCACGCTGGATTCGATTCGGTTCGCGGAATCCGATTCGCCGAGGTAATCGAGCATCATGCCCGCCGCCATAATCGCCGCCAACGGACAGGCGATGCCCTGCCCAGCAATATCGGGCGCGGAGCCGTGGATCGGCTCGAACATGGACGTTTTGCCAGGGTGCAAATTGGCAGAGGCGGCGATTCCGATTCCGCCCTGGAGCATCGAGCCGAGGTCGGTGATGATGTCGCCGTACAGGTTGGTGGTCACGATGGTGTCGTAGTATTCTGGCTTCTGAATCATTAGCATGGCGAAGGCGTCCACGTAGGCATGATCCTGTTTGATGTCGGGATAGTCCTTCCCAACTTCGGCAAAGACGCGCGTCCAAATCTCCTGCGGGCGGATGGCGTTGGCTTTGTCCACCAGCGTGAGATGACCGGGCTTGTTGTTCGCCGAGGCGCGTGAGCGGGCGAGTTCAAACGCATAACGGACGGCGCGTTCGATTCCGACCCGCGTGTAAATACTTGTGGATGTGGCGACTTCATCGGGCGAGCCTTTTTTGAGGATGCCGCCGATCTGGGTGTATTCGCCTTCGGTGTTTTCGCGCACGACCGCAAAGTCAATATCTTTGGGAGTCTTGCCTTTGAGCGGGCACAAGTTCTCAGCGTAGAGTTTGATCGGGCGGAGATTAATGTACAGGTCCAGACCGAAGCGCAGACCGAGGATGACCGAGCGCTCGACGAGTCCCACTTCCACGGCGGGGTGTCCGATCGCGCCGAGAAAGATGGCGTCCAATGTCTTCCATTCCTCGATCACTTTGTCTGGCACGAGTTCTTTCGTCTTGAGGTAATGCGCGCCCGAATAGGGATACTCGACGAAGTTGAAATCGAATCCCGCCGCGACGGTTCGCAGAACCTTCAATGCCTCGTTCGTGACTTCGGGACCGATCCCGTCTCCCGCGATGATGCCGATGTTGTATGTTTTCATGTTCCTCTTGTGATGATTGCGTAGCGGACGTTCTCTAACGTCCGCTCTGGTGCGCGAGATAATGCGCGCGTTAGAGAACACGCACTACGCTTAAAGAGATTTCTCCGCCAGCCGTTCCTCCGCGTACGCGAGCAGACCGCCGAGGTCAATGATGCGGCGCAGGAAATCGGGGAAGGGCGCGGCGAGATATTGCTCGCCCGTCGTCAGGTTGCGGATGACGCCCGCGGCAGGCTCGACTTCGATCTCGTCGCCTTCTTTGATTCCATCCACCGCCTGCGGACATTCGAGAATCGGCAAGCCGATGTTGATGGCGTTGCGGAAGAAAATACGCGCAAACGATTTGGCGATGACCGCCGAGACGCCCGCCGCTTTAATGGTGAGCGGAGCCACCTCGCGCGACGAGCCGCAACCGAAGTTTGAATCCGCCACGATCACATCACCGCGCTTCATCTTCTTGACAAAGTCCGCGTCGGCGTCTTCCATGCAATGCTGGGCGAGTTCGCGCGGGTCGGCGGTGTTGCAGTGACGGGCGGGGATGATGGCGTCGGTGTCTATGTTTTTGCCGAACTTCCAACTGTGACCGTGAATGCGCACGCGCTCGCGCAGGTATTCTTTTTGCGCCGCGCCGTCCGTCATGCGCGGAAGCGCTTCAAAGAAAAGGATGCGATCGGGGCGGGCGTAATCGGGCAAACGCGACTCGGCGAACTCAAGCACATCCCGCGCGGAAAGTTTCGCGCCATCTTGTAGCACGATGCACGCGCAAGTCAACTCGCCGTAGATGATGTCTGGCGCTCCGACCACCGCCGCATCTTTCACGCCAGGGCAGGAACGCAGAACCATTTCAACCGTGCCTGGATAAATTTTGAATCCACCGCGCATGATGACTTCATCTTTGCGCCCGACAATTTTCACGGGACCGTCCGCGTCAATCACGGCGAGGTCGCCCGTATGAAGCCAGCCGTCTGAATCCAATACTTGCGCGGTCGCTGTCGCGTCGCCCCAATAACTTGTCATCACGTTGTAGCCGCGCGCGCATAATTCGCCCTCTTCGCCGTTTGCAAGAGTCTCGCCGTTTGCGCCGATCACTTTAATTTCAACGCCGTCCATCGGCACGCCGACCGTTTCCGTCGCGGTGATGGGACCGTCGTCGAGTTGCGTCATCGTGATGGCGGGCGAGGCTTCGGTCAGCCCATAGCCGATCAGCAGTTTGAATCCCATCTCATCGCGCGCGCGGCGGACGAGTTCGGGCGGGCAGGGCGCGCCAGCCATAATTCCAGTCCGAAGCGTGGCGCAGGCGGAGGAGTCGAAATCCTTGTGATTCAATTCCAACGCGAACATGGTCGGCACGCCCGAAAGAATCGTCACGCCTGTTTCCTTCACCAGCCTCAACGCCTCGCTCGGACGATACTGCGGCAGGCAGACCAACTGCGCTCCCGCCACCGCGCACGCAAGCATGACCGCCGTGAAACCAAACGTATTCGAGAGCGGAACCGCGCCGAGAAAAATATCCTGCGCCGAGCAATTCATCCGCTCCGCCATCTCCGCCGCGTTGCGCACCATGCCGCCGTGCGTCAGCGTCGCGCCGCGCGGCTCGCCCGTGCTCCCCAGCGAATGGATGACGGCCGCCGCGTCGCGCGCTTTGGCAGACGCGGGCGCGAGCGCCGCCGTGTCTTTGAGCAAACTCTCCCACGCGATGACGTTCTTCTTTTTATTCGACTTGGAAGCGGAGACGGAGATAACGAACTCCAACTCTGGGATTTGGTCCCGCATCTCTACCGCGACTTCGAGATGATCCACGCCATCGAACTGTTTCGCCTCTGAAAACGCGACCAGCGCGCGCGGCTTCGTCTTTGCGAATCGCGCCAGCGTATCCGCCTTGTCGCGGCGGACGTTGATCGGCACAAGGACGAGTCCCGCTTTGGCGGCGGCGAAGACCGTGACGACGTACGCGGGGGTGTTAGGAAGAATCACAGCGAGGCGGTCGCCAGTTTGCAGACCCAGCCCGCGCAGTCCCGCCGCGAGCGAGGCGGCTTGTAGTTCCACGTCCGCGTATGACCAGCGCTCATCATCCAACCGCAGAAAAGTCTGGTTGGGGAATCGCGCCGCCTGCACGCTCAATAACTCGCCGATGGTTGTGTTGTGAAATGTTTCGTATGTCATGGGTTCTCTCTTTATATGTCATTGCGAGGAGCGCCTTTGTTCTTAGCGACGAAGCAATCTCCTCGCGCCAGAAGGTTGCTTCGTCGGGAAGAGCGCCCTCCTCGCAACGACATGGTTATCTCAAAGATCTTTTGGCGAAATGATCCTGCCTGCGATGGCAGACGCGGCGGCGACGTAGGGGTTGGCGAGATACAGTTCGCTGGAGGTGTGACCCATGCGCCCGCGGAAGTTGCGGTTGCTGGTGGAGATGCACTTCTCGCCCGCCGCCAGCACGCCCATGTGACCGCCGAGGCACGGTCCGCAAGTGGGCGTGCTGACCGAGCAATTGGCTTGGATGAAGATTTCGATCAGCCCTTCGCGCAGGGCGTCGAGGTACACCTTCTGCGAGCCAGGGATGATGACCGCCCGCACGCGCGGGTGGATCTGATGTCCCTTGAGAATCTCCGCCGCGGCTCGCAAGTCTTCGAGGTTGCCGTTGGTGCACATGCCGATCACCGCCTGGTCGATCTCCACTTCGTTGAGTTGCGAAACGGGTTTGACGTTTTCAGGGATGAACGGCACCGCCACGAACGGCTCGAACTCCGACACATCGAATTCATAGACCGCCGCATATTCCGCGTCGGGATCGCTTTTCAAATACAAGCCGTCCTCCCGCCCGCGCGCGCGGATGAAAGAGCGGGTCATTTCATCCGCCTCGAACAAGCCCGCCTTCGCGCCCGCCTCGATTGCCATGTTCGCCATCGAGAAGCGGTCGCTCATGTCGAGATAGTCCAGCGCTTCGCCTGTGAATTCCATCGCCTGATACCGCGCCCCTTCCACGCCGATCCGCGCGATGGTATGCAGGATCAAGTCCTTGCCGCGCACCCACTTCTGCGGCTTGCCGTGATAGACGAACTTGATACTCTCTGGCACTTTCATCCACAACTCGCCCAACGCCATCGCCACCGCCGCATCTGTCGAGCCGATGCCCGTGCCGAACGCGCCGATAAAGCCGTGCGTGCAGGTGTGCGAGTCCGCGCCCGCGATCAAATCTCCAGGCACGATCATGCCCTGCTCAGGCAAAAGGATGTGCTGGATGCCTGCCCGTCCCACGTCGTAAAAGCGGATGCCGTGCGCCGCCGCAAACTCGCGGCACTGCTTGACGATCTCCGCAGACTTGATATCTTTGGCGGGCGTGAAGTGATCCATCACGAAGACCACCTTTTTGGGATCCCAGACGCGCGCGCCCTTGATCTTCTCGAACTCTTCGATGGCAAGCACGCCCGAAAGTTCGGACGCCATCACCATATCCACGCGGGCGTTGATGAACTGCCCAGGGTAGAGTTCCTTCTGGTCGCATTTTTCAGCGAGAATTTTTTCTGCAAGCGTGTGTGCCATAATAGATTCCTTTACACAAATTAATGCTCAGGTGAAGACCGTCAACAACGAGCAAAAGACTTTCACCACGGAGACACTGAGTCACGGAGTTTTTTAATTGGTTTTCTCTGTGACTCCGCGTCTCTGTGGCTAGACTGCCTAACATCAGTTCATAATTCATCCTTCATCCTTTAAGAAATCAGCCCATCGATCTCCGCGATCCTCTCAGCAGAGACTCGCCCATCGGCGTCCCAGCCGCGTTCGGAATAATACTCATCGAGCATGTTCTGGAATTGCTCCCTGTCTACGTGATGACCTTTCGTTTTTCGCGCGGGCATTGGGTCGTCGAAGTAGCGTTTGGGCAGGGTGTCGTCGGCGCGGGTCAGACCGAAATCCGCGTTGATGAGTCGCTCCGTGTCCAGCGTGCGGCGTCCCACGTCGCGGAGGGAGGCGGGGGTGTATTCCAGCCCTGTCGCGGCGGCGACCGAGTCGCAAAATTCCTGATAGCCCAGCAAATGCGGACTGTTGAATCCGCGCGTGACGAAGCGGCACACGCCGAGGCAATCTGCCACCGCGTAGATGTCGTCGCCGTACGCGACGATCAATCCCTTGTCTTTGTAGCCCGTCGGGTCGGGGTCGTTGACGCGCCCATAGACGTTCGCGCGCGCCTCATCGGGGAGTTTGAAAACCTCCAGCGTGGGGCGGTTGCGGAGATGATCCGCGCCGCGGCTGGCGACGGCGATGCCGAGCGCGAAGCCTTTGAAATATCTCACGTCATGCGGGTCGGACTGCGGCAAATTTTTCACGGCGATCAAATAATCGAGCGCCTCCTGCGGAAAATATCGCGCGGCTTGCGTGCTTTCGGCGAGAATATTTCCAAACCCGCGCCGATGCGCGATGTCTTCAATCAACTCATACACAGTTTCGTAATCGCCCCAGATCAACGGCTTGCCCGTCAACGAGTCGTCAATCAGCCCGCGCTGATACAACTCCATCGCCCAGCCGATGATCGTGCCAGTCGAGGAAGCGTCCAAGCCGAGATCGTTGACGAGGTTGTTCAACTGGATGACCTGATCGGTCGGGGCAATGCCAATGTTCGCGCCAAGCAGGACCAGCGTGGAGTATTCGGGTCCTTCGCCGCCGAGCGTGTTGCGATGACGGCAATGCACCACGCAGGATGTGCAAGCCAGCATCTTGTCTGAAAATTTTTCGACCTCTTCGCCGTTGAGCGTTTCCTCGAAAAAATTATCCTGCGAGTTGCGCGCGCGGATCGCGCCGAGTCGGTTGCTCACTTCATACAACAGCGGAGTGCCAACCTTGCCCAACACCTGCACCACCTTCGAGCTTTTCAACTCCTCCTGTTGCTTGAGCCGCAACGCCCGCAGGGTTTCCTTTTGCGCCACTTCGATGGCAGTCCCGCCGCGCGCCACGATGGCTTTGAGATTTTTGCTCCCCATCACCGCGCCCATGCCGCCGCGTCCCGCCGCGTTTTTTTGACCTGTCATGATCGCCGCCATGCGGACTTGATTCTCGCCCGACGGTCCGATCACTGCGGAGACGGTCCCGCTTCCGTGCCGCGCTTTGAGTTGATTCTGCGCCTCGATCGCGTTCGTCCCCCACAGCCCCTCCGCCGCATGGACGCTGATCTGCCCGTCTTCGATCAGCAGGTAGGACGGTTTTTCGGCGCGTCCCAAAATGATGAGCCGATCAAAGCCCGCCTTGCGCATCGCCGCCGCAAAGAATCCGCCGCAGTTGGCGTCGCCGAGAATGCCGCTTTCGGGCGAACGCGCCGAGACGTTGAAGCGCGCCGCGTTGGGAGAGATCGTCCCCGTCATCAGCCCCGCGCCCACGATGAGCGGATTCTCTGGGCTGAGCGCGTCCACACTGCGCGGGTCGCCGTGCTGGCGCAGGTAATGACGCAGGTACGCCATGTTCAGTCCGCGCCCGCCGAGATAGGCGCGAAGCAATGCATCGGGCGTGGACGTGGTCTTGATCTCGCCCGTCGAGAGGTTGATCATGGCAATTGGAGATGTGTGATTCAAAATGTGCCTCATCATACTTGTACCGCAATCTTCAGGTTGCGATTGTCTGCGCGGGGGCAAAGTGAACTTTGCCGTACGGCAACCTTCAGATTGCGATTGTCTGCGCGGGGGCAAAGTGAACTTTGCCGTACGGCAACCTTCAGGTTGCGATTGTCTGCGTGGGCAAAGTGAACTTTGCCGTACGGCAACCTTCAGGTTGCGATTGCTGCGCGGGGGCAAAGTGAACTTTGCCGTACGGCAACCTTCAGGTTGCGATTGTCTGCGCGGGGGCAAAGTGAACTTTGCCGTACGGCAACCTTCAGGTTGCGATTGCTACGCGGGGGCAAAGTGAACTTTGCCGTACTGTGTTTTACCCGCCCGCCACGGGGTAGACAAAATGCACGCGCGCGCTTTCTTCCAACAAGGAATGCGCGTTGGCTTCCTCTTCGCCGATGAAGATGTGCGGCGGGCATTGCTCGAAGTCAACCCTCAGGCGTGGATAACGCTCCCGCAGGAGAATCAGCAAATCGTCCACGCTTGAAGCGGGGGGGAGAGTCAGGTCAAGTTCGCGGAGTCCGACCGACCTCCAGAACGGTTCCGCGAGTCGCACGTGGATGTTCATCGCAGAATCCTTTCGCGGCGGCGAGTCAACTCGTGATCCAATTCCTCGTCGGTCACTTCCTGATGCGCGCGTTGGCGGCGGCTCATCACCGTCACGATGCGGCGCACATCGTCTTCGCCAAGCAGATGGTTGGAGCGTTTCGCCACTTCGAGAATTTTCGTAACGTAGGCGGGGTTCTCCTCCATTTTATGTTTACGTAAAAAGAAGCGCACGTTATGCTCGCCAGACATCGGACCGATCTCGATCTCATGCGCGCGCCCGACCATGCTCGAAGGCACGCCGCAATAGACATGCTCGGCGAGCCACTCGTCGTTTTTGGTGAGCGCCTTGGCGATTGCCGCCGCATGGACGCCCGTGGTCGTGCGGAAGGCGTCCGCGCCGACGATGGGATAATTGAACGGGATCATTGCGCCGCATTTATCGGCGATCACTTCGCAGTATTCGGGCAGTTTCGTCAGGTCGCGGTTGCCCCAGCCGAGCAGGTTGAAGTTGACGAGCAGAAGTTCCATCGGCGTGTTGCCGCTTCGTTCGCCGATGCCCAAGCCGCAAGCGTGGACTCGATCCGCGCCCGCTTCGACGGCGGCGATCGAGTTGGCGATATCCAGCCCGCGATCTTTATGCCCGTGCCAGTCAATGCCCACCGTCGGGTCAACCTCATCCACGATTTTGCGGAGGAAGGTGACCAGCGCGTGGACTCCGTGCGGGGTGATGTGACCGACCGTATCGGCGGCGCAGATGCGCTTCGCTCCCGACCTGATGGCTGTTTCGTACACCCGACGCAGAGTCTCAGGGTCGGCGCGAACGGTGTCTTCGGTGACGAACATGACGGGGATGCCGTGTTTGGTGGCAAAGGTGACGGCGTCTTCGGTCTGACGCAATAGGAAATCCACATCCCAGCCTTCGGCAAATCGGCGAATGGGACTCGTGCCGAGGAAGACCGCCGCTTCGAGAGGAATGCCGACCTCTTCGGAGACATCCACAATGGGGATGATGTCGGCAACGACGGAACGCGCCGCGCTCTGCGGCTGGATGTCCATCTTTTGTTTGACAATTTCCTTCGCCAGCACGCTGACGTGATATTTGAACTTCTCGCCCGCGCCGCACAAGCCCAGGTCTGCCGCATCCACGCCGAGATCAGACATGAGGTACAGCAAATACACTTTGTCTTGTATCTCAGGCTGGATAACGGACGGCGATTGCAATCCGTCACGCAGGGTTTCGTCGGTGACCATCACGCGCTTCTTCGGCGCGTCGGGCGCTTCGACGAGGTTCCAATCGTAGATCAGTTCGTGCGTGTCGTTTGGATTCGCGGACATGGTTTGCTCCTTTCACGCTTTTTCACCACAAAGGCTTGCATTGAGCCTGTCGAAATGACACAAAGGTCACGAAGGTTTTGATCGCGGGGCTAAAGCCGCCTGCTCAGTGCATGGAAGCCCCTTCGGGGCTGACACACCGAGTCCGCTTGAGCGGACTTTCATGAACTGAGGCAGGGCTTCAGCCCGCCGACCCAGCGGAAAGCAATGCGCCTGAACATTCGTAAAATCATCCATTTTCCTTTGTGACACTTCGTGTCACTTCGACAGGCTCAGCGCAAGCCTTTGTGTTTAAGAATCTTTCCCTATCGCTATTTGCCCAGACTCGAACGCCTTCAAATTGCCTTCCAAATATTTTGCGGGGATGCGGAGTTTGAGCGTCTTCTCCCACACGTCCCGTTCGATGGGCAACAGCGTGGATAACGCGCCGAGCATGACGACGTTTGCCATGCGGGCATCGCCGAGGTCGCGCGCGGTTTGCGAGGCGGGCAGGGCGACGACTTTCATTCCTTTTGATTTCAAGAAATCAATCGTCTCGCGCGGGTAGATGCTTTCGGCGTTCGGCACCGAGCCTGGCACCAGTTCATGGTCGTTGACGAGAATCGTTCCATTTTCGATGTTCAGGAAATGCGCGAAACGCAATGCTTCCAGCTTTTCGAGTCCGACCACCGCGTCGGCTTCGCCTGGGGTGACGATAGGCGAGTGGACTTTCTCGCCAAAGCGGACGTGAGTCTCCACGCTCCCGCCTCTCTGCGAGACGCCATGGACTTCGGTCTGCTTCGTGTCATATCCCGCGTTGACGGCGGCGAGCGAGGTCAGTTCGGCGATGAGAAGCGATCCCTGTCCGCCGACGCCCGCGAACATCAGGTTGTAGGTCTTCATGCAGTTTCCTCCGCGAGTTTGATGGCGTCCGTCGGGCAGACTTGCGCGCAGACGGTGCAGGATGTGCATTCGTTAGCGGCGATGACGGGGAAGTTCTGCGGCGTGCGCGTGATGGCGGGACACCACACTTTGAAGCAGGCGTCGCATTGCGTGCAAAGGTCTTCGTAAATGAAGAATGGAATGCGGTGTGAATGTTTGATTTCGGGAATCTGCTGGCACGGTCCGCGCGCGATGACGACGGCGGGTCCTTTGAATGAAACGGCGCGGCGGATGACGTTGACGACTTCCTTGCGATCCCACGTATCCACAACGGCGACGTTTGCGACGCCCGAGGCGCGGCACAGCGCTTCTATGTCAATTTGAGGCGCAGGCTGTCCCATCACGTCCTTGCCTGAAACGGGGTTGGGCTGACTGCCCGTCATGCCCGTCGTGGAGTTGTCGAGGATGATGAGCGTCAGGCGGCTTCGGTTGTAGACCGCGTCAATCAGCGGCGGGATGCCCGCGTGGATGAAGGTCGAGTCGCCGATGATGGCGACGGTGTTTTCGTGCCCCGCCCGCTCCAAGCCGACGGCGACGCCGATGCTTGATCCCATCGCGAAGGTGGTGTGTTCCGCTTCGTAGGGATGCAAAGCGCCCATCGTGTAACAGCCGATGTCGCCCGAAACCGTGACCCTGAGTTGCCTCAACGCGGCGAAGACGGTGCGATGTCCGCAACCGACGCAGAACATGGGCGGGCGCATGATCAGGTTGACGCCGTCGTTGGTGAACGGCGCGGGCGGGTCGCCCAGCCCGAGCGTCTTTCGCAGTCTGCCTGGCGAGTACTCGCCGATGACGCCGAAGAGTTCCTTGCCTATGAGGTTTGTGATTCCCGCGCCGCGCATGAATTCTTCGATGAACGGTTCGCCTTCTTCGACAACGTACACGGTTTCGTATTGGGCGCAGAAATCGCGCAGAAGATTTGCGGGCAGGGGGAAGGTCATGCCGAGTCGCAGGACGCCCGCGTTTGGCAAAACTTCTTTCACATATTGGTAGGAAATCCCCGAAGTGACCACGCCGATTTTGTTGTCCGCGCCTGCTTCGATGCGATTGAAGGGACAGGTCTCGGCGTATTCGGCGAAAGCCGTCAGCGTTTTCTCAACTTCGGGTCGGCGAATCAGGCGATAGATCGGGACAGAGAAGCGTTGGGGGTCGCGGATAAACTCGCGGGTTGGCACATCCGCCCGCTCGCCGACTTCCACCAATCCCTTGTGATGCGCAAGCCTGGTGGTGGTGCGAAGCATGACGGGCGAGCGGAACTGCTCCGAGAGTTCGAGACCCGCGATCATGAAGTCGCGACATTCCTGCGCGTCGCTTGGCTCTAGCACAGGGACTTTGGCGACGCGCGCGAGGTAGCGATTGTCCTGCTCGTTTTGCGAGGAGTGCATCCCAGGGTCGTCGGCGGAGATGACGACGAAGCCGCCGTTCGTGCCTGAGTAGGGGAAGACCATGAAGGCGTCCGCCGCGACGTTGAGACCGACGTGCTTCATGGTGACGAGCGTGCGCAAGCCGCCGATCGCCGCGCCCATGCCTTCTTCAAACGCGACCTTCTCGTTCGTTGACCAGCGCGGGTTGGTTTCGGGAAAGCGCATCGCCAGCGTTTCGATGATCTCGGTGCTGGGCGTGCCTGGGTAGCCCGAAACGAATTTGACCCCCGCTTCCCACGCTCCGCGGGCGATGGCTTCGTTACCTAACAAAAATTCTCGCATGGCGTCTCCGTATTGTTTTATGTCATTGCGAGGAGCGCTCTTACTCTTTGCGACGAAGCAATCTCCTGGTCATTGGTGACTGGAGATTAGAGATTGGAGATTGCTTCGCTCCGCTCGCAATGACATCTATAACTTCAAAATCCTTGCCGCGTTGTCGCGCAGAATCTTTTGCTTCGCTTCATCCGAAATATTCAAGGCGCGGATGGCTGAGACGTTGCGCTTCAAGTCGGGGTTGCCAGGCCAGTCTGAGCCGTAGACGACCTTGTCCGCGAGCATTTCGAGGCGCGGGAAATAATCCAGCAGGTGTTTGGCGGGCAGACCTGAAATTTCCATGTACACGTTCGGATGCCGCCGTGCCAGCCAGAACGCCTGCTCGTACCAGAACGGACGCCCTGAATGCGCCATGAGGATGGTCAGTTCGGGAAAGTCAATCGCCACATCGTCGAGCAGAAGCGGATCGGCGTATTTGATGCGCGCGCCTTTGAAGACCGACGAACCCGTATGCACCATCATCGGCAGACCGAGTTCCTGCGCCTTGGCATACAGCGGATACATGCGCGGGTCGTTGACGTAATGATGCTGGTACGGCGGATAGACCTTGATGCCTTTGAAGTCGTATTCCTTTACAAGCCTTTCGAGTTCCGCGGGGAGATCGTTGACGAGGAATGGGTTGATACTGGCGAAGGGCAACAGCCGTCCGCGCGGACCCGAGGCGGGGTCGGCGATTGCGTTGGCTGAGGCGCAGAGTTTGCCGACGTAGTCGTTATCCGCGACACCTGTGGTGAGCGGCGAAACTTCCGCCAGACCGACAGCCAGGTCAACATCGTGCGCTTGAAGATGCTGGCGGATTCCCTGCGGGGTGAGAATGTCTCGGATATAGGCATCGAGGTCTCCTTGATAATTCGAACGCATCCATTCCAGCACGGATGGCAGTTCGTGTTCGGGAAGCGAGAGGTGGATGTGGAAGTCTATGATCATAAATAGATCCGCGTAGTTTGCGCTCACTAGCGCAAACATTGGCGTTAGAGAACGCCAACTACACGCGCAGGTTTACGGCACAACCACCGACCGAATCCCTTCGCCATTGCGAAGCGTATCGAACGCGGCGTTGATTTGGTCCAGCGGGAACTGCGCGGTGACGAGTTCCTTCACTTTGATGCGACCCTGACGCGCCAGTTCCAGCACGCGCGGATAATCCACAGCGCGGCAACCGAGCGAGCCGATGATCTCCATTTCGCGGTACATCACGCGCCCCGAGTCGAGCGTCATCGGTTTGTCGCTGTAACCGACCATGACGAATCGTCCGCCCGCGCGGATGCACGAAAACGCCTGCGCCTGCGTGACGGGGTTGCCAATCGCTTCAAAGCCGATGTCCGCGCCGCCACCCGTCAACTTGCGGACTTCCTTGTCCACGCGTTCGACGTTCTTCGCGTTGATCGTCGCCTGCGCCCCGAGTTTTGTCGCCCATTCCAGTTTGGAATCGATCACGTCAATGGCGATGACCTTCGCCCCGACAGCCGAAGCGACCTGCACGAGATTCAAGCCGATGCCGCCGCATCCCACCACGACGACTGAATCGCCAGGCTTGACCTGTCCGCGATTGACAACGGCGTGATACGGCGTTGTGACCGCGTCCGCGATGATGGAACTTTCCACCAGCGGAAGTTCATCGGGCAGGGCGATCACATCCTTGGCGGGCGCGAGCATGTATTCGGCGTAGCCGCCGTCCACATTGTTGCCGAACATCATCATCCGCTCGCAGATGTTCTCGCGTCCCGTGCGGCACATGGCGCATTGACCGCATCCATACACGGCGGGGAGCAGGACGCGCGCGCCTTCCTTCCATTGAGTGACGCCCGCGCCCATGCCCGCGATCTCGCCTGAGACTTCATGTCCCAGCACGAGCGGCGGCTTCTTGAACGTGGGAACGTCGTGGTCCATGTAATGCAGGTCCGTGTGACAGACTCCGCATCCCGCCACTTTAACGAGGACTTCGCCCGCGGACGGCGTGGGCGTGGGGATTTCTTCAATTGCCAGCGGTTGATTTGCGGCGTGAAATACAGCGGCTTTCATGAATGGCTCTCCAATGCCTTGCGGAAATTTTCGGGGACGCGCATCTTCTTCAATGTGTTGCGCTCCGCCGTTACGACGGTGATCTCGCCTTTGGCGGTCAGGCGGTTATCCTTGCTTTCGTTGAAAATTTCAAAATCGAAACGCGTGCTCGACACGCCGACCTTGCCCGCGCGGCAGTGAATCCGCAGGAGATCGTCGAAATAGGCGGGGGCAATGTACGAAGCGTGAGCGTCCACATACAGCATGTCAAAATCCTCTTCCAGCATTCGTTTGTAACTGAAACCGATATGACTGAGATATTCAACCAGCGCAACGTCGAAGAGATTGAGGTACTGCGCGAAGTTGACGTGTCCCTGCGCGTCGGTCTCGTTGAAGCGCACCTTGAGGGTGGTGAAGAAGGGATACGGGTTGGTCATTGATAAAAAGTCTGAACCACGGAGACACTGAGTCACGGAGATTCTTTTCCACTAATCTTCACGAATTTTCGCTACTCGGTTTTCAATTCGCGGGGATTAGCGGAAAAAGGTTTTACTATTTTCTCTGTGTCTCCGTGTCTCAGTGGTTTTCTTTTGATCTATCCTTCGCGCGCTTCCAGCACAATCGCCGCGGCGGTGTCGCCTGCCGCGCAACCTGTGAACAACCCAACTCCGCCGCCAAGCAGGACGAGTTCTTCGATCATCTCCATCACCAGCCTCATGCCCGTCGGTCCCTGCGGATGCCCCCAAATGAGCGACGAGCCGTAGTTGTTCATCTTATCGAGCGGGATGCCCAATTCGCGGTTGAGGAAAACATCGTTCACCGCAAACGGATTGTGAGTCTTGATGGCTTTGATGTCTTTCAAGTCCACGCCGGCTTTCTTCAACGCGCTTCTCGCGGCAGGAGCGTTCGCCTTGGGCATGTATCCCTTTTCGGCGCGTCCTTCGCTGAACGAAAGCAGTTGAATTTCTATCTTCGGGTCTTGACTCAGTTCGCGCGCCTTGTCTTTCGTTGTGACGATCATGCCCGCGTTGCCGTCGGCGGGATAGGTCTGCCCGCCGTATGTGACCGTGCCATCGGGCAGGACAGGTTTCAGTTTGGCGAGTCCCTCCGCGGTGGATGGGAACACGCCTTCGTCGTCCGTCACTGTGGCGATGACTTTCTTCCCCGACGGATTGACATCCACAGCGGACATATATTTTTTGTGAAACGCCGCGTCGTTTTCGAGCGCCTTTTGATATTGAGCGTAACGCATCAACATCACTTCATTTTGTTCCGTCGTCGTGATGTTGTAATCCCTCGCCGTGTTCTCCGCCGTCTGAATCATGGTGTTGCCCACGAACGGGTCGCGGTTGAAGTTGTCCCACACCCAGTCTTCCGAGTCGCCGCGCGCGCCAGGGTTGGCGGGATTCGGATACAGCAGGTGAGGTCCGTTCGAGGTGCGATCCGCCGTCACGCAGAGAATCGAAGCGTCGTCTTCCGTTTCCACCGCCCGCGCCGCGCTCCCGATCACCCGCGCCGACGTCGCGCAGGCTTGCGAAAAAACGGGACCCGTGACGCCCTCCGCGCCGATCATGCCCGCCAGCCACGGGGCTCCATAAAATGAAGCGGTCGCTGGCACGGTCATGCCGAGATAGACGTTGCTGAACGACGACGGAGAAATCTTCCGCGCCGACAACGCTTTGCGCGTCACATCCGCCGCGAACTTGATCGTGTGCAAGTTGGCGAAACTTCCCTGCCAGCGCGCGAACGGCGAACACCAATATCCGCCGTAGGGGATGAACGATTTTGAAAACATCTCACGCTCCGACGGTCTGACCGCCGTCCACGAAAATACATTGCCCTGTGATGAACGACGCCTCATCGCTCGCAAGGAAGGCATGAACCGCCGCGATCTCGCACGGGTCGGCAAAACGCTTGAGCGGAATCCGTTCGATCAGATTCGCCATGATGTTTTCGGGAATCGCCGCCGTCATGCGCGTCTTCGTTCCGCCAGGCGCGATGCAGTTCACCGCGACATTAAACCGCGCCAGTTCGAGCGCGAGCGTTTGCGTCACCGCTACCACGCCCGCCTTCGACGCCGCGTAATTCGACTGCCCCATGTGCCCAATCGCCGCCACCGACGCCGTGCTGACGATGCGCCCATATTTCTGCTTGATCATCTCCACCGCCGCGATCTGCGAGCACAGCCACGTCCCTTTCAGGTTGACCTCCAGCACCGCGTCCCATTGCTCATCGCTCATCAACTTGACCTCGCCATCCTTCACCCGCGCCGTGAGCGCGTCGCGTGTGATGCCCGCGTTGTTGATCAGGATGTCGAGCCGACCGTGTTCTTTGACGATCGAATCGACGACGCGCTGAACCTCCTCGCGCTTGGTGATGTTCGCCATCTCGCCTCTTACCTGACCCTTCGACTCGCTCAGGGCGGCGCCGTTAGCCTGCCCCGCCTCCTTGAGCGTTTCCTCCACCCCAGCCTGATCCAGGTCCACCGTGACGACTTTCGCGCCATCCCGAAGAAAGCGCAACACAATCGCCCGCCCAATGCCGTTTCCTCCGCCCGTGATTAATGCGACTTTATCCTTGAGTAACATACTGCCCTCCGAATTATTTGTACGGCAAAGTTAACTTTGCCCTACAGCGACCTTCGTGCGGCAAAGTTAACTTTGCCCTACAGCGATCTTCGCGCGGCAAAGTTAACTTTGCCCTACAGCGATCTTCGCGCGGCAAAGTTAACTTTGCCCTACAGCGACCTTCGTGCGGCAAAGTTAACTTTGCCCCACAGCCTTCATCAACAACGTCCACTCCCCTTCAACCACATTCTCGCCGCGCTGGTTCTTCACGCGCACGGCAAACTTCACCACGCCCTTTTCAGGCTTGGACGTGGGTTTCTTCTCGATGACTTCCATCTCCAGCCGAATCGTGTCGCCGAATTTGACCGCGCCTTTGTAGCGCGTCACCTGTTCCATCAAGGCAATCGTCGTGCCTTCAAAAATGCCCATCCAATTCGCCATGCCCGTCGCCATCGCAAGGATGAGAACGCCGTGCGCGATGCGCTCGCCCATCGGCGTCGTCTTGGCAAACTCGGCGTCGGTGTGCAGGGGGTTGAAGTCGCCAGAGAGCCCCGCGAAGTTCGCCACGTCCGCTTCGGTGACGGTCCTTGCCTGCGATGGGTACACCGCGCCCATTTCAAATTGTTCGTATGTCAATCCGCGTGATGTCATAACTTCTCCTTTAACCTTTGCGTAGATTGCGCTCTCTAGCGCAATGCATCGGCGTTAGAGAACGCCGATTACACATGCCGCCAAACCGCCGCGCGTTTTTCCATGAAAGCGGTCAAGCCCTCGCGTGCGTCTTCGGTCTTCATCAATTCTTCCAGATACAAGCGTTCCAGTTCAGCGGCAGACGAGTCCCATGCGCCGAAGCCGATATGCAGGGCGCGTTTGGTCATCGTCAACGCGACGCGGCTGAGACTCGTGAGTTTTGTTACTTTGTCTTCGACCCATTGCTCTAATTGTTCGGCAGAAACCACCGCGTTGACGAGTCCCATCTTCAAGGCTTCGTCCGCTGTGAGCGAGCGACCCGTGAAGAGAATATCCGCCGCGTTGCGATAGCCGACCAATTGCGGAAGCCTCAGCGCGGCGATGGGGGCGATGGCGGCGAGTTGAATTTCGGGCTGTCCGATCTTTGCGTGATCGGTCATCACGGCGAGGTCGCAACACAGGACCAGTTCGCATCCGCCGCCGAGGGCGTGACCGTGAACGACGGCAATCGTCGGCGCGGGGAAGTTCGCCAACGCGCGGCAGACTCTGTCGAACAGCGGAATCATGCCGCCGACTTTATCGGGCGTGTGGTCCGCCACGTCCACGCCTGCGGAAAACATTTTCCCTTCGGCTTTCAACACGAGGACGCGAATCGACTCGTCGCGAGTCAACTCCGTCAGCGCGGACTCGAACTGAGTCAGGGTGGCGATGTCCAGCACGTTAAGTGGAGCCCGCCTCAACGTCAGGGTTGAAGCGCCGTTCTTCGTCTCAACGGAAATAAATAATTCGGTCATTTGATCCCTTGTGTAAGATTCTCTTTCTCAGCCACAGAGTCCACAGAGACCTTCGAGAAACACTCTTTTTTCTCTGCGTTCTCTGTGGCAAAAATGACTTTCTATTTCAAATCCGCGCCGCAGACGCCGCAGTGGGTGAATTCTTCGGGCAGGGCTTTCGCGCCGCAGGAGGGGCAGGTCTTTTCATACGCGCCCCAGATGAACTCACTGCTTTTGCCTTGCGCGGCGCGTTCGCGCAACATGCGGTAACGCGCGGGGCGTTTTTCGACGAACGCGCTCATGCCTTCGAGCGGCTCCCATGACGTGTAATGAATCGAGAGCCAGTCGCGCGCGGGACCGATGGTTTGATGCCAGCTGAAATTTTTCCAGAAGTTGATCTGTTCTTTGGTGAAGCGAATGCACTCGGCGAATTTATCCACGAGTTCCTGCGCGAGCGCGTCCACGGCTTCATCGAGTTTCGAGAGATCAATGCTGTAGCCGTCCGCGCCTTTTTGGGCTTGGGCAATTTGCTCGGGCGTGGCGCGTTCGATAAACGCGCCGTCTTTTTTGACGGATGGCACGACCTGATTGACGAGTCCCCATTCGAGGGCTTGATAGGCGGGGATGCGGCGGTTCGTCATCAACATGTAGCGGGCGCGACGATCTCCGACGGTGATGGGCAACCATTGAGTCGCTCCACCCGCCGCTACGCTTCCGACTCCCGCGCCGACCTGCCCCACCCAGGCATGTTCGGCGATGACGGCGAGATCGCAGGCGAGATTCGATTCGTTGCCGCCGCCGACCGCCATGCCGTTGATCCGCGCGACGACAGGTTTGCCCGTGTTGACGATGCTTTCGATGTACGCGCCGAAGAGGCGCATGTATTTCCAATAATCATGCGGCGAGCGCGTGTAGCGTTCCTGATATTCCTTCACGTCGCCGCCCGTGCAGAAGGCTTTGTCGCCCATGCCCGTGTACACGATAACCGCCACTTCGTCGTCGAACGCGGCTTGGCGGAACGCGGTCGCCAGTTCTTCGAGCGCGTTGGTGCTGTACGAGTTGTAGACGCGCGGGCGGTTGATGGTGATGCGCGCCACCCAGTTGCTTTTTTCGTAGATGATTTCTTTGAAGTCGGTTTTTTGATTCTTTAGCACATCCATGTGGATCTCCATTTTCAAAAAAGATTTTGTTGTGTAGTGGACGCTCTCTAGCGTCCATTGCTCGGCGTTAGAGAACGCCGATTACACGATGCCTCCTCACCGCGCGGGTTCGGCGGCGACGATTTCGTCCACGAACTGGTTGGCGGGTTTTTCCAACAGGGCGCGATAGTCTTCAAAAAACTGCCGCGCTTTGAAGCCGACCCAGTCGGCGGGGAGCAGGGCGGCGGGCAGGTTCGGGTCTATGCGCGGGAAGGATTGGAATTGATGCAACAGCCAGAAACGGCTGACGAAACTCTCGTCCATCTTTGGCGGGAGGTGTCCGTTGTTTTTGCAGGCGAGATAATCTTTTTCAAATTTGGCGATGAATTTTTTATATTGCCCAGCCAGATGAGGCAAGTCCCAACAGCGGCGGACGAGGTCCTGGTCTTCGGAGGGTCCCATGTGGATGCCCGAAAAGATTTCGACGTGATCCTGCATGTTCAATTCACTGCACAGCGCGAGGAGTTCCGTTTTGCGGTTGTGGGGCGAGATCCACATGTTGGGCGCGAGTTGACCGAAGCCGAACCACGGCAAACGCGCGCGGAAGGCGTGACGCAGACTGCGTTTCTTTTCGGGCAGTGAGAAGACGACGATCTGCCAGACGCCGTCCCATTCTTTGAACGGCGGTTCGAAGATGCGCTGTCCGCCCTGGACGAGCAGAGACCAGCCGCGCGGAGTCAGCGAGTATTGACTGCGCCTCCCATCCTTGCGAGCGGATAGCCAGCCTTTGCTTGCCATGCGCGAAAGCGTGAGACGCGCGGCGCGCTCTCCGACGCCGAGCTGGTCGAGCAAGCGAATCAGGCTCGAGGTCCAGATGGAACCGCCGCGCGGGAGGATGAATTCGCCGAAGAGGGTGAATATCAAAAATTGAGTCCGAACGGATGGCGTTGTCGGCGACATTTGTGGCGCGTCTCCTGAACTTGATCTCTTGCTCAGTCACTGAGTCCGCAGAGACCTTTGAGAAAATTTTTTTCTCCGCGTTCTCTGTGGCAAAAATGACTTTCGCAGTGAGCTCTACTCTGAAAAATCGCAGGCTTAAGCGCCTGCGATTACTTGCTGACCTTCGCGTTGAAGTTTTTCAAAACGACGATAGCCGAGGATCGCCGCGCCGAGGGCGGTGACGTATTGCACGAGGTCGCCCTCCGCCACGTTGACTTCGGTCTTGATCTGTTCGCGCACCACATGGCTCATGGATTCGAATCGCAGGATGCCGCCGATGAGCGTGAATTCGGGATTCATGCCGACGCGCTTGAGCAATTGCACAGAACGCGCCACGAGCGAGACGATGGAGCCATACATGATGTCGGAGGGGGACATGCCCTGCGAGAGGTGATTGATAACTTCGGACTCGGCGAAGACCGCGCACACGCCCGAAATGGGAACCGTCGTCTTGGAGACCGCCGCGAGCGTGCCGATCTCTTCGGTTTTGTAGCCCATGTAGCGGGCGGTCTTTTCGAGGAACGCGCCCGTGCCTGCCGCGCATTTGTCGTTGAGGCGGAAGGATTTGACCCTGCCTTCTTCGGTCAGTTGGATGGCTTTCATGGTCTGCCCGCCGACGTCGAGGATGGTGCGCGTCTTGGGGAAGAGGAGCGCCGCTCCGCGCGCGCTGGCGTTGATGTCGGTCACGTTCACGTCGCGGAAGCCGACGAGATGGCGACCGAAGCCAGTCGTCACGAGATAGGACGAATCGGATTCGCCCAGTCCCGCCTGTTCGAGCGCGGTTTCGTATGCCTTGCGCGCGGCTTCTTCCAAACGGAAGCCCGTGTTGAGCATGGCGCGCGAGACGATTTCATTGCCGTCTTTTATGATGACGGCTTTGGTGTAAGTGGAGCCAACGTCTATGCCAGTGGTGTAGGTGGTCATGCCGCCTCTTTTTCTTCGGTGGGGACGCGCCCCGTGAGGATGTGGTCGAGCGCGAAGAGCGCCGCGCCTAACGCGCCCATGTAATGCGAATCCGCGCTGATGTTGAGTTTGGTCTTCAGCGCCTGTTCGAGCGATTTGATCATGCCCGCGTTTTTGGTGACCCCGCCCGTGAAGGTGATCTCGTCCTCGATGCCGACGCGGCGCAGTAATGCCGTCGAGCGCGACGCAATGGAGAGATGCACGCCCCACAAAATATCTTCGATCTTTTTGCCTTTGCCCAGCCACGAAAGTACTTCGGATTCGGCGAAGACCGTGCAGGTGGTGCTGATCTTGACGGGTCGTTCCGCCTTCATCGCCACGTTGCCCAGTTCGCTGAGCGGAATATCCAACGCCGCCGCCGCCGCGCCGAGGAATCGCCCCGTGCCTGCCGCGCATTTGTCGTTCATGCAGAAGTCGAGCACTTCGCCCTTGGGGCTGACGCGGATGGCTTTGGTGTCCTGCCCGCCCATGTCCAGCACGGTCTTGGTGCCAGGGAACATCTGCGCCGCGCCGCGCGCGTGACAGGAGATTTCCGTCACCTGCGTGT
>JBGANO010000019.1:0-58693 GCA_044222305.1 Anaerolineales bacterium
CGCCGCGCGCTGGAGATGATTAAGTCCATCGCGGTGGGCGAGTACAAGTCACCCGAAGAACGGAAAGCCGCAAAGGCTCAAGTGGAGCGGCAAAGTCGAAGATGATCTTTGAGGGGAGTCCGGTTGTCAGCCCGGGAAAAGCCGCAGAGGCAGAGTCAGCCGTCCCCGAGGGCGAAGCGGGTTCTTCCTCCGAAGAGGAATCAAAGAGTTAACGCAAATCCTACACTTGGGCTGTATCATCCGCCCAATCGAAAAGGAGATTACACATGATCCCAGATTTTAAGAACATTGTCCCGATGGTAGTGGAAAACACCGGTCGCGGCGAACGCGCCTATGATATTTACTCGCTCTTGCTCAAAGAGCGCATCATATTTCTCGGCACGCCAATCGACGATCAGGTGGCGAACGTGATCGTGGCGCAACTGCTGTTTTTGAATCACGAAGACCCTGAAAAAGAAATTCAGATGTACATCAACTCGCCGGGCGGAATCATCTACGCGGGACTCGCGATCTACGACACGATGCAGATGATCTCAAACCCGATCAGCACGGTAGCAGTCGGGGTCACCGCGTCTTTCGGGACCGTTCTGCTGACCGCAGGCACGAAGGGCAGACGTTACACCCTGCCAAACGCAACGATCCACATGCATCAACCGCTGGGCGGCGCGCAGGGACAGGCAACGGATATTGAAATTCAGGCAAAACAAATCCTGCGCTTGAAGGCGTTGTTGCTCGGTATTATCGCAAAGCACACCAACCAGCCGCTTGAGGTGATCGAGCGCGACAGCGACCGCGATTACTATCTCGAAGCAAAACAAGCCGTTGAATATGGTTTGGTGGATCAGGTGTTGGAAGCGCCAGAGAAGGTGAAGTAGTTTTTAGTTGG
Source organism: Anaerolineales bacterium (assembly GCA_044222305.1). Classification (GTDB taxonomy): domain Bacteria; phylum Chloroflexota; class Anaerolineae; order Anaerolineales; family Villigracilaceae; genus Defluviilinea. Next base: position 887 of record JBGANO010000019.1, read on the forward strand.
ATAGTCTTGTAGTTGAAGCCCGCTGAGAAATCGGCGGGCTTTTGATTCAGTTATAATCGCACACTGCGAAAGGATTATTTACGATGACATTTTCAATCGTTGCGTGCGATCTCGAAGCGCAGGCGTGGGGCATTGCGGTCGCGTCAAAGTTTCCCGCGGTTGGCGCGGTTGTTCCATGGGCGCAGGCAGGCGCGGGCGCGGTGGCAACCCAATCATTTGCAAACACATCGTTCGGTCCGCGCGGGCTGGAAATGATGTCCTCCGGGTTATCGGCGGAGGATGCGCTCGCGCGCCTTTTACAAAACGATGCTGATCGGGAATTACGGCAAGTGGGACTCGTTGATAAAAGCGGACGCGCCGCTTCTTTCACCGGGCAGGGCTGTTTCAATTGGGCGGGCGGAGTCGCCGGGCAGGGCTACGCAATTCAGGGAAACATTCTCAAAAGCGGACGCGTCGTCCCCGCCATGGAAAAAGCATTTTTGAAAGCAAAAGGAACCCTGCCCAAACGACTCCATACCGCGCTGTTGGCTGGCGACCGCGCGGGCGGCGACAAACGCGGAAGACAATCCGCGGCGATTTATGTAGTCAAGCCAAATGGCGGTTACGGCGGGTTTGTCGATCGCTGGATCGATTATCGCGTGGATGATGATAACGACCCCGTTGTTCGATTGGGCGAATTGCTTGAGCTGCATTGGTTGTATTTTGGCAAGAGTCCAGAATCTGAACGAGCAACACTGAAAGGCAAGACGCTGACTCAGATGACAAAAATCCTCACGAAGCAAGGCTACCTGAAAAAAGGGAAGAGCTTCCGCAACGCGTTCAACGAATTCATCGGCAACGAAAACTTCGAGGAACGCTCCGACCCTGACGCGCAATGGATTGACAAGCCTGTATTAAAATACCTGATGGGCAAGTTTGGCAAATGATCCCCTCTCATATCAAAGCCCTCATCCTGGACATGGACGGCGTCATCTGGCGGGCAGACTCGCCAATTGGTAACCTGCCCGAAATTTTCAAACGGATCGAAGCGCGCGGGTTGAAATATGTTTTCGCCACCAACAACGGCACGAAAACACCTGATCAATATGTGGCGACGCTGGAAAAACTTGGCGTGCGCGTTTCGACTCAACAAGTTGTAACATCCGCGTTGGGCACAGCGTACATGCTTAGCCAAAATTTTCAACGAGGCACCAAAGTGTTTATGGTTGGCGAAGATGGGACTCGTACCGCGCTGGGAGAAAAAGGATTCGAGGTTTTGTCTGTTGAGCGCGCGCAAGAGGCACAAGTCGTCGTGATGGGCATTGACCGCGAAGTCAACTTCAATAAAATGCGCGAGGCGACCTTGCTCGTGCGGCGCGGTGTTCCATTCTATGCGACGAATCCCGACAAGACCTTCCCCACCCCACGCGGAGAGATCCCCGGCGCGGGCGCGTGGATTTCCGTCATCACCACCGCAACAGGCATCGAGCCGATTTACGCGGGCAAGCCATTTCCGTTTATGATGGAACTCTCGCTCGAACGACTCGGCACAAAAAAAGAAGAAACGCTCATCGTCGGCGACAGACTCGAAACCGACATCGCGGCGGGGCAGGCGGTGGGATGTCCGTGCGCGTTGGTGTTGAGCGGCGTATCAACAAAAGAACAGGCAGAAGCATGGTCGCCGAAGATTGATCTTGTTGCGGATGACTTGGCGAGCTTAATTCAGGAAAAAACCAATACGTAATACGCAGTACGAAGTAGGCAGTATTGCGTACTGCGTAAATCACTCGAAAGAAAAATATGTTAATTTACGATCTCGATTTCGATTCGATCGCAAAACTTTTAAAAGAATGGGATGAACCCGCCTATCGCGCACAGCAGATCTGGCAGGGGCTGTATCAACATCTCTACGATTCGCCTGAACAATTTACGAATCTATCCAAGTCACTGCGCGAGAAACTTGCGGAGCATGTGACTTTCATTCCGTTCAAGATGAAAACATCTCTTGATTCATCTGACGGCTTCACGCGCAAGACATTGCTCGAATTGCCCGATAAAAATCTGATCGAAGCCGTGCTGATGAAATACGGTGACCCAGCAGATAATCCGCAGATCAAGGCGTCCGCTCCGAACAGCGAGAATTTACGCGGCGCGAAGAATCGCCGCACGCTTTGCATCTCCACGCAAGCGGGTTGCGCGATGGGATGTGTGTTCTGCGCGACAGGGCAGATGGGATTCAAGCGTCACCTCTCGAGCGGCGAGATCATCGCGCAGGTTTTGTTTTACGCGCGCATGTTGAAAGAGAGGAACGAAGTCGTTACCAACATCGTCCTCATGGGCATGGGCGAGCCGTTCCACAATTACGACAACACGCTGGAAGCCATAGACCGACTCAACGACCCAAGCGGATTCAACTTCGGCGCGCGCCGCTTCACTATCTCGACGGTGGGGCTGGTTCCTCAAATTCGGCGTTTTGCAGACGAGAAGCGACAGGTGAACCTCGCCATCTCCCTCCACGCGGCAGACGATGAATCGCGTGTCGCAATGTTGCCCGTCAACAAACGCTATAAAATTGACGATGTGATCGAAGCGTGCAAATATTATGTTGAGCAAACACATCGCCGCATCACATTTGAATGGGCGTTGATTCACGGCGTCAACGATTCACCTGAGGTGGCGAAAAAACTTGCGGCGCGCCTCAAAGGGTTGATGTGCCACGTCAATGCCATCCCCCTCAACCCCACTACGGGATACAACGGTCAAGCCACGTCACGCGAAAGGGCGGCAAAATTCAAAGAGACACTCGAGCAGGCTGGGATTCCCTGCACGATCCGTATGAGACGTGGGATCGATATCCACGCAGGGTGCGGCCAGTTGGCTGGATCAGTTTGAAGTTGGCGTATTGTGAATCTGTAACCGATAAATCATAAAGAATCAACTGACTACGCGCAAAAACTAGCGGCGAACAAATGAAGGTTTTTATCCCCGCACACGTTAATTTCACAGAAGGCATGAACTCACCCGATTCGTCGCGGCTGATCGAAAGATGCATCGAAGGCGACGAGCAAGCCATCGAGATGTTTGTGCGCCAGTATGAAACGGATGTATTTCGATTGGCTCTTTCCGTTTTACAGGATTCGAGCGAAGCACGCGAAGCGACCCAAGACACGTTTATCGCAGCGTTGAAAGCACTGTCAACCTATCGAGAAAAATCATCACTCAAGGCATGGCTTTACACGATCGCTGTCAATGCAAGCCGAAGCCGGTTGCGCAAGCGAAATGTATTGGAAAAACTGCGGAACGCGCTGACTATTGTGTTCCAGTTTGAAGCGCGAAAACAGCCAACCCTTGAAGAGTCCGTTATTCAAAACGAAAAAGAAACGGCAATTTGGAACGCGCTGAACGGCTTGGACGAAAAGCATCGCATGGTTATGGTGTTGAGGTATTTTCAAGATTTGCCTACAAAGGAAATCGCGGAAATACTTTCAATCCGCGAAGGGACTGTCCATTCCAGACTGCACGCCGCTCGCGATCGCCTGCGGGACGCCCTGACAGGTTTACAAAGAGACTGACATGTTGGAAATGCATAAAGACATACACGCCCTCATTCAACGCCATGCAGATAAAGTATTGCGCCCAGACGAACGCACTTTGATGCTGGACCACATCAGAAGCTGTCCATCGTGCAAAGTGTACGCGGATGAGTTACGCGACCTGGAGAGTACGCTTCGCCAATCCATGATGAAGCGATGGAATGCGCGTCACCTCCCGGTTTCAATCGAGCCCATCAAACAGGGAATCAGGCGAGGCGCAACGCGACCAGCCTACCACGTGGCATTCCGGCTTGCGGCGGTAAGCGTGTTCGTGGTTTCGCTGGCGCTATTCATTTTCCAGTCCGTTCAGAAGACCCCCAACGTTCCGGCGTACCAAGCGCTCGCGGTCATCCCAACGCCTTCGCTGACCGCGACTAACTCAAAGGCTGTCACAGCAATTTGCCCGGATGTTTTATACGTTGTAAAAGAGGGCGATACGCTTGCCGGCGTGGCAAAGAGGTTTAGGGTTTCAGAGGAGCAACTCCGCGAAGCCAACGATTTGCAAAGCGACGTTCTTCCGTCTGGCTTGAGATTGAGCATCCCCGCGTGCAATTCCACCCCGACCAGCGCAACCCTGCCTTTCACCGGCGCCTTTACCCTCACTCCTTATTTTGACAGCACCGCCATTACGCCCGACTCTTGAATCATTAACGAAGAATTACAGGCAAACTTGTCAGAACCAATTTCTTGAAGTATAAGTCAGCCAATTAAATGGAACCCAACAACATGAATAACGAAAAACTTCCCTGGCTCCACCGCCCCGTACATTCCTCCGCGCCTGCAATAACCAATGAAATCGTTTTGTTTGCGGGGGTCATTCTCCTGGCAATCTTTACCCGCTTTTACGATCTTGAAGCGCGCGTGATGAGTCACGACGAGAGCCTGCATACCTACTTCTCGTGGCTCCTCTATCGCGGGCAGGGCTACCAGCACGCGCCGATGATGCATGGACCCTACCAATTTCACATCATCGCATTGACGTATTTCCTGTTCGGCGTCTCAGATTTCACGGCGCGCATCCCTGCCGTATTGTTCAGCATTGCCACAGTCTGGATGGTTTGGTATTGGCGCAGGTATCTCGGCAATTGGGGCATGATCGTCGCCGCCCTGCTCATGGTCATCTCGCCATACATGCTCTACTATGGGCGTTATGTTCGCAACGAGTCGTTCGTCGGGTTCTCGGGGATCTTATTGCTGTATTCCATTCTCCGTTATTTGGAAGTTGGCGAGAAAAGGTATCTTTATCTTGTAACCAGTGCAACCCTGCTTCACTTCACCTCGAAAGAAACTGCTTTTATTTACACGGCGCAAGCGTTCATCTTCCTGGGATTCTATTTTCTGATCCGCCTCTTTCAATCGGGAAAACTGCCAAACCTGCGCGAGGATCGCGCGTTTGGGCTGATGATCCTGCTAGGCACCTTCGTGCTTCCGATGGCAACGCCCTTTCCCATCAAATGGCTGGAGCCCTGGCTGCGCGTGACCATTCCCACAGAGGCGGCACAGGTACAAACGCTCAACGCAACAGCGCTCTGGATCATTGGAGGTTTCGTCGCGCTCTTCCTAATCCTTTCCGTTGTGATCGGCATGTTGTGGAATCGCGACTGGTGGAAATACGGCGCGCTGTACTGGGGAGTCTTCACCATCCTTTACACCACCGTGTTCACCAATCCCGCGGGCTTTTTTACCGGCATCGTTGGCTCGCTCGGGTATTGGATCGTTCAACAAGGCGTGGAGCGCGGCGGCCAGCCGAATTATTTCTATTGGCTCGTACAAATCCCCATGTATGAATTCCTTCCCGCATTGGGAACGATTTTTGCCGCATGGCTTGGGTTCAAGAAAATATTCAGCGTCAAACCGCAACCAGCCGCGCCCGCGACAGAAGCGGCGACTCTCCTTGAGAATTCCGAGCCGGTGGCCGAATCCACTGAACCACAACCGCAAGGTCTCAACTTCGTCACCATGTTCAGCCTGCTGTTGTTCTGGTCGATAACCAGCATTATCGCTTTCTCGGTTGCCGGCGAGAAAATGCCCTGGCTCACGTATCACATGGCATGGCCCATGATACTTCTGACCGGCTGGGGAATCGGGCAGGTTATCGAATCCATTGCGGCAAAACTGGATGAAGAATCGCCATGGCGCTCCGCGCTCGTCATCCTCGTGCTGACCGTTTTCTGTATCGCGTTTTTCAACATCCTGCGATCCGCTTACGGACCCACTCCCCCATTTCAGGGCACCAGTCTCGATCAACTTCAAGCCACATCGGCATTCATCTTTCCGCTTGTGATTGCGCTTGGCTCGGCTGTGTTGTTGTTTGTGCTGACACAAAAGGACGTTGCGAGTCTCCTGGTTGTTGGCTTGCTCCTCACCCTATGCATTGCCGCCGGTTCCAGCGCGCTCAATGGCGCGCAATTATTGCAGGCGCAAACTGCCGGCGCAACCGACCCCGCGATGATCGCCTCGTACGGATGGAAATTCGGAGGAACGTTCGCTGGATTACTGGCAAGCATCGCCGGTTTGATTTGGGTCTCGCGCCTGCCGAGAAAAACTCCCCTGGTCGAGTTCGTTGCGCTGGCGCTCTTCGGCTTGCTCGCTGTGCAAACTGCCCGCACCTCGTTCCGCGCAAACTACATCAACTACAACGACGCGACCGAATATCTCGTCTATGCCCATGGCGCGGGCGGGGTCAAGGAAGTCCTTCATCAGGTGTCTGAAATTTCAGAGCGCACCACCGGCGGCTTGAACGCGATCATTGCATACGACGCCAGCGCGCCGGATACCGGCGTATCCTGGCCCGTCGTTTGGTATCTGCGTGATTTCACCGCGCAACGGTCATTCGACCAGCCTACGCGCGCCCTGCGAGAAGCGGTTGCGGTGATTGTTGACCAGAAGAACTTCGACAAGATCGACGCCGCGCTCGGCGATGGATTCTATCGCTTTGATTACATCCGCATGTGGTGGCCCAACCAGGACTACTTCGGGCTAGACAAGACCCGCGTGCTCAACGCCATTACCAACCCCGAAATCCGCGCGGGCATCTTTGATATTTGGTTTGATCGCGATTACACCCGTTACGCGCAAGCGACAGGCAACAGCCGAATGACCCTCACCACGTGGGATCCTGCCGACCAAATGCGACTCTACGTTCGCAAGGATGTTGCCTCGCAGATCTGGAATTACGGCGTCGGTCCCTCCGATGCGCCGCTGGCGGTCGATCCATACGAAGCGGGCACACAAATGATCAGCGCAAGCCAAATCTTCACATCCGACCTGTACGCGCCGCTCGGTTTGAATGCGCCTCGCGGGCTTGCCGTTGGCAGAGACGGCGATCTCTATGTTGCCGATTCGCGCAACCACCGCATCCTGCGCATCGCCGCAGATGGAAGCATCCTGGACGAATGGGGCAGTTTCGCCGATCTCGCGCAGGGCGAGGCGCCGATTGGCACGTTCAATGAACCGTGGGGTGTTGCTGTTGGTCCCGATGGTTCGGTGTATGTGACAGACACGTGGAATCATCGCGTGCAAAAATTTACCAGGGATGGAACCCCGGTCAAAACCTGGGGGCAATTTGGTCAGCCCGCGCCGGAATTTCCCGACTCGAATTATTTCCTCTGGGGTCCGCGCGGCATTGCGGTAGATTCGCAAGGACGCGTCTTTGTGGCAGACACCGGCAACAAACGCATCGTGGTATACGACAAGGATGGGAACTATCTCACCGAATTCGGCTCCGGGGGATTCGATCCGGGTCAGTTTGACGAGCCGGTTGGCGTCGCCGTAGGAAGCGATGGCGTTGTCTACGTCACCGACACGTGGAATCAGCGCGTCCAATCCTTCATCCCCACCGAGGGAACGGAACTGCTCTACCTGCCGCTCGCCCAATGGGATGTAAACGGCTGGTTCGGTCAATCGCTGGACAATAAGCCATATATTGCCGTGGGAGGCGACAACCACGTGTTCATTACCGACCCGGAGGGATACCGCGTGATCGAATTTACTTCCGCTGGTGAATTCGTCCGCACGTGGGGCGATTTTGGGGCCGGACCTGAGCAATTCGGATTGACATCAGGAATTGCGGTTGATCCGCTCGGATTCGTCTGGGTGGCTGACACCGGAAACAACCGCATCCTTCGGTTCACCTTGCCGTAGTCCAGCACAACGCGCTCACGGCAAAGGGCGCAACATGAATCCGCAAGCCAAGTTGGAAAGATAATCAACCATACTCAAAAAGACAGACACCCGATTTCACAAGGTGTCTGTTTGTTTTCTAAGGAGAATCTGATCTCGTTGAATAAATCAGCCGCACCGCCTCGATCATCCAATTTCAATATAAATTCTTTTGTTGATCGCGCCCTTGCTTTTGTAATCTGTCACGCGGATCGTCCCCACCTCGCTGGTGTTACGCACGTGGGTTCCGCCGTCTGCCTGTAAATCCAACCCGACGATCTCAACTGTACGTACCTGGGCGATTCCCTCGGGCAAGAGATTGATCTTCGTCCGAATCAAATCAGGGATTTGGAACGCTTCATCCCGCGGGAGGATTTTGACGCGGATATCCCGCGCCGCTTTAACCTCTTTGTTAATGGCAATTTCGATCTCTCGCACCAGTTCCCCGCGCATGGTTGCAAATTCAAAATCTAAATGACCTTTCAAAGGCTCCATATTCCCACCTGTCACCTGCGCTCCATAATCGCGAAAGATTGTCCCGCATAATACATGCAAGGCAGTATGAGAGCGCATCAGCTTGTGTCGGCGGACCCAGTCCAAGGTCCCGTGTGAAGCGGCGCCTATGGCTGGCAATGGCGCGGCTCCGCCAAGAAAGTGCAAGACATCATCGCCCTGTTTCTTCACTTTTTCCACTGGGTAAAGGACGCCGGCAATCGTCAACGAGCCGAAGTCACAGGGCTGACCTCCGCCAGCGGGATAGAACGCGGAACGGTCTAAAGCGACCGCCCGTTCCTCAGGCATTGTGTTGATAATTGTGGCGTCAAATTCTTGAAGATAGCTGTCGGTTTGATAGAGCAAGTCGGTCATGGCGTCTCCGGTCGTTGAAGTGTACAGCAAATGATACAATCAGCCAATGGAATCGGAGGCAATATGAACCCGCAAAAAATCGTGATCGACGGCAAGACCTATAATAGTGTAAACGAAATGCCCGAGGATGTGCGCCGAAATTACGAAGAAGCCATGAGGAACTTCGGCGCCGCGCCTACGAATATGGCAAACCCGATCCAATCCTTGAACAATATCTTTGCCGACGCAAACAACAATGGAATGCCCGATATTGCGGAGAATCAAATCATGAACCTGATGGGCGGGTTGACATTCGTTGTGAATGGCAAAACGTACAACAGCCTCGACGATCTTCCACCGGAAGCGCGCGCGAAATACGAACAATTCATGGGTTCATTGGACAGCGACCAAGGCGATACGCCCGATTATTTGAAAGCCATGATGAACGGTTCGCAACAAGAGTCCCAACCCGCGCTGACTACAACCGGTTCCTCGAGAGCAGGCACGACGCGACACGCCTCGCGCGCTCCGATGCCCGCCTCGCCCGCCATCGCGCCAGACACCTCAAACGGCTGGGCGCTCGCGCTGGCAGGCGTGTTCATCTTGATGGTTTGCGCGCTTGGCGCGATCGGCGTATGGTATTTCTTTTTACGTTGAAAATGAGCGTTTGGTTAGAACTTCACCACCCGCTTGACACTGTTTAAGGATTTTTGTATAGTATTTTACGTTGCAAATATTGGCACGGCTGCCCACCGGCTAGGCGTGCCTTTTGTTTGTGCGCACATCACACGAAGCGAGGAGAGTCGATGATACAAGTCAACGGGCTCATCAAGGATTACGGATCGCGGCGGGCGCTGAACTCCATTAGTTTCGACGCCAAACAGGGAGAGATCGTCGGTTTTCTAGGACCGAACGGCGCGGGCAAAACCACCACCATGCGCATCCTGACCGGGTACATGCCCCCCACCGAGGGCGAGGTGACGGTCGCCGGATATAACGTGGTGGAAGAGTCACTGGAAGTGCGGAAGCGCGTGGGATACCTGCCGGAAACGGTTCCGCTCTACAATGATATGACCGCGCAGGATTATCTGAAATTCATGGCAGACCTTCGCCGCGTTCCCCAATCAGAAGAACGAGCGGCTGAGGCGCTGGAAAGCGTCAATCTGGGAAATCGCGCAAACTCGTTCATTGGCAGTTTTTCCAAAGGGATGCGTCAACGCGTGGGGCTGGCGCAAGCGTTGCTCCATCGTCCCGAAGTCATCATCCTGGATGAACCTACCATCGGACTCGACCCTAGCCAGGTGGTGGAGATCCGCGAATTGATCCGCGCCATCGGCAAGGACCGCACCGTGCTTTTCTCAACGCACATTCTCTCAGAAGCCCAGCAGATCTGTGATCGCGTGCTCATCATCAATAAGGGAAAGATCGTCGCGGAGGATACGCCTGAAAACCTGCAATCGCGCCTGACCGGAGCGCAACGCGTCATTCTGCGCGTGCGCGGCGAATCGGACGACCTGCCGGCAAAGATCAAAAAGATCAAAGGCGTGCAGGATGTGGAAGCCAAACCAGATGGTTCGATCGAATTCGAATTCGCTTCCGGTCAAGATTCCCGCCCGCAAGTGGCGAAGGCGGTTATCCAAGGCGGGTACGATCTTTTGGAATTCCGCCCGGTAGGCATGAGCCTTGAGGAAATCTTCCTTGAATTGACCCGCGACGCATCGTCCGGTAAAAAATCATCATGAGGCAACACTATGCGTAACATCTGGACCATTGCACGGCGCGAATACGATCAGTATTTCATCAGCCCCATCGCCTATGTCGTGGCGGTGGCTTTGCTGTTTATTCTGGGCGGGTATTTTGCATTCCTTCTGGTGTACGCCAACCAGAATTTTGGTTTCGTGCCCGACGTGAATGTAATCAACGACCTCTTTGCCTTCCTGCTGTTGTTGTCGATCCCCGCGCTAACCATGCGCGTGCTGGCAGACGAAACCCGCACAGGCACCATCGAACTTTTATTGACCGCCCCCGTCCGCGACTTTGAACTCGTGGCTGGAAAATGGCTGGGAAGTTTCCTGTTCGTGTTCACCCTCATTATCGTCACGGGGATTTATCCGCTCATCCTGCGCTCCCAAATTACCCCGGGGCTGGACTGGAAGCTGACGCTCTCCTCCTATTTGGGGTTGATCCTGCTCTCTGCCGCATTCGTCGCCATTGGAGTCGGGTTGTCCGCAGTATTTAGCAATCAAGTGACGGCGTTCATCACCACCATTGCGGTTCTGATCACGCTGTGGTGGCTGATCGGCATCCCCGCAAACGTGCTCCCCACCGGCGGCGAGTTCTTCCGCTACATGCAACTCAATACCCATTTTGCGAATGCGCTCAACGCCGGCAGCCTTGAACTATCGAACCTGATCTATTTCTTCAGCCTGATCGCCATCGGCCTCTTTACCGGCACCGTGGCAATCGAAGTCCGGAGATGGAAATAATGAAAAACAAGTCGAATAAATCGGCCTCCAGCCGCTACACCATCATCGCGCTCATCGTCGCCCTTGTGGCTTGTATTGCCACCGGCTTGCTCGCCGCCGCCAAAGGGGTCATCGCGCTTGGTTTGTATACCGTCCAATTCCCTGAACGCTTGAACAACGGATTGTGGATCAGCGGCGGTTTGGTGATCCTTGGAATAGCCGCGTATGCCATTTTTGAACCCGGAAAATTCCAGCGATTCATCACCGGGCGTCAAGCCCGCTACGGCGGAAACACCCTGATCGCATCCCTTGCCTTCATTGCCATCATTGTGGTGGCAAACACTCTTGCTTACCAGAACCCAACCCCGCTCCTCGATCTGACCGAAGAACAGTCCAACACGCTGGCGCCGGAACTCACAGCCGCGCTCGAATCCCTGCCGGATAAGGTTCATGCCACGGGTTTCTTCAGCCAACTTCCATCCGATTCGGCGCAAGAACTTCTCGACCGGATCAAGTCGAAAAGCGGCGGTAAATTCGATTATGAATTTGTCGACCCCAACCGCGACCCGCAACGGGCGCGTGAAAACAACATCACCGGCGACGGGAAAATCCTCCTTGAAATGAGCGGGCGCAAAGAAATCGCCGCATCCGCATCGGAGACGGAGATATTCGAGGCGCTTTTGAGGTTGACCAACCCGGAAGAACGCGCCGTGTATTTCCTGATCGGGCACGGAGAACGCGATACGCTGGAGTACAACCAGGAAACCGGCTCGATGACCCGCGCCGTGGAAATTTTGCGAAGCAAGAACTACACGGTAAACACGCTCAACCTGCCTGCCGAAAACAAGATACCGGAAGATGCCGACCTCATCATCATCGCTGGGCCTGTCCAGCCCATCACTGAAAATGAGCAAAAATTGTTGCGCGCATATCTGGCGGGCGGCGGGTCCCTCCTGGTAATGGAAGATCCTCTCATCGCGACTGACTTTGGCGACCAAGCAGACCCGCTTGCCGAATTACTCCTCGAAGATTGGGGCATCTCCATCAACAATGATATTGTGATCGATCTCGACAGCCCGGACCCCACGATCGGCACAGCCGCAGACTACCCCGGACCGCATACCATCACCCGCAAGATGAACAACATAATCACCTACTTTCCCTTCACTCGCAGTCTGACGATTGCTTCCTCTCCGGAGAACATTCAGGCTAGCCTGCTGATTCAAACCACAGCCAAATCCTGGGGTGAAACGAACACGGCAGAACCAAATGTAGCATTCGATGAAACAGCCGACATTCCGGGACCCATGACGCTGGCTATCGCGGCGGAAAATACTGCTACAACAAGCCGCTTGGTTGTGTTTGGCACATCCCAATTTGCCATCGACCAGAATTTCGACCAGTACGGCAACGGCGACATCTTCGCCAACTCGGTGGACTGGGCGGCACAACAGGAGGGACTGATCGAGCTTACACCCAGAGAGCCGGTCACGCGCAGTTTCACACCCGCCTCGCAGGGACGAATCCTGTTTTTAATGTTTGTCGTCGCAATACTCGTGCCCGGTATCTTTATTGTGCTTGGCATAATGACCTGGCTCCAACGCAGGAAACAGGGATAACATGCGACGGAATACAACGCTTGTTTATCTGCTGATCCTCGCTGTAGCATTGGGAGCGTACTACTTCATCAACAAACGCGAGAAGCCGGCTGAGATAGCCCTCACCCTCGAACCCGAGGAAGTTGCGTCTTATTTGTTCAGCGCGGAGGATGGCGTTCCCACGCAAATACGCATCGAATCGAAAACCGGCGAAACGGTCGAGGTGGCGCGAGGCGAAGATGGCGCGTGGGAGTTGATCCTGCCAGTCGCAGCCTCAGCAGACCAGGCGGCGGCAGAAGCGGCGGCGAGTCAGATCACCACACTTCGAATCGAAGACACCATCGCGGATATCCCCTTTGATGTAATTGGTTTGGATGCGCCTGAATATGCTTTAATTGTCCAATTCAAAGGCGGCGTGGAACGAAAGGCAAGCATCGGTGTTATCACCCCAACAGAAAGCGAATATTACGCGCTCAGCCCGGCGGGCAATGTGGTGATCATCAGCAAATTCAGCCTCGACCCACTGCTCGGACTCTTGACCACCCCGCCATATTTGGAAACGCCAACGCCCAGCCCAGCGCCGACAGAAACTTTCACGCCGCTTCCGCCCACGAGTGAGGCTGGCACCTCAACCCCGGCAACAAGCACCCCTCAGCCGTAACATTTCAAACGTTGAAGCGTCTATGAAAGAGCAACAATAAGGGCTTGAATTTCGTTTGGAAAGTGTGTATTCTGATAAGAAACATCTTAACTCTGCGCCGCGTTGAGGCTTTTCATCGTACCCGTCGGTTCAGCAAAAGACATGAATATACAAGATCACACAGGACTTTCGCTTTTACTGCTCTAAGACGGTCTGCCTGCACTGAGCCGCAGGCACACGTGTGACCGTTGCTTTGCTGGCAAATACATCGGTCGCAGACCGCCTGCAAGCGAAAGTCCCATCACAAAAAGAAAGCGATCATAAACTGAATGGATGTAGATAAGATTTTGATGGTAGACGAAGAGGAAGAGTTTCCCGCGATCGCGCGTTTGATCGAACTTGGGCGACAGAAATCCTACGTCACACTCGATGACATCCTGCACTTCTTCCCCGAAGCCGAGCAGGATGTGGAACAACTTGAGGAAGCCTTTTCGGCGCTGTTAAGCGCGGGGATTCCCTTCGTGGAGGATGCCAACACCTCCGAGCCCACCGAGGACGAACTTGTGGCGGTGGAAGCCACCGAGGCTGAACCCGAAGTTGACCTCGCGCTCGATGACTACCTCGCCAATATCGACACTGACGACACGATCGGTTTGTACCTCAAAGAAGTCAGCCGAGTGCCGCTATTGACTGCGACAGAGGAAGTTGCCCTCGCGCAACGCATCGAGCGCGGACGCATGTCGCGTGAAGAACTTGCAAAAGGCAACGCCACTCCCCGCCGCCGCGCCGACCTGCGCAAACTGATCGAAGACGGCTGGGCGGCGCGCGAACACCTGATTACGGCGAACTCGCGCCTGGTGATCTCGGTCGCCAAGAAATACATGGGGCGCGGAGTTCCTTTCCTTGACTTGATCCAGGAAGGGAATATTGGCTTGATTCGCGCAACAAAGAAATTCGATTACCGCCGCGGGCATAAATTTTCGACTTACGCAACCTGGTGGATTCGCCAGGCAGTCACGCGCGCCATCGCCGACCAGGGACGCACCATCCGCGTGCCGGTCCACATGGGAGACCAGATCAACAAGCTCCTGCGCGTGCAACACCAGCTGACACAACGCCTCGGGCGCGAACCCAGCGTGGAAGAGATTGCCGAAGCGCTCGATGTGCCGCCTAAAAAAGTCGAAAACATGATTCAGGTGGCGCGACGCCCGCTTTCGCTGGAAACCCCAACCGACGATGAGGAAGATTCGGTGCTTGGCGATTTCATCGAAGACGACGAGGCTCCCCCGCCCGACGACACCGCCACGTACAATTTACTCAAGGAACATCTCGGCGAAGTGCTAAACGGACTGCCGCCACGTGAAGTCCGCATTTTACAGTTGCGTTACGGATTGCTCGACGGGCAGGCATATACCCTCGAAGAAGTCGGTCGCAAGATGGGTGTGACGCGCGAACGCGTGCGCCAGATCGAAGCGCAGGCGTTGAGCCGCTTGCGGCATCCGACCATTCGCAGAAAACTCCGCGATTATTTGGGAGAATAAATCAAAAAAGCGACGGCGCAACGATGCCGTCGCTTTTTTGATTCGTATTTTATAATTGGGGAATGAAAAATAGAAGCGCGATGGCGAGTTTGAGATGGGCAATCGTTTTCTGGGTGGGTATTTCCATCACGATCTATTTTATCGCTCACAAGCCGTTGGCTCTTTTGGTATTCGATCACCTGAGTTCCACGCTTTGGTCGGTTGCCGTCACTGCGCTTCTGTGCGCGAACGCATTTTCAATAGGTCGGTTAACACTCCGGAAGATTCATCCCGGCTTTTCCAACGCCCCAGAAAGTATTCTGATCGCGGGCGGAATCGGGCTGGGAGAACTTGGCATAGTAGGTTTTGGGATGGCTTATGTGGGAATCGTACAACTATATGGACTGCTCGCCATTCAGATTGTTTTGCTGATCGGTTTGACGTGGCTGGGAGAGACAACCGAATGTTTTCGTCAAATTAGAGCCTTCACAGCCATATCGGCTGATTTGAGCCTAAGCGCGCCCAATTGGATGAAGGTCGTTGCGGGAGCGGCATTAACTTTAACTTTTTTGAGAACCTTTCTGCCTCCCTTTGAAGCATTCGACGCGCTCTTGTACCACTTGCGAGCGCCCGAACTGTGGATACACGATGCAGGTATACAAGCATACAACGTGCCGCACTACTGGTTTCCCGGGCTGGTCGAGGGGGTTTATTTCTGGGCGCTGGGGTTAAATGCCGAGATCGCTTCTCAGCAAATGCATTTTTTGTGGAGCCTCCTGTTAATTCTTCTTGTCTGGCAATGGGCGTGTAAACTTTGGGGGGTAAACACTGCCTGGTGGGCGATCATAATTTTAATTTCCATGCCATCCTTGCTACTGCTGTCCTCCTGGGCATACACGGATATGACTTTATCGTTTTATGGGCTGGCGTTGTTATTTTGCCTGCAAGAAGGATATTCGAAACGGGAGCCTCGATTCTGGGCGATCGGAGCAATTGCCACAGGAATGGCTATGGGCGTCAAATACACGAGCGTCGTAATGCTCATCTCTGCTGTCATCACAATCGCGTATTGGAAGCGTCACAATATCATGGAAGCCATACGCTCCATTGCGCAATTCGGCTTGGTCAGCCTCATTGCTGGAGCAATCTGGTATCTACGCAATTGGGTCTGGATGGGAAATCCCTTCTATCCGTTCATCTTTGGCGGCAAGTACTGGGACGCTTTTCGCGCGGCCGCATTTTCTGGCGCGGGTACCGGCAGTGGCTGGGATATCATGGCGCTATTGTCCTTGCCCATCACGATCACGCTTGGGAGTCAGGACATCAACCAATTTGACGGAAATATCGGACCTTTATTCCTAGCCTGCCTGCCTTTGATATTGATCGTTTTTTATCGAGCCAAACAGGCAAGCGCGTCTCAGCGCGTTGCCCTGGAATGTATCGGTTTATACGGCTTGCTTGGCATATCCTTTTGGATTCTCGGCTATGTCTCTACAAAAAGCCTATGGCAGGCAAGGTTGTTGCTTCCTGCCCTGATCCCCTTCGCCATTCCCGCCGCTATCGGACTGGCTACTCTCGACAAATTCGACGCCAAAAGTCTTCGCGTTTCGTTCATCGTAACGATGCTGATTGTAGCGACGCTCGCGGCAAACCTCGTCGATATGACCCTGGGAACGATCGCCAGAAACCCGCTTGGGATTTCAACGGGGATTGTATCCAAGGATAGTTACTTCGAACGGTATCAGCCCGGGTATTTTCACGCATTACAGTTAATCGCGCAGACGCCTACAGACGCCAGCATCTACTCTTTGTTCGAACCCAGAAGTTACGGGGCGCAGCGCAAGATTCAGCCCGACCCCATCCTGGATAATTTCTCACACGACCTGTATCTGTATAAATCACCGGAGGGCATCCTTGCCGCGTGGCTCAAGCAAGGCTACACTCACGTGTTAGTGTATACCGCTGGCAGTGAATTGGCGATCGGCAACAACCCCGATGAAGTTCAACTTGAAAAAACACTTCAACAACTGCGAGTTGTCGCAGAATCGCCGCATGGAGATTACGTTCTCTACCAAATTCCAGAAGGAGAGTAAGAGAAAAGCAATGGCGATTCAACTCCATCGTATTTTGTTAAACCCGCCGGGGGTACAATCAGAGTCATGATATTTTGGTTTAAGAAAAACTCGAGGCTCATATCCGTTCTTTTGTTGGCACTCATCGTTCGCCTGCTCGGTATAACTTCGCGCCCAATATGGTATGACGAAGCCTTCGCAATCCTATTTTCAGGGAAGGGTCTTGGGGCGATGGTCTACGGCACGCTTGCGCCCAGTGGCATTGGCAGTTCAGACATACATCCACTTGGATACTACACCCTGCTCTGGGGATGGATGAAACTGTTTGGTTCATCCCTGTTTGCCGCGAGAAGTTTATCTGTGCTTGCGGGTCTATGCGCGATCTACTTCATGTACCGCCTTACCTGTGAACTGTTCAACGAGCGAACCGCATTCATCGCAGGGCTGTTTGTGGCGCTGGCGCCTTTCCAGATCCACTACTCGCAAGAAATTCGCATGTATGCCTTCCTGGCATTGTGGCTCGTCGCCGCAACCTATGCATATTGGATGGCAAGTCGCGCCGGGGATTGGCGCTGGTGGGGAGTTTTTGCCATCACCTGCGCCCTTGCGCAATACACGCATAACCTTGCCGCATTCTACTTAATCCCTCTCGCGTTGACCCCCCTTCTCCAAAGGGACTGGAGATCGCTTCGCGCCACCGTGATGGCTGGTCTCGCGGCGGTGATTTTGTACACCCCCTGGCTGATCCAACTTCCCGCCCAGTTCGCAAAGGTCGGCAACTCCTATTGGGTCGAAAAACCCGGCGCCGAACGATTGTTTACTCTGCTATTGACGTTTACATCATTTCTGCCGCTCCCCGGCATTTGGTTGATCCTCGCGCTCTTCTCAGCCATACTGGTGGTATCCCTTGCAATCTGGCAAACCATTCGCGCCTATTCACAAAGAACACCGCTGGCAAACCGCGGGGCATGGGTGTTCTATCTGGCAGTTTGCCCGGCGGCATTGCTATTCCTATTCTCACAGTGGAAGCCCGTGTACATCGAGCGCGCGCTCTTGCCGTCAGGTATTGTTTTTTGCGTCTGGCTGGCGTGGTCGCTGACGATCAACTCATCCCGCCCAACTCAATACATCCTTCTGCTTTTACTGGCAACCAACGCCGGCTTGGGTTTGTATCAGCACCTTGCCTATTCAGGCTTCCCCTACGCCCCCTATCAGAAAATGGATCATGGGTTGAGAAAGAATCTGCAACCCGGCGATGCAATCATCCACTCGAACAAGTTATCCCTGTTGCCTGCTATTTACTTCGACCGTAAACTGCCGCAAAGCTATATTATTGACGCTCCAGGCTCGCCAACAGACACGCTCTTACCCGCCACACAAGAAGTCCTCGGCTTAAATCCGCAACCCAATCTTGAAATAGCGTCTCGCGACGCGGAACGCGTATGGTTTGTCATTTTTCAGGAATCTATCGAGGAATTTACTGCCACCGGAGCGTCCACGCACCCGCACCTTGCCTGGCTAAACGATCACTTCAAACTGGATCACGTTGAACAATGGGGATCTCTGTTGGTTTATCTATATTCAAAACCTTAGTAACGACCAAGGGAAACTCGCGTGACAAAAAACCTTACAGTCATAAAGCATGAAAAACTTTACGGAGCGGAGTCCATAGGGTCGATTCTGCTTGCGATCATCCTTCGTTGTCTGATGATCCCTTTCACGAACTATGATACCGATGGCTATATCCGCTGGTATGACTATATAGCCACGCATGGAATATCGAATGCGCTGGGAACCAACTTCGCGATTTACACTCCGCCCTACCTCTACCTGCTCTCCCTTGCAACCCTTGCCGAACAATTTATTCCCGCGCTTGTCGCCATCAAGGTTATTCCGATCCTGTTTGACCTGATCAACGCCGGCATAATCTACAAAATTTTACGACTCAAATATCCAGCAGGGTATGCTCCAACCTTCGCCATGTCTATTTTTCTCCTTGCGCCCACCGTTATGCTGAACAGCGCGTTTTGGGGGCAAATCGACTCCCTGTACACCTGCCTTCTGTTGCTCGCCACATACTGCATACTAACGGAACGCCCCATATCCGCGATGCTTGCGTTTGGCATTTCAATATCCATCAAAGCACAGGCCATTTTCCTTGCGCCTTTTCTTTTACTGATGGCATTTAAGAAAAAGATCCCCTGGTATGCCTTCGGGCTTATCCCGCTCACCTATCTAGCCATGATGCTGCCGGCGATATTCGCTGGCAGATCAGTTGCAGACGTGACAACTATTTATCTAACTCAAGCGAACACGATGCAAATCCCATCGGTCAACTCCCCGAACTGGTACATCTTTGTGCCTCAGTCCGCTTACTCCGTCTCTACGCGAATCGGCTTTGGCGTCGCGATCCTTGTGCTTGGAATCTGGGTAACCATCCATTCCCGTCGAAACTTTGCGTTCCACACTGAAACTTTGCTGGTTGCCGCTCTTGCATCCGTTGCCCTGACGCCATTTCTCCTGCCAAAAATGCACGATCGATACTTCTATCCTGCGGACGTATTTTCGTTGGCGCTTGCGCTGTATGTTCCAAGAGTATGGTTTGTTCCACTCGCGTATCAGATCATTTCATTGTTGGCTTATTCGATCTTTCTTTTCGGGGTCCCGCCCCAGGAACCATTGGTCTTGGGAACCATTCTAAATACGGCGATCATCGCCCACATCCTTTGGATGCAACATCGAACATTCACGCTCGCAAAATGAAAAGACTTTACTTCAATCATATTACGCCCCAAGTATCTACTCTTCACCATAATTTAAAGCAGGTAGAATAGGCAAATGAATCGCGCATTCCGTCTTTCAATCCTCATGCCCTGTCTCAACGAAGCCGAAACATTGGAAATATGTATTCATAAGGCGCGCCGATTTCTGTCCGAGCATGGCGTCGAAGGCGAAATTCTCATTGCGGATAACGGCTCAACGGATGGTTCGCAAGACATTGCCCGGCAAGCCGGGGCGCGGGTCGTAGACGTTCCCGCCAAAGGGTACGGTAGCGCCCTGATGGGCGGAATCCTTGCGGCTGAAAATGAATTTATTATTATGGGCGATGCCGATGATAGTTACGATTTCACAAACCTCCTGCCTTTCGTAGACGCATTAAAGAACGGAGACGACCTTGTAATGGGCAATCGCTTCAAAGGCGGCATCTTGCCTGGCGCCATGCCATTCTTGCACCGCTATTTGGGCAACCCGGTCCTGAGTTTTATCGCCCGGCTATTCTTCAAGAGCGACATCGGAGATTTTCACTGCGGCTTGCGCGGATTCCGTAAGAGCGCGATCCTTGCGCTCGACTTGCATACCACCGGCATGGAATTTGCCAGCGAGATGGCGGTCAAAGCCGCCATGCGCGGGCTAACAATCACGGAAGTCCCCACGATTCTGCGACCAGATGGACGCGCGCGCCCGCCGCACTTACGCACCTGGTCCGACGGCTGGCGACATCTTAAATTCCTTCTGTTGTATAGTCCTAAATGGCTTTTCTTCTACCCCGGCCTTGCGTTAGCCGCTTTAGGCATACTTCTTTCCACTCCATTGCTCTTCGGTCCCATCCATATTGGGCGCGTCAATCTCGACATCAACACTTTAACCTATTCGTCTCTGCTGACAATCATCGGCGTTCAGTCTGTGCTTTTCTCTCTTCTCACGTATATCTTCGGGGTCAATTCAAGCCTGCTTCCGCGAGACGAATCTACCGACAGGCTTCTGAGCCGCTTCGGACTCGAGCAGGGACTCGCCGCCGGCGCAGGGATGATCTTGCTTGGCTTTGTCAGCTCGCTGGCGGCAGTCGTTTACTGGGGGGAGAATCGTTTTGGAATTATCGATCCGACTTTTTCGATGCGCCTCGTCATACCCGGCGCGGTTTTATTCGCATTAGGATTCCAAATTCTCTTCACCAGTTTCTTCATCAGTATTCTCAACACCAAACTCAAATAGGCAAATCCAATGAACCGAAGTTTGAGATTTCTACCGCGCCTTCAGGATATCTTCTTCGCCGCAATATTTGCGGCTGTCCTCCTGCTTGGCAGACGCATGATCAATTTAGACGGCGACCTTTCGCGTCATTTGACCTTTGGCGGCTTGATCCTCTCAGAAGGCCGCATCCCGCCGACCGAACCTCTCATCTATCCTTATGAGGGACGGCCTTATGTCTCGCACGAATGGCTTTCACAGGCGGCTTACCGCCTTGTTTACAACATCGCAGGATTGCCAGGACTGGTCCTTCTCGCCGCCGTCCTACTCTCATCCGCTTTCTTCATGCTCTACCGCTATCTCGCTTCGCGCCATTCATTGCGACTGCCGACTCTCTTCATCGTCACATGGGGAGCCGCCGCAACCTCGCTCAATTGGGCAATTCGCCCGCATCTATTTTCGATGGCGCTTCTGGCGCTCTGGCTCATCTGGGCTGACCGCTTGCGGCGCGATGAAAATATTTCCATCTGGCGTTTCCCCCTATTGATGGCTTTATGGAGCAACTTTCACGGCATATTCATCGCGGGCATTCTCGTTTTATTCGCCCTTGCCGCCGGCTGGACCTTGGACCATCTTCTTAACAAGGAAGGCTCTCTCTCCACAGGCAAAAAGATCTGGATGGCGCTAGCGTTATCCACCGCCGCGAGTATGCTCAACCCCGGCGGCGCTGGGTCGTGGTTCTACATTGCGGGGTTTGTCAACAACCAATATCTAATGTCTCGAATGGTTGAGGCAAATCCGCCAAATTTTCAACTCCCCGAATTGCGCGTTATTTTCTTATTGATCATCTTCTCGATCTTTCTATTGGGGGTCAAACAGAATAAATTCTCCAGCGGACAAGCCCTGCTCCTGGCAGGTTTCACCGCCATGAGTTTGATGTCTTTCCGCAATGTTCAACTCTATGGGGTTGTCGCGCCTTTCGTTCTGGTTGAGGCGTTTGCGGGTTTCAAGAACTTCCCGCTACTAAATCGATTCGAACATGCTATTTCCAATATCGAAGGCATCACCGCTAAAACGATTTACCCTCCCCTTGTGGTCGTAGTAGTAGGAATATTCATACTTCTCTCGCCCCGCGCACACTCGTTTTATCAATTCGCCCCCGAAGCCTTCCCCATTCAAGCCGTCCAGTGGTTAAAGTCCAACCCGCAAAACGGACGCATGTTCAACGACCTAAATTGGGGCGGCTATCTTGAGCTAAATCTCTATCCGCAAAAAACCTTCATAGACAGCGCCTCCGACGTAACGGGCGAAGCAACGCGCGACTATGAAACAATCCTATCAACCAACAATAATTGGCGCGAACTCCTGGACCACTATCAAATCACGTGGGCGATCATCCCTGCGAGCGCGCCGTTAGCGAATCAACTGAAAAAAGAAAGCGGCTGGGTAACTGTATACGAAGACCCCGTGGCGGTCATCTTTCAGCGAAAATAGGAACTTTCTAAAATTTCCATGCCTCTTTGAGGAAGCGGGGCTTGCGACCGAAGAGTCTCTTAGAGAGTGTTTCTTAAGTTCGTGAACGGCATGAAAAAAGAGCATCCGCCACAGAGAACGCCGAGTTCATAGAGATTTAAAAAGGTTTTCTCAGAGTTCTCTGCGCGCTCAGTGGCAAAGAAAGAGTTAAGAAACATTCTCTTAGTCCGGCGCAGAGACCCTTCGCTATCGCCCAGGGCGACATGAATTATTTCCGCCGCGATATCAATACACCGTCCGTTTCATACACCGCTTCAAACCCCGAATCCAATTTAAGACTCTCGACAAAGTACGGAAACTCCCGCTGGGGCGCAAGCGGACTGCAATTATCCACGCGCAGAATCTTCGAGACGTAGAGGTAATCATAGTCCGCGCGACTCACAGCCTCGTCAAGACAAGCGATGTCGCCGTTCGACAAACATGCTTGCGCGCCATACGTCGAGCGCGCGTAATCGTTGAACCCCGCGCCCTTTGTCCATTCGGTGCCTTGCACGGTGAACAGACTTTTCCTCCCGCTGATTGCCGGGAACCATTCCATCACCGAGTCACACGAGACCGACGTTGTGCCGGTCAAAACAACGAAGCGCGAATCGTCCGCCGTATTCTCCCGAACCCAACGCATCGCCTCTTCGTCCGGCGGATACAGCGTGGCGTTCGATAACTGGAACCCGAATTGAGAGGTAGAAAAAATCAGATAAAGGATCAGATAAATAAAAACATTTCGTTCTGTGGATGAAACTTCCGCGTCTTTCGCCAGGGATGGCTGCAACGCCGGTAGGATGACTTCCACAAGCCCCAGCGCGGCAAGCATCGCCAGCGGAATCGCGGCGGGTCCCGCCGCGCTCCGCCCCTCGATGAAGAAGGGAATCGCCATCCACAACGGAAGCAGGTAATCCCGTCGGAGGAGGCGGTGGGCGATCCCGATCAAGCCCAGCACGGCGATCACCGTCGCGTAGGGTTCCTCTGTAAATACAAAGAAGAGCAAGTTGAATACAGCCGCAAATTTGGAACCGGTCGCCGCGCCGCTCAACAACGGAGTAATCCCATGATACGAAATGACCGATGCCCACCATGGCGCGGAAACAATCCCCACAACGACGCCGACAAGGATCGAGTGAACGAACGCCGCGCGTGTGCGCGAAAGCATGAGCCATAGAAAGATTGCGGAAACAAACGTGTGGACGGCGGCTTCCGGGTGACTCATCACCGCCAACCCGCCGAATATCCCGGCGAGAAAAATATCGGAGCGGCGCTTCTCCTCGTACAGGCGAATCACAAGCGCCAGCGTGAGCAACATGAAAAATTGACCGGGACTGCGCGTCAGCCCGCCACCCATCACAAACCACCACAGCGCGCGCGGCATCAATGCAAAGAAGAACGTCGAGACTGCCGCGTGATATTTATTTTTCAGCAGTTGCAGGGAGAGGAAATAAAACGCGGGGATGGAAAGTGAGGCAAAAAAAGCCGGCGCCCATCGCACGACCTGGGTCGCATCCCAGCTAAAAATGACCGATGCCAGCGCGCCAAGATAAAACCCGAGCGACGGATACGCATACGGTATATCAAGATGGTTATACGTTGTAAATTTTGGAAGAGCGAAATCGTTCGCTTTGAGATCGTCCACCATGACGGCAAACATGCCGCCGTCATTGATGGCGAACCCAGCCTGCATGGTTGGATGAAACCGCAAATACGCGCCGAGCATAATGGCGAGAACAAGGATGATCTTCGACCATTCCTCGCGCGTGATTGGTTTCTTTTGCTTCATAACACCGAATCGATCATGATCGCTACAAAGATGAACACAAGATAACTGCTCGACCACTTATACATGCGCCAGGCAAGTTTATTGCCGCCTGTTCGCCAAACTTTCCATGCGGCATATAACAACGCGCCGCCCAGCACAAGCGACGAGACCAGATAAAAAGTGCCCGCCAGGTTGAAGATCGGCAACAATAGCGTGACGATGACCAATTCGATGGTGTACACGAAGATCTGTCTGCGCGTCTCCATTTCGCCGCGCACAACGGGCATCATCGGCACGCCCGCATGTTCGTAATCTTTCATACGGACGATTGCCAGCGCCCAGAAGTGCGGAGGCGTCCACATGAAGATGATGGCGAAGAGAATCCAAGCCGTCCAATCGAGGTGACCGGTGGCGGCGGCATAGCCAACCATCGGGGGTATCGCCCCTGCCCCTCCGCCAATGACGATATTTTGCACCGTCGCTTTTTTCAGCCACATGCTGTACAAGATCACATAATACGCGATTCCTGCCAGCGAAAGCAGGGCGGCAAGATCGTTGACGAAGCAGGCGAGGATGAAATAACTGATCAGCGACATGCCTAATCCAAACGCGAGACCTTCGGCATCCGTCAAACGCCCATCAGCCATTGGGCGCTTGGCTGTGCGCTGCATCCGCCTGTCCAATTCGCGGTCGATGTATTGGTTCAATGCGCCGGAGCCGCCAGCCGCCAGCGCTCCGCCGAGCAACGTCCACACCGTGAGCGAAAATGATGGGATTGCCTTCATGCCGATCACCAGTCCGCCATAGGTCGTGATCAACAGCAAACCCACGATCAACGGTTTCGTCAACGCGAACAGGTCCTTGGCGCGTTGAACTCTATTGGTCACCGGGGGAACAGATTCCGTCTCTGTGCTTACGCCAGAGGCGTACACCAGCATGAGGAGCGAAACCCACAACGCGATCGTGGTCAACGTGTGAAGCACGAGCAAATGCCGCGCTTCCGATTGCGAGACCAACATCGCGCCCACTAATGCCTGCCCAAAGAAGGTCACGCCTAAAATCGTTGTCAGCGGAAGGATCAACCGGTGCGAGCGTTTTTCGCGCCACGCTTTGCGAAAAACAAGGACCATTAAAATCGATGCAAGGCCGACCAGCGAAAGATGCGCTAGTTTCAACCAACCTGCCGGCGCAGAGGGAATACACAGGGGCCAGCCTGCGCAGAATTGCGCGGCATCGGAAAGAGTGACAATACGCCCAGCCACGGTAAGAGCGACCACAGAAACAAAAAGCGTCATAACATAACGCGCGAACGAGGAGCGAAAGGTGAATTTCATTTGGAAATTGAATCCTGTTTCTTCATAAAATATGGATAGCCGAAAAACAATAAAGCCGCAAACGTGAACCACTGCATAGCATAACCAAAATGCGAACCTTCTGTCAAATCTTTTTCAGGCTGTGCGGGCACGATGGGCGGCGTTGTATCGGATGGGTCAGCCGCCGGCTGGATGTAGACCGGCAGGATCGGATACGGCAATTGACGGGCGATATTCGCCACGTCGGGATTGATCCAAAATTCGAGCGGGGAACCATCCTGCGGAAGCGCGTCGGGGATGCCACCGAAGGCTGGTTTGCCATTCCCCGGCTGAATCCACCCTGCGACGTTGACGATGCCGGGCTCGTCGTACTTGCGCCAGTCTTCTGGCGCATCGTTCCCGTCGGCGGGAATCCAGCCGCGGTCGACGAGAACAGCCGTCCCGTCGAATTGAAGCGGGGTGAACAGATGGTATCCGTACTGATCGCCATGAACCTGATTCCGCACTGCCACTTGGTTCACGAAATCATATTCGCCCATCACCGTCACCGCGCGATCTTTCATCCCATCAAACGATTCGAGAATTTCAGTATTGAGATCGAGGCGGTTTGTGGATTGCATCTCAATATAATGCGCATTGTCCGCGCGCCGCGTTTCTCGCCGATCCAATTGCCAGATGCCGAGGCGGATCAAAACCAGCGTTCCGGCAACTACGATGATGGTTGTCAGCCACCATTTGCGGCTGAGCATTCTACGCGGGAGCATGTTCTTTTTTCACCGGCATAACGAGGCTATACAACGCGATCAGCACGGCAAGCGGCAGACCGGTGCCGAGTATTCCAACGAGATGCGTATATGGCGTCAGCGCGTCGCGCACTTCAAGGCCGAAGTAATTCCCCGATTGGAACGTGCATTCATACGTCAGGCTTTCCTTCTGGTTGAAAGACAAGCGGGCAGATGCTTTTGCGGGAATCCACAGGGGACCAAGTTTATGGTCAACCACATCCTGGTTATTGACGATCAACGTATCGCCCACCACAAACATCATGTCCGTTGGGATGGATGGAGGCTGTTCGCCGCGCGCCACCTGCTCCGATGTTCCGTTGGGTATGGTCAGCGCAATCTCTTGCGGAGCGCGGGTTGCCTGCCCCAAAAAAAAGATGGGCGTTTCAGTAAGAGCAACGCCGATCAGCAAGCCCAGGAACAACGAAATGCCGATCCGCTTGAGGTAAATCTTTTTGATTTCCATTTTATTCTTTCAGGATTAATTTCAAATCGTGGATGATATCTTCCACCGGCGCGTCGTACGGAAACGAGATGCGCAGGTCGCCGTTGCGGTCGATCAGCAAGATCCGCGCCGTGTGGTTGACGAGATATCCCGTGGCAGATTCGCTATCCACTTTCTCGCGAAAGATGCCGTAGTCACTCCAAACTTTCGTCAATTCAGACTCGTCGCCGCTCAAGCCAATGAACGACGCGCTGAAATGGTCCACATATTCCTGCGCGCGTTCTGGCGTGTCGCGCTCGGGGTCAACGGTGACGAATACCACCTTGATCTGATCCGCCTCGGCAGGTTTTAGCGCCTCGACGGCAAGTTTCATTTCCGCGAGCGTGGTCGGGCACACATCCGGGCAGGATGTGTACCCAAAGAACAGCAATACAACGCCGCCTCGCTCCTCGCTTAACTTAAATACAGAGCCATCGGCGCGCGCCAGATCGATCTCGCCAGCCACCGGGTATGGCTCGATGTAATACGTGCCGCGAAATTGATCCGGTTTGCCGAAGAGGAGCACAGCCGTGATGATCGCGATAAGCAGGAGAAGCGTGCCGATCCCCGCTACTAGAATTTTTCGGTCCATGGATTAACCTTTCATCAAAAACGGGGCGACCCTCTTGCTGGTCGCCCCGCGCTCAATTTGTGTTCAACCGCCGAAGATGGCGGGGTTCGACCTCCGTGCTAAACCGCTGTTCCGATCAGGTAGAGCGCCGGGTAGAAGAAGATCCATACCAGGTCGATGAAGTGCCAGTACACTGCGGCGGCTTCAACCGGGTATTGCTTCTCGTCATACAAGCCCTTTTTTCCGTTGATCCAAACGATCAGCAGGAGGATCAAGCCTGTGAGAACGTGGAAGGCATGCATACCGGTCATCATGAAAAACGCCGCGCCTGCGGGACCCGAGGAAGGGGTCAACAGGGCTTTCCCTTCCGGTTCGCCGAACAAGTGCAGGATCGGCTCGGCGATGGCTGGCACAGCATGCCACTCAACAATGATTACGCCCAACAGGAAGAATAAGCCCAGCACAAATGTGATCATGGTGTTTCGCAAGAATCCCTGGCGGTTCCCGTTATGCAGTTCAACCTCGCCGCGGTTCATGAAGAACGACGAGATGAGAAGCACGGCGGTCACGAAGAACCCGAGGGTCTGGCTCAGGTCTGGGCGGGTCATGCCTAGCAGGCTGAGGCGCATGACCATCAAGCCGCCGAACACGAACGAGTCGGAGACGAGGAAAAGCCACAAGCCCAGGCGGTTGGTTCCGCTTTTGTAGGCGTACGAGTCGTGGTTGCTTTCGTCGCCTTCGCTCAACTTGTTCACGTGCATGTAATACCAAAGCACCAGGGCGCCTTTGACGACTGCCACAGCCACAAGGATCACAACCGAGTTGAAGGTGACCGCAACAAAGAATTCCAGCGCGGTTAACACGGCAAGGTATACGAAAATAAACACGCCTTGCGACAGTAAATTAGGATGTTGTTGTTTGTTCGACATGAACGGCTACCTGCCCTTTAAGTTAATGTGTCCCGGCTTTTTTTCGCCGCGAATTCAACAAATTTCGAACCGGGCAAGCCGTAATCATACGGTTCGCCAACCACTTCGAATGGAACTTCGTAATTATGCGCGGGCATCGGCGAGGGAACCTGCCATTCCGGTGAGCGTGAATTCCACGCGTTTCCGGTGGCGGGTTCGCCGTGCTTGATACTGCGGAAGAAATTGACGAAGAAGATCAGGATCGAGATGGCGATGAGGAAGGCGCAGACGGTCAAGAATAAGTGCGCGCCGTCAAACCCGAGGGTCGGATCGTAATCCACGATGCGGCGACGCATGCCGCGCAGACCGATGAACATCATGCCAAGCGTCAGCGCAAAGAACGAGGGTGTCATCAACCAGAAGTGCACTTTGCCCCAGAACTCGTTCATCTTTCTGCCTGTGGCTTTGGGGAACCAGTAATATATGGCGGCAAAGAACGGGAAGACGAATCCGCCGAAGATCGTGTCGTGGAAGTGCCCAACAACCCAGTAGGTATCGTGCAAGTGCAGGTCAAGCGCGACCATCGCGTTCGGGGGACCCGTGACGCCACCCAGCAAAAAGACAACAATTGAACCGAGGACGAATAACATCGGGGTTGGTGTCTCGATCTTTCCGCCCCACATGGTTGCCACCCACGAGAAGAACTTCACGCCCGTCGGCACCGCCACCAGCATGGTGCTGTACATGAACGGCACGCGCAGATACTCGTTCATGCCGGAGGTGAACATGTGATGCGCCCAGACCACAAAACCGACCAGGGCAATGCCCAGCGAGGACATCGCAACCCAGCGATAACCGAACAACGGCTTGCGCACGAAGACCGGCAGGAGTTCAGAGATCACACCCAAGCCGGGAAGCACAAACACGTACACCGCCGGGTGGGAGTAGAACCAGAATAAATGCTGGAAGAGAACCGGGTTTCCGCCTTTCGAGGGATCGAAGAAGCCCATCCCGAACAGGCGCTGGAACATCACCAATTGGAACGAAAGACCGATCAACTGCGTGGCGGTCAGGGCGATGATGGATGTGGCGACAGACGCCCACACGAGGATCGGCATCCGCATGGCGGTCATGCCTTTCGCGCGCATACGGACAACCGTGGCAATTACGTTCAACGCGCCGAGGATGGACGACCAACCGGCAGTGAACACGCCGAGGAAGAACATTTGCACGCCCAGCGGCGCGCGCGAGGAGAGCGGCGGATACCCAGTCCAGCCGGTATCAAAACCGCCGAGGAGCAATGCAAGCAACAGCAACACGGAAGCCGGCACAGCCACCCAAAAAGCGAAGGCGTTCATGCGCGGGAATGCCATATCGTGAGCGCCCACCAACAGCGGAACCACATAGTTCATGATGCCCGAGATGCCGAGCAGGATCGAAACGATCATGATCATGCCGTGAAGCGACATGAGCGTGTTATACAACTGCGGTCCGTTCTGATTGAAGACATCGAGATCCAGGGTGAGGAAATCCAAACCTGATGCGGCAAGTTCGGTACGGAAGATCAGCGCGAAAGTACCGCCGACCGCGAGGAGGAACAACGCCGTGATTGTGTACTGAATACCGATCACTTTGTGATCAAGCGATACGCCAAAGTATTTTTGCCAACCGGGCTCATCCTCATGATGATCGGACGTGTCGATTCCGCGCGCCCACTTCACCCAGTCGGTCATCACGCCGACACCAAAGAGGAAGGAGACCACACCCACCAGCGCGCCGAAAACCCAGGCCGGTTCGGTGAATAGAAACGCGCCAACGCTTTCCAACTCCAGCAACGCGCGGATACCGGTGACCAACGCCGCGCCGATAATCGTCCCAACGACTTGAAAGACCAAACCGCGCGTGATGCCGCGATAACCATACAAGCCAAAGAAGAACGCCGTAAAGCCGAACAACAACGTGAATGCGGCAGGCACGGAAGCCGTGAATTTCAGCCCGCCCCGGATCCCAAAATCGATGCCGAGCCCGAGTCCGTACCCGATCGCGCCCGCAATCACGAGAAACAGAAATGCCCTACCCAAAGTGTTATTTTTCATGAAACCTCCGCCGCCTACTTGATCGTTTTGATATACGCGACGATTGCCGAAAGTTCGTCGGGAGTGAATGTGTATTGAACCATCTGTACCGATTCAAAGCCCTTCACAATTTTCGCCTGCGGGTTGCTGATCGACTCGGTAAGGTATGCGTCATCGGCATTCACAGTGGTTCCGTCAGACAGTTCAACCGGCGCGCCAGACAACCCCAACCAGGTGGGACCAACCAACGTGCCGCCAGTGATCGAATGGCAAGCCGCGCAACCGTTTTGTTGGACAAGCAATTGCCCAAATCCCTCAGGCGATGAGGAGGCAAGTTTTGCTTTTTCCAATTCTCCCGCGAACCATGCGTCATAATCTGCCTGCGATTGAATTACGACCGGGTTCTCCATGGAATAGTGTTTTGTGCCGCACAACTCAGCGCAACGAACCTTATAACTTCCCTCTTCGGTGGGAGTGATGGTCAATTCCGTGAATCGCCCCGGCACAAGGTCTTGTTTGACTCGGAACTCGGGAACCCAAAAGGAATGAATGACATCCGAAGAGGTCATCCGCAACAGCACCTGCTCCCCTACCGGGATATGCAACTGATCGGAAACCACAACCAAACCGGTTGCAGAATCGGCGGGGTACTCAAACCTCCACGACCATTGAAGCCCCGTCACTTTGATGACCGGAGCCTCTGGGTTGCGCGCCAGTGTTTGCGCCAAATTTCGCGCACCGATCACCGAAAATGAAACGACGATCAACAAGGGGATCGCCGTCCAAAGCAACTCAAGGGTCGTATTCCCCTCAAAGTGAGCGCCTTCACCGGTCTCTCCGCGCCGGCGGCGGAACACCACCAGGCTGTATCCCATAGGCACCACAATGAGCGAAAAGAAAAATGACATCACGATCAAAATCAGATTCCACATCCAATCGATCGGAACCGCCTGCGCGCTTGCCGCTACGGGCATCAGATGCGCCGCGCTCAGCCCCATGTACAACAGGACCGAAGCAAGAATGGTTAATATTCCCACAACGATGAAATGTCGCATACTCTTCTCCTGAAACAAAAATCTGATGAGGGCAGAACCCTCGATCAGAAGCCGCCTAAGTTTATCATAATTCACTGATTGTCACAAATTTCACAAGGAGGAAGTCAGCGCTTCCACCCCAGGGACAGTTGATTCGGCATCGGACGACTATGCCAACGCCGAAAGGACCTCCGCGCTGTGCTGTGCCGGGCGCACCTGCTCAAACACTTTTACGATCATTCCGTTACCGTCGACCAAAAAAGTTGTCCGCAAGACGCCTTCATAGGATTTTCCTAAAAATTTCTTCGGTCCCCACACTTGATAGAGGTCGCACGCTCGATGTCCATCATCAGCCAATAGTGGAAACGGGAGCATGAATTTCTTCTTGAACTTCACATGTGATTCCACGGTATCCGGGCTGACGCCAAGAATCACAATGCCTGCCTGTTCATACGCGGAATAATCGTCGCGGAAATTACAAGCTTCCTTTGTGCAACCGGGCGTATCGTCGGCGGGATAAAAATACAATACGACATTCCTGCCGCGGTAATCGGACAGTTTTCTTGCGATATTTGTATCGTCGCGCAATTCAAAATCGGGGGCGGGGATTCCAGCGGAAATAGGCATTAGGAAGTTTATCCAAAAAATTTTCCCCATTATACCCGTTGAACAAACAAACAGGAATAAATGACGCCCACAGTACCGCAAAATTTATTTTGCGCCTCAAGCGCCCAACAGCATTAATCCCTAACCCAGCGCGAGATGCCTTTCGATTACCTCCGCGACAAATAAAAAACGCGCTCGCGCGCGTTTTTTCACTATACCATGTTCGCCTTTTTCAACGCCTGCTCCAGCGCGTCGATGGTGGCTGGCTTGATTATTAGCTCAGTCGCGCCAGCATTCATCACCTTGCGCCGCGTTTCCGGTTGGTCATCGGAAGTGATGACAATGACCGGCACAGCGATCAGGCGAGGCTCGCGTCGCAGGTAGAGCAGGATTTCCACGCCGTCGATGCCGGGCATGTTCACGTCGAGGCAGATCAAATTCGGGGTGAAGCCGCTTCCCAAAATCGAGATCGCCGCGCTGGAGCCATACGCCACGCGCGCTTTCACGCCCAGCACATCCAACATTTGATGCAGGGCATCGGCAGTTTGACGATTATCGTCCACAACAAGCGCTTCGGTCATTCATCCTCCAAAATAATTGTGCCCATCACCGACACGTCGTATCCCGTCAGGCGCGAAACGGCTTCACGAAAAGCCGAATCAGCCACAAGTCCGAAAAGAGGCGTGAGCAAGTCATCGTCTGCAAACTGTTTCGGGACCACCAAGTCGTAGCGTTCTTGAAACAGCGGAATAAAATCCAAGTCGAGGGCTTGCGCGGCGGCGGCGATTCCAAGTCCGCAATCGGCACGATCGGATGCCACGGAAGCCGCAATAGCAAGATGAGTATACTCTTCCTGTTGATAGCCAACAATGGATTCGGGCGGTATTGTCATTGAATTCAAATGATAATCCAATAGGACACGCGTACCGGCGCCGCGTTGACGATTCACAAACCTGACCTGTGAATTGGTCAGGCTTCTCAAATTTGTAATCCCTTTTGGGTTTCCACGTTGGACGATCAACCCCTGCTGGCGCCCAACCAATGCAATCACTTTGACCGGAACGCCGGGCATGTATCGGCGAATCGATGAAATGTTGTATTCGCCCGATTGAGGGTCGAGCAAGTGCGAACCCGCGAGGTGCGCCTCGCCGCGCCGCAATGCAATTAATCCGCCTTGCGAACCGACGTTCGCCGACACCAGCCTGCGATCACGTTCGGATAAAAACTGCGCGAGCAAATCGAGCGTGAGGTCGTGCGAGCCTATGCAGAAAATCGTCTTTTCGATTTCGGCTTTGCTTCGATAGAGTCGCGCTTGAATTGGCTCGCCCGCTTCAATTCCCTGCGTGCCGCTTGGGACGAGGGCAAGCCCGTCTGCTTGAACCAGCGAGGTGATGACGCCCGCCCCGCGCGAAAGCGGAGCGGCAAGGAGTTTTCCGCCGACGTTGCCAACGACAACTCGCACAAAATCATCGTCGCCCGCCGGTGAGACGAGTTTTCGCGTCAGCGTGGCGGTTTCGACCGGTAATTCTTTTTGCCTTCGTCCCAGCCATTTTGCAATGATGGGTTCAACAAAAATATCCACTGTGAGGGCGGCAGAGACAGGGTAGCCGGGAACGCCGATGATTGGAGTACTGCGTACTTCGTGTTGCGTATTTTGGTCTTCTTTGGGATGAAGGACTCCCAAAATGACGGGGTGTCCGGGACGGACGGCGACTCCGTGAACGAGAAGTATCCCAAGTTTTTCTACCACCCTGGCTGAGAAATCTTCCGCGCCGGCGGATGATCCCGCGTTGAGCAGAACTACATCATGGGTTTGCGCGGCTTCGAGAACCTGCTTACAAATCAAATCGAAGTCATCTTTGACGATCGGGTAACGCGTCGCCTCGCCGCCCATATCTTTGACCTGCGCGGCGAGCACAAGCGAGTTGTATTCGAGAATGTCGCCCGCTTTGAGTTGACTGCCGATCGGGACGAGTTCCGTCCCGG
The DNA here is from genome assembly GCA_044222305.1 of Anaerolineales bacterium. GTDB lineage: Bacteria > Chloroflexota > Anaerolineae > Anaerolineales > Villigracilaceae > Defluviilinea. The sequence goes on from JBGANO010000019.1 coordinate 34,769, forward strand.
TGGGGATGATCGCCACTTTTGGTTTTCGCGCAACGTTGATCTCGTGATGTCCCGCCGCGGCGATGGCGCCCAAATCGACAGGGCGAAGGATGTGTCCTGCGGGTAGCGCCAATTGAGTGGCGACAATATCCTCCCCCAGCGGGCGGACGTGACTCCACGGCGCGACAGAAGCGCGAATCCGAATGGACGATGGACCGCGGACGGCGGACGTTATTTGTCCGTTTTCGTCCAACGCTTCCGTATTTTCAATCGGGATGACTGCGTTCCCCCACCCAGGCAAGGGATCGCCCGTGTCAACATATTGCGCCGAATTACTAATTACTGAATTACCAATAACCGATAATTGTATCGGCGTCGAAGGCTGGGCTCCATTCGTCTCTTCCGCCCGAACCGCAAACCCGTCCATGGCGGAGGCGTGATAATGCGGCGATGAAATCTTCGCCCAGATCGGCTCGGCAGTGACGCGACCCAATGCGTTCTCGTCAAGGGGAATTGTTTCAATTCCAAGCACGCGCCAGAGATCCGCTTCTTCTAGGGCTTGCTGGAATCGCGCTTGGGCTTGCGAGAGGGGAATATCGTGGAGGTAGACAGACATGGCGGGTTACGATTAGTTGGAGTACACAGGTAGACAGGTAGACAGGTAGACAGGTAGACACGTAAACACGGAGATACGCAATACGCACTACGCAGTACGCACTACGCAATCCCGTCCATCGCCGCGCCCAACCTCTTCACGATCTCATCCACTTCCTCTTCATTGATAGCGAGCGGAGGCGCGAAGGCGAGCGAATTGCCAACCGGGCGAGTCCGAAGTCCGCGTTTTTGCGCGGCTTTGAAGATTTTCATCGCTTGGGCGGGATCGGCGGTTTTGGCGTTTTTATCCGAGACAATTTCCACAGCGCAGAGCAGACCCAATCCGCGCACATCGCCGACGAAGCCGAATTCTTTGAGGGTGTCCAGTCCATCGAACAGACGTTTGCCGAGTTCTTTCGCGCGGGCGGGATAATTTTCCGCTTCCATGATTTCGAGATTCTTCAAACCGACCGCGCACGCCATGGCATGACCCGAATAGGTGTAGCCGTGCATCCATGCTTCAGCATCGGACGCGGACTCCATCGTCTCGCGGATCTCATCGGAGATTTGCATTCCGCCCAGCGGAGCGTATCCGCTCGTGATGGCTTTGGCAAACGAGAGGATATCAGGCTTCACATTCCAATGTTTGAGCGCGAACCACTCCCCCGTGCGACCAAAACCTGTAATGACTTCATCTGCAATAAACAAGACTTCATATTTATCGCAAATCGCGCGGACAAGCGGGAAGTAATCGTCGGGCGGAACGATCACGCCGCCGACACCCATCACGGGTTCGGCGATGAACGCCGCGACTGTATCCGCGCCTTCGCGCAGGATCGCCTCTTCCAAAGCGCGCGCCGCGGCTTGACCGATGGATTCACCTGCTTTTATCTCACCTTCAAAACGATACGGATTCGGCGCGGGGATGTGAACGAATCCCTCCACTGCGGGACCGAACATCGTTTGATATTTTTCAAGCCCTGTAGCGAACGTGGTGGCAAGAGTCACGCCGTGATACGAGCCTTTCCGCGCGATGACTTTGTATTTCGTTGGCTTGCCCTTGCGCTTCCAATAGTAACGCGCGGTCTTGAAAGCAGAGTCGTTGGATTCCGATCCGCCAGACGTAAAGAAGGTCGTGTTCAGACCGGGGTAGGCAAAGCCCGCCAACTTGTCGGCAAGTCGAATGGAGGGAAGATTCGTCATCCCCGAAAAATTGGAGGTGAATGCCAAATCCTTCATTTGGTCGTAGGCGGCTTTGGCAAGTTCTTCGCGTCCGTATCCCGCGTTGACGTTCCACAAACCCGCCATGCCGTCGAGAATTTTTTGCCCATCGGCGGTGTAAAGCCACACGCCTTCGCCGCGTTCGACGACGAGCGCGTTGGCATGTGATTTCGGATGATAGACAGGATGCAATTGCATCTTATCTTTTTCGAGCCAGTTCGTTGTAGATTGGTTGGTCATACTACCTCCAAATTAGATTTATTGACTCACCTTACACAATTTTGCCACAGAGCCACAGAGAACACGGAGAAAAACCTTTATTTTTCTCTCTGCGACTCCGTGTCTCAGCGGCTAGACCGCGTAACTTCAGTTATTAAATTCTTTGTCAATGATGGTTTGAATTTCGATCTTCAATTTCCTAAGCGCGCCTTCATAATCTGTCTCAGATCGAAGATCGCGCAAATGGTATTGAAACGGAAGCGCATCCATCATTTTTTCGGCATAGAAGCCCGCCAGATCCATTCTCGCTCGATACGAGTTGAAGGCTGGCGTAAATATATGGAATAAGATAACCCTACTGTATTTGGGATGCTTCTCCATTAACAACCAATACTTGCCAACATTCGTATCAGGGTGCAATTGACCCGCTTCAACCTCTAAAGCCAGAAGAGTCTTCCCATCTGTCAACATTCCATCGCTTCTAAATCCACTAGAGGCGAAACCGATGATTGCTTGATGCGGATTTCTGAAATGAACGATTTCAGTCGAGTGACTTGAAAGCCATCCCGAAAGTTCTTTCTCGAAGTGATACCATTTTTGTATCTTTTCGTCGCGCATCACCTTACCTCACTTCATCATTCATCATTCATCCTTCGCTTTTACCCCATCACTTCCACGTCATGCGGACCCGACTCTTTCAAGCCCGCGCCGGTCATCCGCACAAAGATCGCTTTTTGTTGCAACTCTTCAATCGAATGCGCGCCGCTGTAACTCATGCCTGATTGTAAACCACCCAGCAGTTGGTTTAGCACTTCACGGGCTTTGCCGCGATACGGCACTGCCGCTTCCACGCCTTCTGCAACATATTCCTCGATCTCTTCATGCGTCAAATCGTTGCCTTCACGCTTGTTGCGCAGGATGTTCGCCTCCAGCGACGCCATGCCGCGCGACGCTTTGTACCGATGACCTCTGCGAGTGAGGATCATGCCCGGGCTTTCATCGGTGCCTGCCAACATGGAACCGATCATCACGCTCGACGCGCCCGCCGCAATCGCCTTGACCACATCGCCCGGCTGGCGAATCCCCCCATCGGCAATGATCGGGACGCCGTACGAACGCGCGGCTTCGGCGCATTCGATCACCGCGCTTAATTGCGGAACGCCCGCGCCCGCCACGATTCTTGTAATGCAAATCGAGCCGGGTCCCACGCCGACCTTCACCGCATCCGCGCCCGCGTCAATGAGTCGTTTCGTCCCATCGCCCGTCGCCACATTGCCGCCGATAATTTGCGCGTCACCAAAATGTTTGCGGATGTTTTTTATCATCTCGATCTCAAGATGCGAATCGCCGTGAGCGATGTCCACCACAATGCAATCCGCGCCCGCGTTCAACACAGACTCCACGCGGTGCAACTCTTTATCGCGCACGCCCACCGCCGCGCCAACAGACAGGCGTCCCTTTGAATCTTTGGTCGCCTTGGGGAATTGCGTGATCTTCATAATATCTTTCAACGTGACCAGCCCCGCAACGCGCCCGTCTTTTTTCACCAGCGGCAATTTCTCGATGCGATGTTCATGCAACAAGCGTTCCGCCTCTTTCAACGTTGTGTCGGGCGCCGCGCTGTGAACTTCGCGCGTCATGATCGCGGTGACGGGCTTGCTGTCGTCGTCTTCAAATAACAAGTCCCTCGTCGAAATAATACCGATCAACTTTTCATCCGCATCCAGAATCAAGATTCCGCCCGTGCCTGTTTCCTCCACCACGCGCTTCACGTCGCCAACCGTATGCGCCTCGTTCATTGTGATGGGGGTATCCACAACAAACGATTCTTCTTTCTTCACCCGCTCGATCTGACGCGCCTGCTCCGCAATCGTCATGAAGCGGTGGATGATTCCGATCCCGCCCTCGCGCGCCATCGTGATCGCCAGTTCGCTTTCCGTCACCACGTCCATGTTGGCGGAGACGATCGGCGTTTGCAACACGATCTTCTTCGTCAAAAAACTTTTCGTTGAAAGCGCTCGGCGCGAATCCACATCGGAATATTGCGGCACCAACAAAACATCATCATACGTCAACGCGACATCGGTTAAAATTTTCATCACAATCTCCTCTGGAACATCGAACTGTGTATGCTTAGCCACAGAGTTCATAGAGATTTTGAGATTCTTTTCTCAGTGTTCTCTGTGGCTAAGAAATTTTCACACACGAATTTCGCCACTCTCGCTCCTCTTAAAATCAAACGTCCGAATTATAATGCTTGACGATGAGTCTTCACCCGCTTTCTCCGTTGGATGGACGCTACGAAGCAGAGACCTCCGCACTGCGGGATTTCTTCTCCGAATTTGCGTTTCTCCGTTCCCGCGCCCGCCTCGAACTCGACTTTCTATCTGCGCTCGCCGTGGGAGGCATTTGCCCACGCCCCAATCTTTCTCTTGACTCGTTCACCGACGAAGACGCGCGCCAGATTCAGGAACATGAAAAAACGACGCGGCATGACGTGAAAGCGATTGAATATTTCCTGCGCGATAAATTGCCGACAGAATTGCATCAATGGATCCACTTCGGACTAACCTCCGAAGACATCAACAACATCGCACAAGCCATCGCGTTGAAAGACTCGCGCGATCAAGTCCTACTCCCCGCGCTCGACAATCTCATCTCATCACTGCGCGACTTCGCAAAACAATATCGCGCCTTACCCATGCTCGCGCGGACTCATGGTCAGCCCGCCGTGCCGACAACGTTAGGAAAAGAAATTGCCGTCTTTCTCTCACGCCTGAAAACATGCCGTGACGAAATTGCGAATCACAAGTTTGAAGCGAAACTCACTGGCGCAGTCGGCAACTTCAACGCGCTTCACGCCGCCGCCCCGCAAGTGGACTGGATTTCATTCAGCAAAGATTTCATCCACAGTCTTGGGCTTGAACCGAATCTCGTCACAACACAGATCCTGCCGTATGATAATTGGATTCGTTATTTCCATTCCATTCAACTGACAAATTCAATCCTGATGGACTTCGCGCAAGATATGTGGCGATATATCAGCGACGGTTATCTCAAGCAAAAAGCCGTTGAAGGCGAGGTCGGCTCTTCGACCATGCCGCAAAAGGTCAACCCGATTGACTTCGAAAACGCGGAGGGAAATCTCGGCGTTGCGAACGCGCTCCTCGCCCATTACGCGCAGAAACTGCCAATCTCAAGATTGCAACGCGATCTATCCGACTCAACTGTGCGCAGAACTTTTGGCGTCGCGTTCGGGCACACACTGCTTGCGTGGAATAACATCTCACGCGGTATGAGTCGCGTGGAGGCGGATGAGGAGAAAATCAAATCGGAGTTGAACTCGCATTGGGAAGTCGTCAGCGAAGGGGCGCAGACGATCCTCCGCGCGGCGGGACGAAGCGACGCGTACGAGTCGCTCAAGTCGCAGACGCGGGGACGCGTCATGGATAGTGACAGTTATCAATCGTGGGTCGAGGCGTTGGACGTCCAAGAGGAAACGCGCGTGAAGTTGATGAGTCTTTCGCCAGAGTCTTATATCGGGCTGGTGATGCGAATTGTGGATGAGGTTGTAGGTAAGTAGACACGGAAACAGGTAAACACAGAAACAAGTAGACAGGTAGACAGGTAGGCACGGAAACAGGTAGACAGGTAGACAAGGAGTCGTAATGACCGTAACAGCAGTGATCGGTTCGCAATGGGGCGATGAGGGCAAAGGGAAGGTTGTAGATTATCTCGCGGAGCGCGCGGATTATGTGGCGCGTTTCAATGGCGGGAATAACGCGGGGCATACAGTGATGAACGAATTCGGGACGTTCAAAATTCATCTCGTGCCATCGGGAATTTTTGCGCGCAACACTACGGCGTTGATCGGCGGAGGCGTGGTGATCGACCCAGCGGTGTTGATCGAAGAGATCGAGCTGTTGAACAAGGCGGGCGTGGGCGTGGATGGGCGTTTATGGATTTCGCCGCGCGCGCATTTGATCATGCCGTATCACAAAATTTTAGACGGTTTGTACGAGGAAGCCAAAGGCGCGGGCGCGACAGGGACGACGCGGCGCGGCATCGGTCCCGTGTTTGCGGACAAGGTCAGCTACAACGGAATCCGCTGGACGGATTTTGCAAGCGACGCGTTTGAGTCGCGTTTGCAAATGCAATTGGAATTGAAGAATAAGATCATCATCGCGCTGGGCGGAGAAGCGTTGAAGTACGAAGAGGTTCGCGATCTGTATCGTGGATATTATTTGAAACTAAAGCCATACATCAAAGAATTATTTTCTTTGGTGCAGGATGGCTTGAAAGCAGACAAACACTTTTTGCTCGAACAAGCGATGGGAACATTTTTGGATACCGATTGGGGAACGTATCCGTTCGTGACGGCTTCGACGACGATTCCCTCCGCCGCCTCGGCTGGACTCGGCATCCCGCCGCGCTACATCACGGACGTGATCGGCGTGACGAAAGCATACACCACGCGCGTCGGCGCGGGACCGTTGCCAACTGAAATTCACGACGTTGAATCTGAAGTGTACAAAAAGTTTGGCGAAGTCGCCGCGACGACGGGACGCACGCGCCGAGTCGGCTGGCTGGACTTGGAGATCGTGCGCACCGCGGTTCAACTCAGCGGCGTGACCGAACTTTGCCTGACGAAGTTGGACGTGTTGAGCGGGCTGGATGAAATTCAAGTTTGTGTTGGGTATAAAATGAATGGCAAAGATATAACGTATACAGACGTGGATGCATACGGGCTGGGCAAAGTTGAATGTGTGTATCAAACATTCAAAGGCTGGAATGAAGATATCAGCAAAGCGAAATCGTTTGACGAGTTACCCGTCAACGCGCAGAAGTATGTGACGATGATCGAAGGCGCGGCGGGCGTTCCCGTCAAGTGGATCGGCACAGGGCCCGAGCGCGAAGCAACGATACGAAGATAAACTCACAACAGAGGCAGGCATGAACAAAAAACTACAGCAGGAACTAGATTTCCAAGCGAAAGAGTTTAGAAAGCTGATCGCGGAGTATTGCCGCTTTGAAAGCGTCGCGGCGCAGAACCGCATGATGAAGGAAACCGCAGACTGGGTGGAGAAACTGCTCAACGACACGGGCTTTGAAACCCGTCAATTGGAGGTGGAAGGCGCGCCGAATTACATCTACGGAACGCTCAAAGGGAAAAGCGACTTCACCCTCCTGCTGTATAACCATTACGATGTTCAGCCCGAAGCGCCGATAGAACTCTGGAACAGCCCGCCGTTTGAAGCAACCGAGGTGGACGGTAAACTCGTCGCGCGCGGCATCTGCGACAATAAAGCGGAACTGATCTCGCGCGTCTGCGCCATCCGCGCGTTGCTTGCGGTGAACGGCGAACTGCCCATCAACGTCAAATGGATCGTCGAAGGCGAAGAGGAGATCGGCAGCGTACACTTCGATGCGATGACGCGCCAGTATGGCGACCTGCTCAAAGCCGACGGCACGTTATGGGAAGGCGGCGGCTTCAATGAGAAAGGTCAGGCGGCAATCGCGCTTGGCTTCCGCGGGTTGTTATATGTGGAATACAGCGTGGAGAAGATGAACGTAGACGCGCATTCGGGCGGCGCGCACGCCCTCCCGAGCGCGGCATGGCGATTGCTCAAGGCGCTTGCCAGTCTGAAAGATGCAAACGGCAAGGTGTCGATCCCCGGCTTTTACGATGACGCGCGCGAACCGACGGAGATGGAAAAACAAGCATCCAGGGATAACGTTGACCTTGAACAGGAAGCCCGAATCAAGTCCATGTATGGAATCGAGTCGTTCCTCCGCAACCGAAGCGGATACGATTTGGAGATATCCGTCTTTGAACCGACGGCAAATATCGCCGGCTTCTTAACCGGCTACACGGATCCGGGGATCAAAACCGTCCTGCCTGCAAAAGCCATGGCAAAGATGGATTTTCGTCTCGTGCCAAATCAACGCCCGGACGATATTCTGCAAAAGTTGAGGGCTCATCTCACAGCGCAAGGCTTCGACGATGTGCGGGTCAAGAAACTGGGCGACGGCGATCCGGTGGTTACGCCAATGGAAGAAGAGTTCGTCCAACGGATGATCCAAATTGGCAGGGCGTTCACCGAACAGGAACCGGAGATCACGCCGCTGGTTGGCGGAACACTGCCCCTGCTCGGCGCGATGAAAAATAATGTGGGCGTGTTAGGCATCTCTACTTCGGGTAACCCGGCGTATTATGGAAGCGGGGCGCATGCCCCGAACGAACACATCCGCGTGAAAGATATTCCAAGAGCCATCGAGTTCAACGCCTTCATGCTCGCTCAACTTGGCGGCATATAGGCAAAAATCCATCACCGGGCATCTCGCTGAAAATTCTTGCCTGCGGATCGATGTCGAACCGCCGAACTATCGAGTTGATTTTGAAAGAGGATATAGGAGTTACGCAGTTAAGCCTATTTCGTTGAAGTTAAACGATGACGGCGGCAGTGCAACTGCCCGCCAACTGCGTAAGTCATAAGGGTATTAACAAGAAACTATGACCGTCACTCTCGCTCACATCCAGCAAGCCGCGCAACGGATTCAACCATACGCGCATCGCACGCCTGTGTTGACGAATGAAAGCCTCAACGCACGAGTCGGCGCGCAGGTATTTCTCAAGTGCGAGAATTTTCAAAAGGTCGGCGCGTTCAAATTTCGCGGCGCGTGCAATGCGGTCTTTTCATTGAGCGATGAAGAAGCCACGCGCGGAGTTTGCACACATTCATCGGGAAATCATGCGCAGGCGTTGGCGCTCGCGGCGCGGATGCGCGGAATCGCGGCGCACATCGTCATGCCTGAGAATGCTCCGCAGGTGAAGAAGGACGCGGTGGCTGGGTATGGAGGAAAGATCACCTACTGCGAATCAACTTTACAGGCGCGTGAAGCGACTCTCCGTCGTGTGATGGAATCCACAGGCGCGGTGCTTGTCCATCCGTATGACGACGAGCGCGTCATCGCGGGACAGGGAACTGCCGCCCTCGAACTGTTGGCGGACATCCCCGATTTGGACGCCGTTATCGCGCCCGTCGGCGGCGGCGGATTGTTGAGCGGCGCGTCCATCGCGGCGACGGAAACCAAAAAGGGAATCCGCGTGCTGGGCGGCGAACCCGAAATGGCAAACGACGCGTTTCGTTCATTGCAAGCAGGGAAAGTTTTGCCGTCGGACAATCCGAAAACAATTGCGGATGGATTGCTCACGTCGCTGAGTGGACGAACATTTTCGATCATTCAATCGCGCGTGGAGCAGATTGTGACTGTGAGCGAGCAGGGAATCGTGGACACGATGAAGTTTATTTGGGAGCGCGCGAAGATTGTGATTGAGCCATCGTCCGCCGTTGCGGTGGCGGTACTGTGGGAAAAGAAAGTTGATCTCGCGGGTTTGAAGGTGGGGGTGATTCTCAGCGGCGGGAATGTGGATTTGGGGAAGTTGCCGTGGGGTAAGTAGACAGGGAGACACGGAAACAAGTAGACACGTAAACAGGTAGCGATACGCCAAAGTATAATTCGCTGAAAGAGTACATCTTCTTCAAGGAGTCATCGTTGCACATCCCACAAACAGGTTTGTCAAAGCAAGAAATATTATCCACACTGCAAGCGTTCAAATCACGAGACATGGATTGGAAAAGAGGGAAAGTCTGGTGTTATGTTTATGACGCGGGGGAGGATCCAAGCGAAGTCACGAAAGAGGCGTACTTATCTTTCCTGAGCGAAAACGGACTCGACCCATCGGTTTTTCCGTCCATCCTGAAGTTGGAAACCGATGTCGCGCGCATGATTATTAATCTATTGCGCGGCGATTCCAATGCGGTCGGTCACCTGACGAGCGGCGGAACGGAATCCATCATGCTGGCGGTCAAATCTGCGCGGGATAAAGCGCGGGTTGAAAAACCGCAGATCACGCAACCCGAAATGGTCGTGCCGAAAAACGCCCATGCCGCCTTCCATAAAGCCGCGCACTATTTGTGCGTCAAGCCTGTGGTGGTTGACCTTGATCCGAAAACATTTACCGTGCAAGCCAGCGACATGGAAAGCGCCATCAATGAAAACACCATTTTATTGGTCGCCTCTGCGCCAAGTTATTCGCAAGGGATGATCGACCCGGTCAAAGAAATCGGCGCGATTGCGAACAAATACAATTTGCTATTCCACGTGGATGGATGCGTAGGCGGACTGCATCTTTCATTCATGCGGAAAATGGGATACGAAATCCCTGATTTTGATTTCACGGTGGACGGCGTCACGTCTATTTCAACGGATTTGCATAAATACGGTTATGCCGCCAAGGGTTGTTCGGTGATCATGTATCGCGACAGGTCCATTCGCAAATATCAAATTTTCGCTTGCACGGATACAACTGGATACACTCTAATTAATCCAACCGTGCTAAGTTCCAAATCTGGCGGACCGATGGCGGGGGCTTGGGCGGTCTTGAATTTCCTGGGCGAGGAAGGTTATAAAAAGATCATTCAAAAAGTGCAGGATGCCACGAATAAATTGATGGATGGGATCAACGCCATGGACGGTTTGTACGTGTTGGGCAAACCCGCCATGAGCATGTTTTCCTTCGCGTCCGATACGATGAACGTCTATCAGCTGGCGGATGAGATGAGCAAGCGCGGCTGGTATTTGCAGGGACAATTCTCCACGCCTCTGACGCCCCGCAACTTGCATATCTCGGTCAGCCAGGGGAATGCGGATCATGCCGATCTGTTTCTGAAAGACCTGAAGGAGTGCGTTGAGATCGTACAATCGAAGTTACCCATAGATTCAGACATGATCAAAAGCATGATCGCGGGCGCGTTGCAAAGCCCGGACCCTGAGGCGGCGTTCAGTCAACTCGCCGCCGGCGCGGGTTTGTCTGGCGCCGAACTTCCATCTGAGATGGCGTTCATCAACGAGGTGTTGGATAATTTGCCCGACGAGTTATGCAACAACTTCTTGATAAATTACTTTAATGACCTGTATGTCTAACTCGGATGATACCAAAGAGCATTCACCGCAAAGAACGCGAAGCGCGCGAAGATTTTAAAAGGTTTTCTTAGCGGACTTCGCGCGCTTCGCGGTTAAAAGTTCTAAAATCTAATTCCTGGAGACACAAATGATCACATTTATCGCATGGTTAATTTTCGGGGCGCTGGCGGGCTGGGTAGCCAGCATTCTCACGGGCAAGAATCGCAAGATGGGTCCAGTGGCGAACATTGTTGTGGGTATCCTCGGCGCGTTCATCGGCGCGGGGATCATGAACACGCTGGGCATGGCAGTTCCAGTCGGTTTCAGCGTGATCGGATTTTTAGTGGCAGTCGGCGGCGCGGTCGTGATGATCGGAGCGATGGGTTTGATTCGGCGAGGATAATCGTCAACGCGTCAATGTCAGCTTGTACTATAATCTAACCGAACGGAGGTTCACATGAATATCTTTGTATGGCTCATCTTCGGCGCGCTGGCAGGCTGGATCGCCAGTATGATCATGGGGAAGAATAACAAAATGGGCGCGATCGCCAACATCATCGTTGGCATCATCGGCGCGTTCCTCGGCGGCTGGCTCTTCAGTTTCTTCGGCGCGCAAGGCGTGACGGGTTTCAATCTGCAGAGCCTGTTCGTTGCCGTTGTCGGCGCGGTGGCGCTGATCTTCATCGTCGGTTTGATCCGTCGCTGAGGAGTTCAGTAACTGATCAAAAAAGTCACGCCTCGGGGCGTGACTTTTTTGATTTCGGGAAAATCTTGCTATTGGTCGAAATGCAAAATCGCCAAATTGCCTTCGAATGATGCGGCGAGTCGTTCGGGGAGATTACCCAGCGTGTTGGCAACTCGCCTGCGTGAGCCGAATCCCGGCACGACGATAAAACTGCTGACGCTTTCCTGTTCAAGCGCGGCGGGCTTGAGCTGATCTTTCAGCGGTTCAACACTGACGGGGTGATCTGTTTCCATGGCGACGCGTAACGCCTCGATGGATTGCAGGTAACTCGCATCGGCGCGAATCGTTAGAGGGACATTGAGAGCTTTGGCGATCAAGAGATTCGCTTCCAGCATACGGCGCAGGGCAATATGCGGAATGGATTTGGGAGGTAACACGAACGCCACACGTTGAGTCCCGTTCAAAGGCATCGGCAGTTTGCCCACGATCACGGGCGTATTCGAACCCCAGATCACTTCGTCCAAGACGGAGCCGAGGAGCGATTCGCGTAGAGTCCGTTTACCGCGCCAACCCATGACGATGAGCGAGGCGTTCTGCTCCGACGCGGTGTATAAGATTCCCTGCGCGTGAGTCGCGGCTAAACGCGGAATCAATTCGATCTCACTTTCGGGGTCTTGCAGGGCATCGTGGACGCGCCCAAGCATTTCGCGGTGAAGCGTCAAACTATTTTCCTGCGCGCCGCGATCCTTCGCCACGCTGACGGCGATCACTTTCCCATCGTGGACTTTTGCCAGCAGTGTCGCCAACCCGACCAACTGCCCCTCCGTTTTGGGATTGCTGACGGGAACGAGAATCCGCCCGAAGAGGGGCGAAGGCTTGTCGTCAGCCGAATCAGTTTGAAGTCCCGGAGCGAAGCGTTGCACGAGAAGCGGCGAGGTGATCGAGGTCAGAAGAATCATCAAGATGGCGGCATTGAAGAGAGTCGAGTCAAAGAGTTGGGTTTGTAAACCAATGACGAGAGTCGGAATGGTGACGGCGGCTTGCGCGTGCGAGAGTCCGTACGCCGTCCAGAACTCGGCTTTGGTGTATTTGAAAATCCGCGCGGTGAGCCATGCCGCGAGAAATTTTGACACATACGCGACGACTGTGACGCCGAGCGCGACGACGATGGTCTTTGAGTCGTCGAGAAATGAAAGCGGATCGGTGATCATGCCGCTGTATAACAGGAAGACGGGGATGAAAAACGATTCGCCCATGAACAGCACATGCCCCGTGACAGAACTCTGGCGCGGCAAGGTGGCATTGATCGCCAGCCCCGCAAGAAACGCGCCGACTACTTCGTGCACGCCGATGAGCTCCGCGCCGAACGCGGCGACAAATAACACAACGATGATGAATTGAAATTCAACCGCGCGTTCGTTGAAACGCTGGAGAAATAATTTGCTCAAGCGCGGCAAACCGAAGATGATCAGCGCCGCAAAGATCGCAAGCAGGACGAACAACTCGATGAAGTAGCCAACCGTGATGCCGCCGTTCGACGCGCCCAGCACAATTGCCAGCACGATGAACGCGCCGATGTCGGTGAGGACGGTCGCGCCTGCGGTCACTGCGACGGCTTCGTTGCGCGTCACGCCGAGGCGTGTGAGGATGGGAAACGCGATCAGCGTATGCGATGCAAACGCCGAGCCGAGCAGGATCATACCGAGCCAGTTCAAGCCGAGCAAATATCCCAGCCCCATGCCCATGAGTTGAGGAAACGTGAAGGTGATGATTCCAAAAACAACTGCGCGTCCGCGCACGCGCATGAACGTATTGATGTCTACTTCCAGCCCCGCGCTGAACATCAGATACACCAGCCCGATCGTGGACAGGAATTGCATTCGATCGCCGTCCGCGATGAGTCCGAATCCGTGCGGACCGATGAGCATCCCGCCGAGGATGATGCCGACGATACCCGGCAGTCGCACGCGCTCGGAAAGCAGAGGCGTGATGAGGATGATCGTCATGATGAGGAGGAAAAATCCAACGGGTTTATCGAATAGTTCGGTCATGTAAGTTTTCCAAAGGTCATATCAATACCACCTCAACCACCTCGCCCGCGCTCAGTCCAGTTGCGTCGGGTGAGATTCGCAACAAGCCGTCGGCGTTTGCCAGAGTGAAGATCAGGTTTGATTTCCCGAAGATGGGATCCGCATCCCAATTTGCGATTTCAGATTTACGATTTTCGATTAACTTCACTGCCCACCAATCTTCCCTCCCGGCCTGTGATGGCAAATTCACGGTCAAGCGCGCAAGCACGGTTGGTTTTGGTCCTGACAACGACCCTAATAATTTTTCGATGACCGGCGCGACGAATAAATATCCATTCACCAACGCGCTGACGGGGTTGCCGGGCAGTCCGATGACAGCCTTGCCGTCGCACACGCCCAAAATTGTCGGCTTGCCGGGGCGGGTGTTGATTCCATGCGCGAGCACGCCGGGCTCGCCCAACGAGCGGATCACGTCGGCGGTCATGTCGCGCGTGGAGGCGGACGACCCAGCGGTGATGACGACCACGTCGCATTCGGATAACGCTTCCGCCGCCGCGTCTTTCAAGGAGTGAAACTGGTCGCGGATAATCCCGTAGCGTTTTGCCACGCCCCCGCTTTTCTCGACCAATGCGGACAACGTATACGAATTGACATCGCGCACTTGCCCGGGCTTGGGAGTTTCCTCTGGCGAAATAATTTCATCACCCGTTGATATGATCCCCACTTTGACGAGTTGGCTCACGCGCGCGGAGGTGATCCCCAGCGCGAGCAAACCGCCAATTTCGGCAGGACGCATCACCCGCCCTTTCGGCAGGATCGCCTGACCCTCAGCCACATCCTCCCCCACATGGATAACGTTTTCCCCCTCCGCCACCGCGCGGAAGATTTCGATTTCGGAATCCTTAGCCACAGAGCGCGCAGAGTTCTCCGAGAATCTTTTTTGTTCTTCTCTGCTATCTCTGTGGTCTCTGTGGCTGATTAATTGTGAATATTCCAACATCACCACCGCATCCGCGCCATTTGGCAACATGCCGCCGGTGTGGATCAACGCGCACTGACCTGTGCCAATTTCAAACGCGGGCGCGTCGCCCATTGGCGCTTCGTCGATGAGAGTCAAATACCCGGGTTGTGAATCGGATGCGCCGAATGTGTCTCTTGCGCGGACGGCGTATCCATCGACGCTGGTGCGTTCAAACTGAGGCAAGGGATGCGGCGCGTGGATGTCTTCTGCGAGAGTCCGATTCAAGGAGGCGGTAACGCTGACAGGTTCAGAATCAACTGTCCCTGCGGGGAGATGCGAGAAGAGGAGGGCGCGGGCTTCGTCGGGTGGGAGGAGAGTCAGGAATTGGGGCATTTTTCTTGGTCAAAAGTTGAAGGTCGCAAGTCAAAAGTTAGCGGAGCCAGAAGGTGAGGGTCAAAAAGTAGGCGGTGAGTCCGAAGACGGCGAGCGCGGTGGCGTGGAGGAGTGTCCAGTTGGGTTTTGCGCCGAGACTGACTTTGCGCAGGAGGTAAATTTGAAAGAGGGCAAACGGGAGCGTGAGGAACACCGACCAGATCAACGAAAGCGACAGCCCGAACAGCGGCGACATGGCGAAGAGTAAATACGCGAACAGAACAAACAGATGATGCAACGGCACGGCGCGTTCCCAGCCGAGGCGGGTGAGAAACGTGACGCGGTTGTATTTTTGATCCTGCGCGAAGGATTGGAAGTTTCTCACGATGAAATAGGAAAAGGCGAGGAGAGTCAGCGGAACGGTTAGGGTGAGGAAGCGATGCGTTTCGTCCGCTTGAAGCGTGAACGCGATGGATGGAACCACGTAGGCAATTTGCACAGCAAGGAGCAGTTCGCCCCAGCCGCGATTGGCAAGGCGAAATGGAGGGATTGCGTAAGCAAGGACGATTAGAAAAGAAAGAAGTAGAAAATAGGAAGCAGCGGGAGGAAGGCGCTCCGTGTGGAAGAGAATGTAAGCGATCAACGCAACGGAGCCAAGCGAGACAACTGAAATGTAAAGCGCGTTATTGCGAAGGGCATGTCGGTCTTTGCGAGTCTCGTTTTCGAGCAAAGGTTCAACATCCAAGCGAAAGATTTCAGGCAATAAGTTCATGCTCGTTTGTAGGAGCAACACGGCAACCAAACCCAGCCAGAACGAATCGACGAGAAATGGCTTACCGAGGTAATCGGCGATGCTCGCGCCGAAGGCGTAGGTTAGTGTGGCGAAGAGGAGGTGGAGAGGTCGGAAGATGGACATGAGAATTGGAGAATTTGAGAATTAGAGATTGGAGACTAGAGGCTAGAGACTGGAGACTGGAGACTGGAGATTGACGGTTAGCGATATTCAAACAATAGTTTCAAGAATTTCATTAAGTAACAGTTCAAGCTTGGTCAAATTTTCTTCAGAATCACCATCCGATAATTGGGAATAATAACCAATATCTTCGTGATGTATCACCGTGTAACGAATTTCTACTGTGTCTAGCCAAGCAATTCTTGAATAAATACCATCTAATCTCTTGATTAATTTTGTATCGGGTCTTTGCAAGAAGAAACCTAAAAACCAATCGAAATCATCATAATGGTCTATGCCAATAAAATAGAAATCTGTTATGTCTTTTCTTATCTGTCCGCGCTTTAATTTGATTTTCATGAGAAGGTCTCGTCAGTTAACTATGGTTTTGACGAAAGATACTTTCCCAATCTCTCCACAGCCTGCGGAAGGTTTTTTCGTCCCAGTCCGATGCGGAAGTGGTTGCGGAAGTCATCATACATGGAGCCTGGCAAAAGCAGGACGCCTGATTTCTTTACAAGGTCATCGCAAAAATCTTCTGTATCACCCTTGAGAAGTTTTGGGAAGCCCATCGAGCCCGCAGTGGGACGAACCCATTCAAACAAGTTTGAGTGGCGAGTGAAAAGATCGTCAACGATTTCGAGATTGCTTTTGATAATGCCGACGTTCCGCGCGATAAGTTTCTGGCGATTCCGCAACGCGGCTTCGGCAAGGAATTCGCTTGGCGCGGAGTTGCAGATGGTTGTGTAATCTTTTAGCCCAGCCATTTTCTCGTAGATGGCTTTATTCTTCGTAGCGATCCACCCGATGCGCAAGCCAGCCAAGCCGTAGGTTTTGGAGGTGACGCCCAGCGAGACGGCGTGTTCGCCCATATCCGCGCCAGCGGGGAGACGAAGGGATGGATCATATTCTGATTCGCGGTAGACCTCGTCACAGAACAACAGCAGATTATTTTCCTGCGCAAACCTGTTCACCGCTCCAAAATCGGACTTCGACATGAGATAGCCTGTCGGGTTGTGCGGCGTGTTGATGATGATCGCCTTCGTCGAGGAACGCGCGAGATGACGCAGTTCGTCCAAGTCCAGCGACCAATTATTTTCCTCGCGCGCCCGCCACGGGCTGACGTAACATCCCATCCCTTTTGCGATCTCGCTCAGCGATTGATAATGCGGCGTGTGAACGATGATATGGTCATTCTCTTTCAGCGCGGCGAGCATGAACAGGAAGATCGCCTCCTCCGCGCCTGTGTGAACCAAAATTTCTTCGGGCTGAATCGTTTCGTAAATTTTGGCGATCTCTTTTCGCAACGCGGGATGTCCAAGCGACTCGGTGTATCCGAGCCACGTCTGCTGAAATTTTTCTGCCGAGCCAGATTCCATGGCCAGCAAGTCTGCGATGGTCATGGCTTCGCAATCGGAAGAGCAAAGCAAAAATTCTGTATTGAATTCGTATTTTGCAAAATAACGTTCGAGTTTAAAAGGGGGCAAATTCATGATTATTTGTTTTCCATGGTGTCTGATCAAAATACGCAATACGCAGTACGTAGTACGAGATACTTCGTATTGCGTACTACGTATCCCTTGCCTACGTGTCTACCTGTTTACGTGTCTACCTGTTTACGTGTTTACCTGTTTACGTGTTTACCTGTCTACATGTTTCCTTGCCTACTTCAACACCTTCTTCATATCACGGTAATGATTCTGATTATGGATGTACAGCATTTTTATCATATCTCGAATCTTGGCGATACCTAAAAACGGATGCCGCCCTTCGATCTCTAACTCTTCCTCTTTCAAGCCCGCCACCCACGCGACGGAGTTCGAGCGGACTTCTTTGTATTGTTCCAGCAAATCACGCGGAGGCAGATCTTTTGTCCGTTCTTGTTGCGTGGCGTTATAACGGTCAATCGAGAATTCCTCCGACGCGCCTTCGCCTGTGGTGCGGATTCGCTCAAACAGTTTCACCAGTCCGCGCTCGGAGGTGACGAAGTGCGAAAGCACATTGCGGATGCTCCACGTCGCGCCTTCGGTGTAAACTTCCGCCTGCCATTGCTCGTCGCTCAAGCCTGCGAAGAGAGAATAAAATTTTTCGCCTTCAGACTTTAGTTTATCGGCAAGTTCGTTTATTTCAGACATTTGCATCTCCTCAACCAAAGGGCGACGTTAGAGAACGTCGCCTACACGAGTGAGTATCCCCCATCCACAACGATCGTTTGACCGGTAATATACTCGTTCTTGATTAAAAATTCGAGGGCGGATGCAACCTCTTCGGTTCGCGCGGGACGTTTGAGCGGGACTCGCCGTATCAGCCTTTCCCACTCCTCAGCAGGGACAATGTCCGATTGCAGGACCAAACCCGGCGCGATGGCATTGACGCGTATCTTCGGCGCGAGCGCGCGGGCGAGAATTTTCGTAAGCGACTCCAGCGCGGCTTTGCTGACGGTGTACGACGGATACCTGCTCCACGCTTTTTGCGCGCCAATATCGGTAATGTTGACAATGAGTCCGCCGTCGGTCATTTTCCTGGCACATTCTTGCGCGAGCAAAAACGGCGCGCGGAGGTTGAGGTCGAGAGTCGTATCCCACGTTTCGAGTGGAAGCGATTCGACGTTTCCGCTAGGCATGAAGGCGGCGGAGTTAACTAAAATGTTTAGAGACTGGAGACTGGAGACTAGAGATTGGATTTGTTGAGGATCGGTGAGATTGGCTGGGGCTAGGATCACGCGTCGGTCTAGCGACTCAAGCTCCCCCTGCGTCTGACGCGCTTCATCCACAGCCGAGTGATAATGAAGGACGATGTCGTATCCGAGGCGGGCAAGAGTCAGCGCAAAGGATTTCCCCAAACGATGCGCGCCGCCGGTAATTAATGCAAGTTTCTCCATGTATATGTGTCTACTTGTTTCCGTGTTTACCTGTTTACCTGTCTACGTATTTCCGTGTGTGCTTGTTTACCTACGGAAATAATTCGACACAAAGAACCAAATGTTGGCGGGGCGTTCCGCGAGGCGACGCATGAAATACGGATACCACTGCGCGCCGAAGGGGACATATACGCGAACAAGGCAACCGTCTTTCACCAATCGTTCCTGCAAATCGCGGCGGATGCCATACAGCATTTGAAACTCAATCGCGCTTTTCGGCAGATTCATTTTTTCGGCGTGTTTTTTTGCGAAGTCAATGCGTTTGTCGTCGTGAGAAGCGATGGCGATGAATGGCGGCGTGCGTCCATCCGCGCTGACGGAATTATTTTCTTTCGCGACCGTTGCGTCAATCATAATTTTGGCAAGCAAGTCATAGTTCGCGTCGGTATCGCTTTTTTTCGAGAAGGCTTTTTCGGCAGGTTCATTGTACGCGCCCTTGACAAGTCGGATGCGCGCTCCTCTGTTGAGCAATCCGCGAATCTCGGCTTCCGTGCGGAATAAATAGGCTTGTTGGACAAGCCCGACCTGATTGGGAGTAAAGCCGCGCTCGAGCATGGATCGAACCATGGCAAGCGTAATGTCGGTATAAGGTGTGTCTTCCATGTCTACGCGGATGAAGTTATTGCTTTTCTTTGCCTGTTCAAGAATCTTCACGAGATTCTGACGGCAAGTCTCTTCATCCAACCCCATGCCGATCTGGGTCAACTTAATGGAGAGGTTCGCTTTAACCCCCGCTTTATCTATTTCCTGTAAAACATGTACGATCGAGTCTGCCGAGGCGTTTGCTTCCTCGGCAGTGGAGGTATGTTCGCCCAACTGGTCGAGCGTGGCATTGATGCCCTTTGCGTTCAATTCGCGCACAACGCGGATCGCATCATTTACGGTTTCACCCGCTACAAAGCGCGAAGCGGCTCTCTGCGCAAAGCCCCAACTTGTGATCAACTTTTGCGCCCATGCGGCTTTGGAAAGATAGATCAAGAAAGTTCGCAACATCGTCCCATCCTGCAAGTAGTTTGAACCTGCGCAACATTAATTCAGAAGCGCGCAGGATGCGCCGCTATTCTAGCATAAAGGCAATTTTGGGTGTGTTATACTTTTTTTTGTAAATCGGAGGCAGAGTGAGAAGTAGAAGTTCGATACCGGTCCTGCGCGGCGTTTCGATCGGATTATTATCGGTTGCGCTGGTGCTGGTGGTCATTGGCTTGGTCGGGTACAGTCGTCAGCGAAATAACTATCCCGCCGGGATGACCATCGCCGGCGTACACGTAGGCGGCGTAACACCGCAAATCGCATCGGAGCGCGTGCTACAAGTGTATTCATCGCCCATCGAGGTGACCTACAATAATTCGACCATCCAAATCGCGCCGTCTGTGGTTGGCTTTCAACTCGACATGGATTCGATGATCGCCGCCGCCGATTTGGGACGCACAGGCGGTTCTTTCTGGGGTGGATTCTGGAACTACCTCTGGCAACGCGAACCCACCCCGGTCGATATCCCCCTCATCGCCACCATCGACGAAGCCCAATTGACCGGGTATTTACAAAATGAAATCTCCGCTCGATACGACCAGCCGCCGACTCCGCCTCAACCCGTTCCCGGCACCACGACTTTTCTGCCCGGCGAACCCGGCACCATTCTCGACATCAACCGTGCCGTGCGTCTGATCGAAGATACCTTGCGCTCGCCTTCCAACCGAAAGGTAACTCTCTCTTTTCAAAGAAGCGTCGCGGCAAGACCCACCTTTCAAAATCTTGAAATCCTCCTTCAGCAAAATATCAATGTCGCGGAATTCGATGGCGTGATCGGTCTGTATCTCTTCGACCTGCAAAATGGGCAGGAAATCCACTTTGCCATGGATAAGGGGCAGGTTATCTCCACGAATCCCGATGTGCCCTTCACGGCGTCGAGCACTGTTAAAATCCCAATTATGGTTTCATATTTCATCAAGAACGGGAGTGCGGCGCTGGAGCCCTCCTCCTCCGAACTCATCCTCGACATGATTCGCAATTCCGAGAATCCTCCCGCCGACCGATTAATGGAAAGTCTGGACGAGTTCCGCGGTCCGCTCATCGTGACCGACGATATGCGTAAAATCGGCTTGGAAAATACCTTCCTCGCCGGGTTCTTTTGCAATGCCCAGTTTCCATGCCCGCTCCTTGAAAAGATCAACACGCCTGCCAATCAGCGCGCCGATGTGTCCACCGATCCCGATTCCTTCAACCAGACCACCCCATCTGATGCGGGCATGTTGCTGACCGACATCTACCAATGCGCCACAGAAAACGGCGGCGCGCTCGTTGCGGCATTCCCCGACAAGATCAACAGCCAGATCTGCCAGCAGATGATCAACTTCCTCGTGCTGGATAAGATCGGCGTGCTCATCGAAGCTGGCGTGCCTGAAGGGACCCAAGTGGCGCACAAACACGGCTGGATCACCGAACCCAGCACAGGCGTGATCAAAAATATTAGCGACGCTGGTATCGTTTACACACCGGGCGGAAACTACATTCTCGTGATTTATACTTATCACCCAGTGCAGATCGTCTTCGACGAAGCCAATGCATTATTTGCCAACCTAGGAAAAGCTGTCTATAATTTTTACAACCTCATCACACCATAAGCGACATCGTATATAATCCTAATATGAGTGCCGCGCTTGGACTGTATCGCCTGCAACATGTGGATAGCCAGATGGATCAGATCCACGGGCGGCTGAAAGCGATTCAAGAAACGCTTCAAAACGACCGTGAATTGCGCGCCGCCATGGACGCATTCTCCGCCTCCGAAAACGAATCCAAAACTGCCGAACGCGCCTTCAAATCGACAGGAGCGGATGTTGAAAAACAACGCATCAAGATCGAACTGGCAGAATCCAGCCTGTATGGCGGGAAGGTACACAACCCCAAGGAATTGCAAGACCTGCAATTGGATGTCGCGTCGCTCAAAAAACATCTGGTCACTCTCGAAAATATCGAACTCGAAGCGATGAGCGCGCTTGAGAACGCCGAACAAGATATGCAGACCGCCAAATCTCAACTGGAGCGCGTTCAGGCAGACAAGTCGATCCAATACAACGACCTGACGAAAGAAAGCGCATCGCTCCAAAAAGAGATCGAACGGCTTGATTCGGAACGCAAGGCAGTCATCGGCGGAATCCCACAATCCTCCATGCTCACATACGATTCGCTCCGCAAACAAAAACGCGGGGTCGCCATCACCACCGTGAGCGATTCGGCTTGCGCGGCGTGCGGCACAACGCTTACGCCTTCACAACAACAAAGCGCCCGCTCCACTTCGCAATTATTCACCTGCCCCACCTGCGGGCGTATCCTGTTCTCGAATTAACCTCCATGCCTATTCCACACATCGACCCCCTTTCTTTTGTGATCGGCTTTGTTGTCGGCATCGTCATTTTCAATTTGGCTGGCCGCGCCAAACCTCTCTTCAACCAAATTCGAGAAAACCTCAAAGAAGGCCGCGAAGCCGCCAAAGTCCGCCGCACAAGCGGGCTGGAAGATAACCACCGCCGCATCACCCTGCGCCGCGCGCAAGGGATGCATCTCGCCGCGTCGATGTTCGCCCTCGACGAAATTCTTCAAGAGCCGCGCCTCATGGCTCCGCCGGCGCGCGTGGAGCCGGGCGTCGTCCCCATACAGGAAGACATCATCTCACAGACCCTGCCCTACATGCCCGACTGGACCCAGCTTGCCGGCGTATACGCCGCGCCAACCCTCAAAATAGCTGAGAGTGTTGCAGGCGGGTCAAACATTGTGATCGTTGGCGCGGCAGGCGCGGGGAAAACTGTCGCATTGGCGCGCCTCGCCTCCCTGGCGGCAAACCTCAAAGTCCGAATCGACCCGAAGTCCGAGGAAGAAGCGGTTCCTTACCTGTATCACGTTGCCGATTTGGCGTTTCCCTTCGATCCAACAAAAGATCCGCTTTCCTTGCTGAACAGCGCAGTGACAGAATTAGCGCCGATCTTCGATGTGAGCCGCTTGCCGGGGTTCATTCAACAAACATTTCAAAGCGGGCGCGCCTTGCTGTTGATCGATGGCTTCGACGAACTTGACACGGAGAGTCAAAAAAATGTGACGGCATGGTTCAAGGCGCTCATTCACGCGCATCCGAAAGCCCGAATCGTGACGACAGGCTGTGTCCACCAACTAAACGGACTCATCGGGCTGGGCTTCAACCCGCTCGCGCTGATCGCCTGGGATCAAAAAGCCGCATCGAAGTTCATCCAACAATGGGGCGAGCGCTGGTCGCAAACCATCGCGCTCGAATCACGCGCGCAAGCGGGATCTGAGCCAGTGGATTCGCTTCTACTCAACGCCTGGGTGACACCTGACAATCACGGTCTGACCCCCTTCGAGCTGACTCTCAAAGTGTGGGGCGCCTACGCCGGTGACGGTTTGGGACCCGGCGTGCTCGACGCAATCGCCACGCACATACGCCGCGTGGCGCCCACCGGAACCCCGATGGCCGCGCTCGAACTGCTTGCCATGCAAGTGGCGCTCACCGCTCAACCGGTGTTCGATCCGCGTTCCGCGCGCGCCTGGGTAAAGCAATACGATGTGATCGACGATAAAACGATCGAACACGCTGAAGTCGTGACAAAAACCGACAAGGACGAAAAAGCCGCCCTCACCGAATCGCAAAAAATCCGCATCAAGAAATCCAAAGCGGGCGATGTGCCGACACACGGCTTGCTCAGCAAAATGGTGGACAGTGGTTTACTAGTCTCACATACCGGGAACAAGATGCGCTTCCTGCATTCGGTGTTGAATGGCTATCTCGCCGGGCAGGCGATCGGTGACAATGAATCGCATCAAGCCTTGTTCGCGCAACCAACATGGAATGGTAGAAACGTCACCATGCATTACCTTGCGGCACGCGGCGATGCTTCATCGCTGGCGGATTCAATGATGAAAGATTCCAGCCTGCCGCTTCACATCCAATTATTCACGATGGCTCACTGGTTGCGCGATGCGCCGTGTGAAGCGGCATGGCGCGCCAGCGTATTT
>JBGANO010000001.1:0-165557 GCA_044222305.1 Anaerolineales bacterium
CGGCAGCAAAAAGCGGAATGTCGTTACGCGCCACACGAACGAAAAGATTCTTGGGATTCCCGACGCGCTTCTTTCAAAAGGGGAGGACGCTTCGTTCCTCTCCCACGACGGACTGCGCACATCCGCGCGGCTTTATCTCCCCGCCAAGGGACTCGGCTTCAAAGGCGCGCGACCCGTTGTGTATTACATTCACGGTGGTCCGCAGGGACAGGAACGCCCAGACTTCGCATGGTTCTCCATGCCGTTGATTCAATATCTCACCTTGCGCGGCTTCGCGGTCTTTGTGCCAAACGTGCGCGGCTCCACAGGGTATGGACTCTCCTACACCAAGCACGTTGACCGTGACTGGGGCGGACAAGATCGCCTCGATCACGTCCACGCGATGACGAGGGTTTTACCCAAAGATAAAAGGCTGGATGTTTCTCGCGCGGCGGTTGTTGGTCGCTCGTACGGCGGATACATGACATTGATGCAAGCGGGTTTGCATCCCGACTTGTGGAAAGCCTCGTGCGACATGTTCGGTCCGTATGATTTGCTGACGTTTTCAGAACGAATCCCTGCCACATGGAAACCGTATTTCAAGATCGCATTAGGCGATCCCGAAAAAGCGGATGAGCGCGCGTTTCTTGTTGACCGTTCGCCGAAGACACACCTGCACAACATGTCCGCGCCGATGCTGGTCATTCAAGGGCGCAACGATCCGCGCGTCGTAGCCGCTGAATCCGAAGACCTTGTGCGCGAACTGAAATCTAAAGGCAAGGAGATCGAATTGCTCGTCTTTGAAGACGAAGGTCACGATGTGTTGAAATACGAGAACCGCGTCACATGTTACAACGCGATCACCGATTTTTTTGCGAAGTATCTAAAACCTTAGAGCGTATACAAGGGAAAACGTAAACACGTAAACAAGGAAACACGGAGACAAGTAAACACGGAAACAAGTAGACAAGTACACAAGGGAAATCGCGACTCACGTGTTTACGTGTATACCTGTTTACCTGTCTACGTGTTTACTCTCCCACCATGACCCTCCCCTCCCTCCTCTTTGCCCTTCTCGTCGCCGTACTCCTCGGCTCACTCTACCATTTGATTCGCGGCGGAGGATTTTGGCGGTTCATGCTCTATCTCGGCTTGAGTGTTCTTGGCTTTGTCGCCGGTCATCTTGTCGGTCTGTGGCAGGGCTGGACACTGCTTCCGCTTGGTTCGCTTAATCTCGGCATGTCTTCGCTGGGAAGCCTTATCGTTCTTGTGATCGGCGACTGGCTCAGTCGCATCGAGCCGAAAGAGGAAAGCACGGTATAATCTGCGCCTGTTGAAAACCCAACTTCGGAAGTCTCGCATGACTTCCGAAGGTTCATATCTGGAAAGAAAGAAACATGGAACAAATAAAATTTTTAATTGACTTTATCCTGCATATTGACGATCACTTGAGGAACATCATCATGGATTACGGTGTCTGGACGCATGGCATCCTGTTCGCGGTGATCTTCATTGAAACGGGATTGGTGATCATGCCGATCCTGCCCGGCGATTCGTTGTTGTTTGCGGCGGGCGCATTCGCGGCGGATGGCTTGCTGAACATTTGGGGCTTGGTCGGTTTGCTGATTATTGCGGCGGTGCTGGGAGACGCCGTGAACTATTCCGTCGGGCATTATCTTGGCGAGCGCGCGTACAACATCAAGTGGATCAAAAAAGAATACATCGAAAAGACCCATGCCTTTTTTGAGAAGCATGGCGGCAAAGCAATCTTTCTGGCGCGCTTTGTTCCCATCGTCCGCACGTTTGCGCCGTTCGTCGCGGGCGTCGGCAAAATGTCCTATACCTATTTCGCCACCTACAATATCGTGGGCGGCGTAACCTGGGTAGTGCTTTTCACCCTGCTTGGTTATTTCTTTGGCAGGCTTGAATTTGTGCAAAAGCATTTTGAACTTGTTATCGTTGCCATCATTCTGATGTCGGTCGTTCCAATGTTCGTCGAGTGGTGGAAGGCGCGGCGCGAATCAAAAATGGAAAAGGCAAACGCAGAGACGCCCTAAGGCGTCTCTTTTTCTTATGAAATGGCTTGCGATTCTTTTCGCGCTCTTCATCGCCCTCATCGTCCTTCTTGCAGATACCGGCAACCTCGGCGTTCTCGGCTTCATCAACCAGATTCCCTACGGCGACAAAGCGGGACATTTCATCTTATTTGGGATTCTCACCCTGCTCCTCGACCTGACCTTCCTCCGCTCGCTTCCGAATCGGGACCCAAAACTGGTCGCGCTTTCCACCGGCTTGATCCTCGCCCTCATCATCGGCGTGGAAGAATATTCCCAACAATTTTTCCGCAGTCGCGCATTCTCACTGCTCGATCTCGTGTTCAGTTATCTGGGCGTGATATTTTTCTCGTGGGTGTCGTTAAGAATCAAACGGTAGGGGCGTGGTCACCCTGCTCCTATTCTCCTCTTTTCCTTCATCGCCTCAGCCACGCCGTGCGACATCTCATCCTCGCGCGCGTCGAGTTTTGCAACAATATTTCGATAGTCCTCATCGTTGCGATTCTGACTCAACTTGTAATTCGCTTCGATTTTCGTCACTTCAATTTGAAAGGCGACGATGCCTTTGATTTCCTTTTCCACAAAATCCAGCGGCAGGGTTTCCAACTTGTAGTGATTTGTCATCTCGTGGCGGTCAGTCAGCCGCTTGAGAAGTTGATACGCCTCATTGTAGTTTTCAATAATTCGCGGCTTGCCATACACATGCGCCGCCTGATAATTCCACGTTGGCACGTTGACGTGGTTGTACCATGTTGGCGAAATATACGTGTGCGGTCCATGGAAAATTACCAAAACTTCCGCGTTCATCTCAAACGTCTTCCACAACGGATTCGCTCTCGACATGTGCCCGTTGATGAAAAGCCTTTCGCCATCCTCGAAAATCTCCACCAACAAATGACTCGCCGTTGGCTTATCACCATCGTACGTCACCAGAATCGCAAATTCATTCTGGCGCATAAACTCGATAATTTTCGCTCGATCTTCCTCACGATACAACTTCGGTGTATACATTCTTCTCCTTTAGCAAGCAAAAGTATATCATCCCACCTCACAACCAATCTCTAGTTTCTAATCCTCTAATCCTCCAATTCTCTAATTCTCCACTCCCCCACCCTCACAAATTACCACCCTTCGACAAGCTCAGGGCAGGCTTACCAATTACTGTATAATCTCCTCAATGAAAAAATACCTCCTCTTCACCGTCTTCATCTCAGGCATGACCACCCTCGCCGCCGAACTCGCCGCAGGACGCCTCATCGGCAATGTGTTCGGCA
This sequence comes from Anaerolineales bacterium, assembly GCA_044222305.1. Lineage (GTDB taxonomy): Bacteria > Chloroflexota > Anaerolineae > Anaerolineales > Villigracilaceae > Defluviilinea. Next base: position 3,308 of record JBGANO010000001.1, read on the forward strand.
CAAGCAACATCGTCTGGGCGAGCATCATCGGGCTGATCCTCATCTATCTCACACTTGGATATTTCCTCGGCGGCAAATGGGCGGATGCGAACCCGACACCCGCCGCAATGTATCGCATCCTTGCGTGGGGCGCGTTCACGCTGGGACTCGTCCCATACATTGCGAGTCCCGTTCTGCGCGCCGCGGCGACCGCGTTCGATTCACTGCAAGTCGGGATCCTCGGCGCGTCGTTTGTCGCGGTGTTGATTTTGTTCATCCTTCCAATTACTTTGCTGGGAACGATTTCCCCGTATGCGATTCGATTAACCGTTGACGACACATCCCGCGCGGGACAAACTTCGGGTCAAATCTACTCGATCTCCACCCTCGGCTCATTCATCGGGACATTTTTGCCAACCCTCGTCACCATCCCCGCGATCGGAACAAAAAATACTTTTCTGCTATTCAGCATGATTCTTTTGCTAGTCGCGCTCGTTGGGTTGGCGCGTTTCGCCAGTCAGCGCGAACTGCTCAAGCATATTTGGATGCCGTTCGTGTTGACCGCGCTTGCATTGCTCACCGCGAATCAATCCATGAAAACGAACGCGGCGCAAATTTACGAAACCGAATCCGCATACAACTACATTGAAGTATTGAATCAAAACGGCTTTACGATTCTGCGTCTCAACGAGGGACAGGGCGTCCACTCGATCTATCACCCCGACACACTTCAATACAACGGACCATGGGATCAATTCCTCGTCAGCCCATATTTTTATGCAAATAAAAAACCATCCGACATAAAACGCGTCGCCATCGTCGGTCTCGCGGCAGGGACGACTGCTCGCCAAATGACTGCGGTCTACGGCAATGTTCCCATTGACGGCTACGAACTCGACCCGAAGATCGTCGAAGTGGGGCAGAAATATTTCGGCATGACCATGCCTAACCTGAACATCATCATTGGTGATGGGCGACTCAACCTCGAACAAAGTGATCAAAAATATAACATCATCGCCGTGGACGCGTATCGCCCGCCGTACATTCCTCCGCACATGACGACGCAAGAATTCTTCGAGATCTGCGCCTCACACCTGACGGACGACGGGGTGCTCACCATCAACTCTGCCTCCGTCCCCGGCGACCGCCGCCTCATCAACGGACTTGCCACCACGATGGCGACTGTTTTCCCTTCAATTTATACGGTTGATATTCCGGGATCCTTGAACACGATGATCTTCGCCACCAAGCAGGAAACTATCCCTGAAAACTTTGCGATGAACTTGCTGGCTTTATCGAATGACCCCACAGTTAATCCGTTGCTCATCACAACCATGCAAGTGACCTTCGCCAGCCTCAAAACGGACTACGAGACGACCACCGTCTTCACCGACGATCACGCGCCGATCGAATGGATCGTCAACGATATGGTGATTCGATTTATTCTTGAGGGCGGCACAAAATACTTACAATGAAAAAAACTACTTTTCTTTCTTGGTTCGTTGCCCTGCTTATTCCTCTTGCCCTCATCGGGTTGGGACTGCGCCTGCTTTTAACGACAACCTTCCTGCAAATTGAATACAACATGCCATATTTTCCGCGTGATGAATATGGCTTCACAAAAGAAGACCGTTTGAAGTGGGCGCCGTACGCGCTGAAATACCTCGTCAACAACGCGGATATTTCGTATCTTGGTGATCTGAAGTTTAACGATGGAACTCCGTTGTACAACGAGCGCGAGTTGAGTCACATGGAGGATGTCAAGCACGTGACAAAAGGCGCGTTGAATATTTGGTATGGGACTCTCGCTGTGTTGCTCGCGCTGGGGATTTGGTCAAAGTTCGGAGGCTGGGAGCAGGCGTACCGTCAAGGCTTGATGCGAGGCGGATGGTTGATGGTTGGGCTGGCGGTTGCCATCGGTTTGATTGTTGTGATCGGCATTGTCATCAATCCAAATGTCTTTTGGGGGTTCTTCACGGCATTTCACAAATTATTTTTCGAGGGCGACTCGTGGCTGTTCCTGTATTCAGACACGTTGATCCGCCTGTTCCCCATCCGCTTTTGGCAGGATACGTTTTTGTTCGCGGCGGTGATCGCGCTGGGCGGGGGGATTACGCTGGGAACGGGATTGAAAGATGAGTAACGTACTGCGTATTTCGTATTACGTAGTACGCAATACGCAGTACGAAGTACGCAGTATGAACTCCGGTGTATAATTTCACACGAGGAGACTCACAAATGGCAGATTCGTTATCGCTTGAAAATAAAGTCGCGGTGGTGACGGGCGGCTCGCGCGGAATTGGTCGCGCGGTGGCGCTCGAACTCGCGGCGCGCGGCGCGGCAGTGGTCGTCAATTACAACAAATCCTCCGAGGCGGCGGATGACGTGGTGAAGGCCGTTCAATCGGCGGGAGGCAAAGCCGCCGCATTTCAAGCGGACGTGTCCGATTTCAAGCAAGCCGAAGCGTTGATTAAATTTGCGATTGAAACATTTGGCGACCTGAGCATCCTCGTCAACAATGCTGGCATCACAAAAGATACGCTCATCATGATGATGTCTGAATCGGATTGGGACTCGGTCATCACGACGAATCTCAAATCCACGTTCAATTGCTCGAAATCCGCAGTCAAACACATGATGCGGAAACGTACCGGACGAATTATCAACATGGCATCGGTTGCGGGGCAGATGGGGAATCCCGGTCAAGTGAATTACTCCGCTTCCAAAGGCGGGCAGATCGCGTTCACAAAATCATTGGCGCGCGAAGTGGCGGCGCGGAACATCACCGTCAACGCGATTGCGCCCGGGTTTGTAGACACGGAAATCCTCGACGCGATGTCGCCTGAAACGCTTGAAGCCTCGCTGAAGTTAGTTCCGCTGGCGCGCAAAGGCAAGCCGGAAGAGATCGCCTACGCGGTCGCCTTCCTCGCCTCCGACCAAGCCGCGTTCATCACCGGTCAAGTGCTGGGTGTGGATGGCGGAATGGCGATGATGTAAAGAAGAGCAGATGATCAGAGACTGGAGACTAGTGATTAGTCTCAAGTCTCCAGTCTCTAATTTTTAGGAGAAACTGTGACAGACTCAATATCCCTCGATAAAACCACCATCGCTCCCGATGTGCTCGTTACCATCGTGAGGTTGTCGGCGTTGGGAGTGCCGGGCGTCAGCCGCATGGCAGGCGTCACTGGCGGAGTGAACCGCCTGTTCCGGCGTGGAGTCCACGATGGGGTGCGGATCGAGGTCGAGGACAATATGGCTGTCATTGACCTGCATCTCATCCTCAAGAAGGATGTGAACATCCGCGACGTGAGCCGTAACGTGCAGGAACAGGTGGCGCGCGCGGTGCAGGAAACGGTCGGCATGGATGTGGGGGCGGTGGATGTGCATGTTGAGGATATCGATTTCGAAGATGGAGAGGCTGGTCTGGCATGAAGCTCCGCACCAGGGCGCGTTCGATCGCCCTGCAAGTACTTTACGAAGTGGATATTGCGAATCACATTCCGGGCGACGTGCTGAAACTGCGGCTGGAAGATTTGCCGCTCCCGGATCACCTTTCGGAATTCTCGCGGAAGATCATCTTCGGCGTGCTCCCGCTCACCTCAAACCTGGACCTGCTCATCTCAAAGTATGCGCCGGAGTGGCCCCTCGACCAGATCGCGGCGATTGACAGAAACATCCTGCGGATCGCGCTGTGGGAATTTGCGGTCTTTCATGAGACGCCGATCAAGGTTGCCATCAACGAAGCGGTGGAATTGGCGAAACTATACGGCTCCGATTCCGCGCCGCGCTTTGTGAACGGGGTGCTTGGCGCGCTGGCAGACCATCAGCGCGAAATACGACAAATCCTTCAAAAGGTATAGATGGAAATTTTAGGCGTTGGACCTTCCGAGTTCGTTTTTATCGTTCTCATTGCCATTATCGTTCTCGGACCGAAAAACATAAAACAGGCGGGTCGTACCGTTGGTCACCTGCTCAACCGCTACGTTACATCGGACGCGGGGAAAGTGGTGGCGAACACGTTCAAGGAAATTACCAATCTTCCACAACGGTTGATGCGCGAAGCCAACCTCGAAAACTTTGAAAAGGAAACGGATTTGCAGAACATGATCGCCCCGCCTGCCGGCAAGCGGTCGCCGACTTCCACGTTCAAAGCGCCTCAGAGCAAGAAACAGCAACTGCCGAATAAGCCGCCAGCCATTAATTCGGTTTCGCAAAATCCTGCGGAAACCCATGTTGAACAGGCAGACGAAACGAAAAATGAATAAGTTCTTTAGGGCTTTGTGGAGGGCGCTGACATTCCCATTTGTCCTCATCTTTAAGATCATTCGTTTTCCCTTTCAGGCGGCCGCGCGGGCGTGGAAATTTCTGAATACCGATCCTGATGAGACCTCCGAAAAAACACTGATCGACCATGTGGAGGATTTCCGCGCGCACCTTCTATGGATCTTGATCGTCATCGCTGTGGCAGTGGGCATCTCCTTTTATTTCACCATCCCGTTGATGGAATATCTCGCAAAGCCGGTTGGAGGACTCACCAAGTTGCAAGCGATCGAGGTGACCGAAGAGATCGGCGTATATATGAGGGTGGCGTTGACCAGCGGCTTGACCCTATCCATTCCTTTCATTGCCTTCGGGTTATGGCGATTCGCCGCAACGGGGTTGAAGGCGCGTGAGAAGAAGTACAGCCTGCTTGCCATACCCGTTGCAACACTTCTTTTTGTGGGCGGGGTGTGGACGACCCATCGACTGTTGATTCCCGCCGCCCTGCCGTTTTTGGGCGGCTTTACCGAGATCGCCCAGGTTTGGGCGGCGAAGGAATATTTCGGCTTCATCACGGGACTGATGTTATGGATCGGGCTATTTTTCGAATCCCCGCTGGTGATTTTTGCCCTCACCTATGTTGGCATCCTCCAGCCGAAAGTGTTGGTGGAGCAATGGAGGCTTGCCGTTGTGATCATTGCCATCTTAGCCGCCGCGGTCACGCCGACCATTGACCCGGTGAACATGGGCCTGGTGATGTTGCCGATGACCCTGATCTATTTTTTCAGCATCCTGTTGAGCTACTTCGCCGCGGCTCTGCGCGGAAAAGGCGCGCGGGATTCGGAAAACGCTGAGGAGTTCGGAGCAGGCAGACCCGTCGGATGACGCGCTAGAAAGAGGAGAGAAATGAACGGACGTATTCCCAGATCGTATCGAATGCTGATCATCATTACGGTTTTGGCATTAATCAGCCAGGCATGCGCGATATCGTTGATTAAGTGGCCCGCGTTTCCAACGGCGGCGGTCAGCACCCCGTTGCCGTCTGGTTCAACCGCCACGCCCGCGCCTCGCGCCGACGTGACGTTCACCGTTCGCGTGCCCGACCCGCTCCTGGCGGGGGAAAAAGTTGTCATCCGCGTGTTGGATGAGGTGGCGGGACTGGCTTACAACCCGGTGGATTATGAACTCAGCCCGATCGATAGCGTCACCTACACACGGACATTGCAAATTCCCGATCAGGCGGTGATCCGTTATGTGTACGTTCGTTACCCATCGGGAACAACAGAGGATACAAATCTCGATTTACCCATCCGCTACCGGTTGTTCTATGCCAGCGGGAATACGCAGATCATCGACACCATCAGCAGTTGGACGGATAAGCCGGTCAACACGCTTTCTGGAAGTATTTTTGGCACAGTGGTGAACGCCGACACGAACCAGCCAATTCCCGATATTCTTGTGACTGCCGGCGGCGAGCAATTCTTCACCGACTCGGCAGGGCGATTCCTGCTCTCTGGTTTGCGCGCCGGCACGCATAACCTTGTTGCGTACGCGTTGGATGGTTCGTATCAAGTCTTCCAGCAAGGCGCGGCGGTGGCAGACAACCAGATCACCCAAGCCGCGCAGATCCGACTCAAACAACTGCCGCAAGTGAATGTGACGTTCATCGTCGCTATCCCACAAGGGACTCAAGGCGCGCCTCGCATCGCGGGCAGTCTGATTCAGCTTGGCAACACCTTCGCCAACCTGCGCGGCGGACTCAGCACCGTCGCCGACCGAATGCCGAGCCTGCAACTTGCCGCGGATGGCAGATACACAGCCACGATCCGGCTCCCCGCCGGCGCGGATGTGCAATACAAATACACCATCGGCGATGGGTATTGGAATTCTGAATTCACCTCTGAAGGGCGGTTCGTGACGCGGCGCATCCTTGTCGGCGCGCAAGACATGGTCGTTCAAGATACCGTTCAATCGTGGCAAAACGGACCTCCCAACGCGCCGATCCTTTTCGATGTGACCGTGCCAGCCAATACCCCGCCGGGCGATATCATTTACATCCAGTTCTCTCACAACGGTTGGACGCCCCCCCTCCCCATGCAAAACGCCGGCGCTAACCATTGGACGTTCAAGTTATATGGCCCGCTCCGCGAAAGCAATTCGTTCGCGTATCGCTACTGCCGCAACGCGCAATGCGATTCAGCCGATGAATCGCAACAGGTGGGTCCAACAGCGCACGGGCGCAATATCTCAGGCACGATCACGCCGCAGTTCATCACCGATACTGTCAGCGGGTGGGCTTGGCCCCAGGTTGCCGGGAGCGCCACACTTGTGCAAACCAACATCCCGTCGCGCGGAGCCGGGTTTATGGCGGGCATCGAATATCAGGCGTATTACGATCCCAACGTCCCGCGCTTCAACGATCCCGCGCTTCAAAACATCAAAGGCATCGGCGCGAACTGGGTGATCTACACTCCCTCGTGGACGTACGAGCGCGTCAGCCCGATCGTGTTCACGCAACAGCCCGGCAAAGACGCGTTTTGGAAAGACACCATGGATGCTGTGACGCAAGCGCGCGCGCAGAGTCTCAACGTTGCCATTTTTCCGCAACCCCGCTTTGACGTGAATGCCAACGATTTTTGGAGCAAAGCCCCGCGCGATGGAAACTGGTGGAACGATTGGTTCGATCATTACCGCGCCTTTGCCAACCACTTCGCCGACCAGGCGACGCAATCCGGCGCGCAGGGATTGATCATCGGCGGAGATTGGATTCTCCCGGCTCTTCCCAACGGGAAACTTGCCGACGGCTCCCCCAGCGGAGTCCCCGGTGACGCGGACGCGCGCTGGAAATCGATCATCGCGGAAGTCCGCCAGCATTTCCGCGGTAACGTGCTCTTCGCCATCCCGTACAACACAACCGACTTCACGCCGCCGGTTAATGTCTTGCAGGATACCGACGCCGTGTACCTGCTGTGGTTCGCAAAAATAAGCGCGTTCGCCGCTCCCAACAAAGTAGATATGATCAACGAAGCCGGGCGACTTCTCGACCAGAACATCGCCCCCTGGCAACAGCAGATCGCCAAGCCGTTCGTGATCGCGCTGTCGTACCCCTCTGCGACAAATTCCGCCACGGGCTGTATTCCCAGCGCCAGCGGGACATGCCTCGATTGGACCGCTCTCAACCGCCCCAACGCAGACCTTGCCACCGTGAACATCGACCTGCAACAACAGGTTGATATTTATGACGCGATCTTCAACGCGCTGAACGCGCGTTCATGGGTGAGCGGGCTGGTCAGCCGGGGGTATTTTGTCCCCGTTGAGTTGCAGGATAAATCGGCATCGGTGCATGGCAAACCCGCCCGCGACGTGTTGTGGTATTGGTTCCCGAGGTTGTTGGGCATTACGCAATAAAAACAATGGGGCGAGTTTCAGGCTTGCCCTATAAAATCAGGGCTTCCGCTCGTAGGCGGTCTGTGACCGCCGTATTTGCCAGCGAAGCGACGGTCGCAGACCGTCTTAGAGCAGTAAAAGCGAAAGTCCTAAAAATAAAACTTGGAGGCTTCAATGTCGAAAACAAAGACCATTCTCAAACGCGCAGGCTTGGGAGTTTTAATTCTCGCCGTGCTCCTCGCTGGAGGCGGCGGGTTTTATTTCAAGAGTTACCTGCCCAATACCGTCGCGCCGAAATCCTTCCCGCAGATCGACGGGGAGATTCAACTCGCAGGTCTCGATGGACCGGTGGATATTTATCGAGATCACGTGGGCGTCCCTCATATTTATGCGACAACCCAGCACGATCTATTCTTCGCGCAGGGATACATCCAGGCGCAAGACCGCTTCTGGCAAATGGATTTCTGGCGTCACGTCGGGTCTGGCAGGCTTGCTGAAATGTTTCCTTCCCAAGCCGATACCGACGCATTCCTTCGCGCGCTTGGCTGGCGCGTCACCGCCGAACAGGAATACGAACAACTCGATGCCGAGTCGAAAGCCCTGGTGGATGCTTATTCCGCCGGCGTCAACTCGTACATCGAAGGCAGGGATGCGGTTGACCTCAGCCTCGAATATGCGCTTCTGGGGTTACCCATCCTTGCGCCGGATTACAAGATCGAGCCGTGGACGCCAGTCCATAGCCTGACCTGGGGCAAAGCCATGGCGTGGGATTTGCGCGGCAACATGGGCGAAGAAATCGAGCGGGCAGTGTTATTGAAAACCCTCACACCGGAGCAGGTTGCCGAGTTGTTCCCAGAATACCCACAAGACCACCCGGTCATTGTCAACAAGATCGGCGGCGAGGCGATTGTCCGCAACTCGATACCGACAACGGCGTTCAACATCCCCGATGGGTTGCTTGCCTCTCTTCAGCATAATGTTTCATTGCTAGACGTTGCGCTTGGTCCGCTAGGGGATGGAATTGGCTCAAATTCGTGGGCGGTTTCCGGTGACCTTACATCGACCGGAGAACCGCTCCTCGCCAACGACCCCCATCTTGGGATTCAGATGCCATCCATCTGGCATCAGATTCATTTGGAGTGCAGGCCGGTTTCAGATGCCTGTCCATATAACGTGGCTGGCTTCTCATTCCCCGGCGTTCCCGGTGTGGTGATCGGACATAATGAGCAGATCGCCTGGGGCTTCACCAATGTCGGTCCCGATGTGATGGATCTGTATATCGAACGAGTCAACCCCGAAAACCCGAATCAATATGAAGTGAATGGGGAATGGGTCGATTTCGAGACCCGCACAGAAATCATCAACGTGGCGGGCGGCGACCCGATCAGCCATACGGTGCGACTGACCCGTCATGGACCCGTGATCTCCGATGATTATGGACCCTTGAAAGATCAAGGGGAACCGGGCGACGAAGAATTCGTCCCCTTTAAAGATCGCGCCGGCGTTGAATTACCGGGACAATACGTAGTCGCCCTCCAATGGACGGCTCTTTCCCCGTCCACGCCTTTTAAAGCCATCTGGGGATTCGACAAAGCGACAAACTGGGAGGAATTTCGAGAAGCGGCAAAGGATTTCCACGTGCCTCCGCAAAACCTGATCTATGCCGATGTGAACGGCAACATCGCATACCAAATGCCCGGCGACATCCCGATCCGCGCGAAAGGGGATGGCACGCTTCCCGTCCCCGGCTGGACGGATGAGTATGAATGGACGGGCTATGTCCCATTTGAGGAACTTCCCTATACGGTGAATCCAGACGAGGGGTATATCGTCACTGCCAACAACCGGGTTCCGCCGTTTGATTATCCCAATTGGATCACCTATGATTGGGATTACGGATTTCGGGCACAGCGCATCGTGAATATGATTCAAAACGCGCCCGGGAAAATCGACAGCGCGTACATTCAACAAATGCAAGGCGATTCGTTCGATGCCGTTGCCGCCCAGTACGTTCCGATTCTCTTGAATACAGAGGGGTTGTCTGAAAAGCACATCGGCTTGCTAACAGGCTGGGATTATCAAGACCGCATCGAGTCCTCCGCGGCGGCGATGTTCAACGCCTTTTGGCGTAACCTGCTTCAAAACACATTCAACGATGATATGCCCGAGGAACGCTACTACCCGGATGGCGGATCGCGCTGGAACGAAATTATGCGCCACATGGACGAATCGAGTCACTGGTGGGACGATACATCCACTGCCGATGTTGTAGAAACGCGGGAGGAGATCATCAAGAAATCCTTCGCTGAAGGCGTGACCGAACTGGAAGAGATGTTTGGTAGTGACACCTCCAAATGGAAGTGGGGAGACATGCATGCGTCCACGTTCCGCAACGGCACGCTGGGCGAGTCGGGCATCGGCTTGATCGAAGAGTTGTTCAATCGCGGGCCTTTCCCAACAGGCGGCGGAGAGGCAATCGTCAACGCCACCGGCTGGTCGGTGCGCGATGGCTATGAGACGAATTGGCTTCCCTCGATGCGCATGATCGTGGATTTGGGCACCTTGAGCAACTCGCTCACGGTTCACACCACCGGTCAATCCGGCCACGCGTATCATCCTCACTACATTGACCTTGCGCCGCTTTGGGCGAATATCGAATACTATTCGATGCTGTGGGAACAGCCCGCGATCATCGCGGATGCAGAAGGGCACCTGGTGTTGACGCCGAAATGATATTCGCGAGAGCGAGTCTATCGACTCGCTCCCGTCTAGCCTGTTTAAGAGCGGTTTCATTGCCGTTTGGCAAGGTTTCTTGTGGTAAAATCCCGCCCGCTATGGTCGAGCCCGAAGAACTTCCTGAATTCGAATCGCCGCAGGTGACGAACGTCATGCATGCGGATGTGAAATCCGTTCATGCGGAATTGGTGCGGATGCACCAGGCGGATGCGGAATTCATCCGTGCCGAGGAAGTAGAAATGCAGAATAGCGCGGCGGCGAACGTGAAGGCAGGTCAAGTCACAGCGCGGCAGTCTGGGTTGGGGATGGTGAACGCAACCGATGTGCAGTTGCAGAACGCGGCGGCGGGATTCGTCCGGGCAGAGAACGTGTCGGTGAGCGGGTACACAGCCGTAATTGGCGCGCGAAGCGCAGATATCCACCACAGCGCCGTTGGTTATCTGGCGGCGCAGGATGTCCACGCGCAGGATGTCCGCACGGTTGTCCTGCTGGCGCGTAATGTGAATGGCAATGTCATTACCACGTTCGACACGCGCGGCGTGGTGATCGCCGGGCTGATCGGTGGTTTGTTCGGCGGGTTGATGTTGTTGCTGGGCAGGTTTTTAATCCGGCGCAATTAAGTTAAATGCACACGGCTTGATGCCGTTTGCAGAAATTCATTTCATAGAGCGAAGGTAATCCGGAACGCGGACTTAAGTCCGCAATCCGCCGGGTGAGAGGCGCTCGAGGAGTAACGATGGAGAAAGTTGTACTAAGAGCAGAGAAGCGGGGAGTGGTTGGCAAACAAGTGAAGGCATTGCGCCGTGAGGGAAAACTGCCGGCCGTGATCTATGGTCGCCACACCGACCCGATCAACATTAATCTGGAAGCGCACTCCGCGTCGCTGGCGTTGGCGAAAGCCACCTCGTCCAGTTTGGTGACGATCGACGTGGAAGGCACACAGCACCTCACGCTCGTGCGCGAGAAACAGCGCGATTACATCAAGAACCGTTTATTGCACGTCGATTTCCTTGCGGTCTCGATGAGCGAAAAACTTCGCACGGCGGTTGCGATCCATTTTGTGGGGGTTTCTGCGGCGGTGAAGGATAACGGCGCGGTGTTGATTCGCAACCTTGAACAATTGCACGTGGAATGTCTGCCAGCCGATCTGCCCGAGCGCATCGAAGTGGATATTTCCAGCCTCGCCAGGATCGGTGACGGCATCCGTGTGCGCGATGTAGTCGTTTCGGATACCGTGCGCGTGCTCGAAGACGCCGACACGATGGTTGCCGTGGCGACCATGCCGAAGGTGGAAGAGGAAGCGGCAGTGCCCGGCGCCGAAGGCGTAGTGGCGGCTGTCACATCATCCGAACCCGAACTCTCTGTGGAGCGCGGCAAGAAGGAAGACGAAGCCTCCGACGAGAAGAAGTAAATTTCTTCGCAATCAGAGTAGGGGCACAGCGGAATCACTCTGTGATCCTCTGTGCCCCTACAGTTTTTTAATACCCCAACACTTTCAAAAAATCGACGGTCATCCGCGCTGTCGCGCCCCAGAGTAACTCGCCATCGTAGGGATGATACGCGATGACGGAACGCTTCTTTTCCCCGATTTCAAATTGCCACCGGTTGGACGCGTTCGCCAGCCACCCCAGCGGAATCGTGAAGACTCGCGCCACTTCATGCTCGCCCACGCGGAACACGTTGGGCCATCTCACCACGCCGACCACCGGCGTGACCCGAAAATAGGAAATCGTAATGAGGTTGGCAAGCCGCCCCAGGACCTTCACGTCACTGGGCTGTATCCCGATCTCCTCCTCGACTTCGCGCAAAGCGGTTTGTTCGGGAGTCGTTTCACCCTCGTCACATGCGCCGCCGGGGAAGGCGACCTGTCCCTTGTGCGATTCGACCCGGTCTGTGCGGCGGGTGAAGAGCAGATGCCATTCATCATCCTGCCGGGCAAGCGGGACGAGCACTGCCGCGCATTTCAGTCGCGTTTCCTCGGTGAGTTCAAGTTCTGCGTAGCCATCGGAGGATGGTCCCGCGGATTGAATTGCCTCGCGCAGTCGTTGGGAGATAAATTCTTCAGTGAGGTTCATTGCGCGCATTGTGGGACAAATTGAAATTTGTCCTACGCTTCGCCCTCTCTCACCGGGCTTCCACAATACCCGCACTCGGCGGTGACCTCGTCCAGCCATTCCACTTCATCGGGTTTCAACGCCGCGCCGCATTGCGGACAATGGGTGGGCAGAACCGGCTTTTTGCTTGGGGGGATTTGCGTCTCAAACTCAGAGGATTCCGGGGAGATCGATTTTAGCCACGCGTCAATGCTGGCGGCTTCTTCGTTCAACCCTCGTTCCTGCAATTCAGTGAGCACGCGGCGTCGCGCTTGAAGTAGTCGTTGAAATTGTTTCCGCTCGACGAGCAGGGCTAACCCGCGTTTAATGGAAGGGATGCCCAACGCTGTTTGCCCGGCGTAAATCCGCGCCCTGCCAGCCTGGAGGTGAAAGAGCGGCGCGCGCGGTCCGCCTCGGGCATCGGCGGTCTGGGCGATCTGCTCAAAGAGTTCCCCGGCGCGACCGAACTCGCCTTTATCGAAAACGAAATTGGCTTCCTGTAAAATGGGCGGTATGTGCCCTGCTCCCTTTCGGGCTTGGCGGCGAAACATGCGGCGCATTGGCTAAACATCTCCTTTTTCTATTTCCTCGTTGAGTTCCCGCCCGCGCGGATCTTCATTGGGTTCGATCTTCCGTCCAAAAACAAGGAAGCCTGTGTGTGCCACCATCCGGTCTGTGGGACGCAGGCGCGTTGGCTCGGGTTTGTAATACCTCAACAAAATTTCACACACCTCAAGAAAAGCAAAATTCGTCTGGCGCAGAGCCTGCAAGGTTTTCTCCACCTGATTAAAGGTGGGGATCAAACAACAAAGGAATCCGCCGGGTTTGAGCGCGGCGCGGACTTGTCCAATGTAGTCGTATGGGTTGGGCACATCGAGGAAGAAGGAATCCGCGTCGGTCTCGTCGAAACCTTCGCCGATGTCGCGCAGTTTGAAGTTTACGCGAGAGGCGAGCCCGAAGCGTTTGAGATTCTTGAGAGCGAGGTTCTGCGTGTCAGGTTTGATTTCGTACGAGATCACGCGCCCCTCCGCGCCGATCGCGTGAGCGAGAGCGGTGGTCATCGAGCCGGAGCCGGAACCAGCCTCCATCACGGTTTGACCGGGACCGACTCCCATCGTCACGAGAATGAATCCAATATCCTTCGGGTACATGATCTGCGTGGTGCGCGGCAGGTTGATGAGCAGGTCTGCGAGTGAAGGCTGGAGGAGAAAGAACGGAGAGCCGAGGTGGCTAAAAACCTGCGACCCCCATACTTTGCCGATCAGATCGTCGTGTTGTAAAATGCCGCGATGTGTTTCGAACTTCGCGCCAGCCTCGAGGGTGAGAATGAAATGTTTGTGCCGCAAGCCGACGAGTTGAGCGAGGTCGCCGTCGCACGCGGTGGATGTGTAGGCATTGAAGGGCATGAGGTTATCTTATCACGATTGATTTTATTTCTCTTCTATTTCCACAGTCAACAGCGTATCCCCCGGTGGGGTATCGCTTCCCGGTTGCGCGTCGCGTGGGTTGAGCGAAAGTAAAACCTCCATACCGGTGAGCAGTTGACCAAGGATAGTGTACTTCCCATTGTATTGCGTCGTGGGCGTGTATGTAATGAAGAATTGACCATCGCTGGCGTTGGGACCGACGTTGGTCATCCCCACCATGCCGGGGCGGTTGAATTGCAAGGACGGGTCGAATTCGTTGACGATGTAATAGCCGGGGTTCCCGTCGCCCGTGCCGCTTGGGTCGCCGGTCAGCGCGAACAGGTCGGGGATGACGCGATGAAAGGTGATGTTGTCGTACCATCCGTTGCGCGCGAGAAAGATAAAAGAGTTGACCGTGATCGGCGCTTTATCCGCAAAGAGTTCGATCACGATGTCGCCTCGTTCGGTGCGCAGGGTGGCGGTGTATTGCCGGTTGGGTTGAACGGTCAGCGGAGGGCAGGAGGCGAACTGACGCTTGCCCATGAGGATCAACGCGATGATGTCTCTGAGACTGCCGTGATCGCGCGGTCCGCCGTAGATTTGTCCGTTGATGAGGATGAGCGGCGTGCCGGGGATGCCGATGGATTTTCCATCGTCGGCATATTTTTTAACTTGGGCGACAGTCTCCCCGCTGTTGAGATCGGATTTGAACTGCTCCACGTTCATCTCCAACGTGGAGGCTTGCGCGGTGACCCATTGCTCGAAATCCGCCGCCGGCAGGTTCGCCCAATTTTCGTATTGCGCGAAAAGCAGGTTGTGCATATCCCAAAACTTCCCCTGCTTGTCTGCGGCTTCGACGGCTTGCATGGCAAGCGCGGACTTGTCGTTGACATCGACAAGCGGAAATGGGCGGAAAGTGAAACGCAACTCCTCTGGGAACTCTGCGAGCAATTGATTCGCCACATCGACGAAAAATTTACTGCGCGAATCCTGGTAGTCGATGTAGGCGATGAAAGACACAACCGCTTCGCTGGCTCCAAGCAAATGATCGGTCGCGCCCTCCGGCGGGAACAGGGATGGCGATTCAGGTCCCGGCGTGGGTTCGATGTTCACTGCTGTACACGCTTGCTGGGTGGGGAGTATGATGTCTGCCGGCGGGGTGAGGTTGATCGCAGGGGTAACGGAGGCGGGAGCGCACGCGGATGCCAGCAAGCAAAGCAGAAAGAATGGTGAGGTTATTTTCCACATGAGTTAATTTCTACCTACCTGACAATTTTAAAACTGGGACGCGGATGAACGCTGAAAACGCAGATAAAAAACTTTTTTCACCTGTTTTTGAAAAATCCGCGTTCATCTGCGTTTGTCAGCGTCCAAAAAAGGAAAGTGTCGGGTGGTTAGGTTAATTTTGTATCGCCCGTTGCAATTCCTGGAAGGATGTCATCTGCCCGATGGCGTTGATGAAATCTGCCAGCGAGTCGCTTTGTTCGCGCAAGGATCGCACGGCAGGACCGACGGGATCCTCTCCCGCCGCGCCGCCGGGCACATCGGCATAGGCTCCGTGAAAGGCGAAGTAAGCCTGATTAAGTTTGCGGAGTAAATATCCGTTTTGCCAGAAGACTTGCCGGCGTTCCTCCATGTAGGCTTCCGCTTCCTCGATTTTCCCCTGGGCAAGCAGTTCATCGGTGGTGACGCGAGTCTCGCGCATCTCGGCGCGGAAGTCGAAGGGTGGCGGATCGTCATGATCGTCAAGGGCGGGAGGCGTTTGGGGAAAAGCGACCAAGCCGAAATGGGGAGTTGAAGCGCGCAGTTCGGGATAATATTTTTCGACGAGGAAAGTCCCCACTTCATTGCCCGCGATGGAGGCGGTCGTTTCGTTCATCGTGCGGAGTTCGGGAGTCGTGCTGTAATTGATTCCCAACGGGCGGATGTTGAGGTAGTTATGCGTCCATTCGTGCGCGATGGTTTCGAGTAACCAGCGCAGGTTGGTGGTTTCAGTGACCATGGTGGGGTACACGCCTACGCCGCCGATCGGGACGGTGAGCGTGGAGACATCCAGCGAATCTGCCACGTTGTTTTCGAGTGTGATTCGGTCATCGAGTGTGAGGGTCGGGAGAACTGAAATGTTCGCGATCTGTTCGATCACGTTGCGGCGCGAAACGACGAGCGCGAGCGGCGTGGGGGAGGTGTGATAGAGGACAGGCGGAAATGGTTGACCGCCTGTGGTAAGGTTGAGTTCAGCCAACACTTCGGAAATTTGACCCTGCAAGGTTGCCTCGGCGAGCGGAGCCAGTAACTCCTGCCGTTTGAGCAGGGCGTCTCGGTTGGCGCGTAATTGCGCGCTGGCAGTTTCCTTGTCGGTGACGGCGGGGTCGGCGATGATGAGTTCGAGGGAGTGCTCGGTCTCCATCAATGTTTGCGTGGTTCGGAGATATTCGAAAACGATCTGCTTATTCGCGCCGCGGTCGAAGAGGTACGGTAAGCCGATGGCGTTTTGTTCGATCTTGATCCATGTGGCATTCCAGACCCAATTCGGATAATCGAACTCAATCTCGCGCGTATACAATCGCGCGCGGTCGGTTTGACCGGTGAAACGCGGCGTATCGCCTGATGCCGCAAAGAGAACAAGAAGCGCGACGGCGAGGAAATCGATAATGCGAGCAATGCGATAAAACATAAGAAAATTATATCAGCATGAACATGTTGGAATGCGAGCAGAGGTAGAGTAATCCCATTGGAACATCTTGATGTTCAAAGCGCGAGAATTTTCCGCGAGAGATTAGCGTGAATTCGTGAAGATTAGCGGATAAAAAAACCGAATGCGATAGCGCTTGGAGTGGAACGGACTGACCATTAACCATGCGAGAAACCCCGGCATAAAATTTGCGTATACCTTGCTAGGTTATTCATTGGCAATTCACATTTGTCGGGTAGAATTTTCCCGGCGTTAGAAATCTGTTGGAGGAACCTCATGAGTGATTTTTTCAAGAAACGAAAATGGCTGTGGATCATATTGCTGATCCTGATCGTGGGAGTAGGCGGGTATTCCTATCTGCGAAATTCCCAGCCCGACCCTGCCAGCCAGTATCAAACCGCATCGATCGAACGGGGGAACCTCATCGCCACCATCGGCGCGACGGGAACCGTCCGCGCGAAACAATCGGCGACCCTGATCTGGCAGGCGGCTGGCGCTGTGGATGTGGTGAACGCAAAAGTGGGGGATAACGTTCCCGCAAATTTTGTGCTTGCCACTCTTGAGAAAACCTCCCTGCCGCAGAGCGTCATCCTTGCCGAGGCAGACCTCGCCAGCGCGCAACAGGCATTGGAAGACTTGATCAATTCCGATACCGCGCTCGCCCAAGCGACGATCACTCTGCGCGACGCGCAAGCCGTGTACGACAAAGCCGCCAACTGGCGCAAAGAGCTGAATGGAAAAATTCACATCAAGGAAATTATCTACAAAACATTTGGCAATCGGAAGATTCCAATCTTGAAGGAATATCGCGGCTATGCCGGCGCGGAAGCCATCGCCAAAGCGGATGAAGACCTTGCCCTTGCAAAAGCAAAATTGGACGATGCCCAGCGTGAATTTGACCGGCTCGCCGGGGGCAACCTAAGCGGGATCGCCGCCGCCCAAGCCCGCGTGGATGCGGCTCAAGCCACCATCAATCTAGCTCGCGTTTCCGCGCCGTTTGCCGCCACTGTGACGGAAGCCAACCCGCTCCCCGGCGACCAGGTCGGCGCGGGCACAGCGGCATTCCGCCTCGATGACCTGACCAGCCTGTTCGTGGATGTCGAAGTTTCCGAGGTGGATATCAACAGCGTGGCAGAGGGTCAACCCGCAACACTGTCCTTCGATGCCATCCTTGACAAGGATTATCACGGCGAAGTGGTTGAAGTAGCCAAAGCCGGCACAAACGTCAACGGCGTGGTGAACTTCAAGGTCACCATCGAATTGACCGATGCCGATACAGACGTCAAGCCCGGTATGACCGCGGCGGTGAACATCACAGTGGAAGAGATCAACGATGTGATCCTGATTCCGAACCGCGCCGTGCGTTTGCTGGATGGGCAACGTTATATTTACTTGATGGTAAATGGACTGCCGCAGAAAACCGAGGTCAGCCTCGGCTCCTCCTCCGACACGACAAGCGTGCTGGCTGGCGGCGATGTTTCTGAGGGCGATACGATCATCCTCAACCCGCCCGCCGAGGGCGGAGGTCCGTTTGGAGGCTAGCATGGATTGGGTGATTCAAACCCATGACCTGCGCAAGGTCTACCAGATGGGCGAGGTGGAAGTGGAGGCGTTGCGCGGCGTTTCATTCAACATCCAGCGCGGCGAAGTGGTCGCGATCATGGGTCCCTCGGGTTCGGGCAAATCCACGCTGATGAACACGCTCGGCTGTTTAGACCGTCCCACCGCCGGTGAATACGTGTTGGACGGCGAGACAGTCGCCAACTTGAACGACGATCAACTGGCGGATATTCGCAACCGCAAAGTGGGCTTTGTCTTTCAAAGTTTCAATTTGCTTTCGCGGCAGACTGCCATTACCAATGTGGAACTGCCATTACGGTATTCCAGTAATTCCAAATATGCCGGGAACGCGAAGGGCAGGCGCGCGCGGGCGGTCGAAGCGTTGAAAGCCGTCGGTTTGGAGAATCGGATGACGCATCGTCCCGCCGAACTCTCCGGCGGACAGCAACAACGCGTGGCGATTGCGCGCGCCATCGTCAACGATCCCGCCATCATCATGGCAGACGAACCGACGGGCAACCTTGATTCGAAAGTCGGCAAGGAAATCATGAAGTTGCTTCTCGACTTGAACAAAGAGAGCGGAACCACGTTGATCATCATCACGCACGACCCGACGATTGCCGAACAAACCCAGCGCGTCATCCGCTTGCGCGATGGAGTATTGGATGGCGCCGAATGAGCATTGCGCAAGCCTTTCTCGAGGCGCTTGAATCGATCAGCGGGAACAAGCTGAGGTCCGGTCTGACCGTGCTGGGAATTGTGATCGGCGTCGCCGCTGTGATCGCCATGCTGGCGGTGGGCAACGGCGCGGAGGCGTCCATCACCGGCTCGATCAGCAGTATTGGCACGAATTTATTGTTCGTTTTTCGCGGCAGTCCTGAAAGCCAGCAGGAGGCGCCAGATCGAAGTAGCGCGCAGAATGACCGTCCGTTGACTCTTGCCGATGCCGCGGCGATTGCCGATCCCTTCGCCGCGCCGTCGGTGGCGGTCGTTGCGCCGGCGATTCAAGGCAACGGGATGATCACCTTTGCCGGCGAAAACGCATCGACCACGATCACCGGCGTTACGCCGGAATATTTCGCCGTTCGCAATTTGGAACTTTCAGAAGGTGAGTTTATCAATCAGGAGCACCTCCTCGGGCGCATGTCGGTTGTTGTGCTCGGACCTGAAGCCGCCGACGCGATTATGGGCCGGCACGATGGCATCGTGGGTGAAACGATCCGCATCGAGGGACAGCCGTTCCGCATTATCGGCGTGCTGGTGGCGAAAGGCGGCGGCGCGTTCGGCAGTGAAGATAACAGCGCCTACCTGCCGTTTACCACCGCGCAGGCGCGCCTGCTCAAACGCGGCGCGCGCGATGAAGTGGACGTGATCTTCGTGCAAGCCACAAGCGGGGAATCGGTCCCGCAAGCCTCGGAGGAGATCGCAAACATTTTGCGCCAGCGGCATCGCACGCCCATCGGCAGCGACGATTTCACCGTGTTTACCCAGCAGGATTTCCTTCAAACATTCGGCGCGATCACTGGCGTGCTCACGATCTTTCTGGGCGGCATCGCGGGAATTTCCCTGCTTGTGGGCGGCATTGGCATCATGAACATCATGCTGGTCTCGGTCACAGAACGCACGCGCGAGATCGGTTTGCGCAAAGCGCTCGGCGCGCGCCGGCGCGATATTCTGATTCAATTCCTCACCGAGTCGTCCCTGCTAAGTCTCATCGGCGGAATCATCGGCATCATTCTCGGCTGGTTGATCTCTTATGCGGTGGGGCAGATCGCCGCGGCGAACGGCACAGACTTCATCCCGCTGGTCACAACAGACGCGGTGGCGCTTGCCACGATCTTTTCGGCGGCGGTGGGGTTATTCTTCGGCATCTATCCCGCCAACCGCGCGGCGAGCCTCGAACCCGTCGAAGCGTTGCGGTATGAATAGCCTGCGGCAGATCGTTCGACAGTTCAACTGCCGAACGATCTATGGATAGAATCTTCGCTAATCGCCGTGATGAAAACCATTCGCGATGATTAGCGGATAAAATGCCCTTGCCTACGTGATAAAATCCATGTATGACACAATTCAAAATCCTCATCACTGACGGACTCGACCAAAGCGGGCTAGATATCTTACGCTCGCAAGCGGAAGTGGATAACCGCAAAGATATTTCAGCGGACGACCTCCTCAAAGCGATTCCGGAATACGACGGACTCATCGTTCGCGGTCGGACAAAGGTAACTGCCTCGGTGTTGGATGTGGCTAGCCGCCTCAAAGCGATCGGCCGCGCCGGCGTCGGCGTGGACAATATTGACCTCGCCGCGGCAAAAAAGCACAACGTCACCGTCGTCAACGCGCCGATGTCCACTTCGGTCGCCGTTGCTGAATTGACCTTTGGGTTGATGCTTGCCCTGGCGCGCGAAATCCCCCGCGCCGATGCGGGCATGAAGCAAGGCAAATGGCTCAAGAAGGAACTCGAAGGTGTGGAATTGAACGGCAAAATCCTCGGCGTGATCGGCTTTGGGCGCATCGGCGTCGAGTTGGGCAAGCGCGCCGCCGCGTTTGGCATGAGTGTCGTTGCCTACGACCCGTTGATCTCAGAAGATGAAATTGCAAAACGCGGCGCGGAACCAGTTTCGATTCAAGACCTGTACGCGTGGTCTGATTTCATTTCCCTGCATCTGCCGCTCAACGTGCAAACGCGAGACATGATCGGTCCGCTGGCGTTTTCACAGATGAAAGACGGCGCGCGCATCGTGTGCGCGGCGCGCGGCGGGATCATCGACGAAACAGCGTTGGTCGCCGCGCTGAACAGCGGCAAGGTGGCCGGCGCCGCGCTGGACGTGTACGCGGTGGAACCGCCCGGGGAAACTGAAGCAGTCCTCCATCCGAAAGTGATCGCGATGCCGCACATTGGGGCGCAGACTGCCGAAGCGCAATCCCGCGCGTCGGAGGATATCGCCAACGAGGTATTATCCGCTTTGCAAGATAAGCCTCTGCGTTGGAAGGTCAATTAAAATTCAGGAGTTTCCATGTCTGAAAAACTCAATCGTTTGAAAGAGATACTCGGGGAGGTTTCCGATCTTGGCAGAGCCTCGTCGGTGCTGGATTGGGACCAGCAGGTAAATATTCCACCCCTGGGTGGCGACGCGCGCGGTCAACAATTGGCGACGCTTGGAAAGATCAGGCAGGAGAAATTCACCTCCGATGAAGTGGGGCGTTTGATCGAGGACCTGAAATCCGAATTTGCCGGCGTAGATTCAGATGACGCCGCGATGATCCGCGTTGCCGCGCGAAATTACGACAAGGCAAAACGCGTCCCGCCGTCTTTTGTAGCGGAACAGGCAGTTGCCACCTCCAAGTCGTTTGAAGCCTGGGTGGAGGCAAAGGGAAAATCGGACTATTCGATCTTCCTGCCTCACCTGCAAAAAATGGTGGAACTTGTCCACAAGTACATTTCGTTTTTCCCGCCTGCCGATCATCCCTACGATATCCTGCTCGACGATTACGAACCCGGCATGAAGACCGCCGATGTGAAAGCCATCTTCGACGGGTTGCGTCCCAGGCAAGTGGAGTTGATCAAAGCCATTGGCGAAGCAAAACAAGTGAAGGATGATTTCCTGCGCCGAAAATTCAACGAGAAAAAATTGTGGGGTTTTGGCGAAGAGGTCATCAAGGCGTTCGGTTATGATTTCAATCGCGGCAGGCAGGATAAAGCCGCGCACCCGTTCGAGACCACGTTCAGCGTGAACGACGTCCGCATCACCACGCGCTACGAAGCCGGCAATCCGCTGGCAATGACCTTCAGCACCATGCACGAAGCGGGACACGGCATGTACGAGCAGGGCGTGAACCCCATATACGAACGCACCGCATTGGAAGGCGGCACTTCGCTTGCTGTTCACGAGTCGCAATCGCGCATGTGGGAAAATCTCGTTGGACGGTCACTTCCGCTCTGGGAACATTTCTATCCGAAACTCAAAAAGACCTTCCCCGCGCAACTCGATGGTATCGGACTCAAGGCATTCCATAAAGCCATCAATAAAGTCGAACCTTCGCTCATTCGCGTCAATGCCGATGAAGCCACCTACAACCTGCACATCATGCTCCGTCTCGAGCTCGAGATCGCCATGGTCGAAAACAAAGTCGAACTCAAACACCTGCCGGAAATTTGGAACACAAAAATGCGGGAATACCTTGGCGTCACTCCTCCGAACGACGCACAGGGCGTGTTGCAGGATATTCACTGGTCAGCCGGGTTGATCGGTTACTTCTCCACCTACGCGTTGGGCAATCTCGTTTCTGCCCAGTTATGGGAGAAGATCAACAAAGACATCCGCAACCTCGACGATCAGTTTCGCGCGGGCAAATTCGACGCCCTGCTCGGCTGGCTTCGAGAGAACATACACCAATATGGTCACAAATATGACCCGCAAGACCTCGTTCAGCGCGTCACCGGCTCAACGATCACACCGGAGCCGTACGTTCGCTATCTGACGAAAAAATACAGCGAGATCTACTCCCTATAAATTCGGCTGTTGAGTATAGAGACAAGTCCAATGATGCATGATTGGGTCATTGGACTTGTTCATGAATCCATGAAAATTCGACTCCTAACCCTCGCCTCTCTTCTCGGATTGTTGGCTGGTTGCGCCTCCCCGGCCTTAAGCCCCATCCCAACTTCGATTCCGCCCGATCACCTTTCCACAGTCATCGTCCAAACTGCGGAAGCGTCAAATCTTGCCGCCACGGAAACATTCATCGCATCCCTTCCCACGCTGGCGCCGACCAAGACCCCCGCGCCCACGTTGACTATCACCCCGGGTCCATCTCCCACCGCAACCAGTATCCCGGGGCATGATCTTGCAGAGATCGAGATCAGTTCGCCCGGCCCATTTTCGAAAGTGGTGTCGCCGATCACCCTCAAAATGGATATCACCACCGGCGCAAGCGAAATTGTGCAAGTGGACCTTTTCGGCGAGGATGGGCGTTTGATCACCCGCCTGCTCAAAAAGAATGTGCCCACCTCCAACAACGGCATCCAGCAAACCATCAAAGTTTCCTTTGAGATTCCCGGCGCGGCAGAAGTGGCGCGACTTTCCATCAGCACGTTCGATGAATTCGATCGCGTTCAAGCGGTGAACTCGGTTCGGTTGTTGTTGCTCTCTTCAGGCGAAAATGAGATCACCACGCCGGGGAATCCGTCCGAACCGATTCGAATCTTTTTCCCCACAAAAAATGATTCCGCATCGGGCGGCGCCTTCGCCGTTCGCGGGGATGTCTGGCCTTTCAGTTTGGAGCCGATCCTCCTCGAGTTGATCACGCCGGAGGGAAAGTCGCTGGGACTACGCGTGCTGAACATTGAGCAAACCACCCCGCAGTTGTTTGAAACGATCATCCCGTATCGGGTCTCGGAGCCGGTCACCGCCCGCCTTACCATTCATCAGGAAGATGACCGCATTCCCGGCGTGTTTTACGTGTACACGCAGGAAGTTCTGCTCAACCCGTAACTAACTTGCCAATTCGCAACGCGGTGTGTATAATTCGCACGCTTTGCAATAAATCGGGGTGTGGCTCAGACCGGTAGAGCGCACGGTTCGGGTCCGTGAGGCCCCGAGTTCAAATCTCGGCACCCCGACAAAAAGAGACTCCCAGCGATGGGAGTCTCTTTTATAACGTCAGTAATGGATAAGCCAAACGCGCGACCATGTCACCCTCCCGAAGGACATCGGGACGATGTGAGGGAGCGTGTTTTTTGCGACCGAAGGGTCTCGGATGAGCCTTTCCGACGATGCTTCGGGGCAAAGATTGCCCCGAAGCATGACATGAAATTATTATCCATTGTTCACGTTTTATAGGCGCGAGTTTCCAAGCAATCTGTCAGGAAATCGTGCCGCAAAGTTCACTTTGCGATTTCGCGGCAAAAGTAGGGCGCGTTCTCTTACGCGCCCGTTGGCGTTAGAGAACGCTAACTACGCGGTTACGGTATTTATTTGTTAACTTCCAGCGCTTTGCGATTGCGTGGCGAAAGAAGGCAAGTGAAGAGCAAGATTCTCTACCGTACATGAGAAGATTTTTACCGCAAAGCACGCTAAGGTCGCCAAGTTAAACAGGTTTTCTTTGCGTTCTTTGCGGGCTTAGCGGTGCAAATGTACGGTAGAGGAGCAAGATAAATCTTGCGGTACTGTGTAGGGTGAGTGATAAAATCGCCTCCTATGACAGATCACACAGCGCTCGAACTTGACACAATTCTCTATCATCTGGGGCAGGCTGGCTTGCGGCTGGCGGAGATCGGCGCGGCGGAGGGGGCGGCGGGCAATATCTCGGTCTGCCTGCGTCAGCCGCTGGACATCAGCACGCAATTCCCTCAAGCGCGGGAGATTGAACTGCCTCACGCCGCCCCCGAGTTGGCTGGGATGATGCTGGTCGTCAGTGGATCAGGCAGAAGGTTGAGAGAGATCGCCGAATCCCCGTTGGGGAATCTCGCTTGTGTCCTCGTCCACCCCGGTGGGCGGAGCGGCAGGATGTTCGCCTCGCCTCAGCGGCAGTTTCAGCGCGTCACCAGCGAATTCAATTCGCACCTCGGCGTCCATGCGGATCGGATGCGCTTCACGGACATTCCCTTGCACGCCGTCATCCATGCCCAACCCGTCCACCTCACGCACCTTAGTCACCTGGAAGAATATCAGGATGAAAAAACGCTCAGTCGGCGGTTGCTCCGCTGGCAACCCGAAGCCATCCTCAACATGCCGGAGGGAATTGGGGTGGTGCCGTTCCTGTTGCCCGGTTCTGCCCAACTGGTGGTGGAGACTAAACTCTCGCTTCGGACTCATCGTATTGTGATCTGGGCGCGGCACGGGGTAATGGCGCGCGCCGACCATTCGGTCCTGCACGCTTCCGATCTGATCGAATATGCCGAGACGGCGGCTCACTACGAGACCTTGAACCGGCTCGCCGATTCGCCGGGCGGCGGACTCAGCCCGGAGGAGATCCGCGAAATCGCCAAATCGTGGAACGTGACGCAGTCCGTTTTTTGACGTGTTTCCTTGTCAGTGCGGGCGTTTGAGCCTATACTCTGGGCAATCTTCCAAGAAAGGAAAGGAGAGCGAACCATGGCTACCGTACAGGATATGATCCGAAAAAAAGGCGCGGAAATCTTCTCAATTTCCCCCTCGGCGAGCGTGTTGGAAGCCCTGAAATTGCTGGAAAAGCACAATATGGGCGCGGCGCTGGTCATGGAAGGCGGCGAAGTGAAGGGGATTTTGTCTGAGCGGGATTGCGTTCGTAAACTGGAACTTGCCGGGAAACAGGCGCAGAATACGCAGGTCGATGAGATCATGACAGGGAGGGTCATCACCATCGAGGCGGATGAGGAACTTGAAGCCTGTATGTCTTTGATGCTGGAGAAAAACATCCGCCACCTGCCTGTATATTCCGGTGGAAAACTCGCAGGGCTGATCTCGGTGCGTGATGTGTTGCGCGAAGTGGTGGAAGTGCAGAAGTCGATGATCGCCCAGTTGGAACATTACATCACCGGTGGGGGACGGTAATGATCCTGCCCGAATGGACGATATCCGACCTGAAACAGAAGTTCGAGTCTGGCGAGTTGACAGCGCGTCAGGTGGCAGATTTGTATCTGTCGCGCATCGAGGCGGTGGATAAGAACGGGCCGCACATCAATTCGATCATTGAATTGAATCCGAACGCGCTGGAGATCGCCTCCGCGTTGGACGCCGAGCGTAAAAAGGGAAAAGTGCGCGGCGCGCTGCACGGAATTCCTGTTTTGTTGAAGGATAATATCGACACCCACGACAAAATGCAAACGACGGCCGGGTCGCTTGCCCTCGAAGGCAACTACGCCGGGCAGGACGCGTTCATCGCGAAGCAACTTCGCAAGGCTGGCGCGGTGATCCTGGGCAAGACCAACCTGAGCGAGTGGGCAAACTTTCGCGGCAAGAATTCGGTGAGCGGATGGTCCTCGCGCGGCGGGCTGACGCGCAACCCCTACGCGCTGGATCGTTCGGCGTGCGGGTCATCCTCCGGGTCGGGGGCGGCGGTGGCGGCGAATCTCGCTGTCGCGGCGGTGGGCACAGAGACCGACGGTTCGATCATCTGCCCGGCGCAGACGAACGGGATTGTGGGAATCAAACCCACGTTGGGTTTGTTGAGCCGCAGTGGCATCATCCCGATCGCGCACAGCCAGGATACCCCGGGTCCCATGGCGCGGACAGTTGCCGACGCGGCGCTTTTGTTGGGGGCGATGATGGGAGTCGACGCTGGCGATTCAGCCACGCGTCCGAGCAAGAAGCGGGGCTTGTCCAACGTTTCCAAACAATTCGATCTCGATGGACTCAATGGCGCGCGGATCGGAATCGCGCGAAACATGGCGGGAACGAATCCGCGCGTGCTCAAGATATTGGAAAACTGCATCGAGGTGATGAAACATCTCGGCGCGATCGTGATCGACCCTGTCGATGTGAAAAACTTCGATAAGTTCGGGGAAACCGAACGCGAGGTTTTATATTACGAATACAAGGCGGGTCTGAATGCGTATTTGAAATCGCTCGGCGCGGAGGCGCGCGTCCATTCGATGGAGGAGGTGATCAAGTTCAACGAAGAGAACAGCGATCTTGTCCTGCCGTATTTTGGTCACGAGCGGATGACAACCGCATTGGAAAAAGGCACGCTGAAAGATAAAAAATACAAGGACGCGTTGAAAAGGAATTTGCGCCTGTCTCGCAAGGAGGGGATCGACGCAACCGTGAAGAAACACAAACTCGACGCGATTGTCGTTCCCTCGGGCGGACCGGCATGGATGATCGACCTTGCCAACGGCGACGCGCCGAATTGGGACATGGAGTCGACTTCTCCCGCGGCAGTGGCGGGGTATCCGCACATTACGGTGCCAGCGGGATATATATTTGGCTTGCCTGTGGGACTCTCGTTCTTTTCAACCGCCTGGCAGGAGCCGACGCTGGTCAAACTTGCTTATGCATTCGAGCAGGCGACCCAATATCGCAGGCAACCGAGATTCTTGCCAACGGCAATTTTGACCGTGTAATGTCACTGAGACGCAGAGACGCTGAGAAAACCCTTCCTTCGCGAAGGCTGTTAGTTTCTTTGATTCACATCGATCTTGTGCCTTCGCGCATACGCCACCCACGCGATATAAAAACCAACGACAGTCAGCGCCACAATCACCCAAAACACGGGTGGCAGGTTCAATCCGTACGCGCCGACTAACACAGTGAAGATCGTCGAAACGGTTCTGCCCAAAAGATTGGCAATGAAGAATTGTCTTGCAGGGATGGATGCCAGCCCCGCCACGTAACACATCGCATCGGAGGGGAAGATCGGCAAATTGAACGCAAGAAAATAAAAAAGAATTCCTTGATTCTTTGAGATCGACTCCCAACGATCGATCGCCTGTTGCGTTGCGAGCCGGTAGGCAAGGGGTCTCCCGTAGCGGCGGGCGAGATAAAACGCAACCTGACTGCCAGCCACCGCAACAGGGATGGTGACGAGCAGTGACTTCCAAAACCCGAACACATAACCCCCTGCAAACACCAGCGCCTGCCCGGGGACAAATGCAACGATCAGTTGTAGAATCAAAAGCGCGGAATAGATGACGATTCCCCAATTCCCATAGTCTTCAATAAAACCGGCAACGGCGTCACGGTTGCTGATCCACGCGAAGAAATTACCGAGCGGTTCGCGCCACCACCAGACCAACGACAAGCAGATAACGATAACGAGTATCGTTTTCCATTTTCGATGGACGAGATCTGTTATTTTGTTTGGTTTCACCGCTTCTTTACTCCAACAAGGCAAGTTAGATGCCCCGGTGAGTATACTCGAACGAAATTCGCCTCGTGATTTTCGTCCTCCAAACGTCACTGTACCGGTAGAATAATTTTCGGCTATACTTCTGCTCGGAGATTTTATGGCAGACCACAACCTCACTCCCCTCAAACCTGCAATCGAATCCTACATCTCAATGGGCCGCTCGGGGCTGTTGCCAGCCTTGCACGCGGCTCAAAAAATTTATGGCTGGATCTCCGAGCCTGTCGCGGCGGAGATTGCCCGGTCATTGCGCGTGCCTCTTGCCGATGTGCATGGCGTGATCGAGTTTTACTCCCTCTTTTATAATGAGCCAACCAGCCGTCATGTGATCCGCGTCTGTACGGATGTGGCATGCGCGCTCAAAGGCGGAAAAAAAGTGTTGGAGCAACTTTGTTCACAGCATGGACTCGCGCCGCGTCAAACGACGGGCGACCTGTCACTAACCATCGAGCCGAGTCCCTGCCTGGGGCTGTGTGAACACGCGCCAGCGATATGGACGATGGACAATGGGCAATCGACCATTGGAGATGGAACGAAGGCAGACACCCAGCCAGCGTCCATGGTCTATGGTCCGATTCGCATGCTCACCGCCAACTGCGGAAACGGCACAACTTCGCTCGCAAAATATGGCGACTATGCCGCGCTCAAAAAAGCATTGACGATGAAGCCCGAAGATGTTGTTGCCGAAGTCAAAGCATCGGGCTTGGTGGGGCGTGGCGGCGCGGCATTCCCGACAGGCATCAAATGGGAAGGCGCGGCAAAAGCGGCAGGCGATGAGAAGTACGTCATCTGCAACGCGGACGAGTCGGAGCCTGGCACATTCAAAGATCGAATCCTGTTACTCGACGATCCGCATCGCACCATCGAAGGGATGCGCATTGCCGCCCATGCCATCGGCGCGACGAAGGGATACATTTACATTCGCGGCGAATATCCATACATTGTGCCGGCGCTCGAAAACGCGTTGAACGAAGCGCGATCTGCTGGCTACTTAAACGAAACATTCGACATCGAGGTTCGCGTCGGCGCGGGCGCGTACATTTGCGGCGAGGAGACTGCGCTGTTCGAGTCCATCGAAGGCAAGCGCGGCTTTCCGCGCATCAAGCCACCCTTCCCGACGACACACGGCGTGTTCGGCAAACCGACGGTTATCAACAACGTTGAATCGCTTTGCAACATCCCATTGATCATCGGGCTGGGTTCTGCCGACTATCGCAAGATTGGCACGGAGAAATCGCCGGGTCCCAAATTATTCTGTGTTTCTGGCGATGTGACCAAGCCCGGGTTGTACGAAGTCCCCTTCGGCGTGACGTTGCGCGAACTGCTCCACATGGCTGGCGGTGTCGCCAATGATAAGAAGTTGAAATCTGTTTTATTCGGCGGCGCGGCGGGCGCGTTTGCCACCTCCGAACACCTCGATGTGAAAATGACCTTCGAAGACTTGCGCGCGGCTGGTTTGCCCCTCGGCTCCGGCGTGGTGATGGTCTTCGACGAAACGCGCGACATGCGACAGGTGTTGCAGAGTCTCGGTCACTTCTTTGCGCATGAATCCTGCGGCAAGTGCTATCCCTGCCAGATGGGCACACAACGCCAAATGGAAATTTTAGACCGCGTTGCAACAGGGAAATCTCTCGAAGGCGATTTGATCCGCCTGCAAGATGTCGGCTGGACGATGACAGACGCCAGCCTGTGCGGCTTGGGTCAGACGGCCGCAAGCGCCGTGTTGTCCGCCATGAAGTTGTGGCCCGAACTATTCCAAGAGTCAAAGGTTTGAAAGTTGAAGATCTTCAACCTGTACACTATTCAACGTTCAACATTCAAACGGAGAATTAATGACAATCACACTCACCATTGATGGCAAAGAAGTCACCACCGAACAAGGAAAGACCTTGCTCGATGTTGCGCGCGAACTTGGCGCGGATGTGCCCACCATCTGCTATCACGATGCAACGACGGCAAATGGGCTATGCCGAATGTGCGTCGTGGAAGTGGAAGGGCAAAGAGTGCTCCAGCCGGCGTGTGTCGTTCAGGCGGGGGCAGGGATGAAGGTCCACACGCGAAACGAAAAGGTCGTCCGCGCGCGCAAGACGATTCTGGAGATGCTCGACTCCACGATGGACTTGTCCGAAGCGGATGAAATCCAAACGATGATGAAGGACTACAACACAGACGCGAACCGCTTCCCCGATGCCGAACGCCGCGAGTCGGATGTCAAAGACGACAACCCGATGTATATCCGCGATTACTCGAAGTGCCTGCTGTGCTGGCGGTGCGTGCAAGTCTGCGCGGAAGACGCGCAGTATACGTATGCCATCAACTTCGAAGGGCGCGGATTTGAAACGCAGATCGGCACATTCTTCGATAAAGCCATCCCTGAAACAACCTGCGTGCTGTGCGGTCAATGCGTGGCGGTTTGCCCGACAGGCGCGTTGAAACCCAGGCGCGAGTATTTACTACAACAGGGGATGAGTCCGCAGGAGATCAGTGTGTTGAATACCGGCAGAAAAAAGAGAAAAGTCAAAAGTTGAATGTCAAAGGTCGTTTGACTTTTGACATTCAACTTTTGACCTGATTGGAGAGACCATGATCAAACCCGACCGAATCGTCACAACCACCTGCCCGTACTGCGGGGTGGGATGCAATTTGAAACTGCATATCAAGGATGACTTCATCTTCAAAGTCACCTCGCCGTTTGATTCGCCCGTCAATCAGGGGAACCTGTGCGTGAAGGGACGTTTCGGCTACGATTTCATCTATCACCCCAAGCGCATCACCACGCCTCTCGCGCGACGTTACTTGCTTGAAGGCAAACCGAAACCCGAAGGGCGCGAACAAGTCTTTGCAGTCAGCACAGACGGGGCGCCGATCGCCAATTCTCAAATCTCCAATCTCTGGGACTGGGTCGAAACAGATTGGGAGACCGCCCTGAACATCACCGCCGATAATCTCGCGCGCATCTACAAACGCGACGGCTCCGAGGCGATGGCGGTCTATTGTTGCGCCAAAGCCACCAACGAAGATAATTACCTCCTGCAAAAAATGTGGCGGGCGTTATTCCGCACGAATAACGTGGATCACTGCACGCGTCTGTGCCATGCGGGGAGTGTGGTTGCCCTGCTTCAGGCGTTGGGAACGTCGGCGATGAGCAACACAGCCTCACAGGTGGCGTTGAACGATGTGTTCATCGTCACAGGCTCGAACACAGGCGAGAATCACCCAATCATTGCGTTGCAGATGAAAGAAGCGGTCAGGCAGAACGGTGCGAAGTTGATCGTCATCGACCCGCGCCGTATCGATCTGGTGGACTTCGCCGAGTTGTGGCTTCCCCTCAAGCCTGGCACGAACGTCCCCGTCTTTTCCGCGATGGCGCATGTCATCGTCAAAGAGAATTTGATCAAGCCAGATTTTATTGCCAACCGCACTGAAGGCTTCAATGAATTCATCGAGTCGCTTGAAAAGTTCACGCCCGAATTTGCGGAAGAAATCTCCGGCGTGCCAGCCGAGGATATTCGCAAAGCCGCGCGTATGTACGCGAAGGCGAACAACGCCGCGATCTATTGGGGTATGGGCATTTCGCAACTCTCGCATGGCACGGCGTCCGCGCTGGGGCTTGTGAATCTCGCGTTGCTCACCGGTCATATCGGGCGCGATGGCACTGGATTGAATCCGTTGCGCGGACAGAACAACGTGCAAGGCGCGAGCGACATGGGCGCGATGCCGTTCTTCTATCCCGGCTATCAACGCGTGGATAATGACGAAAACGCCGCAAAATGGGAAAAGTTATGGAACATCGAACCCAACGGGCTTCCGCGCAAACTTGGTCTTACCACCACCGAGATTTTGAGTCACGCGCATGAAGGCGGCGTGCGCGCGCTCTTCATCATGGGCGAGAACCCGATGATGTCTGAGCCGAATCTCAATGAGACGCGCAAGCACATGCAAGAGTTGGAGTTCCTCGTTTCGCAGGATATTTTCATCAATGAGTCCGGCGCGTTCGCCGATGTCTTCCTGCCCGCGACTCCGTTCGCCGAAAAAGATGGGACGTTCTCCAACACCGACCGACGCGTGCAACGTGTGAGGACGGCTCAACCTCCGCGCGGGGATTCACGACCCGACTGGAAAATCCTCTGCGACTTGGCGCTGCGCCTCGAATCCCGATTGGGAGTTGCTACAAGCCATTGGGCATATTCTCACCCCGAAGAAATCCTGCGCGAGGTGGCAACCTTGAGCAAGGATTATGCCGGCATCACCTATGAACGCATCGACAAGGTTGGCTTGATCTACCCAGTGCCGACACTCGACCACCCCGGCACGCCGACGCTGTTCAAAGAATCCTTCCCGCGTGGCAGAGGAAAATTCATTAGCGTGGATTATGTGCCGGTAAAGGAATCTGTGGACGACGAGTATCCGTTCATCCTGACGACGGGTCGCGTGCTCGAACACTGGCACGGCGGCACGATGACGCGCAACTCAGCAATCGACGAAGTCTACCCAGAGGCGCGAGTCGAAATCCATCCTGCCGACGCGGAGATGCACGGCATTGCGAACAACATGCCCGTGCGTGTCACCTCCCGCCGCGGTGAAATCGTCCTACGCGCCACCGTCACCGAGAAGACAACTGTGGGCGTGGTGTTTATTCCTTGGCATTTCCACGAAGCCGCCGCAAATTTACTGACGAACGACGCGCTCGACCCGCAGGCGCTCATCCCTGAGTTCAAGGCGTGCGCGGTGCAGGTGTTCCCGGCGAGAGAGGGTGAGTTGGCGAATCCGGATGCAGTTGTTCAAAGAGGAAGATATTAAGAACTTACCCTGCGTAGTTTCTTCAACCCCTCTTCCCTCGAAATCACAGGCTTGTACCCTAACTCCTTCCGCGCTTTGTCGCTCCTCATCGTCACATCGCTGGATGCCATTGCCGCGCCGAAATGGGTGAGGGGTGGATCGAATTTTAATCCGAATAATTTCCAAACCATCTCGACGGATATTCCCAACGCTCGCGCCAGCGAACCCGAGATTGACCTCGATGGCATCTTCAAATTCTGGGTTTTCATCAATGCTGTCAGAAATTCCCGTACGGTGGTGGTCGATTCGTCCGTGATGAAATAGGAATGTCCGCCGGGTCCGCATGTCAGCGCCAGCCCTACGGCATGGACAACGTTATCAATATGGGTCGTGGAAGTTTGTTGCCGCCCGCGGTCGATCCACATGAACAATCCGGACTGCACCGACTTTTTCACGTAGGGCAGAATAGTGGTGTCGCCCGGTCCCCATACAAATCGCGGACGTAGCGAGATCGTTGTAAAGGCAGGCGTATTTGCCGCCAGGACCAGCTGCTCTGCGGCGGCTTTTGTTTCGGGGTACAGGAATTGAAAGCGTTCCGGGTATGGAAAAGTCTCGTCAATATTATGCAGATGATTGCCATCGAACAAGACCGCTTCAGTGCTCATGAAAATAAAACGCGAAACACCTGCTTGCTTCGCGGCTTCGAGGAGTTGCGTAGTGCCGTCCATGTTGGCTTTCCAAAATTCTTCGCGTTTGCCCCACTGTTTGACGAACGCCGCGCAATGAATGACGACCTCGCACCCTGCAAGATGTTCAGGTCTGACATTGCCCAGCTCACAGCGAACAGGAAGTGCGCCAAGCAAACGAATGATTTCATCGCTTCGCTCACTGCGAGACATGGCATGGATGGCGTGTTCAGCGGATAAACTTTTTGCAATCGCTCCGCCGATGAACCCCGATGCCCCTGTGATGAAGATTTTCATTTTTTGCTTACGAAATTACCCTTTTCCCGCATCCCACATAGACCAGATTCTTCCATCCCGCGCGAGCAATGCGTCCGCTTTGGCAGGACCCCACGAGCCGACATCGTACGCGGCGAGGGGTTGAGTGGTGGATTTCCACGCTTCGAGGATGGGGTCAATGAGTCCCCAGGCGGTTTCCACTTCGTCGGCACGCGTAAATAGCGAGGCGTCACCAGTTATCGTGTCGAGCAAGAGGCGTTCGTACGCTTCGGGGATGGCCGTCTTGCCGAACGAGTCCGCGTAGTGGAATTCCATGTCCACTGGGCGCGTCTCTGAGATCGTGTCAGGGACTTTCGCCTCAAAGCGCCAATGCACGCCCTCATCGGGTTGCAAAAAAAGGACGAGCATGTTCGGGTTCAAACCGCCGTCTGACGCGTTGAATAACAAATGCGGCGGCTCTTTGAACTGAATGGTGACCTGACTCGTCTTCTCTTTCAGCGCCTTGCCCGACCGCAAATAAAACGGGACTCCCTGCCAGCGCCAATTGTCCACTTGCAGTTTGAGCGCGGCGAACGTGGGAGTTTTGGAATCGGGGTTGACACCGTCCTCTTGCAGGTATCCCTTGTATTGCGCGCGGACAGCATTCTGCGCGACCGCCTCCGCGTTCATCGGGCGGATCGAACACAGCACTTTCACCTTTTCGTTTCGCAGGGCGTTCGCTTCGAACGAGGAGGGCGGCTCCATCGCCACCAGCGACATCAATTGCAAAAGATGATTCTGGAACATGTCGCGCATTACGCCAACGCCATCGTAAAAACGTCCGCGATGCTCCACGCCAACTTTTTCCGCGACGGTGATCTCCACGTGGTCAATGTAGTTGCGGTTCCACAACGGTTCGAAGATGGTGTTTGCGAAACGCGTGACCAAAATATTCTGCACGGTCTCTTTGCCGAGGTAATGGTCAATGCGATAAATTTGATTCTCGTTCAAGGTCTTGTGAATTTGCTGGTTCAAACTTTTCGCCGAGGCAAGATCAATACCGAACGGTTTTTCGATGACGACCCGCCGCCAGCCATCGTGTTCCGTCAATTGCTCGGTGAGACCGAGCAGGTCAATGATGCTGGGGAAAATACCCGGCGGCGTTGCCATGTAATACACGCGATTCGCCGCGCCGCCTTCCCATTTGCTCATGGCTTCGCTGAGTTTTTCGAAATCGGCGAGTTGATCGTATTTGCCTTGCAGGTAAAAAAGATGGGGCGCGAAATCTGCCCACTGTTCTGGTTTGACATCGTGTGAAGAAAATTTTCTGACGCCCTCTTCGAGATGCGCGCGAAATGCTTCATCGGTGTAAGCCGTCCCCCCGTAGCCGATGATACGGAATTGCTTGGGCAGGCGTCCCTTGCGAAAAACGTTAAACAGCGATGGGATAAGTTTGCGCTGAGTCAAATCACCCGACGCGCCGAAGATGATGATGGAAGTTGGGAGTCCGTTTGCCATAATTTCTCGCTTTGCCACAGAGACCTCAGAGACTCTGAGAAAAAAACTCTGAGAACTCT
This sequence comes from Anaerolineales bacterium, assembly GCA_044222305.1. GTDB lineage: Bacteria > Chloroflexota > Anaerolineae > Anaerolineales > Villigracilaceae > Defluviilinea. The sequence goes on from JBGANO010000001.1 coordinate 38,546, forward strand.
GTGCTCTCTGTGGCTGAGTTTATTCCGCTTTCTTGATGGCATGCCCGCCGAATTGATTACGCAACGCGGATAACATGCGCGCGGTGTAATTCTCTTCGTCGCGGCTGGCGAGGCGCATTTGCAATGCGAGAGTCAACACAGGCGCAGGAACATTGAGGTCAATGGACTCGAACACTGTCCATCTGCCCTCGCCCGAATCTGCCACCCAGGGTTTGATCTCCGAAAGACTCGCGTCCTCATCCAATGCGCGCGCGGCGAGATCGAGCAGCCACGAGCGGACAACGCTCCCGTCCTGCCAGATGTGCGACACCTGCGCGAGGTCAATTCCAAATTCTTCTTTCGCCTTCATAATGCTGAACCCCTCCGCATAGGCTTGCATCATGCCATATTCGATTCCGTTGTGAACCATTTTGACGAAATGACCCGCGCCATGCGGACCGACGCGCCCCCAGCCTTTATCGGCGGCGGGAGCCAGCGTCTCGAAGATGGGACGCATCTTCTCCACGACTTCGGGCTTGCCTCCAACCATCAGGCTGTATCCCTCTTTCAAGCCCCACACCCCGCCGCTTGTGCCGCTGTCAACAAATTCGATTCCCTTCGCTTCGAGCAACGCCGCGTGACGGATCGAATCTTTGTAATTGGAGTTTCCGCCGTCAATGACCACGTCGCCTGTTGAAAGAAGTTCCGACAATTCCTGAATCGTGTCGTCCGTTGGTTTCCCCGCTGGGATCATCGTCCACACCACGCGCGGTGACTTGAGTTTGTCCACCGCTTCTTTCAATGAATTTGCGCCGTCCGCGCCGACTTTCTTTGCCTCTTCAACATTCGCGGCTGTGCGATCATACCCAACCACGCGATGCCCTCCACCGATAAGACGTGTCGTCATGTTCAACCCCATCTTCCCCAGTCCGATCATTGCGAGTTCCATAATGTCTCCTCTTGAATCTACCTCGGTGGTCGAGTAGGGCGAAGCCCATATCGAGACCACCAAGCCGTAAAGCAATTTTTGTTACAAATTTCCTTTTGAACATCGTTGGTCTCGATACGTCCCGCGATGCTTCGTCTTCGTGGCGCGAACTTCACGCGCCACTCCGCTCAGCACGTGGAACTACTCGACCAACGCCGTAATCAACCTTCACAAATCTTCAACCCCTTGATCTTCTTCGGCAACTTGCTCGCCGTGGATTCATCCACCAGCCAAATCAATTTACCATCTTTCAAGTCAATGCGTTGTGCGGGATACAACTCAGGATTATATCGTTCGCTCAACACGTGTACCAACGTTTCAGCCTTCTTTTCACCTGTCGCCATAAAGACGATCATCCGCGCTTGGTTGAAGACGAGTTGAGTCATCGTCACGCGGTTGGCGGGACGATCTTGATAATTCGCTGTCACTGCAATTACAGGCTCGTTGACTTTCACAGGCGAATTTGGAAACAAGGAAGCCGTGTGTCCATCTTCGCCCATGCCGAGGTACACGAGGTCGAAGCGTGGAAAATCAAGATTTGAATCGGCGAATGATTTCAACATCTCAGCATATTTCTTCGCGGCGGTGCCTGGATCAAGTTCTCCCAGCACACGATGGATGTTTGATTCAGGGATCGCCGCCTTGCTCAACAAGAGTTCATCCGCTTGATGAAAGTTGCTCCCCGCATCGTCGGGCGGGACACAGCGCTCGTCGCCCCAAAAGACATGTACCTTGCTCCATTCAACTTGATCGCGATATTCGGAGGCGAGAAGTTGAAAGAGACGTGTCGGTGTGCCGCCTCCGTTCAACGCGACGAGAAAGCGATTCCGCTCGCGAATAGATTTGTTGGATTCCTCGATGAACAAATTCGCCGCGTGGCGGCTGAGTCTTTCAGTATCATGGAAGATGCGGAGTTCGGGTTTCATACATTTGACCATGCCATGTGCTTGGCAAGCGTGCGGCGCGCGGCGTGTTCGATCTCGGCGAGCGAGTGTTCGTGGTTGTTGCCTTGAACGATCTCGCCAAACGTGACTCGCGGCGTGAGGTCGAAGAGTTGTTTGCCGCTCAACAACTGCCGCGAAAGTTGATAGACGAACGCCAGCCGCTGACGGTTCGGGCGATCCCTGCGGAACCAGGTGATGGGATTCTTCATGGCGGCGGGCGCGATCACGCCGCTGACGATGGTGATGAGAATTTGCAGGTTCGGCACATGCTTCAAAAAGATTTCCAGACTGCGCGACCAGTGATGGAACTCACCGTCCGCGCTGGGCATGAATTCAGGTTCGGCTTCGATGTCGCCGCGTGGGAAGAGGAGTAGCCCGCCTCCGTTCTGTAAATGGCGGATCGATTCGCGCACGACGTGCATCCTGCCGGTCGTATCGCCGATTGGCGGCGCAAAAATGAATCCTTCACAGGAGTTGGGCATGTGCCTGAGGTATTGAATATCGCCGATGATGAATTTCAGGTCGCGCCGTGTGGAATGGGCTGTGATCACAACGGCATCAATCGAGCCGGGATGATTCGCGGCGATGACGAACGGTCCGCTGGCGGGGATTTCTTCGACGCCGCGCGTATCGTGCGATTTGACGAAACGCGGCAGGAACCAGCGCGCCCCGGCGGCGTGTCCGCCTTCGCCGACGACGCGATCCAAGTCCATGGCGACGGTTGTGGCGGAGCGGGCGGCTTTGCCGAAGATGAGTTCGACGAGTTTGCGGGAGCGCGGCGAGTATTTGAGCGCAAAAGTTTTGGTCAACTCGAAGAGCATGGCTTCATAGAAAAGTTCGGCGTTCGATGCGGGTTGGGTCATCGTTGCGGGGCGGAGGGGAGGAGAAAAAAGTAAAAGGGGAAGAAAAGTTGACTAGGTTGAATCAGCCTTCCCCTGAGAATGACGCGGGTCTTCATCCCGCTTGCTTTGACAATTCAATTGAGTTTGTTTACAATCATGTGACTTGCATCACATCCCAACTGCAGAGGAAGGGTCTTACGATGAAAGAGTATACCACCGAGTTTCTTCGCAACGTTGCGCTGATATCGCACGGCGGCGCGGGGAAGACCATGTTGGCAGAATCGTTTTTGCGCGCGACGGGGGCAACCACACGGCTTGGAAAAGTGGAAGACGGCACGGCAGTTTCAGATTATGACGATGAGGAACACCGTCGAAAAATTTCAATTTACTCCAGCGTTATCCCAATCGAACATCGCGATCACAAAATCAATATCATAGACGCCCCGGGCTACACCGATTTCGTGGGCGAAGCAATATCCGCTTTGAGTGTTGCCGACGGCGCGATCATTGTAGTGGATGCGGTTTCGGGCATCGAAGTCGGCACGGAGTTGGCATGGCGTTATTGCGATGAATTTAACTTGCCGCGCTTTTTTGTGATCAATAAAATGGATCGCGAGAACGCGGATTTTCAAAAGACGTACGATGCCATCATTGAATTTGTGGAAGCGCACGGCAAGCGCGTCGTGCAGGTGCATATTCCCATCGGCGAGAAGCAAAATTTCAAAGGCGTTGTGGATGTGATCGGCATGAAGGCATACATGGGCGATGGCAAAACAACTGCTGAAATTCCTGCGGATTTAAAAGAAGCGGCGGATGCGGCACACTTCGCAATGGTGGAGGACGCGGCGGAGGGGGAGGACGAGTTGATGGAAAAATATCTCGAGAACGGTTCTCTATCGGACGCAGAGATGGTTCGCGGACTTGAGGACGTTGTCTACGCTGGGAGTTTTGTCCCGGTCTTCTGCGCGGCAGGCGCGCGTGAGATCGGCACGATTGCCCTGCTCAACGACATCATTGACCTGATGCCGCCTCCTGCGCAAGGACCGAAACGAGTCGCGCAAGGCAAAGATGGCGAGGAAGTATTGAAGCCATCGGATTCTGAACCGCTCGCCGCCTACGTGTGGAAGACAACCGCCGATCCATTCGTCGGTAAGATGACATACTTCCGCGTTCTGCAAGGTTCGATCCAAGCCGACGCGCATGTGTGGAATCAAAACAAAAATTCGGACGAGCGTATGTCTGGTTTGCACTTTCAACGCGGCAAGGAAGCCATCCCAGCAAAAGTTGTCCACGCGGGAGATATTGCCGCTGTTTCGAAATTATCCGTCACCGCGACAGGCGACACGTTCTGCGACAAGGGACATCCGCTCACGGTTGCCAAACCGCATTTTCCCGCCGCGTTATATCGCGTGGCGATCACGCCCAAGACACAAGCCGACGCCGCGAAGATTTCTCCGACTCTCACCAAGTTGTGCGAAGAAGATTTGACTCTCACCTGGCAAAACGACCCTATCACTCACGAAACCGTTTTGCAGGGCATGGGCGACCAACACATTGACGTAGCAATCCATCGCGCGCAAGCAAAATTTCAAGTGGGTTTAGGAACTCACCAGCCGAGGATTCCGTATCGCGAGGGAATCACCCGCAAAGCCGCCGCGCAATACCGCCACAAAAAGCAGACGGGCGGCGCGGGTCAGTTTGGCGAAGTGCATTTGCGCATCGAACCGTTGCCCTCCGCCGATTTTGAATTCGACGATGAACTCGTGGGGATGAATCTTTCCAAGTCGTATCTGGCTCCCATCGAAAAGGGAATCAAAGCCACCATGGAGCGCGGCGCGTTCGCGGGTTACCCGATGAGCAATGTGAAAGTGATCGTGTACGACGGCAAAGAACATGAAGTGGATTCAAAACCAGTCGCGTTCGAGATCGCGGGGCGCGAGGCGTTCAAACTTGCCGTGCAGGACGCGGGTCCTGTGTTGTTCGAGCCGATCATGAACGTGCGCGTCACCGTCCCGGATGCGAACATGGGTGACGTGATGAGCGATCTCAACACCCGCCGCGGACGCGTGCAAGGCACCGACTCGGAGCGCGGCAACACGGTCATTGTGGCGCACGTGCCAATGGCAGAGATGACGCGCTACACTACGCAACTCCGCTCGATCACGGGCGGGCGCGGTTACTTCACGATGGAACTCGATCATTACGATGTTGTCCCAACTCATGTGGCGGGCACGATCATCGAAGCGCATAAGAAGGAGATGGAGGGGAAGAAGGAGGAGTAGTGCGTACTGCGTATTTCGTAAAAAAGAGACTCTCCGAAAGGAGTGTCTCTTTTTGAATCGGTTGACTTTATTTGCTTATGGGCTGACCTTGCGTTTAACAAGGACTTTACCATTTCGAGAAATTTCAAGCGCACCATCGGAGAGAACGCGGACGGTGAAGGCATCTCCTACTGTGAACTTGACCGGAATATCCTTGCCGATCTGCGTCCAGCCTTTGGTTGTGTCATACTTCCATACCTGAATGCGCTGGTTGGGAACATCGTACAACACTTGAACCGTCCCCTCACCCCATACACCGTTGCTCTGAGGTTTGACGCTGGCTTGCAGACTGGCAAACGTGATGCTGGCAGTTTGATCTGTTTTCAACGGAATGCCCTGCCAGAATTGCGCCGCAGAGTTTCAGTTGATCCGCTGTGACGCTTCGCGCAGGTGACCCTGCCAGCATCGATTGCTGACCGCCCGAAAGCGCGCCGCCGCCAAAGTCATCTACTTTAGCATTTTGAGCGCCAATGAACCACAATCCAATGTAGCCGCCTTGATCGTAATACAACCAACTGGTGATGTCGCGTGTGGCAAGTAATATTCCGTTCTTGTAGACCTCGACAATTCCATCGGCAAAGGCGCGCGCGCCGAATTGGTCGCCATCCACAAAGGTAACGGGAATATCTGCCCCATGTTTTACCCAGCCTTCATGCCATTCATACGTCCAGACTTGGGCGCGTTGGTTGGGAGCGTCGTACAACACCTCAAGAACGCCATGACCCCAGGTGGTATTGCTTTGCGATTTGAGGAGCAGGTCTTGTTCTGTCGCGGTCGCGCTGATGTCGCTAAAGGTGATGTATGCCTCCTGATCTGCACCGAAGGCTTGGCTCGCCCAGTAAACGTCAGAGTTGGAAGCGTTGCTGATCACTTTCAACTGGTTTGCGTTGATGGTGTATTTCGTTTTGTTTCCCGACCAATTGTGTCCCATCGCTCCGTTCGCGCGGTTGAAGGTATCTAAGACAGGCGTAGATGGAAAGTTATTGAGATATGTCCAAGCTTGATCCATAGTCATGCCAGCCATACCTGCGATTGGATGGTTTTCAAGTTCGGACAAAATTACAGATTGCAGTTCTGGATCGCCATTCTCGACCAAAGCATCCAAAAAGGATTGAAGGCTATTGACTTGCTCCGATGTAATTGTTACCGTATCGCCATTTCCATCTATCAAAGCCTGCAACGACGGAACAAAAAGATCCAGTATTTCCATACTTTGGTCAGACAGATCAGGGTTCTCAATCAGAACCTGGATAATATTGGGGATATACGCGTAATACAGGTCAGTTAGCCTTTGTCCTTCTGGCGTCGCGCTTAAGATTTCATCGCGAACGCGGTAGAGCAGGTCTGCCGTTTCAGTAAAGCTAAGTGTTGTTGCCTCGTTACCTGAGAGTTGCTGTACTAAATTGGGTGAACAACCAGAGCCGCATATATTACAAAATGTTGGCTGTGATGGCGGATTTGTTGGAACAGGAGTTGGTGTATTTGTCGGTACAGGTGTAAGTGTTGGAGGATTCGTAGGTACGGATGTAGAAGTGGGGGTGATTGGCGTACTGGTCGGTGGTGGTGTGCCATCAAAATAATACGCGGCGATCAATTTTGCGGGTGCAAGACTTGGGACCACAGCAGCTCGTTCATAAGCAATTACACGGCGTATGCCTGTCGAGTCATCGTTCTTTATGATGAAAGAAAGAGAATTTCCTTGTTGCCACGATTCGTTCACGACTGTCTCCACAAGACTGGAAACATTGGGCGGAGAACGTCGCATTCCGAGACTCCATGTGAGAGTGTCTATACCATCATTTGGATTGGCGTCGTTAATACTCCACAATACAGGGTTGTTTGTCAGCAGACGAGTTGCGCTTCCCGGTGGATTCGTCGAGGTAAAAGTAGCGGGAGATCCGGTTGTTTCTGCATCGATCTTTAATTCCAAAGGAACCGTGTATGTTCCATCTACTGTGAAAATGAAATAGGCGTACTTTATTTGCGCGCCTTGTGGAATCTGAACATTTCTAAATTGGAATCCGCTATCAACGCTATTGCCGTTGGAACATGCTCCAAGATAAACTTCGTTACGAGTGGTCGAAAAAGTGCAAGCGAGGTTGGTTCCCGCATCGTCGCCGCCTTGTGCAATTTCCGCTTTAACTGGAGGGTTTCCATCGCTGCGCTCGATGTGGATGAATCTCGTTTTTACATGGGCAACAACATCCTTAAAGTTAATCGACGGGATATTGGGTGAGTGACTGGCAACAAGGGGATCGCCAGTATTAGAATCCCAACCAACAACAATGACAGCGTGTTCCCAAGTATCGTCATTTTCCTCATTATATTGAATCACGTCTCCTACCATCAGACCAGCAGGAAATTGCCCCTCTGGTACAGAAGGAAATTCATACCCCTCTGGACCTTCAGTATTGGCCGCTTGCTCATTAGGGTCGGTAACGAAAGTATAAAAGGAGTTCACATCATTCCATGCAGCGGCACGTTGCAGGTTGTTCAGAAGATACCATCCAGAACCGCCAATGTCTGGATTTGGCAAAGGGGATAGTATGGACATGGATGCATTACCACCCTCATATAGGGCTTGCGAGACAAAATTTGTGCAATCCCCATTATTCCCATCGTCATAATCAGGGTAATCAGGGTTGTAATTAACTTTTAAGGCATGGGCTTGTGCATAAATTGCGGCTTCGGTCCGATTATAGTCATGGGATGAAGCATCCTCATTAAGCAATAAGGATGCGGTCTCACTTCTAGTGCTTTCATTTTTATCATCAGGAACAGGTGGAGCCTCCACTGTGTTTAACATGTTCAGCATCTCATTTGTAGATTTTCCCTTTTGCCGCAACGTCCTCCATAAAAAATCATTGTAATGATCAGAGACAATCTTCCATTTACCCTGTTCTTTGCGCATGACAATCGTATGCTTAAGACCACCCATTTGTGCGACATGTGGATTTGCTGGGTTTCCCTTAGCCGAGTTTTCGGAGATTGTCTCGTTATCCTCCACCACTGACACTGTAACCAATTGAGTGGAAGCATCCATGGTGAAATTGTTAAAATTCAGGAGATATTTGTAATCCACATATCTGGAACGATTCAATTCCGCATATTTTATTTCAAGCGCCAATTTTCCCAGTTCGGCATCTAGGAAAGCCTTCGCATCAGCCTCATCGGATACTAGATCGCCGAATCCGTCAGGTTGGAAGCTATACAGGCGCGAAGCACTGAGGGCACGATAACGCATTTCAAAATATGCTTGGATAGCGGTTTTCAATTCTTCCTGCTCTTCCACAGATATTGCTTCACCTTGACCATTTGGGTCGGTAATGGGCGTACCAGTCGGTATTTGCGTAACAATTCCTGCGTTGTTTGCCTGAACAGGTGTGACCCAATTCCCAACTACGAGCAGGATGGCAGCTAGCATCGCTACAATAAATGCAAAATGTTTAGATTTAGTCATTTTGATCTCCTTGTAATTCTTTGTAACATGAAAAATAAAGAGCTTATGTTTGCCACTTAAACATCATGGTGTTGGAGTCGGGGTCGGTATTGCCAAAAGAACGATTAATGGTGGTTCTTCAGGATGTGTTTCCCTATAGGCAAGATGGTCTAGCATCTCCTTTAGTCTTCCACCAAATAAAGAGTTTCCGGTGTACAAGTTAAATTTCACCTGTACTTCTTCTGGAAACATCCTGTTAATATCGGAAGATGAGCCGCGTTTAGGAATTTCAACACTATGAATAGATCCATCTGCCTCAAGATGGATTACGGCAGGGCGCATATCGTCCCCTTTATTAGGAAAAGCACAAACAGCCCATACATAAACTTCCTGACCGGATCGTCCTAAAATATCCCATTCACAAAGTATAGACTCAAAAGAAAACATTGGAAGAATACCTTGTGCCAAAGCAACCTCATATTCCTTCCATCGTTCTACTTGAATTGGATCAGGTGTGATCACAGCCATGGTTGGTTGTGGCGGTAATTGCGTTGAAAATTCGGTGGCAGGTATTAATGTTAATGTGGGGATAGGCATAGGCGAAACAACCGTTTGAATCGGTGTCTCTACAGGCAAGGCAGTAACCTCATTGCTACAGGCAACCAGAAAGACAAGAAAGATTACGAAGAAATATTGACGAGGAGTTTGAAGCATCAATGTCAGCATAACAGACCCCAATAGTTATGACAACTATCTTAAACGATAGTTTTCGGTTTTTCGCGTTTATCTCGTATCCAGCCATTTTGAATTGCGAGGCAAGCCGCGTCGGTGCGATTCTTCGCGCCAAGTTTTTTGACGATGTTCTTCACATGAAACCGAACCGTCACTTCTTGAATTCCAAGAGCCAGCGCGATCTCGCGATTCTTGCATCCATGCGCAATTAATTCCAGCACCTCAAACTCTCGGTCACTCAATAGCCCTTCGATGTTTGATTTCATTGCTCACTTTCCTCCTCGTCAAGTTGTCTGGCATATTTTTATACTGATAGCATTGTCTCATACCCCAGGCTACAAAACGGACTGCAAAATCTGTCTGACAACTTCGTGTAACCTCTCTCACAGGAATCGCAAAGTGTCTATTTCGGCTTGAACAGAATATCCTCCACTGGCGTTTTCATCTGAATTCTTCGTCCGCTGATCTTCATCAGATCTGCCAGCGAATCTTTCTTTGTCCCATCCCAGAGTTCGAGTTTGTCTTTTTGCCTTTTCATGTAATCGCTCAACATCCCAAAATCGGAATTGTTATCGAAGAATTTGACCAGCCTGCGGAACAACTTGGGTAGGATCAGAATATCTTCCTGCAACGTGCGGATGTCGTACAACGTGAAATCCGAGGTGCGGTCAATAGACCAGATACCGCGTTTGGTCTTGCGCGCTCTTGCCACCACTGCGCGAATCTTTTCGGCAAACACGCGATCGGTGCCGATGTAAAATGTGGGATAGACCAGTCCCTCGCGCGCGAGTTCAAAATTGAGTGAATCTTCGATAGGCAAACTTGCTGAGTCCACCATTGCTCCGTCTGTTAGGTTGGCTGTCTTGGGGAAGAGGTAACTCACAGGTCGCCCGAACGGGTCAATGGACGCGGAGGCGATGAATCCCGACTTGCCATCGTCCGCATCCACGATCTTGGTCTGACTCAAGCTGTAGATCACGTTTTTGATGCCGATCATCTCGAGCAGTGACTCAAGCGCGGCGAGCGCGAACGTGCGCGGCTGATGATAGCCTTCGTAATGAGTCTCCAGCGCGTCAATAGACTCCACGCGAAGTTGCTTGCGTTTGTCATCCTTCTTCGCCGCGGCGTCGCCTTTCCACGTAAAAAACTCCCAGTGACTTTGGTCCTTTGCCTGAAAGCGGATCGAATCGCCATCGGGCGAAAATCCCTTCACGTGGAATGTCCCTGCGATCACTTTGTATTGAGCCATGTCTGCCTCCGTTGGTTGAATTCATTATAGAGATTTTCTAGAGCAAATGCAACAGTAAAAAATGAAGGGAGTGTCCAAAGTCAAACACCTCGCCATCATGTCGCCCTGAGCGTTAGCGAAGGGTCTCTGAGATCGTCGTGGAGATTCTTCGCCGCAAAGGGCAAGTGCGCGGCTCAGAATGACATAGAATTTAGTGTGTCTTTTATGTTGGACACACGTAAAATGAACCGCAAGGAGCGCGAATGTTTTCTTGCTTTTCTTGGCGGACTTAGCGCCCTTCGCGGTAAAAATGATCGAACTCCAAACGAAAGTTGTCCGACAAAATTTCAGAGAGTCGTGAATGCAACAGAAATTTGACTTGACAATCCCCGTAAGAACTGTACAATAGCGGACATCTGATTGCCAAACTATGAAAACACTTTACTATTGCTTGTGTCTACGGCGGGGCTCGTAACCACCGCCTGAGATACCTCCCGCAGTCAACGACTTACTCAGAACGGTGGACGACTCCCGCGTGCTTCATTCCGCGAGGCGTTAGTTCGCCGTTCTTTTGTTTTGTCTGTTGACTGCTTTTTTGTTTAATTGTGTACTCGGCGTTCTCTAACGCCGATAGTGCGCACCAGAGAGAACATGACTTTACTCGACTATAAAATATCTCAAACCGATTCGGACTCGATAGGGGATGTCACGTCCCTTGTTGGGGATACGCCGCTTCTCCCGCTTCGCCGCGTCAGTGGACGCCTGCCCCAAGCGGTGAAAATTTTCGCCAAGGCTGAATGGTTCAACCCAAGCGGCTCCGTCAAGGATAGGCCCGCGCTCAACATCATTCAAGCCGCGCTGTCAAACGGCGACCTCGGAAGTGGAAAGCGATTACTCGATTCAACCTCGGGCAACATGGGCATCTCATACGCAACCTTCGGCGCGGCGCTCGGGATTCCCGTCACGCTGACCATCCCTGCCAGCGCCAGCCCCGAACGCTTCGCCATCCTTCGTGCCCTCGGCGCGGAGTTAATTCTCACCGATCCCACCGAAGGCTCGGACGGCGCGATCGTGGAAGCGCGAAAGTTGGCAAAAGAAAACCCTGACTTGTATTGGTACGCGAATCAATACAACAATCCCGCCAACTGGCAGGCGCATTACCAATCAACGGGACCAGAAATCCTTGCTCAGACGAACGGCGAGATCACTCATCTGGTCGTCGGGCTTGGCACATCAGGGACGTTGATGGGCACAGGAAAATATCTGCGCGAGCAATTGCCCGATGTGAAAATTATCGCATTCCAACCTGATGCCGCGTTTCATGGGTTGGAAGGACTCAAGCACATGCCCTCTGCGATCAAGCCTGAAATTTATGATCCCGAATTTGCCGATGAGACTCTTGAAATTAAAACCGAAGACGCGCGTGAAATAGTCGCGCGGCTTGCGCGTGAAGAGGGTCTGTTTGTCGGCATCTCTTCAGGTGCGGCGGCGGTTGCCGCGTTGCGAGTCGCTGAGCGATTGGAAGAAGGCGTGGTTGTTACCGTCTTCCCTGACGGAGGCAACAAATATTTGAGCGACAAAACATTATGGGATGGCAAGTGATGTTATCTATTTCAAAAGAATTGCTCGCTCGCATCAACGCGCATTTGGAGGCGGCGTATCCCGATGAGGGCGCTGGATTCCTGCTAGGCGAGGAGGATGAGGTCAAAGAAATTCTGACCCTATCCAACGCGCGTGAAGACGGCGCGCGGCACAATCGGTTTTTGATCACGGCGGAGGAGTTCATGAAGGCTGAGGTTAAGGCAGACAGCCTCACCCTGAGTCTGATCGGCGTCTTCCACTCGCATCCCGATTGCCCGAACGTCCCATCCGAATATGACCGCGAGTGGGCGCAGCCGTTTTTCTCGTACATCATCACGCGCGTGGACAATGGCAAGGCAGTCAGCCATCGCTCGTGGAGGTTGACGGAAGATCGTTCAAAGTATGACGAAGAAGAAGTATTCATTTTAAAAAACGAACAGGAGAAAAAATAATGGAAGCGGTTGAAGTGATCAAGGAAGATCGGCTGTTAGATTGCAGCGACATGTTGTGTCCGATGCCGATCGTAAACACGACGAAGGCGATGAAGGAATTACAATCGGGTCAAATATTGAAGATGGTCTCCACCGACGCAGGCTCGCCGCCTGATATCGAAGCGTGGAGTCGGCAGACCGGTAACGAGTTGTTGCTTTCGACCGTCGAAGGCGGCAAGTTTGTATTCTTTTTGAAGAAGGCGTGAGGGAGTAAACACGGAAACAAGTACACAGGTACACACGTGTCTACTTGTTTACTTGTATACCTGTTTACCTCTCCGAAGGAAAAATCACAATGTCAAAATCAAATCCAAATGCCCCCAAGCGACTCGCGCTGATCTCAAGCAAAGGGACGCTGGACTGGGCGTATCCTCCGTTCATCCTTGCCAGCGCGGCTGGCGCGATGGGTTGGGAGGTGGGCGTGTTCTTCACTTTTTATGGGCTCACTTTGCTCAAGCCTGAATTAACTGCGGCGGTCTCACCGTTGGGCAACCCCGCCATGCCGATGAAAATGCCTTTTGGTCCGGAAGCGTTCCAAAATATTAATTGGGCGATGCCAAACCTGCTCATGGCAAATGTGCCGGGCTTCGAAGGCGTGGCAACCAGCCTGATGAAGCAAACGTTCAAGAACAAAGGAGTTGCCACAATCGAAGAGTTGCGCGATGTCTGCATTGACATGGACGTGCGCCTGATCGGTTGTCAGATGACGATGGATGTGTTCGGCTTCAGCAAGGATGATTTCATCCCACAGGCAGAGATCGGCGGCGCGGCAACTTTCCTCGAATATGCCGCCGATGCGGATGTACAATTGTTTATATAGCAGACGCATCCCGAACAAAATTGGGACGCAGATAAACGCTGATTGACGCTGATCCAAGAAAAAATCTGCGTTTTCTGCGTTCATCAGCGTCCAAAACGGTTTTTGGTTTTTACCTATAACGCCGTAATTAAAGAAATGAGATGATACGATCCATGACCATTTTGAGAATCCCAACTCCCTTGCGCCCGTACACTAACGGGAAGAATGAAGTGAACGTGAATGGCGCAAACATTTCCGAAGCGTTGAACGATTTGACGATTCAATTTCCAAACATCAAGCCGCACCTTTTCAACGAAGGCGGCGAATTGCGTCCGTTCGTAAACATTTTTATCGGCGAGAACAACATCAAAGATTTGCAAGGCGTCGAGACGCCGATCAAAGACGGGGAGAGGTTGATGTTGATCCCGTCTATTGCAGGAGGATATCATGTCGCTTCCTGAACTTTCTCGCGATGAAATCCTGCGCTATTCGCGCCATCTGCTGATTCCAGAAGTTGGACTCGAAGGTCAACGAAAGTTGAAAAACTCATCCGTGTTAATCGTTGGCACTGGCGGACTTGGCTCGCCTGTCGCGTTGTATCTTGCCGCGGCGGGCGTCGGTCGCATCGGGCTGGTGGATTACGATGTGGTTGATTCGTCCAACCTGCAACGACAGGTGATTCACGGAACGTCAACGATTGGAAAGTTGAAAGTGGAAAGCGCGCGGGATAAACTGCTGGACCTCAACCCCGATATTCAAGTCGATGTGTTCAACGAACCCTTCACCTCGGAAAACGCGCTCCGCATCGCCCGGGACTTCGACCTGATTCTCGACGGCACCGACAACTTCCCGACGCGTTATCTCACCAACGATGTGGCGGTCTTCCTCGGCAAGCCGAACGTCTACGCCTCGATCTATCGCTTCGACGGGCAGGTCAGCGTTTTCTACGCCAAAGAGGGACCGTGCTATCGCTGTCTCTTCCCCGAACCGCCACCGCCGGGACTCGTCCCTTCGTGCGCGGAGGGCGGCGTGCTTGGCGTGTTGCCTGGAACGATCGGAACGCTTCAAGCTACAGAGGCATTGAAGCTTTTACTTGGCATCGGCGAACCGTTGATTGGAAAACTCCTGCTTTACAACGCGCTCGATATGTCCTTCGATTTTGTGAAGTTGAAGAAGAATCCCAACTGCCGCGTGTGCGGACCAAACGCTGACATCAAAGAGTTGATTGACTACGAAGAATTTTGCGGCGTGCCGAGTCACGACCATGACGAAGGTTCTGCCGGCGCGGGTTTGGACGTCACCGCCCCCGAACTCGCCGAACGGATGAAATCGAATCATCTCAAACTGCTCGACGTCCGCGAACCGCACGAGTTGGAAATATCCGCTTTGCCGAACGCGGTGAATATTCCACTGGGCGAACTGGCGGGCAGACTCAGCGAATTGGATTCTGCCGACGAGATGATCGTTTTTTGCAAAGCTGGATCACGCTCCGCTCGCGCTTTAGAGTTGCTGGCAAGCGCCGGGTTCAAGAAGGCGAAGAACCTCAAAGGAGGCATCAACGCCTGGGCGAGGGAAGTGGATTCAAATTTGCCGATTTACTAACCGTGTGAGACCTCCGAGTTCTCCGAGAACTCGGAGGTCTTTTCTGCATGGTGTAAAATATCATCAACCCAACCAAAGGAGCGAGAATGGTATTACCGGTTTCAACGGAAAAACGAGTCTACGATAACATTTTAGGAGCGATGGGGAACACGCCGCTAGTGCGGCTGGGGAAGATCGCCAAAGACTTGCCGGTTCCGTTGTACGCAAAATTGGAGTGGATGAATCCGGGCGGCTCGGTCAAAGACCGGGTGGGAGCGTTCATCATCGAGCAGGCTGAAAAACGCGGGGAACTCAAAGCGGGCGGGACTATTGTTGAAGCGACATCAGGAAATACTGGTGTCGGTCTTGCCATTGCGGCGGCATTGAAAGGCTACAAAACCATCTTCGTCATGCCCGATAAGATGAGCAACGAAAAGATATTATTGTTGAGAGCGTATGGCGCGAAAGTGGTTATTACTCCAACGGCAGTAGCCCCGGAAGATCCTCGCTCTTATTATGAAGTGGCACAACGATTTGTGCGCGAAACGCCAAATGCGATTTTAGCGAATCAGTATCACAACCCCGATAACCCGAAAACGCACGAGTTGACGACAGGTCCCGAGTTGTGGGATCAGACCGACGGGCGTGTGACCGATGTCATCATCGGCATGGGAACGGGCGGGACGATCACAGGAGTCGGGCGTTTTCTCAAATCCAAGAATCCGAAGATCCAAATCGTGGGCGTGGACATTGAAGGCTCGATTCTCACGGAGATTTGGCAAAATAAAGGGACGATTCCCGAAGGCGCGTATCCTAAAACATATAAAGTGGAAGGCATTGGCGAGGACTTTTTGCCGACCGCGCTCGACCTTTCTGTTGTGGATGCGATCGAGCGCGCGGGCGACCGCGAATCATTTTTATGGGCGCGTCAATTGGTGAGGCAGGAGGGAATCTTTGCGGGCGGTTCATCGGGGTCTGCAATGGCGGGCGCGGTTAAATATTGTCGCAGGTTAAACGGCAACCGACTGCCGGTAGTCCTTCTACCTGATTCGGGCTCGCGCTATCTTTCCAAGTTTTACGATGACAAGTGGATGCGCGAGTTTGGGTTTCTCTCGATGGAATTTGGCGAGACCACCCTAGGCGATCTGCTGATCGCCAAGCCAGATAAAGTTTTATACACTGCCACCATTGGAGATTCGATCCGCAAAGTGGTGGCGGTCATGCACCAGCACGGAATTTCGCAAATGCCCGTCGTCGGCGCGGATGGGACGCTGGTCGGCTTGATCGAAGAAGTAGATCTGCTGAATCACATACTCGATAAACACGAACACACGCAAGAGGAATCGATTGATCCGCTTGTGCAAAATGCCGGAGCGGTCTTTCCGTCAGAGACATCGCTCGAAGAAGCGATGCCATCGTTGAAAATTGGGCTTGCGCTCATCGTCATTGATAACAGCCGCCCAGCTGGCATCCTCACTAAGATCGATGTGCTGGATTACGTGGCAGGGAAGATTTAGCCAGACCCAGCAGGCGCTTGCTCGCTGAACTGCGCCAAAAGGCGGACGAGATAATCGTTCGCTTTTTTTGATTCAAACTTTAAGGCTCAAAGCCTTGACGAGAAATTCACAGCGATTAGAATAGAACATATGTTCTAAAGGAGTTGACCATGACTGACCAAAACCATCGTTACGCCCAAGCATTGGAAGCGCTGATGGAACTCAAAGCGGAAGCCTATCCGCCTCTTCCTGCGCCTGTGCCTGCCTCGCCTACCCTCGACCAGATACTCGCCCAACTCAGACCGTTGCCGCGCGAGGCATTATTCCTCGGCATGGCTTCAGATGGCTTGCCGGTGTTGTTGAACCTGCACGACCCGGCAGTAGGACCGATCCTCATCACAGGCGATGCCGGTTCGGGGAAGACCATGTTCTTGAAAAACATCGCGCGCGCGCTTTCGTTGACCCATGAACCCTCCGAAGTGCAGTTCGGGGTGATCACGGCACATCTCGACGAATGGGAAACTGAGAGAACCTCGCCGCATCGTGTGGCGATTTTTTCAGCTCACGAAGATGGCGCGACGGAGTTGTTGCTGTCGCTCGCCTCATGGGCGCGCGACAGCCGGAACAATAAACAATCTGTTTTGTTGCTGATCGACGATCTCGAAACTGTGGCTGGGTTCGACTTCGATGCCCTGCAGAACCTGCGCTGGCTCCTCACGCACGGACCGTCGCGCCGGGTTTGGACCTTCCTCACCATGAACGCGGCGCGCTACGGAAGGGTCATTTCATGGATTCCCACGTTTCGCACTCGCATTTTTGGGCGCATCAAGGATGCGCAGATTGCGAGCGCGGTGGGCGGGGATGCCGCGTCACGGTTGGAGCAGTTGCAGGCGGAGAGTCAGTTTTCCCTGCGTGAGAACGGGAAGTGGCTCCGATTCTGGTCGCTTAATTCGTAGTCCGCTCAATCCAGAGTGTGCTAAAATTTAGGTGTCGTTGCATGAGAAATGGCGGTCCGACAATCAGAGGGAAACTCGCTTCCTGGCACCTGGGTGTCTGTGATCACTACGTCATGCACTATCGTTCCGTCTTGCTTTGGCGGTAGCTTCACCGTCGAAGCCCACACTCAGGAGAGTAGCATGGAAGCAAAATTGTATGTCGGTAACCTGCCGTTCAACACCAGCGATGCAGATTTACAGGATCTGTTCGCCCAAGCGGGCACGGTGAAGTCGGCGCAGGTCATTCGTGATCGCGCCAGTGGACGTTCGAAAGGCTTTGGTTTTGTGGAGATGAATACGGCTGACGAAGCCCAGAGCGCGATCTCCATGTTCCACGGCAAGGATTTCAATGGGCGAGCGATGACCGTGAACGTTGCCCGTCCGCGCGAAGAACGCCCCGGCGGGTTCCGTGGCGGCGACCGCAACCGCGAGCGTCGGCGCGAATATTAAGTCAACGCGTTCGTTCTAACGTTGAGCCAAATGGGCGGTGCCAGCCATTTGGCTCAATTCATTTATGCAGGCGAAGGATGTAGGGAATGATCGATGGATTGACGATCCGCGAATATCTCAACAATGATTTTGATTCGGTCACGATTTTGTGGCGCGTTGCTCGTGAAAAGTCGTTACCTGATTTTCAGCGCGAAAAAGGTCATTTCTTTTTCGAGGACCGCGATTATTTTCAAGATCGAATTCTGAAGGCAAACAAAGTTTGGGTTGCAGTGATGAACAATCGAATTGCGGCGTTTATGGCAATGGAGAATGAGTTTATCGACCAGTTATACGTTCACCCTGATTTTTGGCGACAGGGAATTGGCGAAGCCTTGCTCGCCCATGCGCGGAGATTTTCGCCTTCGCACGTTTGGCTTTACACCTTGCAGATCAATGTGAATGCCCGCGCGTTTTACGAAAAACACGGGTTTGTCGCCGAGAAGTTTGGAACCAGCCCGCCGCCTGAAAGTGAGCCTGATGTCGAATATCACTGGCGCAACAATCGTAAATCGCAAATCGTAAATCGCAAATCGCAAATCGCAAATCGTAAATCGTAAATCAAACCATGCGTCCCACATTTTTGCAGATCAACCTTTCTCAACTCGAAAAAAACCTTTCCGCGATTCGCTCTCGCGTTGCCCCGGCAAAGGTGATGCCAATGGTGAAAGCCAACGCCTACGGCCATGGCATGGATGGGGTCGCGCCGTTCATCGAACCGTTTGTGGATTATTTCGGCGTCGCAATCGTGGAAGAGGGAATACATTTACGAGAGTTGGGAATAAAAAAACCGATCCTTGTCGCTGGCGGGACACTGGCGGAACAACTTCCCTTGTTTGCCGAATTCGGCTTGACGCTGACAGGCTCATCTGTCGAATTGCTGTCCGCCGCGGAGGAAGTCTCTCGAACTTCGGGCAAGCGAATCAAAATCCATTTGAAATTCGATACCGGCATGGAACGCATTGGGCTTCACGAGTATGAGGCAAAAGAGTTCATCGAGTACTCCCTGCGCCTCAAACATGTTGACGTGGAAGGGATGTACACGCACCTTGCCAATTCTGAACTGGCAGACCGCAGTTATTCCTTGATGCAACTGGAACGGTTTCAGGGCATCCTCCGTGTTTACGAAACATTGAGCGAACCCGCGCCCGCATTGAAACACGTGAACAATTCAGGCGGAATTTTGAATCTCCCTGAGGCAAATTTCGACATGGTGCGCGCGGGCATATTGTTTTACGGCGTGTATCCCGGTGTTGAAACGCCGCGCGATATAAATGTCAAGCCAGCGTTGACGTGGAAGTCGAAAATTGCCTACTCGAAGCGGACCCAGCCGGGGCGGCCCGTCAGTTACGGGTCGCTGTGGCAGGCTGAAACGGAGACGCGCATCGTCACCATCCCATGCGGGTATGCCGATGGATATTTCCGCCGTATGACGAACAAGGCGCAAGTCGTCATCCGCGGAAAGAGGTATCCGCAAGTCGGCAGGATCTGCATGGATCAATTCATGGTCAACGTGGGAGAGGACGCGATCAAGGCTGGCGATGAGGTTGTGTTGATGGGTGATGAGATTTCCACAGCCGACTTTGCCGAATGGATGGGCACGAATGAGTACGAAGTGTTGACGAGCATCGGCGCGCGCGTGCCGCGCTTGTTCGTGAACGAGTGATGATAGAATAGCGCAGTTTTATTTTGAGGTGAGTTGTGAAACGTTTGTTTGAAAAGTATGGAATGTTATTCTCGGTGGCGGGGCTGATCGTGCTGTTCGACCAGTGGACAAAATCACTGGTGCGCGCAAGCCTCCCACTCGGCGCAACGTGGCTTCCCGAATCGTTGGAATGGCTCAGCCCGTATGCGCGTTTCGTGCATTGGCATAACACGGGCGCCGCGTTCGGCATGTTTCAAGGCGGCGCCATGGTGTTCACGGCGCTCGCCTTTGTGGTGGTTGGCGCCATCATTTATTATTTTCCGCAAGCGGAAAAACACGATTGGACCCTGCGGCTCGCGATGAGCATGCAACTGGGCGGCGCGCTCGGCAACCTGCTCGACCGCCTCATGCGCGACGGGCGCGTGACCGATTTTATTTCGGTCGGCAACTTTGCGGTTTTCAATGTGGCAGATGCAAGTATCAGCATTGGAACGGCGATCCTTCTACTCGGCGTGTACTTGCAAGAACGCGCCGCGAAGCGATCCGCCCATGCAAGCGAGTCAGTGACATGACCGGGGAACGAGTATTCCGGGTTCAATATAACCAACAGCCCGGCGAGCGACTCGATAAATTTTTAGCGGAAGCCCTGCCGGAGTTTTCGCGCTCACGGATTCAACAACTGATCGCCGGCGGATTCGTGGAAGTGAACGGTTCTCCCGCCAGTAAGGCTGGTCAGCCGTTGGATGCCGACTCGGCGCTTACAGTTCGCGTCCCTCCCGCCGCGCGGACCAACCTGGTTGCGGAGGAAATTCCCCTCGATATTATTTTTGAAAATGACGACCTGATGGTCGTGAATAAAGCGGCAGGCATGGTCGTCCACCCTGCGGCGGGACACTCCTCCGGCACGCTGGTCAACGCCGCGCTGGGGCATGACCCGGAGATCGAAGGCATCGGCGGCGAGGAGCGTCCCGGCGTTGTCCACAGGTTGGATAAGAACACCTCGGGGTTGATCCTTCTTGCTAAGAATGAACGCGCCCATCGCTGGTTGCAGGATCAATTTCGGTTACGGATCGTGGAAAAAACTTATCTTGCCCTCGTGGATGGGAAACCGCCTACTCCTTCGGGTCGCGTGGAAACCTTCATCGGCAGAGACCCAAAAAACAGAAAGCGCATGGCGAATGTTTCTAAGACAAAAGGTCGGGAGGCTGTTTCAGAATACAAAACACTCGAGAGTTTCAAGAATCATACTTTGCTTGAATTCCATCCGTTCACGGGGCGCACGCATCAGATCCGCTTGCATTGCGCGTTCCTGAAGTGCCCAATTGTCGGCGACCCGATTTACGGAAGAAAGACCCCAACCTTGCCGCTGAAACGTCATTTCCTCCACGCGTTTCGATTGAAGATCACTTTGCCGAACGAGAATGAATCGCGAGTCTTTGAGGCTCCTTTGCCCGCTGAACTGGAAGAGGCGCTGGACCAACTGCGGTAATGAACAGGTTGATTCTTATAAAACATTCTTCGCCGCAGATCGAGAAACACATACCCGCGCGCGAATGGAAATTATCGCCGGAAGGCAAAGTTCGCGCGGAGCGGTTGGCTGATGCTTTGACGAAATATCACCCCGGGAAGGTCTATTCCAGCGCAGAATCAAAAGCCAGGGAAACTGCGGGCATTATCGCTGGCAAACTTGGTTTATCCTATCAAGTCGCCGATAATTTGCATGAACATGACAGGCGTTTTACGCCCTATGTATCGGTAGCAGAGTTTCAATCACTTGCGCGGAGACTATTTGAGAATCCCGACCAGCAGGTATTTGGCGAAGAGACGGGATCGCAGGCGCTTCGCCGCTTTCGCGCTGGTATTGAAAATTTAACCAAACATGAAGCGACAGGCGCTCTCGTCATTGTTTCGCACGGAACGGTCATTTCACTGTATGTTGAATGGCTGACAGGTTGCGACGGATATACCCTTTGGAAAGAACTCGGCTTGCCGTCTTATATCGTGATCGATCCACAACACAAAACAATCGATCATATCGGAAATCTGTAAAAGAGGAAAACCATGAGCATCATCGATCTTCGCTCCGATACTGTCACCAAACCGACGCCCGAAATGCGCGAGGCAATGGCGGAAGCCGAAGTGGGCGACGATGTATACGGCGACGACCCAACCCTAAACAAGCTCGAAGCGCTCGCCGCTGATATGGTTGGCAAAGAGGCGTCCATTTTCGTGCCCTCAGGGACGATGGGGAATCTCCTGGCTTTGCTCATCCATTGCCAGCGCGGAGATGAAGCGATCGTTGGGGGGCGATCTCACATTTATCTGAACGAGGCGGGTGGGATGTCTGCGCTCGGCGGGATTCATCCACACCCACTACAAAATCAGAAAGATGGCACGCTTGCACTGGGGGAGATTCGCAATGCGATCCGCTCGGAGGACGTGCATCATCCCATTACGCGCCTGATCTGTATCGAAAATACGCAGAACAATTGCGGTGGGATGGCAATCTCCGTTGAATACACGCGGCAAGTTGGTGAAATCGCCCAAAGCAACAACATGAAATTTCACATCGACGGCGCGCGAATTTTCAATGCCGCCGCCTTTCTACGAGTTGACGTGAAAGAGCTTGTCGCCCCGGCCGATTCGGTGATGTTTTGCTTGAGCAAGGGGCTGGCTTCGCCGGTCGGTTCGATGCTGGCGGGAACGAAGGCGTTTATCGCCCGCGCCCGTCACCTGCGGAAGATGCTCGGCGGCGGTATGAGACAAGCCGGTATCCTTGCGGCGGCGGGCATCGTTTCGCTCGAGAAAATGTCACAGCGGGTGGGGGAGGACCATGCGCGCGCCAAAAAACTGGCGGATGGCTTGCGGAAGATACCGGGCATCCTGCTCGATGAAGGCGCGCCGTTCACGAATATGGTTTTCTTCAATATCGCTGATGACATTCCGTTCGACGAAAAAGAGTTGTGCGAGAATATGTCAAACCAAGGGGTATTGATCGATTGGGCAGGCGCGCGCCGCATCCGTTTGGTGACCCATTACGCGATTGACGATGCGGGGGTCGAGAAAACGATTCGGGCGTTTGCAGAGGCGTTCCGCTGACGGATTACGATTGTTACTGGTTCGCGCCTTCGGTAAATTCATGATGCGAGATTTGCGTCAGGGCTTCGATGATGTCAGGATCGAACAAAACGCCCGCGTTTTCTTTCATAAACTGGAGCGCCTCTTCCGGGGTGGACTTTTCGCGATATCTGCGACGGCTGGTCAGCGCGTCGAAAACATCTGCCACAGCGAAGATGCGCGCTTGTGTGGGAATTTCCTTGGCGTGCAAACCGGCGGGGTAGCCGCTCCCATCCCAGCGTTCGTGATGGTGTCGTATCAAGGGCACGGCGTCGTTCAAGAACGGGATACCTTCCACAATGCGCGCGCCGATGTCGGGGTGCACGCGCATGATCTTCCATTCATCATCGGTCAATTTATCCGGCTTGTGCAGGATGGTATCGCTGATGCCGATTTTCCCAATATCGTGCAACAGGGCGCCACGCTCAAGCGATTTCAATTGAACTTCGGATAATCCCAACTCTTTTGCCAGCGTGCAGGCGAGACGGCTGACGCGCACGCTATGACCTTCCGTTTCGCGATCCCGCGCATCCAATGCGGACATGAGGGAGGTCAACGTTCTGTCGTAGGTGGTTTCCAACTCTGCGTATGCCCTCTTGATCTCCTCTGCCTGACGTTGCGATTCCGCCAATAGGATGGCGCGCTCAAGCGCAATTGCGGCTTGATTCGCCAGCGTCTGGAGATTCGCAAAGTTCTGCCCGCGACTCTCAGGGATGTTCATCCACAACGCGCCGTACGTCCCGCCAACTGTCAATAACGGATAGCAGACGATGGACCCATTTTCGTTCGAAATGATTATGCTTTGCCCGGTTTCGATTGCCTGGTCGATGCTCGTTTGCGGATGTTCGCGGCGGTTGTGGACCCCGTTGGCGTCGATGCCGACTTCCGCCTCAATGATTCCCGACTTCGACAATAACGTGATGCCTGTTTCGTTTGCGCTCGTAAGTTTGTGCGCCGCTTGAGCGATTAGTTCTGCCGCGTTGCTTAATTCCTCCGCTTGAATGACATCCACGCTGAGTTGATATAACATGGAGGTTGTGTTCAAGGTGTTGCGCAATTCCTGATATAACCATGAACTTTCGATGGATGCCGCCGCCTGGGAAGACATTAGATCCGCCAGCGATTCGTCGTTCTCTGAAAACGAAACCCCATCCTGTTTGCCAAACGCGATAATGGTGCCGATGCTCAGCCGGTGCAATCGAATGGGGATGGCGAGCGCGCTTCTCAAACTGGTCGTATCCACGTCTAATTTTCCCGGCTGGACGTATTTGCGGATATCGCGTATGCGGAACGGATGCGTGGCGTTCAGCGCGGCTTGAATGATCGGTTCGTTGGTGGAGTTTTGGCTCAACGCGGAAAATAAACGCGGGGCATTGCCAGCCGCCGCAATCCGCGAGAAGTTGCCCTGTTGGTCGAGCAGGGTGACAAACACAAAACGCGCCTCCAGCGTCCTTTGGGCGATCAGCGCCACTTCTTGCACCGCGGCTTGCGGGTCGAGCAGGGTGGTGAGCGAAATACCCGCCTGGATGAGTTCCTTCAAACGCTGGTGATAACTGACTCGCTCCCAAGCCCGCGTTAATTCCAGCGCAACATCTTCGGCGATGCTGACATCGGCGCCGGAAAATGCTGAGACTTGATCCGAGCATATCTCAATGACACTGCGGATCTTGCTGTGCTGGAGGATAGGCACGCTGATCATGGAGAGCACCGGGATCGAGTCGACCGGCAGGAAGTCCGCGTCGGTTCGCGTATCGTTTACGATTTGGGTCTTTTTCAAGCGCGTGGTTCGCCCCAGCACGCCCCTGGTTGCATCTTGTTGATACCCTGACGGAATCGTTCCGCTATCCTTGCCTGAAGCGGTCAGCATCACATAGCGTTTGTTTTCAGGCTCGTGCCACAACAGCGAGGCAAATGAAGCATCGATTGTGTGAGCAAGGGTATTTACGGCAAGTTGCGCGGCAACTTCCAGTTCCAATTCGGATTCCAACTGTTTGCTGAGTTCGTTGAGGAACGTGAGTTGTGTGGCGTGATGCTTTTCATCAGCCAGCCGCTGGCTGAGAGACTCAACTTGAGCGCGAAGCATGTTTGCCTCGTCGCTTTCGGCGGCGGGATCAAAACTCCCTTCCCTGCTCGGGACGATGAAATTTAGATACAGCCCAAGGCTGGTGAGGACGGTGATCGCGCCGCTTAAAATGAACCCCGATTGCTGTGCTTCGACAGGCAGATCCTTTAGCAGAAGCAACATTCCCACCACGGCGATCAGTTGAATGAAGAGCAGGGTCTCGGTTTGGCGTTTGATCCGCTCTTGCGAAAGCCGTATCCGTCGCAGGGACTGAATGTATAACAGCCAGGCGAGGATGAGAAAAACACCCCCGGGGATGAGGTTCCCCACAGCGGATAAATACTTCAGGATGAGCTCGAACGCGCGAGGAGCCAGCCAAAACCCCTGACCGAGAAGCGAAATTATGGTTGCGAGGAGCAACATGAATCGGCTTGCAGGCGGGAGCATATTTTTTTTCATGACTGAAGTGAATTTTTGGCGTTATTGTACTTCATGATCGCGGCATATTTGTAACCTTCTAATCTGTTATAATTTTTTTGCCGTGAGATAATCGACGGCAAAATTTCTGAGCGAGAAGATACTTATGAATCAATTCGTTACCCTTGAACAAATCGACCGCGCCGTGGAAGCTGTCCGGGCGCGCGCATCACATCGCCCGCGGATCGGGATCGTGCTCGGTTCCGGTCTCAACAGCCTGGCTGATTCAGTCCAACAAGCGGACTTTATCCCATTCGGCGACCTTCCCGATTGGCCCCTTTCCACTGTGCATGGGCACACTGGCAGGCTGGTCATCGGCGAGCTGGAAGGACAATCAGTGATGGTAATGCAGGGACGGGTTCACTTCTATGAAGGTTACAGTATTTCACAAGTGACTTTGCCGACGCGCGTGATGGCGCGCATGGGCTTGGAGATCCTCATCGTTACCAATGCCGCGGGAGGCGTGAACCCGGATTTTGCGCCCGGTGATGTAATGTTGATCACCGACCACTTGAACCTGATGGGCATGACCGGCGCGAACCCTCTGATGGGACCAAACATCGAAGAATTGGGTCCGCGTTTCCCGGACATGAGTCAAGCCTATGACTTGCAATTGATGGCGCAAGCCCGTAAAACCGCCTCAGAATCCGGCATCGTGTTGCGCGAAGGCGTGTATTGCGGATTGAGCGGACCGTCGTTCGAGGGACCCGCCGACTTGCGCTTCCTCCGCCTGGCTGGCACAGACGCGGTAGGAATGTCCACAGTGCCGGAGGTGATCGTTGCCCGTCATGGCGGGATGCGCGTCCTCGGTTTTTCGGGCATCAGTAACAAAGCCAACCTGGACGGCTCGACTGTGACCACTCACGAGGAAGTCATCGAAGCCGGCAAGGTAATCACGCCAAAAATAGAAAAGATCGTTCGCGGCGTATTGCGTTCCCTGTAAGTTCGTGGAATGAGTCAGTTTTATCGTTCCCTCGAAACCTATCAACCTCTGATCTATATCGGGTTGATCCTCTGGGGATTATTCATTGCCCGCAACATGGTTCGTTATTGGCTGGAGTGGAGGAATTCAGTCTATGGGCTTGAGCGCGAATTCGCCCTGCGGCGGCTGATACGATCGACGTTGTTTGGGTTTGCCGTTCTAGGGTTGATCCTTGCGGAATTCTTTATCACCGCTTTCGTTGTGCCCTCGCTTCCCGCCTCAGACGTGATAGCGACTCCCACGCTCGACCTGCTCCTCACCCCGGCGAATACGCTCGCGCCAGACGCCGCCACCCAGGCGGCGTCCCTGCCTACCCAGGCGGCTCCCAGCGGCATGAGCGGCTGTGTGCCAAACCAGATCATGCTCACAGCGCCGTCGCCGGGCGCGGCGGTCAGCGGCAAAATCGAATTGACTGGCACGGCGGATGTCCCAAACCTTGCGTTCTTTAAATATGAGGTCTCATCGATGGGTTCGAATATCTGGGCGACCATTTCGGCAGGGGATAAGATCGTGAAGGACGATACGCTTGGCGAGTGGGACACAGTCACCTTGCCCAATGGCGATTACTTCCTGCAACTCGTGATCATCGATAATGCCGGGCAGACCATCGGACCTTGCGTGATCGTTGTCCGCGTGGAAAACCAGTAAATTGGAGAACTACCTTGATTGACATTCGACCTGCTGTTGCAACCGACATTCCCCGCTTAATGGCGCTCGACCACAAAAGCCGCAGTGATTACGTCTGGCAATTGGATCTGAAGCGCGAGACCAATCAGGCTGTGGCAAGTTTCCGCGAGGTGCGCCTGCCGCGAACGGTGGATGTGATCTATCCGCGAAATCAATACGCGCTTGCCGATGAATGGACCCGCCGCGACCTGACACTGGTGGCAATCGACAACGGCGCGGTCATTGGCTATCTGTGCGCAAAAGAGGAACATGCCTCCTCGCTTGTCTGGGTTACCGACCTGGTCGTCACGTCGGAGGTAAGGCGCGCGGGCGCGGCATCTGCTCTCCTAGTGGCGGCGCAGGCTTGGGCGTCCGAACGAAGCGCGCGCAGGTTGATCCTTGAAATGCAGTCGAAGAACGAAGGCGGCATCCGTTTGGCGCAAAAATTTGGCTATGAGTTCTGCGGGTATAATGACCATTACTACCCCACGCAGGATGTAACTTTATTTTTCGGCAGGACGATCAAGTAGTCTATGTTTTTCGGCTGGCTGGATGGATTGCTCACAGCGCTTCAAACGCTGAACAATATTTTGACGGCAGGGATCGCGATCACCGCCTTCTCGCTGTTGATGTATGCCTTTTCATTTAATTTACGCGACCGTGTGGCGCGTTCTTTTGCCATTATCCTGTTGTGTGTGGTGGTGGTCTTTACCACCGAGGCTCTCCAGAATAAAACGGTGCCGAATTGGGGGATCGAATACCTGCTTCAATTTCAGTGGATCGGGATCATCTTTCTTCCCCCGGCGTATTTGCATTTCTCCGACGCCTTGCTCGTGACAGCAGGGCGCCCCTCGCGCGGACGACGCAGGCTTGCCATCCGTCTTGTGTACGCTGTCGCTCTGGGGTTTGTTGCTTTGCTTGCCGCGGGGTTGCTTGTCGGTCCCCTCGTGCTCAATGGAAAACCCGCGCCTCATTTACAGCATACGCAGTGGACGCAACTGTTCACCGGCTTCTATTTACTGATTATCGCGCTGGCAGGATACAACTTCATCCGCGCCTACTCGCGCATGCTGACGCGTTCCGGCAGGCGGCGCATGATCTACCTGATGGCAGGCGCCACCGCGCCCGCGCTCGGCTCGTATCCGTACTTGTTATTTGGTTCAAGCCTTGCGGCGCAATACCCGCTTTTATTTTGGAGCATTGCCTTCATCAACAATTTGCTCGTTGCGGTGCTGGTCGTAGTCATGGCGTATGCGGTTGCATTCTTCGGCGTTTCATGGCCCGATCGCGTGGTGAAGAGTCGCCTGTTCAAATGGCTCCTGCGCGGACCGGTTACCGCCTCCCTCGCTTTAACCACGATGACGCTGGTCCGGCGGACGGGTGAACTCCTTGGAGGTGAGCCGTATTCAGGATTTGTGCCGCTAGCGGTTGTCGTCACTGTGTTGTTGTTCGAACATGCGGTTACCTTGTTCTCTCCGCTGTGGGAACGCTTACTTTTTTATGGGCGCGACCGCGAAGAATTACAACTCTTGCAAAACATCGAAGAGCGCCTGCTCACCCGTGGAGACTTACAGCAATTCCTTGAAACCGTGCTTGCCGCTGTACGAGACCACTTGCAATCGCCGTGCGCATTCGTAGCCGCGTTGGATGGGGATGAATTGAGCTTAAGCGTCGTCGCTGGTAACCGTTCCATGCTTGAGAATGAAAATTTGGAAGAGGCGCTGAACGTTGTTCACTTGAACGGTCAGGGCGAACGACATGAATACACTTGGGGAAATTTCTGGATTCTCCCGCTTCACAAGCAAAAAGAAAATGGCGACCGGGATGAAGTTCCCCCTTTGTTGGGGTTGCTGGGAATCGCCCGCAAAGCGGACCACCCCATGGATCGCGACCAACGCGATGCGCTCTGGTTGCTCGCCGACCGCGCCGCGCTCGCGCTCGAAGACCGCCTCTTGCAACAACGCGTCTTCCACTCCCTCGAAGATTTACAACCGCAGATCGACCTGTTACAACGAATGCGCGCGGCTGGGCGCTACGACACGAAGGCAACCCTCCTTGCAGAACCCCTGCCGAAAGAATCGGACCTCGCCGATTGGGTGAAAGACGCGCTCGCGCATTACTGGGGTGGACCGAAATTATCGAACAGCCCGCTCATGCGGTTGCGAGTCGTCCAATCACTGGTGGGAGAATACGAAGGCAACGCATCGAACGCTTTGCGCGCCCTACTTCGCAGAGCCGTCGATCAGGTCAAACCCGAAGGCGACCGCCGCTTCACCAGCGAATGGATCTTGTATAACATCCTCGAAATGAAATTCATCGAAGGCAGAAAAGTGCGCGAGGTGGCTGGCAGGCTCGCCATGTCTGAAGCCGATCTGTATCGCAAACAACGAGTCGCTGTGGAAGCTGTTGCGCGCGCCATCCTCGACATGGAAACAAGCGAAGGGATGAGCAGTACCTGACCGTCTTATGCAAAAACATTCCAACCTGCCTCCCTTTCCTGAGCCGCGCAACGATTGGCTCACGCAACTTGCGCGGCTCAACGAGCGCTTTGGCCGCTTCGCGCGCGATGCCTTCGGTATTTTCCTGTTCGCCGCTTCACTCACCACCTTCCTCGCGTTGCAAAAAATTACCACAGGCGCGGCGCTCACACCGTGGGTTGATTTTCTCTCACTTTGGTTTGGCTGGGGATCGTATCTGGTGGTGGCTGGGTTGGGATATTTCGGATTCCTAACCGTTCGCCGCAGTGGACCTCCTCTCGGGTGGGGGAGATTATCCACGCTTCTACTCGCTTCTCTTCTGACGTTGGGACTGCTTGCCGCCATCGGAGGCGGATCACTCATCCGCGCGGAGGCTGGCGCAGACGGCGGCAGGATCGGTTGGGGACTCATCACCCTATTCTGGCGCATCGATAAATTATGGGGCGTGCTGTTGTTGTTGATTCTTTGGTTTTTCTTCTCGATGACCGGCTTGGGAATATGGGCATTGCTCGAAAGGTGGCTGTTGAAACTCGCAGGCGAGGCTCAGCCTCCCCAATTGGCGACCCAACTCGAAATCCCGGTAGAGGCGAAGGCGGAAGAGAAGTCAGAGCCCCCGACGCGCAAGAAATCTCCCGCAACGGCATTACCTCCAGAATTTAGAAAATCCCTGCGCGTTGCCGATCAAAAAGATAAAAAGCCCGCCGCGCCGCGCGACCGCGACGACCGCCTGCCCTCGTTGAACGCGTTGCTCGCCGACCAGAACGCGCGCCCCGATGAACGGACCATCAACCAAACCGCCGGCATGATCGAAAAAACGCTTGCCGAATTTGGCGTTGCCGCCACCGTGATCGGTTTCCGCATGGGACCGACCGTGACTCAATTTGCCGTTCAGCCCGGCTTTATGAAGAAAGCGGGCGCCACCGAGGAAGACGCGCAACAGATGAAAGTGCGCGTGGCGCAGATCGCGTCATTACAAAAAGATTTGGCGCTGGCGCTTTCTGCCGAGCGATTACGCATTGAAGCGCCGGTGCCGGGCAAGCCCTACGTGGGTATCGAGGTGCCGAACACGCATACCTCTGTCGTGCGGATGCGCGCGATCCTGGAGACCGATGCGTTCCACAAGATAGGAACGCCGCTGGCGATGGCATTGGGACGCGATGTTTCGGGTCAACCGCTGACGGCGGACCTGGCGCGAATGCCTCACTTATTGATCGCCGGCGCGACCGGTTCGGGCAAGTCGGTATGTATCACTGCGCTGGCGGCGTGTTTTGCCATGAACAACCCGCCCGAAGATCTGCGCATGGTGATGATCGATTCGAAAATGGTCGAACTGCTGCGCTTCAATGGCTTGCCGCATTTATATGGGAAGGTCGAAACAAATGTCGAGCGCATTCTCGGCGTGTTACGTTGGGTGGTGGTGGAAATGGAGCATCGCTATCGCCTGCTCGAAGGCGCGCATGCCCGCGATTTGGAAACCTATAACCGCCGCATATCGAAAAAGAAGGACGGCGCGCCATTGCCGCGCATTGTCGTTTTGATCGATGAACTGGCAGACTTGATGATGTCTGCGCCCGACCAGACCGAGCACAATCTTGTCCGCCTGGCGCAGATGGCGCGCGCCACAGGCATTCACCTAATCGTCGCCACGCAACGCCCGTCGACGGATGTGGTGACGGGCTTGATCAAAGCAAACTTCCCGGCGCGTCTTGCGTTTGCCGTAGCGTCTGGCGTGGATAGCCGCGTCATCCTCGATACCACCGGCGCGGAGACCTTGCTGGGGCGCGGCGATATGTTATTTTTGAACCCCGAAAGCGGCTCGCCCATCCGCGCGCAGGGAGTGATGATCACCGACATGGAGATCGAGCGGATCATCGCGCATTGGAAGAAAAACGCCGATGATGCCGACGATACCCCGCCCTGGGAAAAACTCTTGAGCGAACCCGATGAAAACGAAGACGAAGAGTTGATCGAAAAAGCGGTAACGATTGTCCGGCAGAGTCAGCGGGCGTCGGCATCGTTATTACAGAGACGATTGCGGATCGGCTATCCACGCGCGGCGCGTTTGCTCGATCAACTTGAAGAGATGGAT
Organism: Anaerolineales bacterium; assembly: GCA_044222305.1. Classification (GTDB taxonomy): domain Bacteria; phylum Chloroflexota; class Anaerolineae; order Anaerolineales; family Villigracilaceae; genus Defluviilinea. The sequence goes on from JBGANO010000001.1 coordinate 69,963, forward strand.
ATCGTGGGTCCGTCACAGGGTGGCGGCAAGGAGCGCGATGTTTTAGTGGAACCGTTGGATGAAGAGTTGGATGATATTGGGAAATAATCCGAGAGCCTTCGAGGGTTTAAAGCCTGTTATGATTGCCAGACATGCCTAACATCGAACACAATTCAACGCGAAAAACATTTACCGATTATTTGCGCCTGTGGTTCAAATGGGTGCTCGACCCGCTTGGAAGGTTTTTCAACAGGCTTGGTCTCACGCCGAACATGGTGACCGTTATCGGAATGATCGGCAACTGTGTCGGCGCGTATTATCTGGCGCAAGGCGATATGCTTACCGGCGGGCTTTTGGTGCTGATCATGACTCCCGTTGATGCTTTGGACGGGACCATGGCGCGCCTGCGCGGCGAGCCAGGCGATTTCGGCGCGTTCGTCGATTCGGTCAGCGACCGATATTCAGAATTGATCATCTATGGCGGATTGCTATATTATTATCTGACTGTCGGCGAACCATTGGGCGGGATGCTTACCTTCGTCGCGGCGGCGGGATCGGTTCTCGTATCGTATGTGAAAGCGCGCGCGGAGGGGCTGGGCTATGGCGCGAAAGTCGGCTTGCTGACGCGCGTGGAGAGGTATCTTGTGCTTGCGCCATCCTTGGTCTTCAACAAACTTTACCTTGGGCTTGCCATCATCGCGGTCTTCGCCAATATCACGGCATTGCAGAGAATTTGGCACGTCCGCGCGCAGGCGCACGCGCGCATGCAAACGGCAAATTCAGAAGAGATAAAACCATGAGCATTCAATTCGATGGCATCCATTACTTCCTTTTTGGCGAAGAGCAGACTCTTCGTTTTTACGGGATCATTTTGATGCTCGGCGCGGTGGCTGGCGCATGGCTTGCCGCAAAAGAAGCGCGGCGGCGCGGGCATGAATCCGAGATCGTTTGGGACCTGCTTATCTATTTGCTCATTGGCGGCATTATTGGCGCGCGCGTCTGGCATATTCTCACCCCGCCTCCTTCGTCTGGCATAACGGCGGCGTGGTATTTGTCTCATCCGCTGGATGCGCTCGCGATCTGGAAAGGCGGGTTGGGAATCCCCGGCGCGGTCATCGGCGGCGCGATCGTCTTGTTTTTCTATTCCCGCAAAAACAACTTGAAATTTTCTGAATGGGCAGATATTTCCGCGCCGTGCCTGGCGTTGGGTCAGGCGATTGGTCGTTGGGGGAACTTCTTCAACCAGGAACTCTACGGCGCGCCCACAAACCTGCCGTGGAAGTTATACATCGACCCCGAAAAACGCCTTGCGGGATACTTTGATGTTGAATACTATCATCCGCTGTTCTTGTATGAGTCGATATTGAATTTTGCGAACATGATATTCCTTTTATGGATTTCTCGCCGGTATGCCGGTCGACTCAAGTCGGGCGATATTTTCCTCGCGTATCTGGTCACCTACCCGGTCATCCGCTTCTTCCTTGACTTCTTGCGGCTCGACGCTTCGCTGGTGGCGGGCATCAACATCAACCAGACGTTTATGGCAGTGATCGCCGTGTGCGCCGGCGCGGCTTTGTATTGGCGGCATCGCGGCGTTTCGGTTCAAAGCTGATTACTATTATTACAGCGCAAGGTTGCCCGACGATGAAAACCATCCACAAATGAAGAGCCGCGAATAAGCGAATGCGGGACGAATATTCGAGTATTCGTGAGAATTCGTGGACGGTTTACTCAGATTACGCATCCGTTTACGAGCTTTGCGCTGTAATATGATTTCTTGAAATAGACCTCTTACGAGGGTCTCTTTGCCACAGAGAAAAAAAGAGATTTTCTCAAAGGTCTCTGTGGCTAGATAAAACTGACTTATGCAAGAGGCTCACTTTTCAATTTTGCGGGGGGACTGTTGTCTGATTGACTGTAAAATGAGCGCTGGCTATGCTCACCAACGAAACGATTGGAAAATATATTTGTCTTATGATCGAAACAAACGATTTAAGCAAACAGTTCAATAATTATTTCTGGGCAGTGCAAGGCGTGACGTTGAACGTTCAGCCCGGTCAGATCCTCGCGTTGCTGGGACAGAACGGCGCGGGGAAGACGACCACCGTCCGCATGTTGACCGCATTGCTCGCGCCAACGCGCGGTTCGGCTCGCGTTGGCGGGTATGATGTGATGAAGAACCCGAAAGAGATCCGCATGAACGTGGGGGTGTTGACAGAGCAACACGGTTTGTATTTGCGCATGACCGGCGATGAATACCTCGATTATTTCGGGAAAATTTACGGGCTGGATGCCCAGGCGCGGGCTGTGCGTAGTAAATATTTGCTCGATTACTTCGGGCTTGCTGAAGCCGCGCGCCGAAGGTCGGGGGAATATTCAAAAGGGATGAAGCAGAAACTGGCGCTCGCCCGTTCGTTGATGCACAACCCTTCTGTGTTGTTGCTGGATGAGCCAACGTCTGCCATGGACCCGGAGTCCTCGCGTTTGGTGCGGGATGAGATTGCCCGATTGCGTTCCTCCCGGCGGACAATTATCATTTGCACACATAACCTCGCGGAAGCCGAAGCGTTGGCGGACCATATCGCCATCATTTATCGCGGCAAGGTCCTCTTAAGTGGCACGCTGGACGAATTGAAACTACGCGTGTTGGGACCTGTGGAATACGAAGCAAGATTCGCGGATGCCTTCGATGCCAGCGGTTTGAGACTGCCCGCCGGGGCGGAGGTTGCGTCGAGGAGTGAGACCAGCCTCAAGTTCCGGATCGAGGCGCCGCAGGTTGTGAATCCTGGGTTGGTGCGCGCGCTGACATCCATGAATGCGCCGTTGATATCGTTTCATGAAGTCCCGCGAAAGTTGGAGCAGGTGTATTTGAAGACCATGGCAGAGGCGCAGGGGTTGGCGTATGCGGCGTAATTGGGATGCGATCTGGATGGTGGCGCGGCGCGAGTTCATCGATCAGTTCCGCGATTGGCGCATCGTCGCGCCGATGGTGTTGCTCATGGCGTTGTTTCCGTTCGTCGCCGACGATACCACGCAGGAAGCCATTCAATTTATGGGTCGCTTTGGCGGCGATTTGATCCTCGAGCGGCTTGTTCCGTTCGTGATCCTGGTGATCGGGTTCTTCCCGTTGTCGTTCACGCTGGTTGTCGCGCTGGAATCGTTCGTCGGTGAGAAAGAGCGCGGCACCATCGAGCCGCTTTTGAGTTCGCCGCTCGACGATCATCAGATCTATCTGGGGAAGTTATTGGTCGGAATCACGACCCCGCTTGTATTCAGTTTTTTTTCCATTACCATCTATTTGATATTGATCACCCGCCGTGATGTGGCATTTCCAAGCCCTTACCTGCTTGCGCTGGTCTTGTTGCTTACGTTCGCGCATGCCGTGTTGATGGTGAGCTCGGCGATTGTCATCTCTGTGCAAGCCACAACCGTTCGCGCGGCAAACCTGTTGGCGTCGTTCGTGGTGGTGCCGGTGGCGTTTTTGTTGCAAGGGGAAACGGCGCTGATCTTTTGGGGTAATGAGAGCGTGCTTTGGTACGCGATCGTTGGCGTTACCCTGCTGTCGACGTTGATCGTCCGCCTCGGAATTTCACATTTTCGGCGGGAATATTTGTTGGGTAGGGAGATCGATACTTTTAACCTCAAGCAGATGAGCCGAGTCTTTATCGGGCGGTTTGTCGGTAACGCCGAATCGGTATGGGGATGGTTTACTGTTGAATTACCTGAAACGCTCAAACAATTAAGGCGACCACTGGCGCTAGTAACGTTGCTCGGGATCGCCGCGATCATGGCGAGTTATCTGTGGGTGGTTGTCAATGTGCCCGCGTTCCTCGACATCTCACCGGAGATCACGGATCGAATAAAGACATTGGTGAACGAAAACCTGACAGACTTTGAGTACCTGAGCGCTCAGATGCCCGCGCCGGTGCTGTTCTATCATAATGCCCGCGCGGTCGTGATCATGTTGTTGCTTGGTATCGTATCCTTTGGGACGCTGGGCATCGCCTTATTCCTTGTGAACATGGGGTTGGTGGGCGGGGTGCTTGGCGGGGCAAGTTTGCTGGGAGTTTCGCCCTGGCTGTTATTTGCCGCAGGGATACTGCCTCACGGCATCTTCGAGTTATCTGCCGTGTTCCTCTCAGTCGCCGCCACACTGAAGGCTGGCGCGTTGCTCGTTACCCCACAACAGGATAAGAGTCTGGGTGAACTGTTGCTCGTTGCCCTTGCGGATTGGTTCCGTGTTTTCATCGGCATTGTCCTGCCGTTTCTCGCCGTTGCGGCAGTGATCGAAGTGTACGTGACGCCACAACTCCTCAAAATGATCGTCCCATACTTTTAATTAGGAGGGCATATGCCCAAAGTAATCATTCTGGGTTCGTCTAACGCAGTGCCATCCATCGATCACGAGAATACCCACCTTGTCATTGTGGGTAAAGAGCGGACCATCCTTGTGGATTGCGTCAGCACTCCCGTTGTCCGACTCGAACAAGCCGGAGTGGATTTCAACTCCCTTACGGATATTGTCATCACGCATTTTCACCCGGACCATGTAGCTGGCGTTCCGCTATTGCTCATGGACATGTGGTTGATGGGGCGGACGAAGCCGGTCAACATTTACGGCTTGCACTACACCATGGACAGACTCGAAGACCTGATGGGTTTTTATGGCTGGGAAGAATGGCCCAACTTTTTCCCGGTTGGCTTTTATCGCCTGCCCGAAGCCGAAATGGCGCTGGTGCTGGATAGCAACGAGTTCCGCGTGCGTTCTTCGCCGGTCCATCACATGATTCCAACGATCGGCTTGCGTGTGGAATGCCTGACCGGCGGTAAAACACTGGTGTATTCCTGCGATACCGAACCGTGTGAGCAGACGGTCCGCCTTGCCGCGGGGGCAGATGTGCTCATCCATGAAGCCGCCGGCGCAACATTCGGTCATTCCTCCGCGGAGCAAGCGGGAGAGATCGCCGCCAAAGCCGAAGTGGGGAAGTTGTACTTGGTCCATTACCCCACCGGGCGGTTTGCCAGCGGCGATATTGCCGCAGAAGCCCGAAAGACATACAAAGGTGAAGTGATCGTAGCGAAAGACTTTATGACCATCGACTTGTAAAAAAAATCCTCTCCAACGGAGAGGATTTTTTTACCAGCCTGAAATAAACGGCTCCCACTCTTGATACTCGTTCAAATGTTTTCCGAAAATATACGCCGCATTGGCTGGAGGCTCCTTCGGCAAGTGGTGTAAGCGCATGTGCACTTCTTCCACACGCCTGCCACCCTTCCTGTGATTGCATGCAGGGCATGCCGCTACAACGTTCGTCCACATATGCGCGCCGCCCATGTGACGAGGCGTCACGTGATCCACCGTCAACCCGCCTTCGCGCTTTCCGCAATACTGGCAGGTATAATTATCGCGGCGAAACACTTCGCGCCTCGTCAACTTGACATGCGGGCGCGGTCGATGAACCTGGCTTTCAAGCCGGATGACCGAAGGGCGCGGGAGCAACTCTCGAATGGTCCGAATGTGACCGCGACCGTTCAATACCATATCCGCCTTGCCAGCCAGTAGCAAACCGATTGCCCGTCTTGTATTGCACACGTTGATCGGTTCGAAATTAGCGTTCAAAACCAATACAGGCTCGTACATTCTGGCTCTACAACAGACACGATTATACTGCCGAATTTTTGAAAGCGTTAAATCCGCCCCTCGAGAGGTTATGAATCTGTTACAGGAAAGTTCGTGAACATACTGATCGCCGGCGGGAGCGGGTTCCTCGGCTCGGCGCTCACCACCAGCCTGCTTGCGGATGGACACCGGGTGAGCATACTAACGCGGCGGAAACCCCGCGCCGCGAATCATATCCATTGGGATGGGCGAACCACCACTGGATGGGGACAGATCGTCAACGAAATGGACGCAATCATCAATGTCGCAGGATTTAGCCTCGATCACGGACCTTGGACAAAACAACGCAAACAACAATTTGAAGACTCGCGCGTCCTTCCCGCCCGCGCGCTTGTTTTCGCCGTAGCCAGCGCGGACCGCCGCCCGGGCGTTTACCTCCAAACCTCCGGCATCAACTATTACGGCTTGCGTGGCGACTCAATCGCGGACGAATCAACTCCGCCAGCAGACGATTTTCTCTCTCGTCTGGGTGTCAAGTGGGAGGAGGCATCTCAGCCTCTTGATCAACTCGGCGTCCGCAGGGTGATCTGCCGGTCGGCTGTTGTGCTTCATAAAAGCAAAGGGTTATTCCCGCTGATGAAACTCCCGGCCCTCTTGTTCTTCGGCGGTAAGTTTGGCGATGGGCGCCAAGCCATGCCATGGATCCATATCGCGGACGAGATCGACGCCATGAAATTCCTGCTCGCGCACAACACAGCCTCAGGCGCATTCAACCTGATCTCTCCCGCGCAAACCTCCAACGCAGATTTCACGCGCGGGATTGCGCAGTCCTTACACCGCCCATATTGGTTTCATGTGCCGGGGTTTCTGTTGCGAATGGTAATGGGTGAAATGAGCATATTGCTTACCGAAGGGCGATACTCCCAGCCTAAAAGGCTTCTTGAGCTGGGTTTCAAATTTGAATATGACACATTGAAAGTTGCGCTGGCAAATTTGTCAGCCTAAAAGGAGTTCAGCATGAAAAGAATTTCAATTGCGATCTTGTTGCTGGTTAGCGCGTGCGCCCCGGGCGGATTCCCTCAGGGCGCCGTTCAGCCCTTGCCAACAGCATTGATCGATCCATCCTATCCGACGGTTGAATCGGCTCCCGCGGCGCCGGTTCAATCCTCCAGCGGAATCAACGTGAGCGTCACGCGCGCCTGGCGCGATGGGAAAGATGTCAATGCGGAGGTTTGCTTCACCTTGATCGATGGGTCAGACTGGTCGATTTGGGGCGCAAGTTTGCAGTATGGCGATATCGTGTTGTTCGACTTTGCCTCGACCTTGCTAAGTATCCAGGAGCCTGTGGAAGGAGCATCGGGCGTTCGCTGTGACGCTTTGTCATTCTTCAACGTTCCGCCCGATGCCAACCTCTCGGCGGTGACGATCACAGTAGACGCCATTGCCGCCCCGCCGCGCCCGGAAGATTATTGCAACATTTACATATCGAAAATTCAGCAGACTCTGAACGAAAGAGGCGCTGGCATCACGCTCGGATGCTCCGATGTGAATGGGGTGCCGGTCATGCAGGTGGTGGGCAAACCAGACAGCCTGTCGCAGGAAGAAGCGGAGCAGATCGTGTTCAGTGATGAGTTTTACACGATCCGCGGTCCGTGGTCTTTTGTCTTCAATCTTGGGCAGTGATGGTTTATAATCGGCGCATGTTCGGTTTCCCGCGAGTAGAAAAATCTTATTATTACCGCCACCCCTAACCCGGCGATGGCGACTTGAACGCGTGGCGCCGTTGTGCCACGCGTTTTTATTTTTATCCGGAGGTCGTTTGTGAATATTGAAGAACAAGTTGAATTGTTGATGCAAGGCACCGAATACGGTGATGAAGACACAAAGAAGGCAATGACTGCCGAACTGCGCGCGCGTCTCGCGGAAGGGCGACCCCTGCGCGTGTACTGCGGCTACGACCCAACCTCCACCGACCTGCATCTTGGGCATACGATCTCCATGCGCAAACTCCGTCAGTTTCAAGACCTGGGCCATGAGGTCACCTTCTTGATCGGCAGTTACACCGCGTTGGTTGGCGATCCATCTGATAAAAATAAAGCCCGCCCGATTCTCACGGAAGCGCAAGTGGCTGATAATGCAAAGACGTATTCCGAGCAAGCCTTCCGTGTTCTCGACAAAGAGAAGACGAAGGTCCGATATAACGGAGAGTGGTTGAGTGAACTGTCCCTGCTCGATCTGATTCGCTTGGGGCAGAACTTCACGGTTCAGCAATTTCTCGCCCGCGAAAATTTTTCAAAACGGCTGGAGAAGGGCGAAGCGATCTACCTTCACGAAACTTTTTATGCATTGATGCAAGGCTATGATGCCGTTGCCATGCAAACAGACGTTCAAGTCGGCGGTTCGGACCAGTTATTCAACATCATCGTGGCAGGAAGAAAATTGCAGGAGGCGCTTGGGCAAAAACCGCTGGTGGGTATTATCACGGGAATCTTGCCCGGAACCGACGGCGTGCTTCGCATGTCCAAATCCACCGGGAATATCGTGCCCATCAACACCGGCGGGGAGGATATGTTTGGCAAGTTGATGTCTATTCCCGATTTTGCAATGGGCACCTATATGCGGCTTGTCACGCGCTGGAGCCCGGGCGAGATAGATGACATCGAAAAAGAATTGTCCGACGGGAAGGCGCATCCGCGTGATGTGAAGATGCGGTTGGCGCGCGAAATTGTGTCCATCTTCTATGGCGAAGCCGATGCAACATCGGCGCAGGATGCGTTTGTGAAGATGTTCCAGCAAAAAGAGATCCCCGACGAGATGCCCGAGTTTCAATTACAGGCTGGGCAGACTGTGCTGGATGTTATTCTCGCGGCGAAACTCGCGGCAAGCAAGTCCGACGCGAGGCGCTTGTTCGACCAGAGGGGGGTACGGCTCGACGGGGAAACGATTGAGCGCGGAGACACACCTTTTCCGCACCCCGGCGTTTTGCAAGTGGGCAAACGCAAATTCTTGCGGGTGAAGTGACACAAACCGGGTGATGAGCATCACCCGGTTTGTTTTTCATCCTCGGCGATCATCGCAAGGAACACGTTTACCACCTCGGGATCGAACAACGCGCCGGAGTTTTCTTGGATGTACGTGACCACCTTTTGGCGGGGCCAAGCCTTGCGATAGGATCGGTCTGAGAGCAGGGCGTCCCAAACATCAACCACCGAAAAAATTCTTGCGGCAATCGGGATTTGTTCGCCTTTTAGTTTGTTCGGGTATCCGCTTCCGTCCCAATGTTCGTGGTGACAGTAGGGAACATCGAGTGAGTGGCGCAGGAATGTGATGGGGGCGAGCAGGTTGTAGGCGTATTGCGGATGACGTCGCATTTCATCCCATTCGTCGTCGGTCAGTGGTCCTGTTTTTTTCAAGATTTGATCTGGAACGCCCATTTTTCCGATATCGTGGAGGAGCACGCCGCGGTATATATTGACAAGGTCTTCCTCCTTGATGCCCATGGCGTTTGCCAGTCGCAATGTCAGGTCTGTTACGCGGCGGGTGTGCCCTTCCGTTTCGCGGTCTCTGAGCTCCAGCGCGCGCGCCCATCCCTCAAGGGTGGTGTCGTACGCCTGGGTGAGTTCCTGGTTTGTCCTTTGTAAATTTTCGAACAGGTGGGCGTTGTCTATGGCGATGGCGGCTTGTCCGGCAAGCGTTTGGAGGTATTGCATCCAATCCGCGTTTGCGGAAAGGGGTGAACGATGGAACACCTCAAACACTCCCTTGACCTGCCCTTTGACAATGAGCGGGACTCCAATATAGGTAACAAACCCTTCGCGCAACAGGAGCGGATCATACCGAATCTCAGGGGAATTTTTTAGATCAACAACATGATGAATTCTTCCCTTCATGACAACCTGCCCAGCCAGCCCTTCGCCGATCCGCATTAACGGGCGGGTGGGCGTTATCGTGTTAAAGCCGGCGCTTGTCAGGTACGAAAGGCTTTGGATCTCCGGTCGGTAAATGAGGATATCCGCCGCGTCGACTTTCAGTTGTTTGACGGAGTATTCGATCAGGATGCTGAGCGTTACCCTCAAGTCGGTGGAGGAGGCGATGGCTGAATCGATATCGCGCAGGGTTGTCAGGCGACGGATTTGTTCCTGCCCTTGCTCGAATAATTCCGCGCGGTGAACGGCGTTCCCGGCGATTTCAGCCAGAATGGTCAGCAGGTTTAGTTCGTCATTCGTGATTTGCCTCTCCGAATCGACGAAGATCGCCAGCACGCCTACCGTCCCCGCTGTGGAGTGGACCGGAATGGCGACCGCTCCCAATCCGGGCTGAATGCTGTCGCGATTTTTCTGAAAAATCAACGGATCGGATCTTAAATCGCGCGTGATGTATTTTTTGCCGGACGTAAACGTCTGCCCAACGATTCCCTCAGTGGGTTTCAATTCTTTCACGGGCATATTTTGTTCGTTGCCCTTTGCGATCCGTTGGACGAGGAGGTTGTCTGTCTGGCTGAACAACCAAATTGAGCCGTGCCCGGTATTCATCAACTGCATAGTCTCGTGTAGCACAATGACGAGCATTTCATCCAGGGTTTGCGCGGTGCGCAGGTCGGCGGAGATCTGGTTGATGATTTCCAATTCCCGCACGCGGCGTTGTTCCGCTTTAAAAAGCCGAATCCGCTCAATGGCGCTTCCCAGCCCGCCGGCAACCGTAACAAGGAATCGTTCGTCGCCGTCATCGAACGCATCCGGAGACCTGCTTTCCACGTTGATCACGCCAATGATTCGCTCATTAACCTGGATCGGCACGCATAACTCCGAGCGAATATGGGTTGCAATCGGCACGTAAACATCTTCCTTGCTTACATCGCCAGTTCTGACGGGTCTTCCAAGCCGAACGGCTTTCCCAGTGATTCCTTGAGTGATGTGGAATCCTTCGTTCCAATTCGAGATATCCGCTCCATGATAAGAAGGATGAGGAAATAAGACTTCGCCGGAAGCGTCCAGTAAGAGGATGCCGCATACCTCTGTGTGCACATGACTTATAATATTGGTAACTTTTTCGATCAATCCATTTTCAGATGTGGCAATTTCCGCTTCTGCCATCGCCGCCATGTGAAGCACCGTCAGCTCCTTCACCTGCCGGGAAAGCGACACCTCCGCTTTTTTGATGGCGGTGAGGTCGGTGATCACCGCGATCGCGCCGCGATTTCCGATCTCGCTTGAGCGCGGCGCGCCGCTGATAATCACCGGCACGGTGTGACCCTGCTTGTGAAGCAGTAACGATTCGTAGGTTGAAGATTGACCCCGCTGTCGAATTTCACTTTCACGCTGTAACGCCGTTCTCTTGGAGGGATCGGTAAACTCAGCAGGTTTTTTTCCGATCACCTCTTCCTGAGCGCGCCCAACCATTTTTGCGTAGGCAGGGTTGACGTATTCGAACACGCCTTGCTCATTGGTGATCGTAAGACCTTGCGCCATGGTATTCAGGATTTGCAAGGCAAAATCCCGCTCGCTTTGCAGGGCGGCTTGAATCTCCCTCTCTTTTGTGATATCCACCAGAATTCCGTGCCAGTAGATCGGAACCCCGTTGCCGTCACGGATCAGGCTGGTATCCTCTTTGATCCAAATGATTTTGCCATCGCGCCGCGTGATCCGATATTCTTCACGAAAGGGCGTCTCCTCGTTATGGGATTGGATAAACGCCTGGCTGATCCTCTCCTTGTCGTCGGCGTGGACGGTATTGAACCAATGATCGGGATCTGAATACCAATCTTCCTGGGTATAGCCGGTCAACTCGTTATAACGAGGGGAAACGTATACCCCGGTTTCCTTTTCATCCGCATTGCTGAGAAATACGACCGCCGGCGTTTGCTCAATGAGCGTTTGGTATTTGATTTCCGTATCTCGTAACGCTGCCTGTTCTTTCAACAGCCTGCTCTGGGCAATGGCATTCGTGATGACCACCGAGAGGCGCAACAGATAGTCGCTTTGCTTGACGAGATAATCGGTGGCTCCGCCCTTGAGCGCCGCAACGGCATTATCTTGATCGCCCTGTCCAGTCACCAGCACCACAGGCATAAGCGCGGAACGACTTTTGACATGCGTCAGCAAATCCAACCCGCTCCCATCGGGCAGGCGGAGATCCGATAACACCAGATCGATATCGGTCTGAGAATCGAGAATGTTCAAGGCGACCGAAAGCGTCTCGGCATGGAGTAATTCAAACCCGCGTTGAAACGCATCCTCGAGCGCTCGCTCGGTGAGGGCGACGTGAGCGGGGTCATCTTCAACATATAAAATTTTCATTGTGGAATTTGTGATCTTGCGTCGCACTGAAGGCATCATTGATCGGCGAAACGACAAAGATTAACGACAATTATATGCCGAAATGGACAGTTGAGGCTCGCAAAATCCTTGCAGGTGATGGCGGGGCAACAAAAAACGCCTCGCGGCGTTCGTTCATCGTGCAACTCTATTCGTCGATTGATCATGAAAGAGGCGTCGACGGGATTTGAACCCGTGGTGAGGGTTTTGCAGACCCTTGCCTTACCACTTGGCCACGACGCCGTTGTAAACTTCTGAGCGGGCGATGGGATTCGAACCCACGACCTTCTCCTTGGCAAGGAGACGTACTACCACTGTACTACGCCCGCATTCGGTCAACGTTCACCGAGAGTGCCGAGACACAGAATCGAACTGTGGACACCGCGATTTTCAGTCGCGTGCTCTACCAACTGAGCTATCTCGGCGATGTTCTTTTGGTTAAGCGTGCGGAATTTTACTTTGGGTGAGAGGGATTGTCAAGCAACGCCCTCCAGTCAACCGCGCTTTATGGAATCTTCCCCTCGCTTGAGCGTCACAAACTTATTCGCCCTTCCTGACAATCTCCAAACACTCGCCGCTACGGACTCATCGCATCTACAATCAGTTCGCGTCCGATCCGTTCGGCGATGCGCTCATTATCTTCTTCGATCAACACAACCACCACGAACGGCGTCCCCTGCCAATTGCCCGGCGTGCCAGCCAGAAACCAAGTCGCGGATGTGTCGCCCTCGCGCGCCTTCCCAAGATGCGACCAAAAATTATCCCCCTCCTCGACGAATAACGAAGACGCCTCATCCGCCGGGGTAGCCTGCATCGCCACCGCCGGCGTTCCCGGCGCCGGAAGAATGACCCAGCCCTCCGCGGGGATACTAACCGCAGACGCAATGCTCGGCGCGGGGATTACCCCATGGTTGCTCAACGCGGCAGATGCCAGCGCCATCTGTAAAGGCGAAACATGGAAGTGATCAAGTTCATCCCTGAAAAGAGACTCGGCTACTTGCAATTGAATTTGCGGCGGTCGTAAAAAACCCATCGACTCATGCAAGGTCGAGAGTTCCTCCGTTGTAAGGGCTTGCCTGCCGAACAAGGCGGCGGCAAATGGATCGACCACCGAGCCGGTTGGATACAATCCCTGCGCGGCGCGGTTGATCAACGGCTGGTCGGGATCGCTGGCTAAGTTCAGCCCGATCTCGTTGAGATAATTCGGATTGAATGTGGGGTGCGAAGACATCACAAGAATCTCGCCGGTCTGAGCGTTCATCATCACCACCGCGCCTGAATGACCGAGCATCATTTCATCGGCGCGGAATTGCAGGTAGAGATCGATGGTCAACCTCACGTCCAGCCCGGGCGGCGACATGCCGTACAAAAGATGATTCCACCAGATGGCAGTGGCGGATGTGCCTTTGAGACCGCGCAAGTATTCATCGAGCGATGCTTCCAGCCCGGCTTGGCCGTATTTGGCGTGGTTGTAGCCGATAACGGGCGCAAGGTCGGGGTATTTATACGAGCGCTCCAATTCGCCAGTCTTGCCTACGGTGGTCGTGATGATGGTATCGGAGCGATCCAACAACGCGCCCCTTCGGACAAATTGACCCTCGATCATCCGCCGGGGATTATCAACGCGTGTCAACAGGTCCGGTCCGCGAATCACAGACCACCATCCGGTTGTGAGCGCGGCTGTGAATAATCCCAGCGTTAGAGCGCCGCTCACCATGAGGTAGGGTTGGTGGTTTTGGAGTGGCGCGGGCTCCTCGTCCAAGTGATTGCTGATATGCAAGAGAAACAGTAGTCCGATGTAGGAGACCAATAAGGATGAGCCGCCATAGGAAACAAAGGGAAGCGTGACGCCGGTCAACGGCAGGAGACGAATATTCCCGCCGACGATCAACAGCGCTTGAATCCCAAAATAGGAGGTGATGCCGGCGGCGAATAATCGTCGAAAGAGATCAGGCGCGCGCAAGGCGGCGCGAAAGCCTCGCCCGATGATCATGATGAAGAGGGCGAGCAAGCCTATCGTCCCGAAAAGACCCGTCTCCTCCGCGATCACGGCGTAGATGAAATCCGATCCTGCGACAGGGATCAACCCGGGGCTACCCAGCCCGGGTCCGCGCCCTTCGATGCCGCCGTTAGCAATCGCAAGCAAAGACTGAATGATCTGGTACGACCCGCTTACGGGATCGTCCCATGGATGCAACCAGGAGTCGATACGCGCTTGCACAATACCAATGAAATAGTATCCGGCAACTCCAAACAGGGCGAGAAACCCAACACTGACGAGAATGGCGCGACGCCGCCCTGTGGCAAGGTAGATAATGATCGTGTACAACGCCATGAAGATCAGCGCCGTCCCCAGGTCGCGTTGGAAGAGAAGCAATAACACTGCCAGGTTGCTGATGATGAAAGCCGGCATGATCGTTGCCAGCATCCGTCCGCCTAACGCGAGGCGGTCTGCGAGGAAAGCCGCGAGATACGCAACCAGCAAAAGTTTGAGCGGTTCGGAGGGTTGAAAATATAACCCACAGCAACCAAACCACAATTTGGGACCGATACCGATAGGGTTGGTTCCAAAAAATAATGTGAGGCCAACAAGCGCCAGCGCGCCGGCTAATAATACGTATTTATACCTGCGCAGAAAAACAAGCTGGGAGGAGAGACGCAGTCCCAGCAGAAAAACGAGCAAACTAATAACAAACCATAGAGCCTGGCGCGGTCCGATGTTGGAAGCATCCAGCCTCCAAATGGCGAGCAAGCCCCACCCGCTCAGCAATGCCGCAGAAGGGAAGAGGAACGGGTCGGCATCCGGCAGGTATTTAACGATGGCGCGGTGAATTAGAAAAACGAGTAGTCCCCAAACGAACAAAGCGATCCAGTGCGAGAATCGCAGGTCGGCTTCGAGAGACCGCATTTTCACCGCGGGCGCAAGCGTTAGGATGATGGATTGCAAGAGGAGAAAGACAGCCGCTATTTTTAGCAGATTGCCCTGGATGACGCGATTCATTCTTTGAGATATTTATGCGCGAGCAGGTCTAACTTCTTGCGAGTCTCGGCTGGGATGGCATCTTTGTGAGTGATGAGCGCGGTGGCAAGCGCTCTCTCGCAATCGCAGTTGCGCGCGCCTGTGAATTTTCGCGCGATGATGCGAATCGCCTCCTGTGCCAGCGAGGTGTTTTGGCGCAGGGTTTGAATGACCATCTCCACGGTCACAGGTTCTTCGCTCACATGCCACACATCATAGTCTGTGACGTGCGCCATCGTTGCGTAGCAGATCTCCGCCTCGCGCGCGAGGAATGCTTCAGGCGACGCTGTCATGCCGATGATGGACATGCCCCAGGCGCGGAAGGTGTTCGACTCGGCTCGCGTGGAAAACCGCGGACCCTCGATCGTGATGAATGCGCCGCCCTTATGAACAACGCCTCCCGCCTCCCGCGCGGCTGATTCGACCTGCGTGGAAAGATCGCCGCAAAACGGGTCTGCCACACTCGCGTGCGCCACAAGCCCCTCGCCGAAGAAAGACCGGGGACGCAGGCGCGTATTGTCGTACAGTTGGTCCGGGATGACGATATGACCCGGCGCAAACTCTTCGCTCAAAGACCCGCACGCGCTGATGCTGACAATTCGTTCCACGCCGATGGATTTCAAGGCAAAGATGTTGGCTTGATATGGCACTTCCGTCGGCGTGAGGCGATGTCCGATCCCGTGGCGGGCGAGGAACGCAACCGGCGCGCCTTCCAGTGTGCCGCTGACGATCGGCGCGCTGGTCTGCCCGAATGGCGTGTCGATCGCCAGTTCCCGCGCATTTTGAAGACCGGGAATTTCATATAAACCCGAACCGCCGATCACGGCAAGCTTGATGGACTCTGTCATGGTTTCCCTAATTTCCTATTGGGTGGAAGTGGTTTCTTCGGTGTCGATGCGGATCACGAACGAAACATTTCCGCATTTGAACTCATCGTCCGAAATAACGACAGTTGGCGTGGTGAGCGGATGCTCATTGAGGCTGGTGCCGTTCGTGGAGTTCAAATCCTCCAGCCACCATTGGCGGTGATGATACGTGATGCGCGCGTGTTGGGCAGACAGGGTTTCATCCATGAGCGAAACATCGCACTGGGCATGCCTGCCGATGATGATCTCCGTCTGTTGGAAAGACAGCGCGCGATCGTTTCCCCATTCTGGTTTGTAGCGGAGAGAAATGCGCGGCTTTTTCTGGTCGGCAAGCGCTTTCCCTTGCTGGTCAAGTTCCCGCCAGAGCGTCCAGAGCGTCCAGCCGAGAAATATATAGAGCGCTATGGAAAGCGCAAACCGAAGGACCAAAACAACCGTAGCGATCATCTGCCTTGTTGTTCTTGTTTCAAGCGGTCGGTTTTTATATCTACAGTTTTTTGGTCGACTAACGCGGTGGGTCGTTCGCTATTGCCAATGCCGTTGGGATTCAAAGGCGATGTCTCCGCCATGTCGGGGCGCACGGGGGGATTATCCTGCCCGAAAATGAGCGCCACGCCGGCAAGGGAAATCACATCCCCGGGGTACAGCACGGTCTGGCTGGTGCGTTGCCCATTGACAAATGTGCCGCCCGTGGAATTCAAATCGAACAACACAAACCGTCCCTTGATGGAGCGCAACTGAGCATGATTTCTCGAAACTCGCGGGTCATCGATGACGAGTTGGTTGTCCAACCGCCTTCCGATATTGGCAACTGGCTCGGTGAGTGGAAATACTTTTACGCCCTCAACGATCAGGAAAGCGTTATCCGGCACATACGCGTCATCTTCGAGTTCTTTCGTCACCCCGCCTTTATTTTCCATCCCCTGCGTGTCAGCGACCGGCTCAAGCTTGTGCGAGGCAACCACGCTGATATCATCGTTGGAATATTTTTCGTCTGTTGAGATTGTGATCGTGGGGGCGCCGGTGAACTTCAACCCAGAATCGCGGACGGCGGTGGTTATGATGGCTTTGAGCGTATCGAGCGTCCGCTGTTCCTTCCACATGGGAGACGATTCAGGCGCCACGATCAGAGTGAACACATTCGGCGCAACGCCTTCCGCATCTTTCTTTTCGGCAATGTTCTGTTTTAACGCGCTAGAGAGGCGTTGAATAACACGGTCTTCCAACTTCAAGCCCGGCAAGATACCCACCAGTTGGTGTTCAACGAGCGATTGTAGCTTGGTTTCCAACAGATCCAGATTCAGTTTCGTCATTTTCCTGGTCCGCGCACTGTGATTTGCAATGATTATAGAAGCGGAGACAAAAAACTGCAAGGCGGCAAACTTACAATTTCAAAACCGAAGGGCAGCTCGGCTAGCGTAGTTTTTGCCCGCAATTCGGGCAGACCGCCTCATCGCCCCGCACAACGAAGCCGCAATTCGAGCAGGCGGTAGGCTGGGCGTCGCCAAGCGGCGCGCCACATGCCAGGCAAGCCCCCTCGCCGACCGGGTTTGCCACACCACAGTAATCGCACGTCAGGCGGGCGAAGCGTTCAGAGAGTTCGCGCGACGCGCCAAATGTGGCATTGGCGCGGTCGATCAACTTCCAGACCCGATCGCCAAGTTGGATATTTTCAACATCCTGTGCCAGATCATCCAACCGACTGAGCAGGTTAAACGGATTCCTAAATGCCGACCACGCCGTCTGACCCAGGCTCGCCGCAACTCCCAACCAAGCCTGCTCGCCCAACTCGACCATGATCCCATCCTCGGTTTTTTGGATGGTGACCGTGAGCGCGGTCTGCCCGCCAGACATGGAACCCGCCCGCGTGGCGATTTGCACTGCCAGTTTATCCTGCCCGCCGACGGTTTGCGCATGCATGTTGCCGCGGTTGAATTCCGCCATGAGCGCTTGCGCGAGGTCGGTAGGCGTTATGTTTCCGTGAAAAATTCGTCTGTTCATGATTTCGATTATAATCTGCTTCAACAGCGACGACTATGAGTCGTCGCGTTCTGTCTCTCAAAGAAATTATACGTAATGAAGCGAAATTGGTTTAATCCTATTACGATCTTGTTGGGCGCTCTTGTGGCGGGGTTGGCAATGCTCCCGCTGGCGGGGCAGGCTGAGGCGTATCAAGACGCGCCGACCCCCAGCGGCGCAGTCATCACGGTGACGTACACCGACCCGATGAACGTCCGCAATGGGCCGGGGACTTTCTACGATATCATCGGGCAGATCTTTCCGGGCGATGTTTTCCCCGCGACGGGAATTTCTCCAGGGCGGGAGTGGATCCAGATTTCGTTTGAGGGAGGAATCGCATGGGTGTACGCGTCGTACGTGGCGGTATCCGGCGGCGAATTGCAAGTTGTTGAGGCGCCTCCCACGCCGACTCCGTTGATCACCAACACGGTTGA
The DNA here is from genome assembly GCA_044222305.1 of Anaerolineales bacterium. Lineage (GTDB taxonomy): Bacteria > Chloroflexota > Anaerolineae > Anaerolineales > Villigracilaceae > Defluviilinea. The sequence goes on from JBGANO010000001.1 coordinate 88,214, forward strand.
CCCGACCCTTGCCGCGCAATTCCACCTCACGCCAACGGTGACGCGGTTGCCAACATTTACGCCGCCCCCGCCAATGACAGAACTATCGTTTGATGAAGGCGCGCCGGTGTCGGCGGCTGGAGTCCCCTCCGGTTACTTCATTATCATCCTCGGTTTGTTCGGCTTGATCGGGCTGGCTTTCTCGTTTGCATCTCGAAGATGAACGCTCGCAACGCCAGAGTATTGCCCCTTTTCTTTTTTATTGTTGTTTGCCTCATGCTGGCTTTGTTCGATTACGCAGAGCCGTCCATTGTTCGCGCGCAACAGCCTACCGGTAGTGTCCCAACCGTAACGGGTACGCCGGCAGGTCCTACGGTCAAAGTTGACCCGAGCATTCAACAAGTCCGTATCTATGCGGGCCCAAGCTCATTTGATTACCCCGCCGTTGGAATTTTAGTCGCCGGCGAGACGGTTCCCGCACTGGCGCGCGCGCAGGGCAGGGAGGATTGGATCAAGATCTATTACCCGGGCGTGCCGGGTTCAACGGCTTGGGTGTTCGGGTTGTATGTATCCTTGTCTCCCGGCGCGGTTCTTCTGTTGGAAGAAATTCCAGCCACCCCGACCCTTGCCTCAACGCCTACGATCAACCCGACGCTGGAGGCGGCTTTTATCGGCCAGCAAACCCCGACACGCCTGCCGACCTTCACACCCCCCGCGGTGGTTGAACCCCCGCCGACGTTCAATGATGCCACTGAATCTCAGCCGGCAATTCCCACAGGACTTGTCATCGTTTTGCTGGGATTGGTGGGCTTTATGGGCGCGGTAATTTCATACCTGCGCGGCAGATAAAAAAAGACCGATCTCTCGGTCTTTTTTTCTGTTCAACTAACGTTTAGTTTTGGCAGGAGCATGACCCGCCGCAACCACAGCCACCTTCCCCGTGCTCGTGGCCATGCGATTTTGCGTTGGGACTATCCACGGCAAACCCGGCGCCGCGTTCGGGGTCGTTGACGTAATCGATCGTCGCGCCTTGAAGGTATTCCATCGAAACTTCGTCGACGACGACTTTGACGCCATCAAGTTCGATCGTAGTGTCTAAATCGCGGAAGTTGTTGTCTAGCGCCATGCCGAAGTTCACACTGCAACAACCGCCGCCTGCAACATACACGCGCAAGGCGTAGCCTTCCAGTTGGCGCTCGGCGAGGATGTGTTTAACAGCATCCGACGCGGCGCTGGAGATGGTGAGTAAGGGGGTGTCTGTGCCAACAATAACTTTGGTGTCGATTTCTTGTAGCATACTAACTCCTTGGTGAGGGTCTTTTCGTAAATTATGGAGGGATTTTATCCCTTTCAAGGTCGAATGTCAACAGCCCCGGAAGCTGAGACAATCGCTGTTGCAAAATTGTTAGCCAAGCCCAAAAGCGGCGACATTATGAGAAAGCATGGAAGCGACGAAATTTGCGGGCGATGGATATGGAAGCAACCGCCTCTCTCTTGACCTCGACCTGGTTCGCCGCTACAATCTTGCCTCACTCTTATGGCTGGTTCGTGTCGCAGTTCAACTGCGACACGAGCATGGATAATGATTATGTTTGAAAACCTCACTTCACGACTCAACCAAGTCTTCGACCAACTGCGCAAGCGCGGAAAACTCTCCGAAGCGGATGTGGATGCGGCGATGCGCGAAGTGCGCCTTGCCCTGCTCGAAGCGGATGTCCATTTCAGCGTTGTCAAAACATTCATCGCGCGCGTTCGTGAACGTGCTATCGGCGCGGAGGTGTCGAAGGCGTTGGTGCCTGGGCAACAAGTAATCAAAATAGTTAACGAAGAATTGATCGCGACTCTCGGCGAACCTGCGCCGTTAAAATTTTCAGGCCCGAAGCCGCATGTGATTATGATGGTCGGTTTGCAGGGTTCGGGTAAAACGACTCACGCGGGCAAAATCGCAAAGATGTTGCGCTCGAAAGGGGAGCGGGTGATGCTCGTCGCGGGTGACCCGTATCGTCCCGCGGCGGTGACTCAACTTCAGCAACTCGGTGAGCGGATTGATGTCCCCGTTGAGTCAGATCTAAATGTCAAACCACCTGAACTCGTCCAGCGCGCGTTCGAGAAAGCCCAAAAGGGCGGATACGGCGTCGTGATCGTGGATACAGCTGGACGGTCGCAGTTGGACGCGGAGTTGATGAGCGAGTTAAAGTCCATCGTGGCGAAAGTCCCGCCTGTGGAAACGTTGCTCGTGGTCGACTCCATGATCGGTCAGGAAGCGCTGAACATCGCGCAGGGATTCCGCGATAACGTCTCGATCACGGGTTTGGTGATGACGAAAATGGACGGCGATTCGCGCGGCGGCGCGGCGATCTCGATCCGTTCGGTGACGGGCGTGCCGATCAAGTTTATCGGCACGGGTGAAAAACTCGACGCACTCGAAACGTACGATCCCGCGCGGTTATCGTCGCGGATTTTGGGCATGGGCGACGTGATCGGCTTGATCGAAAAAGCCGAAGCCGCGTTCGATCAGGAAGTGGCGCAAAAATCTGCCGAGCGCATGATGAAGGGACAGTTCTCGCTCGAAGATTGGCTCGACCAAATGAAGCAAATGAAGAAGATGGGACCGCTCGCGCAGATCATGGACATGTTGCCTGGGCAGATGGGGCAAGCCGCGCGTCAGATTGACCCGAAGGATATCGAGAAGAATTTCAAATCCACGGAGGCGATCATCCATTCGATGACGTTGAAAGAACGCCGCGACCCTGATATTCTAAATGCCTCACGCCGCCGCCGCATCGCGGCTGGCTCAGGCATGGAAGTGCAGGACGTAAACCGCTTGATCAAGCAATTCCGCGAAGCGCAGAAGATGATGAAGATGTTGACGAAGACGGGAGGCAAGGGGTTGGGGAGGATGTTTGGGTGACAAAAGCGTTATCGAGTTTTTGGTCTAAAAGGGATTGGTTTTACCCCGAACACTTTTCCATTTAATTTCATTTCGAAAATATTGATTTGCGTTCCAGAAATTTGTGCGTTGGGATAATTTGTCTTCATTGTTGCTTCACCCAATCCCACTTCTTCAACGGGATTAGAAAGTAATTTAATAATTACCTCCTTGTGTTCATAAGCCATTTTGTTGCCAAAATAAACATTAGTTATGGCCTTTGGGCGATAGCCAAATGCCTGATTTCCTCCCGTTCTACAAAACAATCGCCATTCTTCCTCGTAGTGCCATGATAATGATTTTCTTGTCAATATTTTTTCTAGCAAATTAGGGTTGGTCAAGATTTCCAATATACTAAAACGTATAAGCTTATTTGTTTTCGGGTAATTAACCTTATATAATTTTGTTCCCCGATAGCCATTCAGCAATTCGTCAACATCAAATTCTAAGCAGAAACCCCGATGTTTATCTGCGTGGTGTGACCACAAGAGGAAGTTGTCCATGCGTTTTGAGAAACACGTTACTCCTACCTTCTCGCTAATTTGTGCTTTTATATGTTTTGGGTTGTCAACATAATTCCTTCTAAATCTGTTATCTGGTTTGCCGTTTCTTGAGTATAGTTTGTCAAATCTAGCTTCGTCTATACTCGAATTTCCAACCTCATACATCTTTACCTTATCAAAAAAAGCTTTCATGTTGCTTTGCGTTCTGTCGGCTTTCTTCACCTCGAAAGGCGGATCGCAATCATAAGGATCGTTTAAATTTTCGGGTTTAGAAAAATACATTTCCCGCCTAGCCAAGTTTTGTAGACTATACAAATCGAACGATTGGTATTTGTAAAGTTTTCTGGGGGTCATGGCTGGAAAATAATCACTACACTACATTATTGCTTTTACTTCTATTATGCAATTCGCAAAGCAACTCAATATTTCGGGCAGTATTACTTCCTCCTTTAGAAATCGGGACAATGTGATCGTATTCTAACTTCTCTCGGCTCCCACATCTTGCGCATTTGCCGCTGTCGCGACGCCAAACTTCAATTCTTATGCTCTCGGGAATTCTCGGACGTACGGGGCTAAAATCGTCAGGAGAGGAAGATTTGTCGAATTTTAATTGTAGTTTTTCGAATCGTTTGCGTTCCCTATCGAAATCTTCAAGTACAAGAAGGCGTGCTTCCTCATCCGAATAGAGTCCCTTCACTTCGTAAATGAAATCATTAAATGCCCACTCGTGAGAGGATAATATGATCCATCCAGTATGACGATTAACCATGTCGAACTTAGTAAATAGCTTCAGTGGCTTGGAGCGCAACAAATTTATACAATCCTTGTATTTATTAAAGATTTCTTTTGGCGATAGAGCGCTTTCATCTGTAAAGATATAAAGATAAAATTGCCATATATTAGACACAGTTTCAGCAAATGTGTTGTTGTAAGTTCTTTCAAACTGCCTCAACATCGGTTGACCTTTTGAATCATATTCGTACGTTATCTGTGGAATGTTCGGAATATCCAAGAAATTACTTTTGCGCTTAGTCGCAGAAAGTTGGATTTCAATCGCGGCTAAAGCTTTTGCTTCATCGAGTGGTTCTATGGTCAACCGTCTAATTTTCTTTACGGGGGGCATAAAATATCCTTCTTTTCCTCATATTTTAGCACCTCCCTCCTCTCTTCACGCCAAATTCGCGACCGAATCCTGTACTCTGAGCATTGGTTTAAAACAAAAGAGTTGTAGGTCACGCTCGAAAACCTACCCCTTTTTTAATGGAGATTATTGACAAGCCCGATCAGGTATTCTTGAATCGCAAACTTGCACATCGCGCAAGTAATTCATCCATTGAGTAATATCCGCGTCGGTGGGTTTATATCGGAATGCGACTTGCACGAGATAAAAACTGTCGTTGCCCTGAATTGCTTTCATGTACGTGAACTCCACTTTTTGTGTGGAAGGATTCAATGGGCAGTATAACTGCCAGAGTACGAAGTTGTATCCATTTTCAGCGCCATCCGCTACAGGATAGGTCTCGCTATTCTCACATGCGCCGAACCAGCGGTTGGTCATGGTTTCCTGCGCTTGTTGCGGAGTGGTGTTGTTCTCGCCCAGATAAACCTGCACAGTGACCATGGTCGTCCAATCCTCGACAGACTCGCTTTCCGCGACCATTTCGGTGATGGTTTGATTTCCCTGCTCCGCTTGATAACCGATCTTGAATCCATTGGGAAGTTCCGCCAATAGATTTTCGTTTTCCAGCCCCGTTCCGGTTTGGGTTGTTTCAGTTTGCGATGGAGGCTGTGTAAGAAATTCGCTCGGCATAGGCGGCATGGTGATGATCGTTTGTGGAGTTGCGGTTGCCAGGCTGGGTAAGTATGCCGATGAGCAAGCAAGGATGAAGAGGCTGGTAATGAGGATTGCGCTGATTGTGGTTGTTGATTTTTTCATATCACCTTGTTGAGTTTTGTGGTGATCGCAAATCTATCGGTTGCTTTACTTCGAGTAATGATAGCGGCAGGAGATAATCACAAGGTCTGTCTTTGTCACCCCGTAGACCAAACGATGTTCATCGTCAATTCTTCGAGACCAATAACCAGATAAATCTGCTTTCAACGCTTCGGGTTTTCCTATCCCATCAAACGGTGTGCGTAACGTGTCTTTGATCAGTTGATTGATCCGTTTCAGCAACTGGCGATCCTTCTCTTGAAACCATAGATAATCCTCCCAAGCGGAATCAGTGAAGACCAATCTCATTACTCCCCCAATTTATGTTCGGAATAATTTCCTGACTGCGCTTCTGCAATGGACTTCCGTAGGCGCGCAGCGTTTGCAGGATTAGACAACAGGTAAGCTGTTTCCTGCCACGAATTGAATTCATCCAAAGATAGAAGAACAATCTGCTGACCCGTTTCGGTAGTGATGATGGTTGGTTCGGCGTCTGAAAAGACCCTCTTAATCAGGGAGTCTAAGTTGCGTTTTGCTTCGTTAACTGTCACCATGTTCATGGTTCACCTCTTACAATTTCTAATTCATTAATGCGGCTTCGATTGTAGTAGCCATTCCAACACCCGCTTCATCAGGCCTGCTTGCTTTAATGCGTCAAGCGCGTTTCGCCACTCGATGGAATCTTCCCAATCGGGATGCTCCCGTCCTTTTCCTTCCGCTAGGCGTGTCTCAAACGATTCCAATGACACATTGTATTGCGTCTCAAAACGTTGGATCATGCCCTGTAAAACAGACTCGCGGCGCGACTGATCATCGCGCAGACGGGTCAGTGCGTTTCGTGAGATATTCTTTGGGAAAGGGGCGAACGCTTGCATGAGGCGATTATACACCCTCCGCATCCATGAATTGTTCGCGTCAGTTTGCCTTGCGGGATCGCGAGGAATTTCCGTTTTTCGTAGTGACTTTCCTTGCGGTCTCGCGGGAAATGATCTTCGGGCTTTTGACGCGGGATCGAATAGGGGCGAGTTCGCCAACATCAACAAAAACAACATTCGCGTCCCTTTTGGGAGCGTGTTTGAGCATGAAACGTGTATATGCCTTGTCGCGCGAATCAAGCAGGATCACTTCCGCGCCATCGGGAATCTGTTCGCTGAATTTGGGATGGGTAGCGATGAAGCGCGTGAATTCAAGGAAAAGGTCGCCGTGTTTTAGATTATATAGATCACTCATAGTTCATCTCCTTCAAAAACCGAGTTCGGTACACCTGCCAGTTTTTCATAATGTCTCGTTGACCAAACGTCAGCGCGCCAGAGGTTGAGTATCCGTCCAACCAATCTTTCGTTTGGCTTCCGTTGGGGTGCAGGATGTCGCGGTGAGGTCTGGCGTGGGCAGTGTCATAACGGACGACTGCGTACCAAATCCCAGCAACGATGATTTCAAGTTGAATGCGGAACTCCACGATTTTCTGTCCCTGCGAAACATGGTAATGACGATACCTACACGTACGGGTCGCGGGATCGAGATATATCAGAAATTCGCGTTCGCCCATCGAAGTATTTTACACGAAATTTGTACTCATAGTCTTTCAAGCCTCAACTCCATACTGTAATCCCTCTGCGGATCATCACCCAGCATGAATACGTGCGTGCCAACTTCTACGAATCCCCATTTCTTGTAAAATTCAATCGCCCTCGGATTCTTCTCCCACACGCCCAGCCAGAGACTGTCACAGCCTCTTTGTTCCGCTTCTTGAATGCTGGCTTGCATCAGCGACTTGCCAACTCCCTTGCCGATGTGTTCCTTCGCCGCGTAGATCCGTTCGATCTCGATGGTCTTGATGCTTTTTACTGATTTGTCTCTGCTGTTCAAATTGATTTTCACATAGCCCACAGCCTCACCTTCGATTTCGGCGATGAGGAAAACAACGTTTGGATTTGTCAGTTCGTTCAGTTGGATTTCGGGCGAATACGTCCGCTTTAAAAACAACCGCATGTTTTCTTCGGTGTTGTCCTTGGCGAACGAATCTTGAAATGCCTTTGCCCCAAACTCGGCGAGCATTTTTGCATCATCGGTAGTGGCGTATCGGATATTCATGTGCAAATTGTATTTCAGCAAAAATAAAATTGCAACTAACAGACTTTATCTGGAATAAAGTCGGGACACTGATGAACGCAGAAAACGCAGATTTTCTTTTTAAATCAGCGTGAGTCAGCGTCTATCAGCGTCCAAAATAGTTTTTGTTAATTACCGAAAATAGCTACTTTCCTCCCTCCCCTCTTCACACCAAATTCACAACCGCATCCTATACTCCGAGCATGATCATTTTGTGTAGTCGACGTTCTCTAACGTCGACGCCTGCGCTAGAGAGCGCTGGCTACACAACTAACAATGTTCACACAAAAGGAGTGAAAATGAACAGAAGTATTGTTTTACGGATCGTCTCAGCGTTGGTATTGATCGCGGTCATCGCGGGTGTTGGCATGTTTGCATTCCGCGCAGGCATGTCGCAAGGGTTGGCGACAAATATATCGGAGTTGCCTGAATTCAAAGACCTGCCCAAAGATGGCGTCCCGCCGATGTATGGGCGTGATGGCTTTGGACACGGCTACGGAATGCGTTTCCATGGTCCGCATTTCGGGTTTGGCATCTTCGGCTTTCTCTTCACGCTCTTCCTGTTCTTCGTCGCGTTGAAAGCCCTCCGCGTCCTCTTCTGGGGTCCGCGCTGGGGACATCACGGCGGCTGGGGTAGGCATTGGGAAGGTGGAGCGCCGCCGATGTTCGATGAATGGCACAAGAAAGCACACGGTGAGTCAACGGAGGAAAAGAAAGAATAACCGTATAATATCGCCATTGCGAGCGAAGCGAAGCGATCTCCAACATTGTGAAGGAGATTGCTTCGTCGCAACGAACGCTCCTCGCAATGACATATCGATAACATGAAAACCATTCTCGTTGTAGACGACGAACCCAAGATCACCCAACTCGTGCGCGATTATCTGGAGCGCGCGGGATTTGGCGTTTTGATCGCGCATGATGGGAAGAAAGCCTTGTCGCTGGCAAAGACGGATAAACCGTCCGCGGTCATTCTGGACCTCGGCTTGCCTCAACTCGATGGGCTGGATTTCACCCGCGAGTTTCGCAAAACCTCCAACGCGCCGATCATCATGCTCACCGCCCGCGCCGAAGAATCGGACAAGCTCATCGGGCTCGAACTTGGCGCGGACGATTACATGACCAAGCCGTTCAGCCCGAAGGAGTTGGTAGCCCGCGTCCGCGTTGCTTTTCGACGGATTGAAAACGCAACCAGCATGAGTTCGGAAATGATCCGCGTTGCAGACCTCACTCTCGATGTGCCGCGTCTGCGCGTCACCGCCGAGAAGCGCGAGATCGAAGAGTTGACTCCCACCGAGTTTGAATTACTCGCCACCCTCGCCCGCCAACCTGGACGCGTTTTCACCCGCGCTCAATTGTTGGATGCGATTCATGGCGTGGCGTTTGAATCGTATGAACGAGCGATTGACGCCCACATCAAGAATATCCGCCGCAAGATTGAAGTCAAAGCGAGCGAGCCGAAGTATGTGTTGACTGTGTATGGTGTTGGATATAAATTTGCGGATAAGTGAGCTACTGCGTATTGCGTACTTCGTATTTTGAGTTACGCAATACGCAATACGTAGTACGCAGTAAAGCCATCAACCAATGACCCACTCCCATCACCCCCGCCCCAAACCCCCATGGTGGCCCGAGAACGAAGACTGGCCCCCCAAACGCTGGCAAATGCGTCGTGGACCCTTCTTCCGCAGAATGGGATGTTTTTTCATTCTGTTCAGTTTCTTCGCCTGTATCGGTGTGATGGCGTTGCTTCGATTCTTTCTTGCTCCGTTCGTGGAAATTCATAATGTGCCGCCGAACATGCCGCCGCTGGATCGTCCCGATTTCATTTTGCCCTTCGGATTTATTGGCTTCTTTATTTTGATCTCGGCTGTATTTTTTGGCGTACGAAGTTTACGACGCATGTCTATGCCGCTGGATGAATTACTCGAAGCGTCGAATCACGTAGCCGATGGAGACTTCTCCGTGCGCGTGGAGGAGCGGGGACCGTTTGAAGTCCGCGCGTTGTTGCGCGAGTTTAATTCGATGGCGGAGAAATTGGAATTGAACGATAAGCAACGCCGCAACATGCTTGCTGACATTTCTCACGAACTGCGTTCGCCGATCACGATCATGCAGGGCAACCTCGAAGGGATGATTGATGGAGTCTATTCGGCGGACGTGGAGCGATTGAAGTCTCTGTATGACGAGACGCAAATCCTTTCGCGGCTGGTGGACGATTTGCGGACGCTCGCACTCGCCGAAAGCGGATCGTTGCAATTGAAACGCGAGCCAACAGATTTGGGTTTGTTGATACGAGAGGTTGTTTCCGCGTTTGAGTCACAGGCGAAGGAAAAGAATATCGGTGTCACGTTGGAGTTGGGGGATGTGGATGCAGTTGAGGTTGACCCATTGCGCATCCGCGAGGTGTTGACGAATATTGTGGCGAACGCGGTGCGGTATACGCCGAACGGGGGGGAGATAAAAGTTGGGGTGACTGAATCAGCCGTCCCTGAGAATCGAAGCGTGACGGTCTTCGTCCAAGACAGCGGGGAGGGAATCCAGTCTGATGATTTGAGTCGCATCTTCGACCGATTCTACAAATCCAGCGATTCGGGTGGGATGGGATTGGGCTTGTCAATTGCGAAGTATCTGATTGAGGCACACGGTGGGAAAATTTGGGCGGAATCTGAAGCGAGTAAGGGCACGAAAATTTCATTCACGTTGCCCGTGTAAAACTCCGCCACAGAGAACTCAGAGTTCTCTGAGAAAAATCTCTGGGTTCTCTGTGATCTCTGTGGCTACGCATGCTTCGTGGTAAAATGGCGGCTGTGATTTCAGCCCGCATGTGTCCTTTCACACACCTCTCTATGCCTGCCTGAAACGCAAATCAAATTGTGGTGTAGTTGGCGTTCTCTAACGCCAACGGTTGCGCTAGAGAGCGCAACCTACACAATACCAACAGGAGAAAAAGCAAGATGGTTCGTTTACGTTTACGTCGTATTGGTTTGAAGGGTCAGCCCACGTATCGCGTCGTCGCCGCGGACAAAGAGTCCCCTCGTGATGGTCGCTTTTTGGAAATTTTGGGTTTTTACAATCCCCGCACGCAAAGAGACCAAGGCAAGTTAGTGAGTACGCAATACGTAGTGTTTTACTGCGTATTGCGTATTTCGTATCAGGCATAACACGATGAAAGAATTAATCGAGTACATCGCAAAGTCGTTGGTGGATCATCCTGAGGAAGTGCAAGTGACTCAATCGGGAGGCGGTTCGCGCGTGCGTATCGAGCTGAGCGTGTCGAAAGACGACATGGGGCGCGTGATCGGCAAAGGCGGCAAGGTCGCCAACTCCATCCGCGCGTTGTTGCGAGTGGCGGCGGAACGCGAAGGCAAGCAAGCCACGCTCGATGTGGTCGAGCCAGAATAATGACCGAGAAGAAAAACACAGGCTCGCCGAAAGGCGAGCCGCTTTATTTGAGCGTGGGATTTTTACGACGTCCGCATGGTCTGCATGGCGAGATCATCATGGATTTGCATACCGACTTCCCCGAGCGCATGAAAAGCGGGCGAAAACTTTTTGTCGGCGACGAACACAAACCCGTCACTCTCGCCAGCGTACGCCCGCATCAATCGGGTCTGCTTGTAAAATTCAAAAATGTCGAAACGCCCGAAGACGCGGGGATGTTCCGCAATCAATGGGTTTTTATCAAAGCGAAAGACGCGCCTTCGTTGCCTGCGGGTACGATCTATCAGCATGAACTGATCGGATTCAAAGTTGTGGACGAGAATGACAATCCGCTGGGCGAGTTGGTCGAGATTTTAGAAACAGGCGCGAACGATGTGTACGTGGTGCGGGACGACTCAGGCAGGGAGATTCTCCTCCCCGCGATTCCCTCGGTCATTCTGGACGTGGAGACTGCTCTCCGTTTGGTGAGGGTGCATCTGTTGGATGGTTTGGTCACGGGGTAAAATGTTACGAGTTACAAGTTACGTGTATCTCGTAACTCGTAACTCGCATTACATTATCGTGCCACGAATAGCGAAACCTTATTTCAACATGGATGACAAACGATTCTGGGTTGGCTTCAACTTGATCAAAGGCATCGGCGCGGTGCGCATGCAGGGACTGGTCGCGTACTTCGGCGACTTAGAGTCCGCGTGGAAAGCCGCGCCGAACGAGTTGGCGGAAGCAGGGCTTGGATTGAAAGTGATCGAGCGCGTCGTTCAGGCGCGTGAGAATGTTGACCTTGATAAAGTGTGGGACAAGATCGAAAAGCAGGGAATCAAAATCCTGACGTGGCAAGATGAAGCGTATCCGCAACGGTTGAAAGAAATTGACCAGCCTCCGCCCGTGTTGTACATTCGCGGTGAATATCTGCCTGATGATTTGTTCGCGGTTGCTATTGTCGGCACGCGACGAGTGACTCCGTATGGCAGACAGATCACGGAGGAATTATCCGCTTTTCTCGCGGCGAATGGCATGACCGTCATCAGCGGACTCGCGCGCGGCGTGGATGCGGTCGCGCATCAATCCACGTTGAAGGCGGGCGGACGAACGATTGGCGTGTTGGGTTCGGGTGTGGATAAAATCTATCCGCCTGAGCATCGCGCGCTGGCTGAACAAATGATGGAGCGCGGCGCGATCATCAGCGATTACGCTCCAGGCACGCCGCCTGACGCGTCCAATTTCCCGCCGCGCAATCGAATCATTTCTGGTCTGTCGTTGGCAGTCGTTGTTGTGGAGGCGGGCGAAACGAGCGGCGCGTTGATCACTGCCGAGTTTGCCGCCGAGCAGGGGCGCGAAGTCTTTGCGGTCCCTGGCAGTATCCTTGCGCCTCAAAGCAAAGGAACGAATAAGTTGATTCAAAACGGCGCGCTTCCATTGTTGAGCGTGACCGATCTCATGCAAGCATTAGACATCACGCGCGTGGGCGAACACAAAGCCGCGCGTAAGATCATGCCGAGTGATGCAATCGAAGCAAAGCTATTGACCGTGCTGACGAATGAACCGATGCAGATAGATGAAATCCGAAATCAATCTGAATTGCCGATCGAGAAAGTGTCCGCGTCACTGGCGCTTATGGAATTGAAAGGAATGGTGCGGCAAGTCGGTGGTATGAATTACGTCGCAGTGCGTGAGGTACAATCGGAGTATCGGGTGGGGAAGTAGACAGGGAAACAGGTAGATAAGTAGACAAGTAAACAGCCGACCGACGTGTTTCCTTGTATAGATTTTTACGTGTTTCCTTGTATAGATTTTTACGTGTGTACTTGTATACGTGTTTACGTGTATACTGCCCTTCATCGGAACACACACCAATGAATCCACACACATACGCTATCATCATGGCTGGAGGCGGGGGGACTCGCCTGTGGCCCCTCTCTCGAAAAGAAACGCCGAAACAATTATTGCCATTGCTTGGAAAAGAAACTCTTTTTCAAAGCACGGTTGTGCGGCTTGAGGCGCTGTTTCCGCCTGAAAGAATATTGATCGTTACCGTTGCCGAGCAAGCGCGCGTGATGCAGGAACAAGTCCCTGCGATTCCGAAAGAAAATTATTTGATCGAGCCTGCGCCGCGCGGGACGGCGTCTGTGGTAGCATTGGCGGCGGCAGTTTTGCAAAAGCGCGATCCGCAGGCAGTGATGGCGATCCAAACAGCGGATCATCACATCCGTAATAAGGATTTGTTCAACCAACTCATCAGTTCGGCGTTCGATGTGGCGGAAAAAGATTATCTCGTCACGCTGGGAATCACACCGACGTTTCCGTCCACAGGATATGGTTATATTCAACAAGGCGAGCCGTTGGATGGCGAATACAAATATCCCGTCTACATGGTGAAGCGATTCAAAGAGAAGCCCGATGAAGTCACCGCGCAACAGTTGCTTCAAAGCGAAGACCATTCATGGAACAGCGGTATGTTCGTCTGGAAAACAAACGTGATACTCGCCGAAGTTGAGAAGCAAATGCCCGAACTCTTCAAAGTTGTTAGCGAGATCTCCTCTGTGTGGGATACTCCAAAACGCGAGGCTGTGATACAAGAGCATTGGTCGGGACTGAAAAGCCAGACGATTGATTACGGTATTATGGAACACGCGGAGAAAGTGGCTGTCCTTCCTGCAGGCGGACTCGGTTGGAGCGATGTCGGCGCGTGGGATTCGTTGTTTGAAGTATTAATACCTGACGCAAATGGAAATGTAGCCGTCAACGCGGAACATATCGAAATTGACTCGCATCACACGCTTGTGTACAGCGCGAACAGCGGACGCTTAATGGTGACCATTGGTATGGATAACGTGATTGTGGTAGATTCGGGCGATGTGTTGCTGGTCTGCAAAGCCGATCAGGCACAGCGCGTCCGCGATGTTGTGGAAAAGTTGAAGAAAGATAAACAGGAAAAATATTTGTAACATATGTCGTTGCGAGGAGCGATCTTGCTCTTTGCGACGAAGCAATCTCCTCGCAACACTAATTTGTAATTAACAAGATGTGTTTATCAAACAGGAGATTGCTTCGCCACTTCGTGGCTCGCAACGACATTGGCAAAGGTAATTTATGGAAGCCTATTGTATGAAATGCAAGACCAAGCGTGAGATGAAAGACCCTGTCGCGAGTTTTAACGCGAAGGCGTCTCCTGTCACGATTGGTACTTGCTCAGTGTGTGGAACAAAATTATATCGAATGGGACGAACCGATGCCCACGCGGGACTCGTCCCGCCGCCGAAGCCTGAAAAAGTGGCAAAGGTGGAAAAGCGCGACGGCAAACTCGTCATCGTCGAATCGCCTGCGAAGGCAAAGACCGTAGGTCGTTTTCTCGGCAAGGGATACACGGTCCGCGCGTCGGTGGGACATGTGCGCGATCTGTTGAAGTCGCAACTTTCGGTAGACGTGGACAACGGCTTCACGCCGAAGTATCGCGTGCCGAACGAGAAAAAAGAAGTCGTCAAGGAATTAAAAAAACTCGCGCAAAAAGCGGAAGAGATCTTCCTCGCTACCGATCCCGACCGCGAAGGCGAATCCATTTCGTGGCATTTGCTCGAGTCGGCTGAGATTGACCCCGCGCGCACGAAACGCGTCGTCTTTCACGAGATCACCGAACCCGCCATCAAGGAAGCGTTCTCGCATCCGCGCGACATCAACATGGATCTGGTGAACGCCCAGCAAGCGCGCCGCGTGTTGGATCGTTTGGTCGGCTACAGCATCAGCCCGATCCTGTGGGAGAAGGTGCGTGGACGCCTGTCGGCGGGGAGGGTTCAATCGGTGGCGCTCAGGCTGATCGTCGAGAGAGAACGTGAGATCGAAGCGTTCGTGCCAGTCGAGTATTGGTCCATCCATGGTGAGTTCCAGCCCGACGGATTGAAATCCAATTTCCTTGCGAAGTTGGCGAAGATTGACGACAGCGATCCCGAACTGTCCAACGAAGAAACGGTCAAACCGATTCTCGTGGATATGGAAACCGCGGCATACTCGGTGACGAAGGTCAAGCGCGGCGAACGCCGACGGAAACCTGCCGCGCCATTTACAACTTCGACCCTGCAACAAGAGGCTTCGCGCAAACTCGGCTTCACCGCCAAACGCACGATGGCGCTCGCGCAAGGATTATATGAAGGACAGGACGTGGGCAACGGCGGCACGACGGGTTTGATCACGTACATGCGAACCGACTCGACGAATGTTTCGGCGATAGCCCAAGAGGAAGCGCGGCAATATGTGACAGGAAAATACGGCGCAGACTTTTTGCCCGCTGAACCGCCCCAATATACAAAACGCTCTGCCAACGCGCAAGAAGCGCACGAAGCGATTCGACCAACGTCTGTGATGCTTGAACCTGAATCGGTGAAAGAATATCTTGAGCCTGCTATGTTCAAGTTGTATCGTTTGATCTGGCAACGCTTTGTCGCTTCGCAAATGGAAGCGGCGGTGTATGACACACTGCAAGTGGAAGTAACAGGCAAAACCAGCGCCCATGAATATTTACTGCGCGCCTCTGGCTCTGCGGTAAAGTTCATTGGCTTTTTGGTTGTGTACGAGGAAGCAAAGAACGAAGATGTGAAAACCGAAGAAGACGAAGAGAATGTCAAAATCCCAGCGGGCATAGCCGAGGGACAAAAACAAAAATTGATTCGCCTGATTCCTGAACAGCATTTTACGCAACCGCCGCCGCGCTTTTCGGAAGCGTCGCTTGTGCAAGCATTAGAAGAGGACGGTATCGGTCGCCCGTCCACGTACGCGCCAACGATCTCCACCATTCAAGCGCGCGGTTATGTTCTGCGCGAAGAAAAACGACTCGTGCCGACGGAGATCGGCGTTCAAGTCAACGATTTGATCGTGCAATATTTCCCCGACATCGTTGATCTAAAATTCACTGCGCGCATGGAAGAAGACCTCGACATGATCTCGAACGGTCAAGCCGAGTGGACGGAAGTGATGCACGAGTTTTATCATCCGTTCGCGGAAGACCTGAAAAAAGCGCAGGCAGAGATGCCCGTCACAAAAAGCGCGCCAGAAAAGATCGGGCGCATTTGCCCAACCGACGGCGGCGAACTCGTCATCCGTTATGGTCGCTTCGGTAAATTTATTTCGTGCGCCAACTTCCCGAACTGTCGTTACACTGAACCGTGGCTTGTGAAGATCGGCGTGCAATGCCCCAAAGACGGCGGCGACATCGTCGAAAAGAAAACGCGCAAAGGACGCACGTTCTACGGTTGCGCGAATTATCCGAATTGCGATTTCACCTCGTGGAAGCGCCCGCTCAAACAGCCCTGCCCGAAATGCAACGGCTTGCTTGTCTACGCCAACAAGCGCGAGGCGCAATGCACGAATTGCCAGGAAACCTTCCTGCTCGAAACGATTATCCCCGAAACAGTTGAATAGGAGTTACCATGCACTTTGCGCCTCTTCCATATCTCGACCCTGGCTCTGGCAGTTTTTTGATTCAACTCGCCATCGCCGCGTTACTCGGATTGGGAATTGCCTTCCGCGCCTCGTGGACTAAGATCAAGGGATGGTTTGGAATCAAACCGAAACCAACCGAAGACGATGACGAATCAGAAAACAAATAGCGGAGGACTAGCCGCTTCTTTTCGGGACCCCAGCGGGTTCCTGTTTTCTCGAGGCGGAATCCTGTACCGACAGGTAAACCGCGCTTATGAGCGCGATTATTCGCGTTTGATGGAGTCTGGGTTGTATGAGAGGCTGGTAAAAAATAGTTTCTTGATCCCGCATGTTGAAGTGGATCAGCCAGCAGAACAACCCGACTCGTTTTATAAAATCATCCAGCCCGAACGCGTGCCGTTCATTTCGTATCCGTATGAATGGTCGTTCGGTCAATTGAAGTCCGCCGCGCTGGCGACGTTGACCATCCAAAAGCGCGCACTGAAAGCGGACATGTCGTTGAAAGACGCAAGCGCGTACAACATGCAATTTGTGCGCGGCAAAGCGACGTTGATTGACACGTTGTCTTTTGAAATCTATCAAGAGGGACAGCCGTGGGTGGCATACAAACAATTCTGCCAACATTTCCTCGCCCCGCTGGCGTTGATGGCTCTGCGCGACGTGCGCTTAAGTCAACTCTTGCGCGCCTACATTGACGGCGTTCCGCTTGACCTTGCGAGCGAATTGCTCCCGACGAAGACAAGATTGAATTTTGGTTTGCTCACACATATTCACATTCACGCGGGCGCGCAGAAAAAATATGCGGGTGAGGAAGTGAAGTCTCGCGGCGGTTCGATGAGCCGACAGGCGATGACGGGCTTGATCGAGAGTTTAGAGTCCACAATTCAAAAACTCGATTGGACTCCGCGCGGCACCGAATGGGGAAATTATTACGACATCACGAATTATTCCGATGCGGCGTTCGAACACAAAAAGCAACTCGTAGGCGAATGGTCGGCGCGACTCAAGCCCGCGCTCACGTGGGACTTGGGCGCGAACAACGGCGCGTTCAGCCGCGTGGCTGGCGAGAACAGCGCGTTCGTCGTTTCGTTCGATATTGACCCCGCCGCTGTTGAACAAAATTATCGGCAGATGAAATCCGATAAAACCGAAAATCTTTTGCCGCTGTTGTTGGACCTGACGAATCCAAGTCCTGCCATTGGTTGGGCGAACCGCGAGCGCGATTCGTTCGGTCAACGCGGTCCCTCTGATTTGGCGCTGGCTCTGGCGGTGATTCATCATCTCGCCATTTCAAACAACGTGCCCCTTCCGCAACTCGCGGACTTTTTTGCAGAAACTACAAAGTGGCTGGTGATCGAATTTGTCCCCAAACAGGATAGCCAAGTGCAGAAATTGCTCGCCTCGCGGAAGGATATTTTCCCATTGTATACGCGCGAGGGATTTGAATCCGCATTCAAAGAGCGATTTACGATCCGCGAAGCCGTCGAAATCCGCGAGTCGGAGCGGGTGTTGTATTTGATGGAGAGAAAGTAAGGCAATTACGGCATGTCATGCTGAGCGAAGCGAAGCATCTCTGTTGTCACAATCGAGACCCTTCGGTCGCTGAAGAGCGCTCCCTCACGTTGTCCCGATGTCCTTCGGGAGGGTGACATGGTTTTTATAGGCAATTCAGTGGTTGTATTGAATGAGGGATGGTATATAATTAGCCAAACTCGCGGACAAAAGGAATAGGCTATGGAAGCAATACTTGCAATCATCAAGAACCTCCTAAAGAATACACGGACAGTATTCATCCTCGGCGCGCTTTTGGGTTTTGCGCTTGGGGTTACCTTCGCGTGGGGCATTTGGCCCGTTGAGGTTGTGGATACGTCGCCGGACGTATTGCGCTTCGAATTGCAACAAGACTACCTGCGGATGACCATCGATTCCTATAACAAGACGGGCGATGTGGATGCCGCCATGCGCCGCTGGGACAGCCTCGGCGCTTCCGCCGCTCCCGCGTATATCAGCCTGCAAACTGACCCGGGCAATCTCACGCCGCAGGAAGTGCAGGAGTTTGGAGTATTGGTGCAGGCGGTGAAAGGCGCGCCAATTCAAAATCCCCAAACGCCCGGCGTGGAAAGCCCAGGTACAGGCTCGGTATCCGGGATCGGTAAGTTGGTTCTTTATGGCGCGATCGGGGTGGTCGCTCTCCTTCTGGCGTTTGCCGCATTTTATTTGTATCGTTTGTTCCGCAAGGGAAGCGGCACAGTCACCCCGGCGATGGAGGCGACTAAGTTCAATAAAAGCATCGAGCGCACCGATTATCAGCAACACGGCCTTGAGCCTCCGATTACGCAATCTCTCACAACCTACGTCTACGGGTACGACCTGTACGACGAATCATTCAGCATCGACACGCAGGCAGGGAAATACCTCGGCGAGTTCGGTGTCGGCATTTGCGAAAAGATCGGCGTCGGCGAGCCGAAAAAGGTCACTGCGTTGGAGATTTGGCTCTTCGAAGAAAACGACATCAAGACCGCCACCAAGGTGCTGATGTCGGATCATGCTTTCAACAACCCGGAGATTCGCGACAGGCTCGAAGCCAAAGGCGAGTTGGTGCTGTTGCAACCCAAGGAACAAATCCTGCTGGAAACCGCCAATTTGCAACTTCTCGCCACTGTGGTAGATTTGGAATATGGTATGGGTTCGATGCCCCAAAACAGCTACTTCCAACGAGTCACGCTGGAATTTGCGGTTTGGCCCCGCGTAAAGAACTAATTTCAATGTTGATGAGAAGACCAGCCGCGCGGCGGGTGTTTTTTCTTGCCTAACAAGGTTGCGCGGCAGTTCAACTGCCGCGCAACCTTGTTTTAGGTCCGTTTTTTCTATTCCACCTTGAGTATCTTTATTTTTAGTTTGCCACCGGGGGTTTGCGCCTCAACGATCTCGCCAGCCTTATGGCTCATCAGCGCGCTGCCAATCGGCGACTCGTTTGAGATCTTGTTATTACGCGGATCTGCTTCCTTCGCGCCGACCATGGAAAAGGTTTCAGGGTCGAAACCTTCCTCCTGCACGGTGACGCGGGAACCCACCATCACCATGTCGCTTTGTTTCTTTTCGACGATGACTGCCATGCGCAAAATGGCTTCGATCTCCTGAATGCGCCCCTCGAGAAAAGCCTGGTCCTCTTTTGCCTTATGATAATCCGCGTTTTCAGATAGATCACCCATTTGAATGGCGGACCGAAGGCGCGCGGCAAGTTCTTCGCGTTGGCTCCCTTTGAGTTCTGCCAACTCTACTTTGAGTTTTGCCTCCCCTTCGGGCGTGAGATACATTTGTTGAGACATTCTTCACCTGTTCTTATGGCTTTTCAAGCGGGTTGAAAAGTTTTTGATGTTCTTCGATGGCATAGCGGTCGGTCATGCCGGCGATGTAATCGCAGATGGTGCGCGCCAGTCCGCGTTTGTCAATGAAGGGTTGCACCGAGTCGGGCAGTATCAACGGTTCTTCATGGTAGGCATGGAACAACTCGGAGATCAATCGTTCCGCTTTGACCTGCATCCGCGCCACGCGGTAATGACGGTAGAGCTTCTTGTACAGGAAGTCTTTCAATTCGCGGTTGCGGCGTTGCATGTCTTCGCTGTAACCGATCACATTTTGTTTCATTTTCTGAAGATCGAGCGCAGACTTTGCCTTGCTCTCTTTGAGACGCATATCTGTGGCTTCGATCATATCTGTGACCATCAAGCCGACCAACTGGCGGATCATGCGGTGGCGTTCCATATCTTCGAGTTCGGGTCCGCGCCATTGGTAGGCTTCTCGCAGGATTTCCCATACTGCGATTCCCTCCAGCATGCGCGGCGTGATCGTGCCTGAACGCAAGCCGTCGTCGAGATCGTGCGTGGTGTAGGCGAGTTCGTCGGCGACATTGGCGATCTGTGTTTCGAGGTTGCCGCGCAGGTCGGGTTGATACTCTCGCGCGTCGGATATATCGTATTCCGATTCATGTTTGACCATGCCCTCGCGGACTTCCCACGTGAGATTCAACCCGGGGAATTCGGGGTAGCGTTGTTCGAGTTCGGTCACGATGCGCAGGGATTGCTTGTTGTGATCGAATCCGCCATGGTCTTTCATCAATCGCGCCAGCGCCACTTCGCCGGAATGACCGAACGGCGAGTGACCCAGATCGTGCGCGAGGCAGATCGCTTCCACGAGATCTTCGTTGGCGCCGAAGGCGCGGGCAAATGTGCGGCCAATCTGGGCGACTTCGAGGGTGTGGGTGAGGCGGGTGCGGAAGTAGTCGCCTTCAAAGTTGATGAAGACTTGCGTCTTATATTCGAGGCGTCGAAACGCTGTGGTGTGGAGAATGCGGTCGCGATCGCGTTGGAACGATGTGCGATAGTCCGGTTCGCTATCCAGATAGGCGCGACCCTTTGAGTCTTTGCTCCGTGTGCCGTATGGCGCGAGGCTCTTGTCTTCGATCTCTTCGAGTTGCTGGCGTGTGAAGTACATGGTTTCTCTATAGAAGCAAATGCCATTGCGATGGGAAGACAATCTCAACCTTCATGGGGAGATTGCTTTGCCGCGGAGTGGCTCGCAATGACATGGTGGAGTGGGGCGAGAGGGGGTCGAACCCTCACGGTATCACTACCGACGGATTTTAAGTCCGTTGCGTCTGCCGATTCCGCCATCGCCCCGACGCGTTACTCCGTTTATTCTACCTTAAAAAGATGGAGCAACCAGGAAATACTCTCGCGTAGCCTGCGTCTCTCTCTCTATGATTTATTTTACTATAAGCAAATTATGTGAACGGTCAAATCAAGCGGATAAACTTGAAAAAATTGAGGAAATAGTTGAGATGGATGGCGGAACGGGATTACAATACTGAAGTAGATGATGGATTTTTGTAGTAGCGACTTCAGTCGCTACTGTGCCGAGTAGTGACGACTGATTGAAATTAACAAATAAATGCCGTTATCGCGTGTGGTTGGCGTTCTCTAACGCCAACAGGCGCGTAAGAGAACGCGCCCTACACGGATTACGAGATTATTTTCTCAAAATTCATAAGTCGTCATTGCAAAGCCGCCAGTACCCTGGAGTTCAATATGAAAAAATATGCGTTAATTGCTGTGGCGCTTGCCTGTTTGGCGCTGACCTCCTGTGGAGCCAGCGGACCATCCGCTGAAATTGACCTAACGATGACCGACTTTCAATTTACCCCCAATTCCTTTGCGATTCCCGCAGGACAGAAGATCACTCTCAATGTGGCTAATACCGGCGCGGTGGAGCACGAGTTCGTTATTTTTAAACTCGGCACAGACGCGGGTGATGAGTTTGACGAGGGAGACCAGCAGAATATTTATTGGAAAGTGGAAGCGCTCCCTGGGCAGTCTGCCACGATGACGTTTACCGCCCCGACGGAACCGGGCGCGTACAGCGTCGTCTGCGGGATTCCGGGACATATCATGGCTGGCATGGTGGGGACATTGACCGTGGTGGCGGGTGAGTGAGGAATGGACAAGCCCTTAATCGTCAGCGTGAATAACGAACTTGTGAAACGCGCCCGTTCGTTGCGACAGAAAAAACGACGCGTTGAAACAGGCTTGTTCCTCGTGGAAGGGATTCACCACATTGGGCAGGCATTGGATGCGGGTTGGGACGTGGAGTCGGTTTTTTACGCGCCCGACCTGCTGGCAAGCCAATACGCCAATGAGATAATTTCGCGGGTTTCGGCTAGAGCGCGCGCTGTATCGACCGAAGTGATCAACTCTCTTGCTGAGAAAGATAACCCGCAAGGCATCGTCGCGGTAGTTGCCCAGAAACAGACCCTGGCATCAGACCTCGGACCCATCGCCTCTGCGGTGGCGTTAGTGTCACCCCAAGACCCGGGCAATGTCGGGACGATCCTCCGCGCCATGGACGCGGTTGGGGCAGACGCCTTGTTCCTGGTGGATGGCGGGGTTGAGCTGTATCACCCGACCGTTGTTCGTTCCAGCATGGGCGCCATCTTTTGGAAACCGGTCGCGCAGACTTCATTCGATGAATTTCGCGCCTGGGCGCAAACGGGAAATTATCAGTTGATCGGCACATCCTCCCATGCGAATGCGGGTTATAAAACTCTCATTCCGCAAACCCTGTGGGCGCTCGTATTGGGCAACGAGCAAAAAGGTCTTTCTGCGGAACAGATCAAAGCGTGCGATGTGACAGTATCCCTGCCCATGCGCGGAAGGGTAAGTTCGTTGAACCTGGCGGTGGCGGCAGGCATACTGTTGTACGAGTTAAAAAAGTAAGGGCAGGCGACGCCTCGCCTGCCCCAGTTTGGGCAACCAGAATCCACTTGGGGAAAGAAGCGTTAAAACTCGTCTTCGTCCTCGTCCCAGGATTCATCCTCGTCATCTTCTTCCTCTTCCTCCCATTCCTCCGATTCCTCTTCGTCCCAATTCTCTTTGGCGGCGGCTTCGTCGCTTGGAGTGTAGGTGGCGCAACCGGTGTCGGGGTCGAACTCAACCGCGGCGGCTGAGCAATAGCCTTCATCAAGAAAGACACAATCGGTGTAATGACATTTGATGCGGGGCATTCAATCCTCCTGAATTAGGGTTGTTTGATAAGGCGAATGACGGAAATGACGAACAACAGGGTCATCGCCACTTGTGATGTGATACAGAACGGGCAATAGGCTTTGATGAGCGCGACTTCGACAAAGATGAGGTACACCGTAAACAAAAATCCCGTGACCGAAATCCCGAAGAAGATCAGCGCGCCGTTCTCTTGAATAATACCGGGTCGCCGCTCGAGGAGTTGCACAGCCAACAGGGCAAGATACCCGAGAACCCCGAGCACTGCCACGGGAACACCGCGCACTTCGGAATACGGGCTGGCATTCACGACCGAACAGCCTTTCGAGCCAACGCACATGGCATCCTGAAGTTCCTGGCTGGTAAATTTATACACCGTCATGTAGGACGCGACGAACAACCCAATGAGAGTGATCGCCAGTGAAATCTGTGTGAGTCGCTTATTCATGAATCCTCATAACAACCAAGCCTCCACTTCCTGACCAGCAGGCACGCATTTTACACCAGCGGGAATAATTAGTAAAGCATCAGCCCGCACCAGCGACAGGATGTTGCCCGAACCCTGGTGACCGGTCAATCGCGCGACGAGCGCCCCATTTTCCTCGCGGAGGCTGGCGCGCAGATAACTCTCGCGCCCATCGGAATTGATCTCCTGCTCGCATCGCGCGCGGACGGGGAGCCTGCTTTCACTACTCAGCCCCGCCAGCCGCCCCAACACCGCGCGGACGAACACCTCGAACCCCACGAACGCCGACACGGGGTTACCGGGCAAACCAATGAACGGAACCCCATTGTATTCGCCGAAGGCAAGCGGTTTCCCGGGGCGCATGTTCACGCGCCAAAAATCCATTTTGCCATTCGACTCGATCACGCTTTTCACGTAATCGAACGCGCCCACGCTCACGCCCGCAGAGGAAAGTATCAGGTCCACCTTCAGCGCGGATGTTTTGTCGAGCGCGGCTTTGACGGACTCGAAATTATCTTTTGCCGTGCCAATTTTTTCCACCTCCGCGCCGGCAGACTCGATCAACCCAGCCAGCATATGCGAGTTCGAATCGCGGATCTTTCCCGGTTCAAGCGGTTGGCTCGCGTCGAGCAGTTCATCGCCAGAGGAGAATAGCGCCACGCGCGGCTTGCGGAAAACAGCCACTGTTGAGTATCCCAATGATGCCAGCAGGGCAACGTCCTGTGGTTTCAGTTTTCGTCCCTGGCGCAGGACAGTGTCGCCCACGCGCGCATCCGCGCCATGATAGCGGATGTTCTCGCCGTGGTTCATGCTCTTGAATATGCTCACCTCCGGTGGGGGAGGCTTGCCGGCGGCGCGATCTTGAAAATCGGTATCTTCCACAGGGATCACCGCGTCTGCGCCGCGAGGGATCGGGGCGCCGGTCATGATGCGAGCGGCATCACCGGGGGCGAGGGAAATCGTCGGGGTCGAGCCGGCTGGGATGTCTGCGACCACTCGCAAGGTCCGAGGGGAAGCGGGGGTTGCCTCTGCCGCGTCCAGCGCGCGAATGGCAAAGCCATCCATCGAGGAGTTGTCGAAGTGAGGCAGGTCCTCCAGGGCGATCACGTCTTGCGCGAGCGCGCGGTTTAATGACTCTACCGCCGGCAGGGTTTGGGTTGTTACCGATTGAAAATGGGAAAGTATGCGCTCGCGCGCTTCACGGACGCTGAGCAGGTTCATAGGCAAGCGGCGACATTATACTGCGTAATTTGTCGCTTGTAGCCTGTAATTTACCCCGGCTTTGTTCTTTGCGCTTCCAACACGTTTGGCACGCTTTCGATGCGCGTGAGCACGCGGCTTAACTGCTCCAGATCGCGCACGTCGACCACGAGTCGCAGGTCGGCTACGCTTCGGTTATAACTGACGGACACATCTTTGATGTTCACGCTTTCGCTTTGAAGCAGGGTTGATATATCGCCGAGTAGACCATCGCGGTCATAGGCTTTCACGGTGACCGGCACTGCAAAGGTTTGTTGAACGGTTCCCCAGTCCACCTGTATCAGCCGCTCGGTATCTTCTCTGTGCAAAATATTTGGGCAATCCTGCCTGTGAATGGTTGCGCCGCGCCCGCGCGTGATGTACCCGATGATCTGGTCTCCGGGCATGGGCGAGCAACATTTTGCCATTTGCCATAGCAAGCCTTTTAGTCCAACGACCTGAATTGCATCGGGTGAGGTTTTGGTTTCTGGCGCGGCGGTGGGTTGCAGGATGTCCGCGGTTTCTTCCGTTCCTTCCAATTGTTTGATGATCTTGCTGAGCGACAGGTCGCCGTTGCCAAGCGAGATGAACATTTCATCGGGAGTTTTGTAGCCGAGTTCGCGCGCCATCTTTTCGAAATTCAATTCAGAAATTCCGAGGCGGCTCAGTTCGCGTTCCATGCCGGCGCGTCCCTGGGAGAGGTTTTGTTCGTCCTCCTGTTTTTTGAACCAGGCTTTGACTTTGGATCGCGCGCGCTGGGTTTTGACTAATCCCAAATTCGGATTTAACCAATCGCGGCTTGGACCTCCCCGCTTCGCTGTCAGGATTTCGACCTGGTCGCCCGTCTTCAGCTCTTGTTGCAGGGGGACGAGTTTCCCGTTCACGCGCGCGCCGCGACAGCGGTGGCCGATATCGGTGTGGACGTGGTAGGCAAAATCAATGGGGGTCGAACCGGCGGCGAGGTCGTAAATATCTCCGCGCGGGGTGAAGACGTAGACGCGGTCCTGGAACACATCCGATTTCATGCTCTCGACGAATTCGGTCGCGTCGTGCACGTCGGTCTTCCATTCCATCATGTTGCGGAGCCAGTTGATGCGTTGTTCGTAACTCTTGTCTCGCTTTGTGCCTTCTTTGTATTTCCAATGCGCGGCGATGCCGTATTCCGCATTTTCGTGCATCTCCTGTGTGCGGATCTGGATCTCCAGCGGGCGCCCGTCGTCGTAGATCACGGCGGTGTGCAGTGATTGGTAGAAGTTTTCTTTCGGCGCGGCGATGTAGTCGTCGAATTCGCCGGGGATGGGTCTCCACGTGACGTGAATCACTCCGAGCGCGGCATAACAAGAGGGCACGTCCTGAACGAGGAGTCGCATGGCGCGCACGTCTCGAACGAGGTCGAACGATTTTCCCTTCTGTGTCATCTTTTTGAAAATGGAGTAAATATGCTTGGGTCGTCCGCTGACTTCGGCTTTGATGTTGTTCGATTCGAGCAGGCGGGCCAGCGCCTCTTTGATATCTACGATCTGTTTTTCGCGTTCGGGTCGTTTTTCTTGCAGTTCTTCGGCGATTTCCTTGTATTTTTCCGGGTTGAGGTATCGGAAGCCGAGGTCTTCCAATTCCCATTTGATCTGCCAGATGCCAAGTCGATTCGTGAGGGGGGCGAAGATTTCGAGGGTTTCCTTGGCGATGCGCTTTTGTTTTGTTTCGGGCATGAAGCCGAGCGTGCGCATGTTGTGGAGGCGGTCTGCCAATTTGATGAGGACTACGCGGACATCGTCGCCCATGGCGAGGAATGTTTTCCGCAAGGTTTCGGATGCCAAATCTTGTTTGCGCGCGCGCGCGTTGGCGGGGAAGGCTTCTGTATCGGGTGTCTCGTCGGATGATTCGGGTCTTTCCGCGTGCTGGTCACCGCGCGACACTCGCGGAAGTTTGGTCAATTTTGTCACCCCGTCGACAAGCGCCGCGATGGTGTCTCCAAAATCCCTGCGAATGTCTCCAAGGGTGATGGGCGTGTCTTCCACCGTGTCGTGGAGCAATGCCGCCGCGATCACCTCAGATGGGACTTGGAGGTCAGCCAGTATGCTTGCCACAGCCAGACAATGGCTGATGTACGGTTCGCCGGAGTGTCTCTTTTGTTCGCGATGCGCCTCCTCTGCCACACGGTAGGCGCGTTGGATCAAATCCTTTTCGGAGGGGGCGTAGGATTCGGGAAGTTGTTCCATTAATTTTTCGAGCGGAACTGCGTTTTGCGCCGATTTCATGCGTGGTATTGTACTACTGAAAAATTTCCTCATTCCCGTTACAATTCACCGAAGACCAGTTCTCAGTACTTCACGAAAGTTCAGGCGATAGTTCGATTTGCTTGGCAAATCGTGTCGCCTGCCTTGACGCAGTGCAACTGCGCCAAGAACTCGTTTTCGTGATCTACTGGTTCTACTCGTGGAGAGGTTGAAATGTCGATCGTCAATAATGTTATCCGCCTGCTTGATTCGCGCAAAATTCCATATCGCGCGTATGAACTTTCGCCGGAGAAACGCGGCGCGCAGGAAACGGCGCGACTGCTCGATGCGGATCCCGCGGCCATTTTCAAGACGATTGTTGTGTTGAGGGATAAGCCTAAAAAACCACTGTTAGTTTTGGTCTCAGGTGATGCGGTGGTGGAGTTGAAATTGCTGGCTTCCGCAGTGGGTGAAAAGAAAGTGTATTTGCCGACGGAAAAAGAAGCGGAACAGATCACCGGTTTGCAAGCGGGAGGCATTTCGCCGCTTGCTTTGCTGAACAAGGGATTTCAAGTCATCCTTGATTCGTCTGCGGAAAATTTTGAACAAATCCATGTTTCAGGAGGGCAGAGGGGGTTGAACATCAAGTTGCCGGTAGCTGATTTGATCAAGTTGACGAATGCGCGGGTTGAGTCGGTGAGCAGACAAGACAGCGCTAAAGATAAAGAATAAAAAACGCCCTGAAAGTTTTCAGGGCGCAAGATTTTGGATTCACATTATCATGGACCGATAAATTTGATCATCCCCTCGGAAACTTGAAACGTCCATTTGTCAGGATTATTGATACACCCGGACCCGGAAGAGTTGAAACTTTTACCGTCGAGATTCCACGCCCATAGGTTGTAGCATCCAAATACCAGGTCGGTGAGCACCACAGACCCGTTTTTTGATATTTCGTAGTATCGATAACCACATTCGTTATGGCTTGCTGTTTCGTTCAAATACAAAGAAACAGCTACGCGTGACTTCGTCATGTTTTCGATTTTGATGGTTGTATTTTTACCAAGCGGTTTTCCAAGAACCCGGTTGGCGCATGGGTCCCCACTCGTGCTGGCTGGTGTGTTTGTCAAGGTTGCAGCCAATGTCGGTAATTCCATTGGGGTGTTCGTGGGCACTGGTGTGAATGTGGGAGTAACAGTTGGAGGAATAGGCGTATTGGTGGGAATCGCCGCTTGAGTCTCTGCCACGATCGTAAATGCCGCCGACACTGCGGTGGATTGTATATCCGCGACGCTCATGGTCGGTTCGGCTGGTTCGCCGCCGCCGCATCCTGCGATCAATCCAGAAATCACCAGGATGGAGAGGAGAATAGTTAATTTTTTCATCAGACCTTTCTTTATTAGTTATCTAGAATCCAGATCAGCAATGCGGGTAACAGCCACCCTTGGCAACGATGGTCTCATTTCGAACGACGATCGTCCAACTTCCGCCAGTGAGCAGGAAGCCGCCGAAGGTTTTGAAATCTTTCTTGCCGTCCACAAAAGCGGCGGCGCTGTAATATCCCTCGGGACCCGAGAATGTGCCTCCGTATGCGGGGATGAAGCCGCACTCCCCTTGCGCGGTGGTTACGTAGAGCGAAAGAGTGATTGTGCCTTTCGGTTTTGTCTCATTTTCCACGAGAATTTTTAAAGTCGGCACAGACCATTCAGACAGGATCTTATTGCAATTATCCTGCGTGGGCGCGGAGGATTGAGGGGCAAGCGTAAACGTCGCCGTGGGAAGTAACGGATCGATGGTCGGGGTTGGCGATGAGGTCTCAGTGGGGAGGGGGGTTGACGTGAATGTTGCCGTGGGAGGAAGAGGCGTGTTCGTCGGGATGGCGGCTTGGGTTTGGGCGATCATGGTGAATGCCGCCGCCTGCGCAGTACCGGCAACGTCACCTGCGCTAAGGGTTGGCGCTTCCTGTCCGCCGCCGCAAGCGGAAAGCAAGAGCGCGAGAATCGACATAATCAAAATTAACTTTTGTTTCATTCGCGGATTCAAATTCCTTTTTCATGGTTTATTATTTGATGACAACTTTATCTTTGTACAATAGTATTGTCAGGCTGTCTGCCGATGTGAGACGGAATGTGCCTGTCATTTTGTTCCCGCCAACCCACGCCACATAGACGTAATATCCAATCGGCGCTTTGACCTTCACATGCCCGTACACGGGGTATTCGATGATCGAATAACGCCCATCGGGCATGGTAACCTGCAGGGAAATGTACGCCTGCGCTTTGGAACGATTGATCAAACTGATCCTGTTGAATGGGACTTCAGGCGGTAGCGTTCCATATTTCAAAATGCCGAGTGTGGGCGTAAGCGATGGCCCGCCTGGCGCGCCCAGTGTCTGAGTCGATGTGGGTTGCGCACCGGTTGCAGTAGACTGCGCCAGCGTGGCAGGCGCAACGGTTGAGGTTGCCAGCGTCGACGTCAGGTTCGGCATCGGCGAAAATGTGACGGTCGATTCGGGCGTGGATGACGCAGAATTGGGCGTGATCGATGGGTTGAATACGACAGACGTTTCCGTCGGAGGAGCCGTATTGGAAGGCGCAAGCGTAGGGGTGCTCGAAGAGCCGATCACCGCGGTAACGGTTGGTGAAATTGGAGTTGGCGGCGTTGATGGCAGGCAGGCGCCGACAACCAAAAGGACAACGAGCGCGGGAATGACCTTCTTCATTGCGACTCCTCGTGTTTTACGAAGCGGATACGGTTTCTAGAAATTGGGTGACGGTGTCGCGCAACATGCGCTCAGGAAGCGCCCCAACCTGGCGATGGATAATTTTCCCATTTGCCACGAACAGCATGGTAGGGATTCCCTGAATGCCGTACTCCATCATCCAGTGTGGGTTTTCATCCGTATTGATCTTTGCGACCAGCAATTTCCCCTCGAACTCTTTTGCAAATTTATCGAGGATCGGCGCGACCATTTTGCAAGGTCCGCACCAGGGCGCCCAAAAATCAACGATCACCGGGATCGAAGATTGCAGGACAGTTTTTTCATATGTGTCATCGGTGATATGAATGGGTTCGTTGAACATGAGTCGCCTTTTCTTCTTTTATTTTGCATCAAGCGAAAAGAGTATAACACAAACCCGCATGTTATAATCGCCCGTCATGACCGACCTGTTTGCAAAATGGAAGACGGGGCTTGCGAAAACAAGTAAGGCGACATTCGGGCGCATCGCCGCCTTTGTTGGCGCAACCGAAATCACCAGCGACTCGTGGGACGAATTGGAAGCATCGCTCATTCAAGCGGATTTGGGGATCGAGATTGCCGGCGATATTCGGGATACGCTTCGCCGCTTCGTTCGGGATGGAGGCTTGACTCGCTCCGACGAGCTTTCTTCCGCCCTCCGCGCCGAACTCCGCTCTCGTCTTGAAACCCCGCCGCCCCTCGAATGGAAGTCCACCCCGACCATCGTTCTGGTTGTTGGCGTGAATGGCGCAGGCAAAACAACCACAATCGCCAAGCTAGGACAACGATTTCAATCGGAGGGAAAATCCATACTTTTCGGCGCGGCGGATACCTTCCGCGCGGCGGCAGTGGACCAACTGCGAGTGTGGGGTGAGCGAATCGGCGTCGATGTGATATCAGGTGCCCCTGAGTCTGACCCGGGCGCGGTCGCGTTCAACGCCGTGCAAGCGAGTGTCGCCCGCAAATTGGATATCGCCTTTATCGATACCGCCGGACGCCTGCACACGCGCTTCAATTTGATGGAAGAACTCAGGAAAGTCCATCGTGTGGTTGGCAAGGCTCTACCGGGCGCGCCTCATGCCGTGTGGTTGGTGCTGGACGCGACAACCGGTCAAAACGCTTTGCAACAAGCAAAAGCGTTTAAGGATGCCGTTGGTATCACCGGCGTGATACTTTCCAAGTTGGATTCTTCCGCGCGCGGCGGATTTGCCTTTGCCATACAGCGCGAACTAGGCTTGCCGATTCTGTTCGCAGGTCTCGGCGAAAAGCCTGAAGACCTCGCGCCCTTCGACCCGGATGCGTTTGTAGATGGAATTTTAGGCGCAGGCAATTTGTAAGTTTTACCTCGGAGACTGGAGATTGGAGACTGATCCAATCTCCAGTCTCCAGTCTCAAATCTCTAATCATTCTGGAGCAACCATGCAAGACCTTATTAACCGCATCAAACCTTTACAAGACCTAACCCAGCAATTACTGGTGCGTCTTTGACTTCGCCACAAAAGAAACGCAACTCTCCCAACTCGACAAGGAAATAGAAGCGCCCGATCTGTGGAACAATCCTTCGCGGGCGCAAGGATTGATGAAGCAATACAACGCCCTGAAAACTGAAGTGGAATCATGGCGCATGTTTTCGCGTCGCCTGCATGACGCCCTCGAACTTGCTCAACTGGATGATGAAAGCCTGCGCGGCGAATTGGAAACCGAAATTTCCGCGCTTGAAGCCGAACTTGAAAAACGCTCATTCACGGCGATGTTTTCGAGCAGATATGATCGCGACCCCGCCATTCTGGCGATCCACGCCGGCGCGGGTGGAACCGACTCGCAAGATTGGGCGGCGATGCTTCAACGCATGTATTTGCGCTGGGCAGAAGATCGCGGCTTCCAAACCGAAATTCTCGACACAACTCCGGGCGAAGAAGCCGGTATTAAAAGCGTGACCATCGAAGTGGATGGTGAATACGCGTTTGGGTATCTGCGTTCCGAAAAAGGCGTGCATCGCCTTGTGCGCCTCTCGCCTTTTGATTCGGCGCATCGCCGGCACACATCGTTTGCCCTCGTCGAAATTTTGCCTCAGGTCGCAATGGACGAAGCCGATATTCAAATTGACCCAAGTGAAATTAAAATGGATGTGTTCCGTTCTTCCGGCGCGGGCGGGCAAAACGTGCAAAAGAACTCGACAGCGGTGCGGCTGACTCACATCCCAACGGGGATTGTCGTTACCTGTCAGAATGAACGCTCGCAGACGCAGAACCGCGAGTTTGCCATGCGCATCTTGCGAGCCCGCTTGCTGGAACTGAAACAGGCTGAACGGGAGGAAGAACGGGCTGTCCTCCGCGGTGAATATACAAAAGCAGAATGGGGGAGCCAGATCCGCTCGTATGTGTTGCATCCATATCAGATGGTGAAAGATCACCGCACCGATCATGAATCCGGTAACACGCAGGCTGTGCTCGATGGCGATCTCGATGAATTTATGGAAGCGTATTTGCGTCATGCGGTGTAGGAGCAACGATGAAGAAACTGTTTGAAATTCTTTTCACGAGGGAGAATCTTCTGGCAGTTCTACTTTGCTTGATCTTGATCGCGCTGGTGATCTTTACTGCCGACACATCACCGACCTGGATTTATCAGGGATTCTAGATGACCGTCGTTGAAATCGCGATACTCGCTGGTATCGCTGTGTTCGTTGGCTGGCTGGGCAAGGGACGCAAGCTGGCTTTGTTGGCAGTCAGCGCGTTGGTTTTGTATTGGCTCCAGCCGCATCAAGAACCGGTCAACTTGATGTTTTGGTTACCCACGTTGACGTTGATCGCGGCTGTGTTGTCGTGGTTGATCACAGCCACGCCAGAATCTCGTAGTTGGAAAGTGAACCGCGGAGCAGTGCTGGTCTTATTGGGGGTAATTGCGCTTGTTGACCTGAATCGATTTTTCCAATTCGATTGGTTCTTTTCTGTTGAAACCCCAAGGGTTCAATGGATCGCGCTCGTCATTCTTCTTGTGTCTGGCATCGCGTTCATCTTGGCGCGTCTTGGAAAGTTCAACCGTTTTGTATTGATGCTGGCAGTCGTTGCGCTGATCGGTTTGCTCTTGCTGATCAAGACTCCGTCAGCGGCGGCTTGGTTATTCGAAGCAGTGGCAACCCTGCGTGGGAAAGAAGCGGGAGGTCAACCCGTGTTGGCATGGCTGGGGTTTTCCTACGTCTCGTTTCGTCTCCTGCATACAATCTTCGACCGACTTGCGGGACGGTTGCCTTCTGTCTCAATGGCAGATTACATGAACCATGTGATTTTCTTCCCCGCCATCACCGCAGGTCCGATTGATCGTGTGGAACGATTTGTTGCTGGGTTAAACTCTCCGCTCCCGTTGGATGCTGAGGGCTGGTTGGATGCGGGTCAGCGGATCTGTATCGGACTGTTCAAGAAGTTTGTCGTTGCGGACGCGTTGGCATGGATCGCGTTGAACGAAACTTATGCGCGCGACGCTCAGTCGGCGGGTTGGCTGTGGACTCTGTTGTACGCGTATTCACTGCGGATTTATTTCGATTTTGGCGGCTATACCGACATCGCCATCGGGCTTGGAAGATTGCTTGGCATACGTCTGCCTGAAAATTTTGATTCGCCATATCTCAAGCCAAACCTGACCCAATTCTGGAATTCATGGCACATCACGTTAACGCAATGGTTTCGGTCATATTTTTTCAATCCGCTCACGCGCGTCATGCGTTCAACCTCCAAGCCTGTTTCGCCGTGGATGATGATCTTGTTTTCGCAAATATCAACCATGCTGTTGATCGGATTGTGGCACGGCGTGACGGTTAATTTCATTTTGTGGGGACTCTGGCACGGATGCGGATTGTTCATCCAAAACCGCTGGAGTGAATTTGCGCGCGCGCGGTTTTCCGAACGAGTGACGTCACTTTCAAGCCAAAGACTTTTGCAGTTTGCCGGAACATTCCTTACGTTCAATTTTGTGTCGCTTGGCTGGCTGTTTTTCGCGCTTCCATCTCCCGAATTGGCGTGGAACGCAATGTTGAAACTGGCAGGCGTTTTATGAAAATGGCTCTCCCGATTCTGGCGAGAAAATCTTTACCACGAAGGGTCACAACGGCACACAAAGGATTTCTTTTTTGGTTCGTTTCCTTCGTGACCCTTTGTCTCCTTTGTGGTCGAATGAAGAACTTCCGATGAAAGCAAAGGTCCATCCGCTTCGATTGGTTGTGAAGGCATTGTTGTTGTTTGCGCTCATCAACATTGCGTATGCGTGGTTACAGCCGCCAGTTTCCCGCCTGTCGCTGTACAACGTGATCTTCCCTGGTCGCATGCGACTTCCTTTTGACGACGGTTCGAGTTCGTATACCGTAATGATTGACGATGTGGGCGCCATGCTTGCTTCTCATGCGGTTGCGAAGCCGAAAGCGGAAGACGAGTATCGGGTGTTGTTGATCGGGGATTCTTCTTTATGGGGCGAGACGCTTCCGCCTCAAGAATCAATTTCAGAGCAATGGAATGCGCTAAACAAACAATGCGAAGGTAACTCGATAAAATTTTACAACCTTGGCTATCCACACCCTTCTGTGATTAAGGATCTAATCATTCTGGAGAAAGCGGTCGAATATGACCCCGACCTGGTCGTGTGGTTCACCACCCTCAACTCGTTGATTCCGCGCCGCATCAGCGCCTTCATGGATGCGAACCGCGAGGATGCATTGCGCTTAATCGACAGGTATGACCTTGCGTTTCCCGAGAGAGATACTCTCATCCAAATGGAGCCTTCGTTTTATGAGCGGACGATCGTGGGGCAACGATCCTATTTGAACCGCTGGTTCAAATTACAACTGCTTGGGTTTGTCTGGTCTGCGGACAGGACGGATATGGACATGCAGGATTCGCCCGAATCTGTTGAAGTCAACCCGCCCGACGTGGAGGCCCATGTGTTGTATCGGCAAATGGAACCGACGACCGACCTGCAAAAACTGATGGTGTTCGAGGCGTTTACGGCAGGGCAGGAGATCGCTGGGTCAACTCCCATCCTTATTGTCAACGAGCCCATGTTTATCGCCAGCGGCGAGAATAGCGATCTGCGTTACAACCGAGGCTATCCTCGTTGGGCATACGATCAATACCGCACAGCCATGCAAGCAGAGGCGAATCGCTCGCAGTGGAATTATCTCGATTTATGGAATACAATTCCGCCCGAATATTTTTCGGATACGGCGTTGCATCTCTCCGCGCAAGGGGAGCGCCTGCTGATCGAACAAGTTGACCCGCTGGTGCAATCCATGTTGTGCCAATAACTAAAAAAGGAAACTATGATGTCTGAAACAATGATCCAACAAATTGGCTCGTACCTTGCCTCTCAAATTATTAAACAACCGAACCGAACCATTACCGCCGATGAACCGTTGATCTCCAGCGGCTTGATCGATTCGTTCAGGCTGATGGACGTCGCTTTGTATGTCGAGGACACCTTCGGCGTTCGCATCGAAGATACGGAATTGAACGCGAACACATTCGACACCTTGACTCAACTCGCCGCGCTCATCGAATCTCGCAAGAAATGACGACCTTCCCTGAACGCCTCAAAACGCTTCATTCTCGGACTCCCGACCGGGTTGTCCTCACCCTGCAATTCTCCAACGCTGACGATTTGTCTCTCTCGCTGACTCAACTCCTGCGCGGCGCGAGTTCCTACGCCCGCGCGTTGACTCTTGCGAATATCCGGCCCGGTGAAGTGGTTGTACTGATTCTCCAACACGGAGAAGAGTTAGTCTGCGCCTTCTGGGGCGCGATTCTGCATGGCGCAATTCCCTCCATCATGCCGTTTCTCACGGAGAAACTATCTCCCGAACGGTATCGCGCAGATTTGTCGACGTTGATCTCGGTAACTCAACCGGCCGCTATAATCACGTATCCAGAATTTGAATCCGAAGTGCGCGGCGCGTTGCAAGAGGGGGATTCGGTTCGTGAAGTGATTGTCACAAATAGTGTTGAGAAACAAATTGAATTGGATTTCGACTCGTTGGCAGGTTTTCAGCGTCAGCCCGAAGATGTTGTCATTCTTCAACATTCCTCCGGGACGACAGGTTTGCAAAAGGGAGTTGCCCTTTCGCATCAAGCAGTCTTCAATCAATTGGATGCGTACAGCAAGGCATTGAATTTGAATGAGGAGGATGTCGTCGTCTCGTGGCTTCCGCTGTACCACGATATGGGTTTCATCGCGGGTTTCATCATGCCCATCCTCTCCGGGATTCATCTCATCCTGCAATCTCCGTTCGATTGGGTTCGCGCGCCGTACAAACTCATGCACGCCGTGACGAAATATCATGGCACGCTATCGTGGTTGCCAAATTTTGCGTACAACTTCTGCGCGCAGAAGATTCGTGATCGGCATCTTGAAGGCGTGGATTTGTCTTCTTGGCGAGCGATCATCAACTGTTCGGAACCTGTCCGCTGGGAGAGTCATCAAGCATTTTATGAAAAATTCAAATCATACGGATTGAAATACGATGCGTTACAAACGTCGTACGCGATGGCGGAAAATGTTTTCAGCGTAACTCAAAGCCAGTTGGGGAGCGAACCAGCCGTCGTTGCGATTGATCGTGAGTCGTTTACGTCTGAGCGCGTAGCCAAACTGGCATCTGAGGTGAATCCATCGCAATCTTCAATGAAGATGATGTCGTCAGGGCGTCCGCTGGAAAATGTCAAAATAAAAGTGTTGGATGAAAATCGAAATGAATTGCCCGATCTTGTTGTCGGCGAGATTGCCCTGCAAAGTAATTGCATGTTGACGGGCTATTACAACCGCAACGACTTAACCGAAAACGCATTTGCCGATGGTTGGTATCTGACGGGTGATTATGGATTTATGATGAGTGGGGAAGTGTTCGTTTCAGGTCGTAAAAAAGATATGATCATCATCGGCGGGAAGAATGTGTATCCGCAAGATTTGGAATCGTTGAGTTATGAGGTGGCGGGTGTTCATGCGGGGCGTTCGGTGGCGTTTGGTCTGTTCGATGAAGAACAAGGCACGGAAGATGTTGTGATCATCGCTGAAGTGGATTCGGAGGATCCCGCCGAACAACAAAAAGTGGCGGATGCGATTCGCTTGCATGTGACAAAGAATTCGGCAATTGCCCTGCGTTACGTGAAAGTGGTTGACCCGAAGTGGATTCTGAAAACGTCCAGCGGGAAGACGGCAAGGTCTGCCAATAAGGAAAAATTTTTACGAGAGATTGAAGACTATAAAGGACGCTGATTTACGCGGATAAACGCGGATTTTTTATCAGCGGCTTCTGCGTCTCCAAAATAAAAACAGCGAGCCGTTTTCGACTCGCTGTTTTTATTTTATCCGCCAGTGGGCAGACGCTTCTCCAGCGTGCGGTGGAGAATTTCCTCTCGTTCGTCTGAAAGGTTGGATTTTGCTCGCTTCAACTTGAAGGCCTTCTCTTTGTTCGCCCTGCTCATCGCTTCTTGCCAGGCGATCTGCATCCCCGTCAATTCGGGCTCTTTCGGTTCTTCGGGTTCAAACGATTCCATGGCTTCTTTTTTCGAGTGACGCTTGCCGTGGCTTTTCTTCTCTTCTTTTGCGGGCTTGAATTCTTCCACCACAGGCTCGAGCGCTTTCATGCTTAATTTGATCTGCTTCTTCTTGCGATCAACATTCAGAATCTTCGCTTCGACTTCATCACCCTCTTTGACCACTTCGCTGGGGGATTTCACATAACCTTGCGTCAGTTCGCTCACGTGGATCATGGCGGGTCGTTCCGCGCCAATCTCGACGAACGCGCCGTACGACTCGAGCCGAATCACTTTGCCTTTCACGACCATTTCAGGCTCGAGTTCTTTCCAATCGTACGCGAGCGGTTGGAGCATCGTCAGTTCGATGCGATCTTTTTTCACGCGCCGCACCCACACGTCAACCGTCTGCCCCTCCTTCACAACGTCTTCCACTTTATTCACTGAGTCCTTGCTCAACTGTGAAATGTGAAGCACGCCTGGGATGTTTTGTCCAACATCCACCAACGCGCCCGCGAGCGTGGTCTTTAAAATCTTACCGCTGAGTTTTGTTTTGGGTTCAAGCGCCGCGGTTGGCGCGAGTTCTGGTGTTGTCATTCTTCGCTCCTGTTGTTCATATAATGCCGAAAAAAGATTATATCTGCCGCGCGTGTTTGCGTCAATGTGAAATTTAGTACATTATTAGAATCTCGAAACGGATGTTGCCCAGATGGATGCAAATGTTGAAGAGGTGAATCAGCTTTACCCGTCGGATGAAGCGCGCGCGTCTCGCGTCGGGGATATCTGATTCAGTCGCCTCATCCGAATCCAAACCGACGCGTTTTCACTCCGTCCTTGACGCATGTTTGCCCATCAGGTATAAATCGGCGCATTCCTGAACTTTTCGGAAGCGAAAAATATCAACCATGTATGAATTCGACAAAATAGACGTGAAGATCGTCAATCTACTCTTGGAAGACGGACGCATGTCTGCCTCCGAGTTGGCGCGGCGCATCGGCGATATTTCGGAGCGCGCCATTCGCTACCGCATCGAGCGGATGATTGACGACGATGTGATCCGCATCAGCGCAGTGATCCGACCCGAGGCGTTGGGCTTGACCATCAAAGCGGATGTTTGGCTGGAAGTGGAGTCGGATTTGATTTTGGACGTGGCGAAGAAAATGGCGGAGTTTGATAATGTGACGTACGTGGCGTGCGCGATCGGGCAGAACGATATCAGTATTCAGATTGTGGCGAAAGATACGGCTGAGATTTATCACTTTGTGACTGAGGTGGTTCGCAAAGTGCGCGGTGTGCGCAAAACAACGACTTCGATTGTGCCGCTGGTGTTGAAGGATGTCTATCAATGGCGCGTGCCTGAGAGAATTTCGCAAGAGTTGGATGAGAAACAAACAACATAACCCCATGTCGTTGCGAGGAGCGATAGCGACGAAGCAACCCCCTGTTACAGGAGATTGCTTCGCTACGCTCGCAACGACATAATAACAGGAGAAATTTATGTTCGGAGCAAAGACGCAATCGTTACAGAAACGCGCGATGGAAGTGATTCCGCTGGGGGTCAATTCCAATTTTCGTTTTTGGGGTGAAGGCATCACGCCTTACGTTGATAAAGCCAAAGGCGCGTATTTGTGGGATGTAGACGGAAAGAAATATATTGATTACCGCATGGCATTTGGTCCGATCATTTTGGGGCATTCGTTTGACGATGTTGACCAAAAAGTGATCGAAGAGATCCAAAAGGGACTGTTGTTTGCGATGACGAGCGAACTCGAAGTTGCTGTTGCTGAAATGATTGTCGAGATGGCTCCCGCCGTGGAGATGGTTCGCATGGCTTGCTCAGGCACCGAAGCGACGATGCACGCGATTCGCGTCGCGCGCGCATACACGGGACGTGACATCATCCTGAAATTTGAGGGCAACTATCACGGAATGCACGATCACGCGCTGTGGTCAACGTATGCGCCTGTGGATGCGTATGGCAATGCGCGAAGTCCAATTCCAGTTCCTGCTTCGTCAGGGATTCCAAAATCCATGCGCGAATTCATCATCACTTTACCTTTCAATGACTTTGAAGGCTTCGAGCGCGTGATGCGTTCGTATGGCGAGCAGATCGCGGCGGTGATTACTGAGCCGTGTCAGGGAAATTGCGCGGCAATCAATCCGCAGGATGGATTCCTGCAACTCATCCGCCAGAAGACCGAAGAATATGGTTGCGTGTTTATTCTCGATGAAGTGAAGACAGGCTTCCGCATTGCGAATGGGGGAGCGCAGGAATATTACGGAATCAAACCCGATCTGGCAACTTACGCGAAAGCGTTGGGCAATGGTTACCCCGCCGCGGCGTTCGGCGGGAAAAAAGAGATCATGTCCATCATTGGGCAGGGAGTGGCACAGGGCGGGACGTATACGAATAACAAGCCAGGCATCGCTGGTGCGTTTGCCACATTGAGGCTGCTGAAATCAAAACCGATTCTCAAAACCATCGCCCAGCGCGGACAGCGTCTCATGGATGGGTTGAAAGATATTTTCGAGGAGAACGATATTCCCGTTGTGATGACTGGCTACCCCGCGATGTTCTCGTTTTCATTGAATATCGATTCGGTGAAGAGTCAACGCGATTGGGCGAAAAGTGACCACAACCTTTATCTTGAACTTGCCGAAAAAGCCATCGCGCGCGGAGTCATGCCCGACCACGACGCGCGCGAGCCGTGGTTTATGTGCTACGAACATTCCGACGCGGATGTGGATGAGACGTTGAATGTGTATGCGGAGATTGTCAAAGAGGTAAAGAAGTAGACAGGTAAACACGGAAACAGGTAAACAAGTAGACACGGTGGTTGAGTAGCCCGAAGCGACAGCGGAGGGCGTATCGAAACCACCAAGTATGCAGAGGATTTTGAATATGCTTACAATTTACATTCCTTTCCCTGAAGCTCGTCGCTATCCAAGTGATGAAGATGAATGGTTTATTGATTCGCTTGCGGAATTAGTTCACGAATTAGTTGTGTCGATTGGAGGCAGCGTGGGCGGGATCGAATCTGGAACTGGAGAGATGGGAATTTGTGTTTTTGAAGCTAATCCTAAAGAAATGCTGGGCTTACTCTCCCCTTTGTTGAAACGACATTGCCCAAAAGGCACTCACATGGTTCTCTTTTACGAGGATGATGAAGATGAGAAAATCGAAGAAGAGTCACTATTTCGTGGTGATGAGACGCCGCAACTTGAGCCACTTCCTTTGAAGAACGTCCAACTTGCTTATCGTCCATTTGAGATAGAGAGTCGTCCAGTAAAAACAAAGTTTCTTGAGACTGACAAATATATATTTGAAGCCATTGCGTCGTCGTCAGGTATTTCCAGACAATATTTAAACAATGCGATTGATTACTCTCAGCGCATGATATTGAACGAAGATGAGCTGACGAGTGGCATCGTCCGCTTGATGTCTGCTGGTTATATTTACTCAGAGGTCGATAAATACTTTGTTAATGAGGATTTGTTGACCCAAATTCCTCGAACTGCAAACGGTAAAGTTTCAGGGTTTCGGCATGATGCTTGGAAAAGTGTTCACAAAGCCCTTTTCAATCTTTGAATTATCGTAGGAGAGATAATGATGAATCAACTAACCTCCCAACAAATCATTGACCTCAACAAGGAATATACCTTCTTCTCCTGGTCCAATCAGGGACAGGTGAATCCGATTCCGATGGAGCGGGGGAAAGGCGTGTACTTTTGGGACACGAACGGCAAGCGCTATCTCGATTTTGCGTCGCAGTTGGTGAATACGAATGTGGGACACCAGCATCCCAAAGTGGTGAAAGCGATTCAGGATCAAGCCGCAAAGTTGACCTTTGCCAGCCCAGGCATGGCGACAGATGTGCGCGGACTGCTTGGCAAGAAACTTGCGGAAGTTACCCCAGGCGATTTGAAGAAAACATTTTTCACATTGGGCGGAGCAGAGGCCAACGAGAACGCGATCAAGATCGCCCGCTTCTACACGGGACGGCATAAAATCCTTGCGCGGTATCGCTCCTATCACGGCGCAACTCACGGCGCGATGGCACTGACTGGCGATTACCGCCGTCTGCCCGCTGAGCCTGCGATTTCGGGCGTCGTCCACTTCCTTGACCCGTATTGCTATCGCTGTCCGTTCGGGTGGACGAAAGAGACTTGTCACCGCGAGTGCATCAGCCACGTGGAGGAGGTGATTCA
This sequence comes from Anaerolineales bacterium, assembly GCA_044222305.1. Lineage (GTDB taxonomy): Bacteria > Chloroflexota > Anaerolineae > Anaerolineales > Villigracilaceae > Defluviilinea. Next base: position 129,485 of record JBGANO010000001.1, read on the forward strand.
GCACGAAGGTCCCGACCAGATCGCGGCGATCTTCCTCGAAGGCGTGACAGGCACCAACGGGCTCATCATCCCGCCCGATGAATACTGGCCCCGCATGAGGGAGATTTGCGACAAGTACGGAATCCTGCTCATCTCCGATGAAGTCATGAGCGGATGGGGTCGCACGGGCGAATGGTTCGCCGTGGACAACTGGAACGTCGTCCCTGACATCATCACAACGGCGAAGGGAATCACATCGGGCTATGTTCCGCTGGGCGCGGTGATTGTCCGTGAGAAGATTGCGAAATTCTTTGACGATAAAGTTTTATATGCAGGTCTCACCTACAACGGACACGCGCTGGCGTGCGCGGCGGCTCTCGCGACGATTGAGGCATACGAAGAAGATAAGATTTTCGAGAACGCCAAAAAAGTTGGGGAGCATCTCGGTCAGCGACTCGAAGACTTGAAATCCAAGCATCCCTCGGTGGGAGATGTCCGCTATATCGGTATGTTCTCGGCGCTTGAACTTGTGAAGAATCGCCAGACCAAAGAGCCCATGGAATTGACCCCGCTCAAGAATTTCATGGTTGCCAACGGCGTGTATGTGTTCAATTTCAAGAACATCCTGTTCATCGTCCCGCCGCTGGTGATTACGGAGGAGCAATTGGATGAAGGGCTGATTTTGTTGGATGAGGGGTTGGCGGAGTTGATGGATACGTTGGTGGTGTAAGGTCAAAAGTCGAAGGTTGAAAGTCGAGTGATGTCAAACTATTTCTTGAATGAAAAGATGATGTAAAAAAATGAAGGTGCCAGTTGGTGTTTTTGCTATAACCTTTATTTTGATAACAACGGCGTGTGCGACTAGTAACTCATCTCATCAAGATACTCAGCCTTCTCCAACTTGGGTAGCGACCCAAAATGCTCAGCAAGAGTATTCTGAGGCTCTAAAGCGATGGCAGAGTCATAATATTTCGAATTACCAAATAACGATTGATGTTTTTTCTTCAATGCTGGCTCCTCCATGTTCCGTGAAAGGCACATTGACAGTGCGAGAAAACAATCTTGTAGCGACTTCAGAGATTGCTACGCCAATGCCTATTCAAATGCCCGATGGGAGTGTAATGTACAATCCCGAATGTCATGTTTATGAAAATTATCTTGTGATGAAACAATTTGAAATCGTTGAGAAGTTGTTAGCAGGTCAGTTACCTTATCACTGGAATGTAAAGTTTGACGAAGAATATGGCTACGTTACAGAATTGACCTATGCTGCTGGCGGTGAATCTTTAAAAACTGTGAAATATTTTGATTTTGAGCCGAATTAATTTATCTTGATTACCAATAACCAATTCTCTAATCTCTAATCCTCTACCTAGGTGAACTATGGAAATCCTCAACTACATCAACGGCGAATGGACAACAAACGAGCGGGGCTAAAGCCGCCTGCTCAGTACATGGAAGCCCTTCGGGCTGACGGGCGAGTCCGCTTCAGCGGACTTCCACGAACTGAGGCAGGGCTTTAGCCCGCCGAAACAGAAACGAAATGTGACCACTCTACAGGAATGCGACCTTCAACTTTCGACCTTTGACCGCACTCAATTACCAATTACTACTTGCCACTTATCAAGTCTCTAGTTTCCAATCTCTAATCTCTAATTCTCTATTCCTCTAATTCTCTACCTCAGGTGAAAAATGGAAATCCTAAACTACATCAACGGCTCATGGGCTAAGCCTGACACAAAAGAATACTTCGATGTCATCAACCCTGCCACAGGACAGATCATCGCCAAGACTCCCCTCGGCACAAAAGCGGATGTTGAATCTGCGGCGAGGGCGGCGAGTGAGGCGTTGCCTGCGTGGCGGAGGACGCCCGTCAATGACCGCGTGCAATATTTATTCAAACTGCGAAATTTGATGCGAGAGAACGCAGATGAGATCGGCAAACTCATCACCAACGAAGCGGGCAAGACGTTTGAAGAGGCAAAAGCCGAAATGGTTCGCGCGTATGAAAATGTCGAAGTGGCGTGCGGGATGCCGATGATGATGAAGGGTGAGTTCGTCGAAGACATCGCCACGGGCATTGACGAGTTGATGATTCGTCAGCCCGTCGGTGTGTGCGCCACGATCGCGCCGTTCAACTTCCCTGGCATGATTCCGTTTTGGTATCTGCCGTATGCGCTCGCGGCGGGCAACACCTACATCATCAAGCCGTCTGAAAAAGTTCCGATGACGATGCAGTTCATCATGCATCTCATCGAGCAGGTTGGTTTCCCCAAGGGCGTGGTCAATCTCGTCAACGGCGCCAAAGATGTGGTGGACGGCATTCTCGAGCATCCCGCCATTCGCGCTATCACGTTCGTCGGCTCGACCAACGTCGCCAAGTATATTTACGCCACCGCCGCCGCGCATGGCAAACGTGTGCAAGCGCAGGGCGGAGCGAAGAATCCTGTCATCGTTTTGCCAGATGCAGATATGGACATGGCGACGAAGATCATTGCGGACTCTGCCTTCGGATGCGCGGGACAACGCTGTCTCGCCGTTTCTTTCGCAGTGACAGTTGGTTCAGCCCGATCAACTTTTAGTGAAGCGATCTGCGACGCCGCCTCATCGCGCGTCGTCGGCTACGGACTCGACTCAGGCGTCCAGATGGGACCCGTCATCAATGCCGCGTCGAAGGCGAGAGTCGAGTCGCTGATTGGACTCGGCGTCCAAGAAGGAGCAAGCCTCCCCGTAGATGGACGCGGGGTTTCCATCCCAAAATATGAATCAGGTCACTTCATCAAGCCCACCATTTTGGCAGACGTCCCGCGCGGCAGTGAGATCGCAAAGACTGAAATTTTCGGACCTGTGTTGAGTCTCATGCACGTCGAGACGGTGGACGAGGCGATTGAGTTGGTCAACAGCGGACAGTACGGCAATCAGGCGAGTTTGTTCACGTCGTCAGGTTCTGCCGCGCGGAAATTTCGATACGAAGTCGAAGCGGGCAACATCGGAATCAACATCGGTGTCGCCGCGCCGATGGCGTTCTTCCCGTTCAGCGGTTGGAAGGATAGTTTCTTCGGCGACATGCACGGGCAAGGCATGGACGCGGTGGAATTTTTCACGCAGAAGAAGGTGGTGGTGGAGAGGTGGCCGAAGGAGTGGAGTAGGAGATTTTGAGGAATAGAGAATTAGAGAATTAGAGGATTAGAGAATTGAATGAGTGGTAATTGGTAAGTGGTAATTGCGGTGATTGAGTAAGAGTCGCCATAAGGCATTTTTTGTTTCAAAAGTAATCGGTGGTCGAGTAGGCGGTGTTCGTCCGCCGTATCGAGACCACCACGCCGTAAAATGATTTTGTTACAAATGTTTTTATGCTAATTTGTTATGGGTGAATGGGTGTTGTACTTTTGCAAATCGTGATTCGGCGGGATAAATCCCTGCCTCAGTTCGTGAAAGTCCGCTGAAGCGGACTCGTCCGTCAGCCCCGAAGGGGCTTCCATGTACTGAGCAGGCGGCTTTAGCCCCGCTCACTCACGTCATCGGTGATGAACCATCCACGAATGAGACACGAATTCTCGAATGGAGACTCGCCAATTCGCCGAAGGTTCGTGTCCATTCGTGGATGGTAATTGATACTGGAGACTTTGTTGTGAGTGGACATGGTGTTATTGCAAATCGTGATTCGGCGGGCTGAAGCCCTGCCTCAGTTCGTGAAAGTCGGATAAATCCGACTCGCCCGTCAGCCCCGAAGGGGCTTGCATGTGCTGAGCAGGCGGCTTCAGCCCCGCTCACTGCGGCGAAGAACCATCCACGAATGGACCACGAATTCTCGAATGGAGACTCACAAATTCGTTTATTCGTGTATATTCGTGGACGGTATTCATTCCTACGAAAAATTATCTCTCGACCAGAGGCGATCTTGTTACGAGAGTTTGTATGCGTACCTGTGGTCTCGATACGTCCCGCGAAAAGCGTGCGGGACTACTCGACCACCGATGTATCTTTGAAAGAGAAATACTGGAAACTCGAGATTGATGGCTTCCCAAACAAAAAACCCCGCCCCTGCGATCATTCATAAACTCGTTGAAACCTTCGAGCAGAATTTGGATTCGTATCGTTCGACCAAGAACGAGACGGAGTTGCGCCGCGAGTTTTTGGATAAGTTCTTTACCGCATTGGGTTGGGACGTGTCCAACGAGAAAGCCTACGACGAAGCGGGCAAGGAAGTGGTGCATGAATTTTCGGTGGAGATTTCGGGTCAGCAGAAAAAAGCGGACTACGCCTTCCGTGTGGGGCGCGGGGACAAATTCGACTTTTTGGTGGAGGCGAAGAAGCCGTCGGTAAAGATCGAGAGCAATCAGGACGCGGCGTTTCAAATCCGCAGATACGGCTGGAGCGCGAAACTTCCGATCAACATTCTCACGGACTTCGAGCATTTCGCCGTGTACGATTGCCGCGCCAAACCTAGTTATGAAGACAAGGCTTCGTTTGGACGCATCCTGCTGATCCACTATAAAGAATATGTGGAGCGCTGGGATGAGATCGCTTCGATTTTTTCGCCCGAAGCGGTGCGGCAGGGATCGTTTGCGAAATACGCCGAAGGGATCAAAGGCAAGAAAGGCACAGCGGACGTTGACGATGCTTTCTTGCAGGAGATCGAACGCTGGCGCGAACTGTTGGCGAAGAATATTGCCTTGCGAAATGAAGAGATTGACATTGCAGGCTTGAATTACGCCGTGCAAATGACAATTGACCGCATCGTCTTTTTGCGCATCTGCGAAGAGCGCGGTATTGAGGCGGAGAATCAATTGCTTGACATTGCAAATAGTGACGACGCATACCGAGAATTGGGAGAATTATTTAAACGCGCAGATACAAAATACAACTCTGGCTTGTTCCATTTCAAAAAAGAGAAGGAGCAAGCCAGCCGCGCGGATGATCTGACTCTCGAACTTGAGATTGACGACAAGGTGTTGAAAGACATCATCTCGAATCTGTATTATCCGAAAAGCCCGTACGCGTTCCTGTATATCCCCGCCGATATTTTGGGACAGGTGTACGAGCGTTTCTTGGGAAAGGTGATTCGACTCACGGCAGGACATCAAGCCAAAGTGGAGGAGAAGCCCGAAGTCCGCAAGGCGGGAGGCGTGTACTACACTCCGACGTATATCGTGGATTACATCGTCAAGAATACGGTTGGGAAGTTGGTTGAGGGAGAAGGGCGTCTCACCGCTAAGAGCACAAAGAGCGCGAAGGATTTAAAAAACCTTAGCGGACTTAGCGCGCTTAGCGGTTCAAAAGGTTTAACCCCAACCGAGGTGGCGAAACTCAAAATCGTTGACCCCGCCTGCGGCTCAGGGACGTTCCTGCTGGGCGCGTATCAATTTTTGCTGGACTGGCATTTGAATTGGTACATGAATGACGACGTGGAGAAGTGGGAGAGGAGCAAAGCGATATGGAAAGTGGAAAGTGGATATAGGCTGACAACGGCAAAGAAAAAAGAAATCCTGCTCAACAACATTCACGGCGTAGACATTGACGCGCAAGCCGTGGAAGTGACCAAGCTTTCGCTGTTGCTCAAAGTGTTGGAAAACGCCAGCGGACAAATGGGACTCGGCATGGAGCGTGTGCTACCCGACTTGGGAAACAACATCAAATGCGGCAACTCGCTGATCGGCTTCGATTATTTTGAAGGACAGTTACTGCCCGATGAAGAAGAACGCGCGCGGGTGAATCCGTTTGATTGGAAAAATGAGTTCAAGGATGTGTTTGCGACCGTAGGGAGAGGCGGGTTTGATGTGGTGATTGGAAACCCGCCGTACGTTCTCCTGTCACCCGATTCCTTTGACAAAAGTGCTCTAGATTATTTGAATCAATATGATGTTGCTCAATATAAGACAGACCTTTTTCACCTTTTTATTCAGAAGGGAATTGATGTCGTACGCACAAAAGGATTATTAGGATTTATTATTCCAAACACTTGGTTTACTCTTCAATTTACAACCAAATTGAGGGAATATGTTTTGTCGAAGACTGAAATTGATGAATTGACTATTTTCGGACATAAAGTTTTTCAGGAAGCCAATGTACATACAGGGCTCATATTTCTTCAAAAAGAAGTGCCTGAAAATGCGCATACAATCAAGGTTAAGAATTTTGGTAAAGATTTTGTGCCTGATAATTTATTGACCGATTCGAGTTTGGAGTTTAAACAAACCGATTGGGTTCAGCCTCCTGATTTCAAGTTTGAAATACGGCAACACGGCGTCAAAGGAGAATTGATCGCACGACTGATAAGCCAATTTCCCGTGTTAGAAAATGTAGCAAGGGCTTCTCTTGGATGTCAAGCATATAATTCCTCCAAGCATACTTCTGAGCAAATAAAAAACAGAGCCTTTCATTCTGCAACCAAAATTTCAGATGAATATTTACCCGAATTAGCAGGCAGTGACGTTGCGAGATACTTTTATGCACGCAGGAAGGGACAATGGATAAAATACGGATCTTGGCTTCACGATTATCGTTCGATGGATTGGCTAACAGGACCTCGAATACTTATTCGAGAAATATCTGGCAAATCGCCGTACAGTATCTGTGCTTGTTATATTGAGGATACTTATTGCAACTACAAAACGATTTTGAATGTCAATCCATCTGATAAGACAAACTTTTCCATGAAATATCTATTAGGCATTTTGAACTCTCGCCTAATATCAAGTGTGTATCCGAATGTCTCGAACAAGATTGTCTCTGAAACCTTTCCAAGGCTCTCTGTTCGGGATGTAAAACGTCTCCCCATCCGTCCCATCAACTTCACCGACCCCGCCGAAAAAGCCCAGCACGACAAAATGGTCTCGCTCGTCGAGGGGATGCTGGCGGCGCACAAATCGCTTGTTGCGGCGCAGAGTCCCGCCGAGAAGGAACGTCTCGAACGGCAGATCGAGGTCACAGATCGGGCGATTGATAGTCTGGTCTATGAGTTGTATGGGTTGAGCGCTGAGGAAATAAAAATTGTGGAAGGAACGTGAACGAGCGGGGCTGAAGCCGCCTGCTCAGTACATGGAAGCCCCTTCGGGGCTGGCCAAGCGAGTCCGCTTCAGCGGACTTCCGCGAACTGAGGCAGGGCTTTAGCCCGCCGAAACGAAAACGAAATGCAACAACTCTACAGGAATGCGACCTTCGACTTTCGACCTTCGACCACCCTCAATTACCAATTACTGCTTACCAATTACCAGTCTCCAGTCTCCAATCTCCAGTCTCAAGGAATTTTATGAACTACACCAACGCGCTCAATTACTCCTCTCAATGGCTCGACATCATCAAGCAAGAATCCTTTCCCGAAGAGACTCAAGCCAAATGGATCATCGAAGAATCGAAAAACAACTTCGCCGAGCATTTCAATCGCGGCTGGTTGGAGTATCGCAAGTCTGTCACCGAAGCGGGCGATTGGGCGTCGGTCGAATGGTCGGGCAAAGGCTCCACGTTCACCGACGTGATGGGACGCAAATACATTGACTGGCTCGGCGGCTTCGGCATGTTGGATCTGGGCTGGTGTCATCCCGAAGTGGTGGATGCGGTCATCGCGCAAGTGAAGCGCGCGCCCATGCCCTCGCAGGAATTGCTCGATCCCTTGCGCGGCGTGCTGGGCAAACTCATGGCAGACATCACGCCAGGCGATTTGAAATATTCATGGTTCGCGGCGAGCGGCACCGAAGCCATCGAAGCCGCGATAAAAATTGCCAAACTGTATACGGGCAAGTCTGCGTTCATTGTCGCAGTCAAGGCGTTTCATGGCAAGACGATGGGTTCGCTTTCGATGATGGGCAAAGCCGATTATCGTCAGGCGATGGGCATGTTGTACGCGGGTCAAATTTATCACGTCCCGTTCGGCGATGCGGACGCGCTCGAACGTCAACTCGATATTTGCGCGAACGTCGGCATCGGCGTGGCGGGCGTTTTGTTCGAACCGATTCAAGGTGAAGCGGGCGCGATCGTCCCGCCTGATGATTTCTGGTCCCGCGTCCGCCTCGCGACGAAAAAACATAACGCGCTTCTCATTGCGGATGAAGTGCAAACGGGTCTCGGTCGGACGGGGAGGCTGTGGGGCGTTGACCATTGGGACGTGGCGCCTGACATCCTCGCCACTGCCAAATCCCTCGGCGGCGGGGTGATGCCCGTCAGCGCGGTGACGACCACCGAAGAAATTTTCAAGCCGATGATGTACCCGAATCCGTTCATGCACACGACGACGACGGGCGGAAATGCCCTCGCCTGCGCCGCCGCGATTGCCACGATCAACGTCACGCTTCGTGACCGACTTTGGGAGGGCGCGGCGACGAAAGGCAGTTATCTCATCGAAAAAGTGACCGAACTCGCCGAGGAGTTTCCGCAGTTGTATAAAAAAGTGACAGGCAAGGGACTGTTGATCGGTCAACACTTCCAGACTCCCGAACTCGGCTACAAGGTCGCGGCGGAACTATTCAAGCGCGGCGTGCTGGTCGCTGGCACACTCACCAGCGCGCAAACCATCCGCATCGAACCGCCGTTGATCATCGAACAAAGCGAAATTGACGAAGGCTTGAATCGATTGAGAGATGCGGTGGACGTTGTGGCGAAAGGTTTATAATTAATGTGTAGTTTGCGCTCTCTAGCGCAAACTCGAAAAAGATGTAATACAAAATAGGCTTCTGGACTCTGGCGGTTGAAGGCGATTTGGTTTTTGTAATGCGACATTCATGTCGCTCTTGCGCAGGAACAGCCCTATAAGCGAGATAAATCTCGCTTTACAAGCATCGCCGCGTAAGGTGAGTTAGCAAATCTCGTTCGGATGGAAGGAGAGAATAATGCACAAACGTTTACTGGCGCTATCGTTACTGCTCGCCCTTTTCAGTGGAACGCTTGCGGCGTGCGCGCCCAAGACGCCTGAGGTAACTTCCACGGAATTGAATCTGTATGGATTTACAGAATACGTTCCCGAAGAAGTGATCGCAGGCTTTGAGAACAAAACGGGGATCAAAGTAAATTACGAAACCTATTCCACCAACGAGGAAATGCTGGCGGGGTTGAGAGACAAGCCAGGCAAGTACGATTTGATCCTGCCCAGTGATTATGCAGTGGAACAACTCATTAACCAGAAAGCCCTGCTGGCATTGGATTCCGAAACCATCCCAAATTACAACAATATTGACGTTGCCTTCCTGCATCCGTACTTTGACCCTGGCGGCGACACCAGCGGACGCCGACCCGTGTTGCGAAATGAAAAGTTCAGCCTTCCTTATTTATGGGGCACAACGGGAATCGTCTATGACAAGACGAAAGTTACCGATCCGATCACAAGTTGGGCTGACCTGTGGCGACCAGAACTCGCTGGGCATCTCGTTGTGCTGGACGACGCGCGTGAGATGATGGGCATCGCCTTGTTGTCGTTGGGTTACGACAAGAACGAAACAGATCCCAAAAGGCTTGCCGCGGCGCGCGATAAATTGATCGAGCTCGCCCCTGGCATCGTCGCCTTCGATGCGGACGCGCCAGAAGATTATTTGTTATCAGATATAGCCTGGGTCGGCGTGATGTACAACGGCAACGCCGCGCTGGCGGAACGGGCAAACCCAAATCTGGTGTATGTTCTGCCAGAGGAAGGCGCGGGTATCTGGTTTGATAACATGGCCATCCCCGCCGACGCGCCACATGCCGACGCCGCTCTCGCCTTTATGAACTATGTGCTGGAGCCCGCGAACGCGGCGCTCATCATTCAGGCATACCCATATTCCACGCCGAATAGAGTCGCGCTCGACTACTTGGAGAAAAACGACGCGGCGTTTTACAACGAATATATTGCCAGTCTTGCATCGAACCCTCCGCAGGATGCCCTGCTGGGAGCCACGTTAGTCAAAAACTTGAACCCGACAGCCTCACAGTTATATGAAGACTATTGGGCGACGGTTAAGTCCAGCCGCTAGGAGACAGACAACATGACAACCGCATCAGATATTTCCACTGGCAACATCCCTATCCGTATCATCCAACGGCGGCTGACGCTCCTGCCGTTGGTGATGATCATGTTCTTCAGCGTGAGCGGCGGCGCGTATGGGCTTGAGGATTTGGTCGGCTATTCGGGTCCTGGCATGGCGTTGCTTCTCATCCTGCTCACGCCGATCATCTGGAGTCTGCCCACCGCGTTGATGGTCGCGGAACTTTCCACTGCCATGCCCGTTCAAGGCGGTTATTACGCGTGGGTGAAGAAAGCGCTCGGCCCGTTCTGGGGCTTTCAAGAGGGCTGGTGGAGCTGGGTCACCTCCTTTGTGGATATGGCAATCTACCCCGTGTTGTTCGCCGATTATCTTTCCACCTTGCTCGTCCAGCAATTCAACATCCACGCGCTGGAAAATGAATGGATCCACTGGATCGTCACCCTGATCGTGATCTGGGTGTTTACGATGATTAACATTCGCGGTTCAAAAGGCGTCGGGGATTCATCCAACTGGTTCGGCATCTTCATCCTTGCGCCGTTCGCGGTCATGTCGGTCATCGGGCTGGTTCGCCTAGCCCAGAATCCCGTCCGCGTCTGGGAGCCGTTCATCCCGCCTGACTCCACTTTCCTCGGCGCCTTCGGCGTCGGCTTGTTCGTGGTCATGTGGAATTATCTCGGCTGGGACGGCGTCTCCACGGTCAGCGAGGAGATCGACAACCCGCGTCGCAACTATCCGCGCGCGCTGGCTTGGACAATTCCGCTGGTAACCCTTGCCTATCTTTTACCTGTGCTTGCAGGTCTGGCAGTCGCTTCCGATTGGAGCGGGTGGACGGCAGGCTACTTCCCCGAAGTCGCGGCACAGATCGGAGGTCAGTGGTTGGGGGCGTGGTTGGCGATCGGCGGCTTGGTCAGCGCGGTGGGTCTGTTCAATGCGCTACTGCTTTCGATCTCGCGCCTGCCTTTTGTGATGGCGGAAGATGGGTATTTGCCGAAGGCGATCAAGAAAGTGCACCCAAAATATGAAACTCCGTGGGTGGCGATCATCGTCTGCGCCACGATCTATTCGTTCTTCACGTTGAGCGCGTTCGCCAGCCTCGTGGTCGTGGATGTGATCGTCTACTCGGCGGCGTTGCTGTTGGAGTTTGCGGCGTTAATCGCGTTACGCGTCAAATATCCGAAGATGAAACGTCCCTATCGCGTGCCTGGCGGGTGGTTCGGAATTTTCCTGATTACGATATTGCCTGTGGGCGTTCTTGCGCTGGCTGTTGTCAGCACCATTCAGGAGGAGGGCATCGGCGCGTTGTATTTGTCCATTGCCGCGATTGCCACTGGTCCTATCTTGTACCCGATCTTGAAAAAATATGTGAAGAAGGACCAGCCCGATATGGAAGTCCCGATTGAAGTGGAATAACAGAGGAGAATCCCATGATCAAAAAAATCCTATTACCGACAGATGGCTCCGAACACGCGGCAAAGACGGTGAAATATGCCAGCGATCTTGCGAAGACGTTGAACGCCAGCGTTGAGGTGATGTACGCGTATCAATCTACTACCGTATTGCGCAAACGCGCCGCCGCCATGATGGAAGAATATAAACAAGCCCTCTCGGAGGACGCGAAAGAGATCGTCGAAGAGGTGGCGGAAAAACTCAAAGCGGACGGCTTGCAGGTTTCTGCCGTCGTTGTGGAAGGTCCCGCCGCTGAGGCGATCCTACGTGCCGCGGAAGAATCAAAGCCAGACTTGATCGTGATGGGTTCGCGCGGCGCGGGCGGCTTTGCCAACATGCTGTTAGGCGGAGTCGCGGAACATGTGATCCGCTATTCCACAACGCCTGTGCTGGTTGTGAAATAAGTCGTCTTCTGTAACGCGACACGATGGAACTTAACAGATAAATGCCGTAATCGCGTGTAGTTGGCGTTCTCTAACGCCAACGGGTTACGAGATTATTTTCTAAAAATTCATGATGTCGCGTTATGCAAGAACAGCCCAAAAGGCTCTATCGCGTAGGGTGAGTTAAGAGATTTTTTCTCAGAATCTCCGCGCTCTCTGGGGCTAAGAAGGTTTTTATGTGGTTGTTCATAAGTTTTTAGAAATTTTCTGTGTAGTCGGCGTTCTCTTACGCCGACGGGGACGTTAGAGAACGTCCCCTACACGTATAATCTATTTCGAATGACTATTTAGATCTTCCTGAAATAAAGTGCCGACTGGCAAATAACGAAATTATTGTACAATCAGCAAATCCTGCTCTGAGGAGAAGAGACATGGCAAGCGAGTTTGCAGTTGAGTTGCAAGATGTCGTAAAAAAGTTTATCACGCCAGAGGGGAATGAACTAAACGCCGTGGATCACGTCACGATGCAGATCAAGAACGGCGAATTCTTCTCGATGCTCGGGTCGTCGGGATGCGGCAAGACCACCTCGCTGAGGATGATCGCCGGGTTCGAGTGGCCCACCGAAGGGGAGGTGTATATCGAGGGAAAGGCAATGGGGCGCACGCCGCCTTTCCAGCGCAAGGTGAATACCGTTTTTCAAAGTTATGCCCTCTTCCAGCACATGACCGTCTACCAAAACATCGCGTTCGGGTTGGAGATGGAAGGCGCGCAAAAAGATGAGATCGATAAGCGCGTCAAGCACGTCTTGGAGATGGTCCAGCTTGGCGGCATGGAACGCCGCAAGCCCAAGCAACTCTCCGGCGGACAGCAACAGCGTATCGCGGTGGCGCGCGCGTTGGTCAAAGTGCCGGATGTGTTACTGCTTGATGAGCCGCTCGGCGCGTTGGACTTGAAATTGCGCAAGGACATGCAACTTGAACTCAAGGCGCTTCAACAACAACTTGGCATCACGTTCGTGTACGTGACTCACGATCAGGAAGAAGCCCTGACGATGTCCGACCGCATCGCGGTGATGAGCAAAGGCAAAGTCCAGCAGATAGGGACGCCGGTGGAAATTTATGAACGCCCGGCGAACAAGTTTGTGGCAGACTTCATCGGGGATTCGAATTTTTTCGAGGGGCGAATCAAGTCGCTGTCGAAGGAGGAAGCGGTGGTTTTCATCCCAGAGCTGAATGCAGAGTTGACCGGCATCCCCGTCTCAAAGGGATTGGTCAATGGGGAGGAGATCACGGTTTCGATCCGCCCTGAGAAAGTGTTGATCTCTGAGAAGCCGATGAATCAAAATACGTTCAGCGGCAAAGTGACGAACACGGTGTATATCGGCACCGACACGCATGTGTATATAGATTTGATGGGGAAGCGCGTGAAGGTGTTCGAACAGAATCGCATTTCGCGGCTCGACCCCGGTTCGTTCTACACGGTTGGGCAGGACGTGACGCTGGTGATGATGCCCGAAAATGTTCTCGTGTTGAAAAAGGAGTAGCGCCATGTTGAAACGATTGCGTGAAAACAAATCGGCGCAAGGCACGTTGCTGGCAAGCCCAACCATGTTGTGGATGATCGGCTTGTTGATCATCCCGCTGTTGCTCACTTTGGTGGTCTCTTTCGGTCAGCGCAGTCCCGACGGCGATGTGATCTACTCGTTCTCGCTGGATAATTACATTCGCTTATTCGGCTACAGCACAGATTGCGATAACGGACAGGCTTCGTGTTTCGACCCGTTGTACCTGCAGATCCTGTGGCGTTCGCTCACGTTGGCTTTTAACACAACCGTGTTTGTGATCCTGTTGGCGTACCCGTTGGCCTATTTTATCGCGCGCGCGCACCCTCTGCGACGGAATACATTTCTGTTCCTGGTCTTGATTCCGCTGTGGACGAACTTCGTTATCCGCGTCTATGCGTGGATGATGTTATTGCGCACGCAGGGCGTGATCAATTTGATGCTGGGCTGGCTTGCGGGGTTGTTCAATATCCCCTTCACGCCGCTGGAAATGTTATACACGCCGGGAGCTGTGCTGGTGGGCATGGTGTATGAGTTCCTGCCGTTCATGATCCTGCCGATCTACACCTCGCTCGAAAAAATTGACAACTCCTTGTACGAAGCCGCGGCAGACCTCGGCGCGAACGGGCTCAAGACATTCGCGCGGGTCACGTTGCCGCTTTCGATGCCGGGCGTGGTGGCGGGCACGATCCTGGTCTTCATCCCGGTCATGGGCACGTTCATCGTCTCCGACATCCTCGGCGGACGGCAGGTGATTTTAGTGGGCAACTTGATCCAGCGTCAATTTCTCGACGCGCGCGACCCGACCTTCGGCAGCGCCGCTTCGTTGATCCTGATGATCATGACCCTGATCGTGACGTATTTCTACACGCGGAAATTCGGTTTCGGAGAGGAGATCGTAGTCGGATGAACCCTCATCGTCGTCACCCCTTTATCTTCTCTTCGGCAATGTTGGTGTATGTGTTTTTATATGCGCCGATCATTGTGCTGATCCTGTTCTCGTTCAACGCGTCGCGGGCGAATGTCACTTTTGAAGGTTTTGTCTCCTCCTTTAGCGACCAGACCGTGATGGACGGCAGTCTGGTCAAAGCCAGTCCGTGCGGACCGTTCCACTGGTTCTGCGAACTCGCAAAGGACAAGGATGTCGCGGAAGCGGCGGGCAACACGCTCACCATCGCCATCATCTCCACGCTGGTTTCTTCGGTCATCGGCACGATGGCGGCGTTGTCGCTTCAACGATATGAGTTCAAACTGAAACCCTTCTCGCAACTCTCGTTGTATATTCCCATTGTCATTCCAGAGATCGTAATGGGCATCGGCATTCTGACGCTCTTCAGTCAGTTGTTTGGGGTCATCAACGGTTCGCTTGGCTTGACCGGCGATTCGAGACTCAGCATGGGTTTGGGCACCGTCATCGTCAGCCACATCGCCTTTAGCGTGCCTTTTGTGACTCTGGTCGTGCAGGCGCGTTTGCAAGGCTTCGATAAATCCTACGAAGAAGCCGCCATGGACCTGGGCGCGGATGAGTGGACGACGTTCCGCCGCGTCACGCTTCCCATGATCCTGCCCGGCGTGCTTTCGGGCGCGTTGCTGGCTTTCACCCTATCGCTCGACGACTTCGTCATCACCTTCTTCACGAACGGACCCGGCTCAACGACCCTGCCCATCTATGTCTATGGTCTGCTTCGCCGAATTATCACGCCGCAAGTCAACGCCCTGTCCACAGTTTGGATTCTCACAGTCTTTTCAGTGGTCTTGATCTTGCAGTGGCTACAAAACCGCGAGGCAAAGCAACATTAGGTGTTCTGCGAAAAACGATTCGCCACAGAGAACGCAGAGAAAAAAAGAGAATTTCTCAAAGGTCTCTGTGGACTCTGTGGCTGAGTAAATTGCATTCATGTAAGAGGTCAATAAATTGGTTTCAGGTATTTCGCGGATTCTCCCGCGTGACCACGTAACAAAATCTTTTTAAAGGAGAGAGAAATGAACCAAAAAAGTACGATGAAGTGGCTGGGGCTTGTCATGGTTTTCAGCCTGATCCTCACAGCCTGCGGCGGCGGAGGCGCGCAACCCACAGAGCCCCAAACCTCCGACGGTCCAAAAGTCACCTCCAGCGGATTTGCCTGCCCTGAGCCGAGTCCGCGCATGGACGTGACCTCGACCGAGTTGAACGTCTTCGTGTGGACGGAATATTTCCCGCAAGACATGCTCGATTGCTTCGAACTGGTCTATGGCATCAAGTTGAATCGCGATGAATACTCCAGCAACGAGGAAATGTACGCCAAGGTCTCCGCGGGCGGCACAGCCTACGACCTCGTCCAACCGACCGATTACATCGTCCCGTTGATGATCCGCCAGGGTTTGTTGCAAGAGCTGGATCATGCCCAATTGCCGAACCTGAAGAACATCGACGCGGGTTGGTTGGATAAGAGTTTTGACCCGGGCAACAAGTACAGCGTTCCTTACCTCGCCGGCACAGATGCGATCGTGGTGAACACAGGCGCAGTCGAGAACGTGCCTCAGTCGTGGGCAGACCTGTGGAAGCCGGAGTACGCCAATAAGATGGTCTTCATCGACGATTCGCGCGCGGTCATCGGCATCACGCTTCTGACGCTTGGTTACGATGTCAACACGACCAACCCCGCCGAACTTGATGAAGCCAAGGCGAAACTTGCTGAACTGGTTGCCAATATCAAAGTGTTCGATAGCGACAGCCCAAAGACCGCCTTGATCGCCGGCGACGCGGACCTTGGCATGGTCTGGACCGGTGAAGCCTATATCGCCAATCAAGAGAATCCAGCCATCCAATATATTTATCCCACCGAAGGCCCGATCCTTTGGCAGGATAACTTCTTGATGCTCAAAGACGCCGCTCACGCCGACGCGGCTTACGCCTGGCTGAACTACATGATGCAAGGCGATGTCTTCTGGCTCACCATGCGCGATTTCCAATACACGAATCCGAACAAAGCCGCGTTGGAATATGCCAAGGCAAATCAGCCTGAGGTCTACAGTGCCTACGCCGATTCGCCCATCACCAATCCGCCCGCTGAAGTCATCGCGAATGGGCACGGCATCGAAGATGTCGGCGACGCCACGCCGCTCTACGATGATATTTGGGTCGAAGTAAAAGGCGGCAACTAGATTTATCAAAGCGAGATGGGAGACTGGAGACTTAACCTCCAGCCTCCCATCTCGACCTGCCCCCGCTTCATTCGCCGGGGAAACCTGATTCTGCTTCGGACGCCCGTACCGCAAAGTTCACTTTGCGCTCGCGCCACAGGCGGATGTTACGCAGTTAAAGCGGATTAGGTTCTCGTAATGCGACATTCATGTCGCCATTGCGCAAGAACGGCTGAAAAGCCAGATACTGCGCCGTCTCGCGTTACAATCTGTTGCGCAAAATGAGTTAATCAGGACTTTCGCTTTTACTGCTCCAAGATGGTCTGTGACCGTCGCTTCGCTGGCAAACACGGCGATCACACGCGCGCCTGCGACTCAGTGCGGCAGACCGCCTGCGAGCGAACGCCCTATTAATAACAAAACTTGTCCGCCCCGACAACGTACACCGGGCGCGGAGCCAACCGAAAGGATTTTATGCGAGTCTTACTCGTAGGAGTCGGGGGAGTGGGGGAAGCCATCGCCGCCATCGCCAAACCACGAGAGTGGATGAAGGTGATGGTGTTGGCAGATTACAACATCAAGCGCGCCGAAGAGGTGCAAAGAAAATTGGGGGACGCGGAGCGATTTCCGATTGAGTCCATTGACGCCAGCAAGCAGGAAAACATTGAAGCCCTGGCGAAGAAACATAACGTTGACCTCATTATGAACGCGGTAGACCCCGTGTTCAACAAACAAATTTTCGACGCGGCGTATAACGTCGGCGCCAATTACATGGACATGGCGATGACCCTCTCCGAGCCGCATCCCACTGACCCGTTCAACAAGGTCGGAGTCAAACTAGGTGACTATCAATTTGAGAAAGCCAAAGCATGGGAGGAAAAAGGTTTGCTCGCCCTCGTCGGTTTCGGCGTCGAACCAGGCATGGCGGATGTGTTTGCGCGTTATGCCATCGATCACCTCTTCGATGAAATTGACGAGATCGGCGTGCGCGACGGCGGCGACCTGTACGTGGAAGGGCTTGAATTCGCGCCGACATTTTCGATTTGGACGACGATCGAAGAATGTCTGAATCCTCCCGTCATTTATGAAGAAGGCAAGGGCTGGTTTACCACCGCGCCGTTCTCCGAACCTGAGATGTTTGATTTCCCCGAAGGCATCGGCAAAGTGGAAGTGGTCAACGTGGAGCATGAGGAAGTTCTGCTTATGCCGCGTTGGATTAAGAATGTCAAACGCGTCACGTTCAAGTATGGGCTTGGCGATGAATTTACGGACGTGTTGAGAACCCTGCATAAATTAGGTTTGGATAACAAAGGCAAGATCAAAGTAAAAGGTGTCGAAGTTGCGCCGCGCGATGTGGTCGCCGCGTGTTTGCCCGACCCCGCCCACCTCGGCGACAAAATGCACGGCAAGACCTGCGCGGGGACGTGGGTGAAAGGCACGAAAGATGGAAAGCAGAAAGAAGTATATCTCTATCAAGTAGTCGATAATCAAGAGTGCATGAGCAAGTGGAACTGCCAGGCAGTCGTCGCGCAGACGGCATTTACGCCCGTCATCGCGATGGAACTGCTCGAAAAAGGAATCTGGAAAGGCGCGGGCGTGCTTGGTCCCGAAGCGTTCGATCCCATCCCGTTTATGGAGAGGATGGCGGAGTACGGGTTTCCGTATGGGATGCGATAGACAAGTACACAAGTAAACACGTACACACGAAAACAAGGAGGAGGTAAACACGTGTATCACTTGTCTACCTGTTTACGTGTTTACTTGTTTTCCTGTTTACCTCCCCCTCCCTTTCGGAACAAACACATTGTCAACGGTAAATCAGAAACGTATAATTCCAACATCCTAAAGTTCTCACGAGGCGAAAACATGGAGTACAAGCTTTGGATTGACGGCAAGTGGGTGGATTCGCAAGGCGGCGAGAAGATGAAGATCGAGAATCCCGCGACGGGCGAAAAGATCGCGGAAGTGCAGGGCGCGTCGCGGGCGGATGTGGACAAGGCTGTGCAAGCCGCGAAGACCGCGTTTTATGATGGGCGTTGGTCGCGCAAAACCCCGAGCGAACGCTCGAAAGCGATTTGGAAGCTGGCAGACCTGCTCGAAGCCAACTCGGAAGAATTTGCGCGCGTCGAAAGCGAGAACACGGGCAAGCCATATAAATTTTTGAGTCTCGCAAGTGACGTTCCATTTACCGTTGACAACCTAAGATTTTTCGCCACTGCCGCGCGTGATACGCATGGGTCGCGCGCGGGCGAGTTCATGGCGGGCTACACGTCCATCTATCGGCGCGAGCCTGTGGGAGTGATCGGACAAATTACGCCATGGAATTATCCGCTGAACATGGCGGGCTGGAAGATCGGTCCCGCGCTTGCGGCTGGCTGTACGATCGTATTGAAGCCCGCGCCTGGAACGCCGCTCACAACATTGATGCTTGCTGAATTAATTAAAGAAGCGGGGATTCCCGATGGCGTGGTCAACATCATCTCAGGCGGCAATGACGCGGGTCAGGCGTTGACGGAACATCCCGACGTGCGCATGATCTGTGTGACGGGTTCCTCTGGCACAGGTAAAAAAGTGATGAAGACCGCGGCAGACACGTTGAAGCGCGTTCATCTTGAACTCGGTGGCAAAGCGCCGTTCATCGTCTTCGATGACTCTGACCCAGAACTAGTCGCGGCGAAAGCATCCTTTGCGGCAACGGCAAATACAGGTCAGGATTGCACCGCCGCGACGCGCATCTATGTTGAAAAAGGTCGCGCCAAAGTTATGAAGGAAGCCGTCGTTGAAGCGATGAAGAATACGAAAGTCGGTATGCCGTTTGAAGATGGCGTTGTGATGGGTCCGTTGATCTCTGGGATTCAACGTGAGCGAGTCTCTGGCTTTGTTGACCGCGCGAAATCACAAGGCGCGAAGATTCTCACGGGCGGCGGCGTGCCGAAAGATTTGCAAAAAGGTTATTACTACGAGCCGACGGTCATCTCGGATGTTCAACAAGATTGGGAGATCGTGCAAAGCGAAGTGTTCGGTCCCGTCATCACCGTGCAGGAATTTGAAAACGAAGAACAGGCTTTGCATTTCGGCAACGATGTGTTGTATGGTCTCGCCGCATCCGTGTTCACCAAAGACGTTGGTCGTGCCATGCGACTCACGAGTCAATTGGAGTTTGGCACGGTCTGGGTCAACGACCATTTGCCAATCACGTCCGAAACTCCGCACGGCGGATTTAAACAATCGGGTTTCGGCAAGGACTTGTCCGCTGAGGCGGTCGGCGATTACCAGATCACGAAGCACGTGATGATTGCACAGAGTTGATTTCATGTCGCTGCGAGGCGATGCTCTTTCGCCCGAAGCAATCTTATCGCTTGAGGAGATTGCTTCGCCGCAAAGAACACCCTGTAAGAGCATCGGGGCAGGCGAGCGCGGCTCGCAACGACATAACCATATAAGGAGAAACCATGAACTACAAACTTTGGATTGACGGGAAGTGGGAAGATACCAAGGGCGGGAAGACGATGTCTATTGAGGACCCTGCGACGGGAAAGATTATTGCAGAGGTGGTGGATGCCAGCCGCGAAGACGTGGATCGCGCCGTGCAAGCCGCGAAGCGCGCGTTTTACGATGGTCGCTGGTCGAAGAAGACTCCCAGCGAGCGTTCAAAAATTATTTGGAAACTTGCAGACCTGATCGAAGCCAACGCAGAAAAATTGGCGAAAGTCGAATCGGAGAACACGGGCAAGCCGTACGAGTTCGTCAGCCTCGGCGGCGATATTCCATTTGCTGTTGACAACTTGCGATTCTTCGCGAGCGCGGCGCGTGACACACACGGATCGCACGCGGGCGAATTCATGACGGGCTACACGTCCATTTATCGGCGCGAACCAGTCGGCGTTGTCGGGCAGATCGCCCCGTGGAATTATCCCGTGATGATGGCGGCGTGGAAGATCGGTCCCGCGCTTGCGGCAGGATGTACGATCGTGTTGAAGCCCGCGCCTGGCACGCCTCTCACGACATTGATGCTTGGGGAAATTATCAAAGAGGCGGGCATTCCCGATGGCGTTGTCAACATCATCTCTGGCGGCAACGACGCGGGTCAAGCCATTGTCGAGCATCCCGATGTGCGCATGGTGAGTCTCACAGGTTCCACTGGTACAGGCAAGAAAATTATGAAGACTGCGGCTGATACATTGAAGCGCGTTCATCTTGAGCTTGGCGGCAAGGCTCCGTTCATCGTGTTTGACGATTCCGATCCCGAACTTGTCGCGGCGAAGGCTTCGATGGCATCGTACATGAACACGGGGCAGGATTGCACAGCGGCGACCAGACTCTACGTCGAGAAGAGCAAGTTGAAGGTCATGCAAGAAGCGGTTGTCGAGGCGATGAAAGCCGTCAAGATCGGGCTTCCGTTTGACGATGGAGTCCAGATGGGTCCGTTGATTTCCAAAGTCCAGCGCGAGCGCGTGTCTGGTTTTGTAGATCGCGCAAAATCGGCGGGCGCAAAAATTCTCACGGGCGGCGGCGTGCCGAAAGGATTCGATCAGGGTTATTTCTTTGAGCCGACCGTGATCTCAAATGTGCAACAGGATTCTGAAATTGTGCAGAACGAAGTGTTCGGACCTGTGATCACCGTGCAGGAATTTACCGACGAAGCCGACGCGTTGAGCAAGGGCAACGATGTGTTGTACGGACTCGCCGCTTCGATCTTCACGCGCGACATCGGACGCGCGATGCGCCTCTCTTCGCAATTGGAGTTTGGCACAGTTTGGGTCAACGATCATCTCCCCTTGACCTCCGAAACCCCGCACGGCGGATTCAAGCAATCAGGCTTCGGCAAAGATTTATCTGCGGAAGCGATCGGCGATTATCAAATTACCAAGCATGTGATGGTGGCGCAGGCGTAAGAGAGAGAATTAGAGGATTGGAGAATTGCGCTTGGTAATTGGTAAATAGTAATTCGTAATTGTGTCATTCTGAGCGGAGCGAAGAATCTCCGTCATTGCATAAGAGACCCTTCGCTGTCGCTCACATCGTCCCGATGTCCTTCGGGAGGGTGACATGTTAGTAGTTTGAAAATTTTAAAATGTGTAAGATCGGTTGGTAATTGTGGATAAGCCCGAATTGTAATCTCATCCTCAATTCTCTTCTTCTCAGATCAATTACCAATTACCAATTACTATTTACTTCGTAGTCACAGGTTCAGGTTTTACATTCGAAGAAACTTTTCCTTTTTTCCCTCTGCGCAAAAATTGCGAAAGCGTTTCCCATTTTTGTTTCAACGTTGTGCCGTACACAACGCCCATGATCGCTACGCCGAGATCGTAGTTGCCGAGTTCGCGCATGATGGTGGCGATGTCCCATTTGGGAGGGGCGCCGCCGATGGCGTAACTATGCGGACGAGTAAATGCTAACAGTCCCTCTCGTCCGTGTGAGGTGCCGATACCCGAATCTTTGACGCCGCCGAACGGAAGCGTAGGAATCGCAAATTGGGCGAGGCTGTCGTTGATGATGATAGACGAGGCGTTGATCCGATCTGCAACTCGTTTCGCCCGCGCTTGATCCTTGCTGTACACCGAAGCGAAGAGACCGAACGCGCTGTCGTTGGCGAGGCGAATCGCTTCTTCTTCATCCCGCACCTTCATAATCGGCATGATGGGACCAAAGGTTTCCTCCCGCATCAGTTTCATGGAGTGGTTCACGTCCACCATCACCATCGGTTTGTAATATGCGCCTTGCTCTTTGCCTCCGCATAACACGCGCGCGCCTTTTTCAACGGCGTCTTTTATATGATCGTCAATGATCTGCATCTGGCGCGGATCGGTGATGGGACCCATCGAATACGGGCTGTTTGTGTCCAGCGTGAATCCGCTTTGAATTTTCTCGGTGTATGCGACGGCGGCTTGGACGAATTCATCGTACTTGGACTCGACCACGTACACGCGCTCCACTGCCACGCAAGTCTGACCCGCATTAAAGTGAGAACCCCAGGTGATCCAACGCGCGGCGGGGTCAATATTGGCGTCTTCGAGAACAATTGCCGCATCCTTGCTTCCAAGTTCGAGCGTGACAGGAATTAAATTTTCCGCCGCCGTTTGCATGATCTTTTTGCCCGTGACAGTTGAACCTGTGACGAAAATATAATCAGGCTTGCTGTTAGTGAGCGCCGCGCCGACTTTCCCATCCCCATGCACCACGCGGACGAACGGCGCAAGTTCAGGCAGGCTTTTGAACAATTTCTCGATCATCACGCCAACGGCTGGCGAAACCTCGGACGCTTTGAGAACAACGGTGTTACCTGCGAGAAGCGCGGCGAACATCGGTGTTAGCGAGATCAACAAAGGATAATTCCATGGCGAAATGATCGCCGCCACGCCGTACGGACGATGCTCCACGTAGCATTTCTTCGTCATATACAAGCCCGAAGAAACGCGTCGTCTCTTTAACCATTTGGCGGCATTGATTCGATTTTGAGCGAGCATGTCCACCGAGATGAATAATTCGATTAAACTGTCCTGGCGGCTTTTTCCCGTATCCTGACTCACCACGCTGGAAATTTCGTTCCGCTGGTCAATCAACAGGCTTTGGAATTTTTTCAAAATGCGCACACGTTCTTTGACGGACTTTCCGCTCCACACAGGAAAAGATGCGCGCATGTCGTCCACTGCCTGCTTCACTTCCTCAGGCGTGGACATGACCACCTCGCCGAATTGGTTTCCTGTAGCAGGATTGATGAACGCAAGTTTTTCTTGACCCATGGATTGCTCCTTGACTTTGAATGTATATGATAGACTTTATTGATGTAAGATGAAAACCTATTTTGGACGCTGATGAACGCAGAAAACGCAGATTTTCCTTTTTTGAATCAGCGTGAGTCAGCGTTTATCTGCGTCCTGATTAATTTTCCGAACAATGCAATTATAAGCCTGATAGACAAACCCCAGAAAAGGATTTTTTATGACCAGCCAACTCTATCAAGACAACTTTCCTCACATGACCCCCGCGTGGACGCGCATCTTCAACTTCGTCGCCGAGCGCGCCGAAGGTTCGTATATCTACACCGACGACGGACGTAAACTGCTCGACTTCACCTGTGGCATTGGCGTGGCGAACACGGGTCACTGCCACCCGAAAGTTGTCGAAGCGATTCGTGAACAGGCGGGTAATTTCATCCACGCGCAGGCGAACATCGTCATTCACAAGCCGATGTTGCAACTCATCGAAGAACTTCGGAAGATCGCCCCACCCTCGATTGATTCGTTCTACTTCGCCAATTCAGGCGCGGAAGCATTGGAGAACGCGGTCAAGATTGCGAAGGTTGTGACAGGCAGACCAAACGTGATCGTGTTCAACGGCTCCTTCCACGGGAGGACTCATGCCACGATGTCTTTGACCACCTCCAAGACGATTTACCGCGCGGGCTTTGCTCCGCTCATGGCGGGAGTGTACGTCGCGCCGTTTCCGTACGCGTACGCAATGAACATGACCGAAGAGCAAGCCAGCCAATATTGTTTGGAACAACTTGAATATTTGCTTGCCTCGCAGACCGCGCCGAAAGAAACCGCCGCGATTCTGATCGAAACAGTTTTGGGTGAAGGCGGATATGTGGTTCCGCCAGCATCCTTTATGAAGGGACTGCGCGAGATCTGCGACAAGCACGGCATCATGCTCATCTTCGATGAAGTCCAATCGGGGTTCGGCAGAACAGGGAAGTGGTTCGCGCTCGAACACTTCGATGTGATTCCAGACATCATCACCGCCGCAAAAGGGATTGCCTCAGGCATGCCGCTTTCAGGCGTATTTACTCGAACCGACATCATGAAAAAAGTGGACACTGGCTCCATCGGCGGCACATACGGCGGAAACGCCATCGCCTGCGCGGCGGGAGTCGCCACCATCCGCGCGATGCGGGATGAAAATATGTTGGAGAATGCCACCGATAAAGGAATCCAATTGATGACGGGACTGCGAAAACTTCAAGAGGAATATCCACAAATCGGCGATGTGCGCGGCAAGGGGCTGATGATCGGCACGGAATTTACTGCCAACGGCAACCGCGCAAAAGAAAAACAAATGGTCAAGGATGTTATCCATGCCGCAGAAGAGAAAGGCATGTTGCTTCTCTCGTGCGGAACCTACGACAACACCCTCCGCTGGATCCCGCCGTTGAATGTGACGAGCGCACAGGTCAATGATGGGTTGAGGATTTTTGGGGAGGCGTTGCAAGTGGTAAAATAATTCTACGCGACCACACTTGAAAGAACGTGAATCATGGTGATGAATCAAACGATCCAAAACTATATCGAAAAACTACCCGCTTCCTACCAGGAAACGGTGGTTGATTTTCTCGCGTTCCTTCTCTCCAAAGCGGAGCGAGAACAGGATGTAGAGTGGTCGAACCTTTCATTGACGTACGCCATGCGCGATATGGAAGATGAGCCATCCGAATACACGCTTGACGATTTGAAGGTTAGATATTAATGAGGCAGGCATGACCCTCCATACACTTGAAACCAGCGCCAAACGACTTTTTCCAAACCGCAAACCTGAACAGGCGATGGCGGAATTGTTGCTTGAAAAAGCGCAGAAAAACCTCATCAAATACCAGAGCATGACGCGGCAGTTCCATGAAAAATATGCCGTATCGTTCGACGCGTTCCGAAAGAAGGCGCTGGCGGCTAAATTGGATTCCAAAGCCGAGCAGGATTACTTTGATTGGGAATTGGCCGTAACTGCCATCGAAGACATGCAGTCCGAAATCAAAAAACTCAAATCCTTGAGTGGAAAAGCATGAATGTCTCGGGTATCGCGTCTGATTTGCTGAGGGAATATAAACACCGCAAGTATTTTGTGGATCTGGAAATCCTAGAACAAACGCGAAACCTGATAAAAGCGCGTCTATCCATTTCAGCGGATTTGTTCGTGCAGGTCTATCGCAACGATCCCTACCAAACCACAAGCCTGGCTTTAATTCACAACGGGATCAGGTTATTTGCGCGTGATGAAGTGGACGGGCGATGGCACAGGCACATTACAACAGCGCCCGACGAGCACGACTTTAGCAAAGAAGGACAGAGAGCAGTCACACTGTCTGAATTTTTGGATGAGGTGGAAAAAACATTGTCAGAATTAGATTTACCCTAACCCAGATGAATAGCATCATGCCCCCAATCCTCAACCGCTCCCGTCTCGCCCAACTCCTCCAAACCGAAGAACAACTCTTCCACGAAACCCACCCCAAATCGCACGAACTCTACCAACGCGCGCGCAAGTCGCTTCACGGCGGCGTGCCGATGCTGTGGATGATCCGCTGGGCGGGATCGTTTCCTGTTTTCGTCAAATCAGCCAAAGGCGCGCGCTTCACCGATGTGGACGGCAACGAATACATTGACTTCTGTCTCGGCGACACGGGCGCGATGACGGGTCACTCGCCCGATGCAACGATGAATGCCATCAACGAGCAAATTCAAAAAGGCATTACGCTCATGCTTCCGTACGAAGATGTGATCTGGGTGGGAGAGGAACTTCAACGCCGATTCAAATTACCCTATTGGCAGTTCGCCCTCACCGCCACCGACGCGAATCGTTTCGCCCTCCGCATGGCGCGTCTCATCACCGATCGCCCCAAAATTCTCGTCTTCAACTATTGCTATCACGGCTCGGTGGACGAAACCTTCATCACGCTCGACGAAGAAGGCACGCCGATCTCGCGCCCCAACAACATGGGTCCGCAAGTTGACCCGCGCCTCACCACGAAGGTCATCGAGTTCAACGACATCGCCGCGCTCGAAACCGCCCTCTCCGCCCGCGACGTTGCCGCCGTCCTTGCCGAGCCTGTGATGACCAACATCGGCATCATCCACCCCGACGCGGGTTATCACGACGCGCTTCGTGAGATAACAAGAAAATATGGGACGTATCTCATCATTGACGAGACTCACACCATCTGCACGAGTCCAGGCGGATACACCGCTTCTTTCGCCCTTCAACCTGATTTCCTCACCCTCGGCAAACCCATCGCTGGAGGAGTGCCCGCCGCAGTCTATGGCTTCACCGAAGAAGTGAGCCAGCGATTCGCCGCGCGCCTCAACACCAACGACGCTGACGTCGGCGGCATCGGCGGGACATTGGCAGGCAACGCCCTCTCCATCGCCGCGATGAAAGCGACCCTGCAACATGTCTTGACCGATGAGTTTTATGCAAAAGCAATCGCCCTGCAAGAAAAATTTACCGCAGGTGTTGAATCGGTCATAAAAGAATTCAATCTGCCATGGATTGTCAAACGTCTCGGCAACCGCTCCGAATATTGGTTCCGCCCAACCCCGCCGCGCAATGGAGGCGAGGCTCACGCCGCCGTTGACCCTGAACTGGATCGCTACATGCACCTCTTCGCTTTGAATCGCGGTATCTTAATGACTCCGTTCCACAACATGGCATTGATCTCACCTGAAACAACTGAGGCGGATGTCGATTACCATTCACAGGTGTTTCGCGAAGCGATACAATCTCTTTTTGTGTGATGTGAATTGCAAGCGATTTGAAAATACTAATCGATAAAATCCTGTTCACAGGAGTACAAAGTGTCTGAATACAAATCCCAAATCTGGCGCATCAATACGCGCGAACAAACTCTAACCTTGGAACCCGTTCCCGACTCATGGAAACGCCTCGGCGGGCGCGGACTGATCGCCCGTATTCTGCTCGATGAAGTGGACGCAAAGTGTGATCCTCTCGGCGCGGGGAACAAACTCATTTTTGCGCCGGGGTTATTGGTCGGGCACATGCTTTCCTCAACGGATCGGCTTTCCGTTGGAGGAAAATCCCCGCTCACCGGTGGGATCAAAGAATCCAATGCGGGCGGACGGACCGGTTTGCACATGGCGATGATGGGCATCCACGCGCTCATCATCGAAGATAAACCGCAGGCGGATGGCTTCAGGGTACTGCATCTTTCGCTTGCCGATGGCGGATCTGCCAACTGGGAGAAAGCGGACGGGCTGGCTGGCTTGGGTGTGTATGAAGCCGCACCGAAGTTGCTACAAAAGTATGGTGATAGAGTTGCGATCTCGCTGATCGGCCCCGGCGGGGAAATGCAATTGAAGTCGGCGGGCATCCAAAACATCGACAAAGACCGCGTTCCGTCACGGATCAATGCCCGTGGCGGGCTTGGCGCGGTGATGGGGTCGAAGGGAGTCAAAGCGATTGTGTTCGATCACGCCGGCGGGGTGAAGCCGCCGCTGGCGAACCCAGAGGCGTTCAAAGTTGCATCCAAAGAGTATACGAAGTCAGTGATGGAGCATCCGCAATCCATTTCGTATCGCGATTATTCGACTGCGGCAATCGCGGCGATGTGCGATAGTTTTGCGGCGCTGACCGTGAAGAACTTCTCGCGCGGCACATTTGCAGGGGTCGATAAAGTTGACGGCGACGCGTTACGCGAATTTACCCTCCAGCGCGGCAAGCCGTCAGACCCGTCACATGCCTGCATGGCGGGATGCACCATCAAGTGTTCGAATATTTTTGGCGGAGAAGATGGCAAGGTCATTGTTTCACCGATCGAATACGAGACCATTGGTTTGATGGGCATCAATCTGGAGATCGATTCACTCGATGCGATTGGGCGCTTGAACTGGCACGTCAACGACTTGGGGTTGGATTCGATTGAAGTCGGCGCCGCGCTTGGCGTCGCGGCGGAGGCGGGGTTGATGCGCTGGGGAAGCGAAGATGACGCGATGAGGTTGATCGATGAAATCCGCAAGGGGACGGAACTCGGGCGCGTACTCGGCGACGGCGCGGTGAGCGTCGGCAAAGCGTACAACATCGAGCGCGTGCCTGCGGTAAAAGGACAAGCCATGTCGGGCTATGAACCGCGCTCGATCAAAGGCACCGGCGTAACGTATGCCACGTCACCACAGGGGGCAGACCACACCGCCGGACTCACCATCCGCCAGAAGATCAACCATCTCGACCCGACGATCCAAAAGGAAGCCTCGCTCGCGCCGCAATTGAACATGGCTGGTTACGACACGATCGGCGCGTGCATCTTTGCCGGGTTTGGGTATGCCGCCACGCCCGACTTTGTCATCAAGCGGTTGTTGCAAACCCGCTATGGTTGGGATGACCTACCCGACAATGTGTTGCAGGAACTTGGGAAGCAAACCATCAAAATGGAACGCGAGTTTAACCGCCGCGCGGGATTCACGAAAGAGGATGACCGCCTGCCGAAATGGATGATGGAAGAAGCCATTCCCGAAAACGGCGCGGTCTTCGATGTGAGCGAAAAAGATATCGATTCGATTTTTGAAGGGATTGAATGAAACAGACCTCCGAGATTTTCAAAATCTCGGAGGTCTGTTTGCCACTAGCGCCCATCCATTTGAGCCACCGACGAGAGTCGAACTCGTGACCTAGCGATTACGAATCGCTCGCTCTGCCAACTGAGCTACGGTGGCGAAATTTGGTAGTGACGACTTCAGTCGTCAGCAAGTAACGACTAAAATCGTTACTACATTTTCAGCGAGCGGGGATTATAAAGGAAACCAAATTTTCGCGCAAGTTTTGCGCTTCACGCGTTGTCTGTGTCATGGGAAAATATACCAATGCTTCGTATCGCCATGCTTTCTTATCACACCTGCCCGCTCGCCACGCTCGGCGGCAAAGACACGGGCGGGATGAACGTCTACGTCCGCGAACTCACGCGCCAGCTCGGCAAAATGGACATTCATGTGGACGTGTTCACGCGCTCGCAGGACGATCACGTGCCGCACGTCCTGCACGAACTCGGCTACGGCAACCGCGTCGTTCACATCCCTGCGGGACCCGAACACCCCATGCCGAAACAGGAACTCGCAAATTACATCCCCGAATTTGTGGAGGGCGTCAAAGCCTTCGCCTGCGACAAGAAGATTCAATACGATATTATTCACAGCCATTACTGGATGTCTGGAATTGCCGCCGCTTCTCTTTCGGACGCGTGGGCTGGTTTGCCCATCGTCCACATGTTCCACACCCTGGGCGAGATGAAGAACCGCATCGCCCGCTCGGACGCGGAGCGTGAAGGCGCGTATCGAATCGAGGGTGAGAAGCAGGTCCTGCGTCGGGCTGACCGGGTGGTGGTCGCCACAATCGCCGAGTTGACGCAACTCCGCTTCCTCTACAAGGCAGACGCAAAGAAACTCGTTGTCATTCCGCCCGGTGTGGATGTCAGCCACTTCTATCCCATCCCCGCCGATGAAGCGCGGGCGTACATTGGGTTGAAGTCTGAAGATCGGATGATCCTGTTCGTGGGGCGCATCGAGCCGCTCAAAGGCGTGGGCACACTGCTCGAGGCGATGTCTTGTTTGCAAATGAAGGAGTCGCGCCCGGTGCATCTCGCCATCATCGGCGGTGACCCTGCGGCAAGCCCGGAAGAAATGAATACCGAAATGGCGCGTTTGAAAAATATGTGCGAGGTTCTTGGCTTGGATCAATCGGTGGTGTTTTTGGGCGTGCGCGATCAGGATAAACTTTCATATTATTATTCGGCGGCGGAAGTGGTGGTGATGCCGTCTCATTACGAGTCGTTCGGCATGGTGGCGCTCGAAGCGATGGCGTGCGGCACGCCGGTGATCGCCTCCGAAGTGGGCGGGCTTGCTTATTTGGTTCGGGATGGCGAAACGGGTTTCACGATCCCCGCTGAAGAACCCGAAACGCTGTGCGAGAAATTATCGTGGCTGTTAAATGACGAAGAGTTACACACGAAGATGAGCGCCCAAGCCGCCGCGTACGCGCAGGACTACGCGTGGGAGAAAATTGCGAAGCAGATCGTGGATGTGTATGAGGGGTTGAGAGTGCGATAAACAGCGCCTGATTACCTTACACAATGGATTTGAGACGCAGATAAACGCTGATTCAAAAGGAAAAAATCTGCGATCAGCGTCCTGATTTTGAAAGTGTAAGGTAATCAAAGCGCTTCCTTAGTTGAGTTCAGATCAATTCGACATAACGCTGGTGATCGCGTAGATCGCCGCAATGAACGCGATCGCGGCAAGGATAAAAGCGATACCCGTTGTGACGAACGCGGTTTTCCACCCTTTCAGTTTATACGTCACCGCAAAGATGACGATCAACGCTAGAAAGGTGAGCGCCCCGTACAAAATTGTGAAAGACATGTTGTTTTCTCCTTGGAAGGTTATTTTGGCTGACAACAGCCATGCTTCATGATAGTCATGCGCCACTCTCAAAAACTTGCAGAGAACACCAAAAGACATCAGTTTAGAAATTTGCCGCACATACGCGCTGTGCGGCAACAGGCGACTTGCGTTACCTGCGTTGCGTCTCGATGGAATGCTCTATTGAAGTAATGACTTGTCCCTCAAGGGGTGTGGATAGAGATACGGCGTATAGCCCGGCATTTCAATCATGAAGAAATCGCGCCCTTCCTGAAGACACTCGGGGGCGTAACTCTCATAGGGAATGGTGGGCAGTTCGAGTGCGTCTGAATTGGGGGCGTGGTTTCCCCAGACGTACGCCCAGCGGGTCTGGTCCTCCAGCGGATAATCCGCCGCCGTGTCGCAATCCGCTTCGGTTGTCAATCCGATTCCCCATGCGAATCCTTTCGGAACGATGTTGTCGAACACAACTCCGTCGCCGCCGCGCATGAGGATGCCGGTGGTGTTCCATTGCGTCTCGGTATCGTCTATCAATAGGTTGTGATAGACCTCCCACGAGCGAGAGCCGGGACCGTACTCGCCGCGTCCATGCGCGTCTACGATGCCGAAATTGCGCGCGCGCTCGGTGTGCTTGATCGAGTTGTAACGTACAACATAGTTTGAGCCTAAATTCGACGCTATGGCGTGGCGGTTGTCGGAAAATATATTATCTTCGATGAAGACCGCGTTTTGCGTGCCGAGTTCGATCGTTTCAGGATAACTGCCATCGCCATAGACTACCACGCCATAACCCAGACAAGCAAG
Source organism: Anaerolineales bacterium (assembly GCA_044222305.1). Lineage (GTDB taxonomy): Bacteria > Chloroflexota > Anaerolineae > Anaerolineales > Villigracilaceae > Defluviilinea. The sequence goes on from JBGANO010000001.1 coordinate 160,873, forward strand.
CGGCTCCTGAATGTTCCAGTTCGTGCCGTCGCCGCGCGGAATGACTGTATCTTCGTCTTGACACTTGAAGTTGGAAAAGAATTCGTTGTTGTAGATGACGCCTCGCCCTCCGTCCCGAACCGTCAGCCCGGCGTACGAGAATTTATTGAAAGCTGCATCGTGAACTTTGAAATCCATACAGCCGTTATGCAAAGCCAAGCCGTTATCGTTGTCAATGAGACGCTCGAGCTCGGTTTGGTAGTCGTCGTTGCCCTCCAATGTCAGGTCAGAGACATCCACCGGCTTGCCGTTGGAGCAGTCAAACTCGATCAGATATTGACCCGGTGGGGGGTTGCCATAACAGGGAGTTAATTGTAAGTTGCCGCTGTCGTCGTAATACAGTTCGGCGGCGCAGGCTACGCCTTCGTACGGCAAAGGGGTGACCGGCGCGCTTCGTTTGATAACAGTTTTATCTTTGCCTGCTCCTTTGAGCCAGACGCCTGCCTGGCGCGTAACTGCCGGCTCGTTACTCCAATCGCACACGCCTTCAGGGATGACGACGATGCTGTTGTCGGGCGCGTTTGTCAGCGCGGCTTGCACATCATTGCGCAAGCAACTTTTTGCGGTTGTCACTTTCGGTGGCAGTAGTGTTTCCACTGGAGTGGGCGTCCACGCCGGTTGAGTCGTCGCGGCGGCGGTCAATTCGAACGTCGGAGTTGGAGGCGTGTTGGTCTCCGCCGGGCTGGCGCAGGATGTCAATAAGATGACGAATATCCATGTAATGAACAGGGTATGGCTCGGGTGGGAAGCGGTAGTTTTCCTGCGAGTGGGTAACTTGCGAATGAGCGGGCGCTTCCGCGCCCCTTTCCTGATTGCCTTCAATATCTTATCCTCATAGTTTGTGTAGTATTTCGAAGGTTCTTCGCTGTGTTTTATCGGCAACAGACCAAATTCTCACCGCCAATATCCTGCCAATTTTATGTTGCTGGCTATCGGGAATTCGGTCTTTGAGCATCGAAACTGAAGATACTTGTCAACCGTTGTCGCGTCAGCCCATGCTACATACTCGTCTGCCGAGATTGCGGCTTCGGCATAACAAGCGAATTCATGCGAACCGTCTTCCCGTGAACAGTCTTTTGGTTGCATGCTTGCGGTATCGAATTCCCCGACATCGAGAATGGTTTCCGCAGAGGGTGAGAATCGAAAGACTTTCGTGATGTGCGGAAAGGCTGTAACGAATCCGATCCCTTCCTGCTTGCCCAACAGGAACACTCTTTCAAAATCATCTTGTGTGCGCGGGGAATATTCCCATTCGTATCGTTCGGGTTTGTCTCGACCTATGATGGAGAGATAGTAAATTTTAAAAACCGATTTTCCGTCGGGCATATGTATTAATTTTTGCCCAATCGTTCGCGCATGATAGGGATTACATTTTGTAATTAGCATGATTGTCTAGTTGGACGAGGCAATTCCTCGTCATACGACACAGCCCCCGCTGTCACTTGGGCGGCATGTCGTTGCCGTTGCTTTATGTTGGAATCAGGTCATGCGTAGGCCGCCAATTCAAATTCGACTTTGCGCGTTGATTGCTACAACGCCAGGAGGGCGGGCAGTTCCCATTCATGTCTCGTTGAGGTTTATTCGCTCCGATGGAATCAGCCAAACGATCGCTGTACTCATGCTGTCGCAGGGGTTCGTCAACGATATTGAAAATCGAGCCGGCGGGAGCATGGTTGAGCGCCGCCACGGTTGCGGTTGCCATATCCGCGACATGAATAAGCGAGACAAAATTTCTTCCATCACAAGGAATAATTTCCCTGCCGGCGCGTATATTCTCCATCGCCCCTTCCTGGAAAGTGTCACGACCGACGAACGACCCCCCGCGAAGAATACACCAATGCAACTGACCCGCCGGGGTATTTCGCACCATAGCCTCCATGGCAATGACAGGCGCGCAGGGCGATGCGCGTTCCGGCGAGGTGTCAAGCGCAACGTCCTCCGTAATCCAATTTTCGCCGCAATCCGGATATGCCATTGTGATGCTTTGCTGGATATATCGTTTTGCCCCAACTTCGGCAGACGCTTTCAACAGTATCCTTACGGCGTCTGTGCGTAGGCGGGTGTTGGCATCCCAGGCGTTGGGAAGCGCAAAGTTTTTGGGGATGGAGGTGGCTAGATGGAGGATCGCTTCGCACCCCTGAAGGTAAGACACGATCGTTTCGTTGATGTTTGGCGAAAGTAAATCGCACTCTGCTATTTCAATATTTTGGGGAAGTAATTTTTTGGCTTTTTCCGCTGACCGCGCCAGGGCGCGCACCTCATCGCCTTGTTGTAAAAGCAGAGGAATGACTGCGCATCCGAGAACCCCCGTTGAACCTGCCACTGCTATTTTCATCTTCGTAATTCCTCCGCAATACTATTCAACCAGACGAGGCTTGTAATCTTGTTCGCGTCAAGACCGATGCGCCCAGCCCACAGTCTTGAAACAGACGATTCTGCCGCCTCCCCCCTTGACGGTCAGGGATTAAAACCCTACTCTTTCACCTTCACATAAAAGATCTGCTGACCCTCCATATCCTTCGTGCGCATCTCGAAGCGATCTTTGAGGCTGGCGATCATCTTCGAGAGTTGCTTGTGACCGTATGTGCGCGGGTCGAAGCCCGGGTCAAGTTGGTAGAGCGCGTTGCCCATCCCCGCAAGCGGAGCCCAGCCGTCTTGTCCCGCCGCCATTTCGAAGGCTTGACTAAGCATCGGCATCGGGTCCGATTCCTCTTTCCCATCTTTGGTTTTCGTTGTTTTCTTTGCGTGTGCCTGTTTCTGTTGAGCCGCTTTCTTTTCCGTTTGCAAGTTTTCGGTGTACACAAATAGATCGCACGCGTTGACGAATGCCTTGGGGGTTTTCTTCTCGCCGATGCCCATCACGAAAATACCGGTCTCGCGGATGCGGGTCGCCAGTCGCGTGTAATCCGAATCGGACGAGACGAGGCAGAATCCGTCCACCACGCCGGAGTGCATGATGTCCATGGCGTCAATGATCATCGCGCTGTCGGTGGCGTTCTTGCCAACAGTGTAGCGGAATTGCTGGATGGGCTGGAACGCGTGGAAGTTCAGCGTATCTTTCCACGAGTTCATGCTGTTCGTCGTCCAATCGCCGTAGATGCGGCGGACGGTGACTTGCCCATGCCGACCCGTTTCCACCAACATCTGCGCGAGCAGGGACGATTGCGCATTGTCGCCGTCGATGAGGATGGCGATCTTGTTGCGGGTTGTGGTTAAGTTTTCGTTTGCCATAGGTTGATTATAGTTGACTTTCTCCGGTATCGCGCAGACGAGGAAGATTTATCCGCAAATTACACAGATTTCGCAGATTTTGTCAATCTGTCTGCTCTGCAAAATCTGCGGATGTTTTCTACGGCGTTGCGGGAATCGGGGTGTTGAGTCCTGCCGGGTCCGGGGAGCCGAATCCAATCTTGACGCATGAAGGAAGTCCCTCGATTGGAAACTCTCCCTGGTCGCTCGTCACTTTGACTTGGATTGGCGTGGGAGAATTGGTGGTTGTGTCGGCAGTGAGTTTGAGCGTCACTTGATACCCAACCGGGAGGACCGTTGTCGCGATGGTTTGGTCAGGATGAATCTGCAAGCCGGGATCAAGCACATTCAGGGTCGTCTTGATATTCGACAACTGAATACCGCCGGTGTTTTTCAGCAGGATGAAAGCATTGGTTACCTCGCCCATGCCGTGATTAAAGTCGGCGCTGGTATTACAACTCAGCACTTTGATTGCCAACCCGAGCGTTGCGGGCGGCGGCGTGGATGTGTTCGTCGCTGTCGACGTGGCTGGCGCGGCTGAACCAGTCATCGTGGGGAAGGGCGTTGTGCTTGGCGTGAGCGAGGCAATCGACGGAGTAGGCGATGCGGTAAACACGCCGATGATGACTGGGGTAGGGCTCAACACGGAGGGCGTTTGTGTGAATGGCAGGAATGGCGTTGGCGGATTGCCCGGCAGGGGTTGGATGATCCAGCCGTTGCACGATGCCAATAAAACGGATGCAAGAAAAAAAGGAAGTATGCGTTTCATGTTTTCTCCTCTCATTGTATCGCTGATGGGGGTACGAGCAAAGTCCCCCGATGGTTGGCAGGCGCGAAGTTTTACCCACCCGCGCCACCCGAAGCCGGGAATTTTTCGTTTAACTCATCCCAACCCGGCTCGACGAGAATCGAACCATCTGGGAAGACGATCGTGGGCACGCTTCGTAATCCACGGTTGATCCGCATCACAAACTCGGCGGCTTTCACATCCCCTTCAAGCCCAACACGGCGATAGGAGATGCCCTTCGCTTCAAAATATTTCTTCACGCGGAAGCAATCCGCGCAGGTATCGGTGGCGTACATGATAATCTGAGTTGGGTTCAGCGTGTAGAGGTCGCGCATATCCCTGCTTTCTGTGATGTAGTTTCGATGTATTTGTAGACTCAACCCCGCGATCTTCTTACCTCTTCTCCCTAGCCGCCTCCCGCAAAATGGCAAAGCCCGACTTTACAATCGCTTTCACCTCATTTGGTTCAGGCGAATTTCCCTGTTCGATCTTTTCCAACACGCGGAGCAGGCTTCCGCGTAGTCCGCTGGCGCGGTGCGCCCAGACCGAGTCGACAGAGATACGCTCGAGGCGGTTGAGGAGCATGTGGATCCATTTTGCCTCAGCGGGA
>JBGANO010000001.1:165567-234672 GCA_044222305.1 Anaerolineales bacterium
TTATACACGAAAGTTAAATGTCGTTGCGGGGCGCGCGCTCGCCGAAGCAATCTCCTCGTTTCAAGAAATTAACCGCCAAGCGCGCGGAGAACGCCAGGAAAACCTTATGAATCTTCGCGGTTAATAAAATCAACACCCCTCCGCAGAGGGGTGAAATTTACTTGCCCATGCCATCGAATACCCGTACAATCGGGGCGGTAAAACAACCCCTACAAATTGAAAGGGCATTTCTCCATGGCAGACCTCAGGGAATTCAGCGAGAACATAGTTCAAAATTTAGAGCGCGTGATCGTGGGAAAGTCGCAGGCGTTGGAGTTGGTTGTCATCGGCTTGCTTTGCCAGGGACATCTGCTCATTGAAGATGTGCCGGGCGTGGGGAAGACCATGCTGGCAAGAAGTCTGGCGAAGTCCCTCGATTGCACCTTCAACCGCATTCAATTCACGCCAGACATGCTCCCCAGCGATGTGACCGGCGTTTCGATCTTCAACCAGCAAAAGCAGAAGTTCGAGTTCCGCGCGGGACCGATCATCGGGCAGATCATACTTGCCGACGAAGTCAACCGCGCCACGCCGAAGACCCAAGCCGCCCTGCTCGAAGCCATGGAGGAAAAGCAAGTCACTGTGGATGGGGTAACGCACACGCTCCCGAAACCGTTCATGGTGCTTGCCACGCAAAACCCCATCGAATACGAAGGCACGTTCCCGCTCCCCGAGGCGCAACTGGACCGCTTCCTGCTCCGCATCCGCATGGGTTACCCCAGCGCGTCGGAGGAAATGAAAGTGTTGGGAAGCCAGCAGCTCAAACATCCGATCGAAACGTTGAAAGCGGTGGTCAAGGCCAAGGAGTTGTTGAGCGCGATCGATGAAGTTCGAAAAATCCACGTTTCCCCGGCGGTGCAAAAATATATCGTGGACCTCGTCGGCAAAACCCGCCAAAACAATGATGTGTACCTCGGCGCCAGCCCGCGCGGGAGCCTGGCGTTGTTCCGCGCCGGTCAAGCGCGCGCCGCCATACATGGGCGTGACCACGTATTGCCCGATGATGTCAAAGCTCTTGCCGTTTCTGTGCTGGGGCATCGCCTGATCGTTTCGCCGGCGGCTCGCTTGCGCGAGTTGAGTTCCGACCGTATCGTGCAGGAGATCCTCGCCAGCATACCTGTGCCGGGCGGAGATTATCAGTCGATCGACGCGAAGGCAAAGGGTAAAGCGTAGTGACGCCAGGGCGCGTGTTCGTTCTATTAATGCTGGGGATGGGCGGCGTTGGCGCGGTGGTGAACGGGTCCCTGCTTTACGTTCGATTGTTTTATTTTGGCTTGTTGCTGATCGTGCTGGCATGGCTGTTAACAAACCTCGCCTTGCGCGGCATCACCGTGGAGCGTCGCGCTCGCTCGCTCCGCGCGGCAGTGGGGGATATCTTCGAAGAACACTTCGAGATCACCAATGCGAGCCGCATTCCCAAACTATGGCTGGAAGTCTTCAACGAGACGACGATCCCCTTTGCAACGGGCTCGCGCGTGCTGACCATCATCAATGGGAAACAAAAACGATCCTACACCGCCCGAACCTGGCTCACCACCCGCGGCGGATTTCTGCTTGGACCCACCCGCGTCAGTTCCGGCGACCCGTTCGGCATCTTTCGAGTCTCTAAAACATTCCCCGCCCGCGATTCGCTGGTTGTGCTACCAATGCTTGCCAATGTCTCTGAATTCTATTCGCCGCCAGGATTGTTGCCGGGCGGGCAGGTGATCCGGCGCAAATCACAGGATGTCACGCCTCATGCCGCGGGCGTGCGAGAATACGCGCCGGGCGACCCGCTCAAACGCATCCACTGGCCCACCAGCATTCGCCGCGACAAATTGATGGTGAAGGAATTCGAGCAAGACCCGCAATCGGAAGTGTGGCTGTTTCTCGATACGCATCGCAGTGTCCACATTTCGAGGCCGGGCGAAGCGCTCGAGGCTCCGCCTTCCGATGATCTCTTCCTGTTGCGCCGTCGCAAGGTGAAACTGCCGCCATCCACGCTCGAATACGCGGTCAGCGCGGCGGCGTCACTGGCGCATTATTTCATCGCCGGGCGCCGGTCGGTGGGGCTGGTGAGCGCGTCGGGGCGGGCGTATAAAGTTATCCCGGCGGAAAGAAGCGAGCGACAGGAGGCGAAGATGCTCGAGGCGCTGGCATTCCTCAACAATGAGAGTTTCTTCACCCTGCCGACGCTCGTCACCGCGCAGATGGGGCAGTTGCCGCAAGGCTCAAGCGCCATCCTCGTCACGCCGATGATCTATCCCGAACTCCTGATCGCCGTGGACAGTTTGCAACGCCGAAGCCTGCGCCCAACCGTGGTGTTGTTGATGACTCTTTCGTTCGGTTCGCGCGCCGGCAATGAAGACCTTGCGAGATCGCTCGAGGAGCGCAAAGTTCCAGTTTGCCGTGTATACTGTGACGAAGACTTGGGCGTTACGCTCTCGTCGTTCTACTCCAACACCAACGCACAGGAACACTCATGGCGCAGACCCGTATTATCACACTTGACCTGAACTTTCAAGGACGCCCGCATGCCATCGCCTCGTATTTGATTCCGCATTCAAGCGGCGCGGTCCTGATTGAAAGCGGGCCCGGCTCGACTCTTCTCTCCCTTCAGGCTGGACTCTCCAAAGAAGGCCTTTCCGCGCGTGATGTGACTCACGTCCTGCTGACGCATATCCACCTCGACCATGCCGGCGCGGCGGGCTGGTTCGCCCGGCAAGGCGCGGAGATCGTGGTGCATCCCGTCGGCGCGCCGCATTTGCTGAACCCTGACAAGCTCATTGCCAGCGCGACGCGCATCTACGGCGACCGCATGGATTCGTTATGGGGAGAGTTTCTTGCCGTGCCTGAAAATAAATTGCGCGTGGCGAATGAAGCGGAAGAGTTAGCGATCGGGGATTTGAGATTTTTGCCGATCAATACCCCGGGTCATGCCGAACATCATTACTCGTATCAATTGGATGACTTGATCTTCACAGGCGATGTTGGCGGCGTGCGGATTCCCGGTTACCGATATTTACGCGTCCCGATGCCGCCGCCCGAATTGCATATCGAACGCTGGCGTGAAAGCGTGAAAAAATTACGCGCCCGCAAGCCCGCGCGTCTCGCGCCCACGCACTTCGGCATATTCGATGACGTGGCGTGGCACCTCAACGAGATCGAAAAAGGACTAGACTCTGCCATCCGCTGGCTGGAACAGGTGATGCCTGCCGCGCCGTCGCCGGAGGAGTTGCGCGTAAAATTCTCCGAGATGGTCATGGACGATGCAAGGTCCTACGGCTTGACCGAAGAGACCGCGAAAGCCTTCGAGTTGGCGAATCCCCTCGGCATGAGCGCGGATGGGTTATTGCGGTATTGGAAGAAAGTGAAGAGCGGGGGATAGAATTGGCCGGGCGCGGCAGATCCAATAAGCCGCTCGCCATTGTAAAAACGCACAGCCAGCGATTTCGTCTACCCGTATGGAGGGTTGTTCGAGTCGTTCTTTTGGCGGCGCAACTGTGAATGGAAAACCAGTATCGCTTACTGCGGCGCTTTTGAGATGCCTTCCAATTAGTCTGCGGCTTCGAGATACACCAAAGCCTTGTCGTCGTTGTATGAAATCAACTCCGCGTATCGTCCCCAGTTGATGAGGGTCTCCAGTTGTTTTTCGGCTTCGTCTGGTGGGAATTCCAATTCCAACGCGGTGTGAATTACATCCCAATCTAACGAGCGGCTTTCGGAATGGGTCAGCATGGCGGTCAGCCAGCGCATCAAAGGCAGGCGGCGTATGCGCGTGGCAAAAATCTCTTTACGCGCTTGAATGCTGGCTTCGGCAAAGGTTTCGCCGAGCGAGGTTAGGCTGATGTCGCCTTTTTCCACGTAGGCGAACCCCAATATTTCGGCGGCTACCGTAAGGCTCAAAATGCGGTCAGGATTCACCTTTAATTCATTTGGCAGGCGATAAATATCCTGTCGGTCTGCTGGTAGTTCCGAGAGGTGTTCCAACAAGCCTGCCAGGTCTGAGATTGCGATTTTTGGCAGGGAGCGGGTAAGACCTTGTTCGCCGGGAGCGGCGCCCAACTCGACGGCTTCCGATTGTGTCTGCCCAGCCAACATCCCATACACTTCATCTACAACTTTCTGAAAATCGTCCGATTTGCGCTGGCGGGGATGCGGAAGTTCCACTTTTATATCGGCGATGATGCGCCCGGGTTCTTTATCCATAACGATAATGCGGTCAGCCATGAACACGGCTTCTTCGATATTATGACTGACCATGAGGATGGCTTTTGTGGGAATGCTCCCGCCCATCCAAAGTTCCATCAACTCGCCGCGCAGAGATTCGGCGCTCAAAACATCCAATGCGGAAAAAGGTTCATCCAGGCAGAGCAGTTCCGGCTCAACCGCCATAGCGCGGGCGAAACCTACTTTTTGCCGCATCCCGCCCGAAAGTTCGCGCGGGTAGGCGTTCTCAAAGCCATCCAACCCGACACGGTCAATCAAATCCAGCGCGCGAGGTTTGCGCGCATCGGCAGGGATACTTCGCGCCTTGAGCGCCAGATCCACATTTTCAAATACGTTCAACCATGGGAACAGGGCGAAGGTTTGAAAGACGATGGTCGCGTGCGGGTTGACTCCTTTTAAAGGCTGTCCCCGATAAAACACATTTCCTTCCGAAGGTTTTTGCAGACCCGTAATGATTCGCAATAGGGTGCTTTTGCCGCAGCCGGAAGGTCCGAGCAATGCCGCGAATTCGCCTTCGGAAATGATCAAGTTAACATCCTGCACGGCGGTAAAGCGGCGTTGTCCGCTGGTGTAGATTTGTTGGATGTGACTCAATTCGAGCAATGCGTTGTTCGTGTGATTGGTCGCCATAATTACTCCATTCGATATTTCTCTTCAGCAATTTTATATAGCCGCCGCCAGAGCAGACGGTTAACCACCACAACAGTCACGATCATGCTAAGGGTGGATGCCAGAAGCAGGGGATAGTCTCCGCTTGCAGTTGCCTTTGAAATGAGCGAGCCTATGCCTGTGGTGAATAGGGTCTTCCCGTCGAAGCGAACATACTCTGCCACAATACTGGCATTCCACGCGCCGCCGCTGGCTGTGATCGCGCCTGTGATGATGAATGGGAACAGGGCTGGCAAAACAAGCGCGCGCCATCTTTGCCAGCGCGAAAGTTGTAATAAAGAGGAGGTGTGCTTTAGATCCTGTGGAATTGCGCTTGCCCCAGCGATGACATTGAAAAGCAAATACCATTGCGTTCCCATCAACATCAGGAAGACGGCGGCTACATTCAACCCGCCTGTCATGTTGATAAAAAACAGTAAAACGATCGGGAAAATAGCGGTAGCTGGCACAGCCGCCGTCACCTGCACGATCGGCTGAAGGATGGCGGCAACGCGGCGGTTTGTTCCAATGGCGGCGCCTACAGGAATTGTCCATAGTAAGGCGATGGCTAAAGAAATATTCACGCGCAAAAAGGTCGCCAGTATGCCGATCCCAATTTGACCCCATTGGGCTTGTGGGACTGAAATTAACATTTGCACAGCGCGAAACCCGCCATAGAGGATAAAAGCTCCGACCAGCAAATAAAAAACGGATAACTTCCAGTTCGGTTTCGTGACGTTTTCATCCCAATCGGCTTTCATGGGGGCGCGTTGATTGAGCCAATGGTCGAGGCGTTCATTTGTATTTCTGAAAAGCGCCATCGTCCACAAGAACAACCTTGAAGTATGGATCAGATCATAGAACCACGATGTTGGAGGTTGGTCGCTTTCTGCCATTTCCACTTTGAAGCGGTCTGACCATGCCAGCAGTGGACGCCAAATGAATTGGTCCAGCGCTACGATGGTGAGAATCAGCGCGGCTACGCCAAATGCGATCGCGCGGTAGTCGCCTTGATTGGTGGCTTCCTGAAGATACGCGCCCAGTCCGGGCAGGCGAAAATCCTTTGACCCAACCGTGAAAATTTCCGACGCCATCAAGAAGAACCAGCCTCCCGCCCAAGACATCACGCTGTTCCAGATGAGACCGATCATGGCAAAAGGCAATTCCAGGCGTTTGAAACGCATCCACGTATTCAGTCGAAAAATGGAACTTGCTTCGCGCAATTCTTTTGGAATTGTCGTGAGCGATTGATACCAGCCAAAAGTTAAATTCCATGCCTGGCTGGTAAAGATCAACACGATCGCCGCCAATTCCGCGGCAATACGCTGGGGAAAAATGGCGCTCAGCCCCAGCAGGACAATCGGCAGAAAAGAAAGAATCGGCACGCTTTGTAAAACATCCAACAGAGGCATGAGGATGGATTCAGCGCGGCGATTGTATGCCGCGGCGCGCCCGTAGAGGAGTGTGAATAACAACGAGAGAATGTAAGCCGCAAGCATTCGCCCCAGGGAAAGCAGTGTGTACCACGGCAAAGCAGAAGGGTCGAGCGAGATCTGCGGTCCCCGAATAACGGGCGGCGAATCAAATGCGAGCCGCGCTCCCCCGTAAAGAAGCACAGCCATTAATGAAATAACGATCACATCTCCCCATGTGAAGGAACGTTCCAAACGATCTTTAGGCGGCAAAATGTTTTGAAGCAATCCCATATTCATCTCCAAAATAAAATACCCTGCGTCAATTGGCGCGCAGGGCAGGAGATCAAATTGCTCTGGCAGGGCTGTCTCAGCCCAAGATTACCAATTGACTGGGATTTTGTATCATCGTGCTAGGGTCGGGGTCGGGTGAAGAAAATGTATCCATGAACGGCGTGAATATGCTCTCGTAAACAAACATTCGTCAAGAGCAACCACAAAGATCGAGCATACGAAACTTTGCGCGGCGGTCATGCCGTCAAATCTCCAATCCTCTAATCCGCTAATTCTCTATTCCCTCTTCCTCCACCTCCCAATCAACATCTTCATCCGCAACTGCACGCGCGCGTCGCCGTCTGAGAGCGCCCAAGCCGAACGCGTGGCATGTTTAGCCTCTTCATCCAACTCGATGAAATCGTTCCACTCTTCATCAATCCACTCTTCCATTTCGTGCGGAGTATCCCACGAGTAAATATATGAAAAGAATTCCTCGCGTTCACGGGTGAACCATCCGTTCGACTCTGCCTCTGCCATCGAGCGATTCGCGGCGGTGTCGTCTGCCACGCCGATCTCGAAATCGTTCACTCTGCCCGTGATTCTGGTCTCACGTGCGGAGGCGACCTCCACCTCCCAGCGACTCAGCATGGGACGCAGGTCAATTAAGATTCCATTGGGAATCAGCACGCGCCGAATTTCACTCAGGGCATGGACCATGCCCTCATGCGTAATACATCAAAGCGACCACGCCAGCACTGCAATGTCGAACGTCTCTTTTGAAAAGGGGAGATGTTCCGCTTCGGAGCGGACAAAATGGATTTTGTGTTTTCGGTCGTGTGGTGCGTCAATCGAAGCGACGCGTAACGCGTCATGGTCTGAGTCCAGCCCAATGGTCAGGGAGGTAGCGTTTGCGTATTGCCAAGTCAGCCGCCCTTCGCCGCATCCAATCTCCACGACGCGTTTGCCCTTGAAGTCTGCAAACTCGTGAAGATATTTTTTCTCGTTGCCTTCGGTGTCTTTTTGAATCGTCATTGAGTAACTCGCATTGCGCATTTTGAACTTTTCAACCACAAGACATGTCATTCTGAGCCCTTCGACAGGCTCAGGATAAACTCCACGAAGAATCCCTCCCACGGTAGTAGAGACCCTTCGCTATCGCTCAGGGTGACATTGCCTAAAGTGGGTGATTGAGTTGTTTCATCCGCTTGACAGACCCAGCCACCAGCTCTTTCAAAACTTTCTTATCCACATCATCCAGTTTCTTGATGTATAAGCACCCGACGCTGGTGGTGAATTTGCCGAGTTTCTTGAGCAGGTCCTTTTGCGTGTCGAAGCCGCCCATGAGGTAGAGCGTGAGATTTTGTTTGCGCGGCGAGAAGCCTGTCAGCATCCAATCGCCTTCGCGTCCGCTTTTGCTTTTGTAGTGATAACTGCCGAAGCCGACGATGCTTGAGCCCCACATCTTCGGCTCTTCTTTTGTGACCTGCTTCATGATCTTCAGAATCTCGAAGCAGTCATTGCGGACCGCCTCATCCTTCACTTTATTCAGGAAACCCTCGACGCTCGCTTTGTTGACCTTGGTCTTTAACTCAGTCTTCTTAGCCATGTCAGCCTCCGATTCAAATTAGCCTCAAGGTTATATAGAACTTTTGCATAAATGAGTTTTGCTTAGCCACAGAGTCCACTGAGACCATTGAGAAAATCTCTTTTTTCTCTGTGTTCTCTGTGGCGAAGAGACTTTCGCAAGATGTCTAATTTACTTTAGCGCTTTCGATGCTTTGAATGACTTGGCGATCAGGTCTTTGAGCGCATTCATGTCCACGTCGCTCAATTTTTTGATATACAAGCACACCTTGCTTCTTGCGTGTTTGCCAAGTTTATTGAGTAATGAAGCTTCGTGATCGGCTCCCGTCAAAACGTATAACGTAAGGTACTGTTTGCGCGGAGAAAAGGCGATCAGCGGCATGTCGCCTTCGCGTCCGCTCTCGTATTTGTAATGATACGACCCAAACCCGACGATGCTCGGTCCCCACATCTTCGGCTTTTCTTTCGAAACCTGTTGCATGATCTTCAATATCTCGAAAGAGTCTTTGCGTTTTTGCTCACTTTCGATCTTGTTCAAAAACGCGGTCACGCTCGCCTTGTTAACTTTGGTTTTCAATTCAGCCTTCGCCATCTCAGCCTCCGATCAGTCAACTTATGCAAACCAATCTCTGGTCTCGATACGCCCTTCGACGCTTCGACTTCGCTGTCGCTCAGCGCGCTCAGGGCTATTCGACCACCAATTACCAATCTCTAATCTCCAGTCTCTATTCTCTGCTCTCTAATTCTCTAATCCTCTTTCTTCCCCTCACCCCGTCCCAAACTGCCGATCTCCTGCGTCCCCCAGCCCAGGCACAATATACGCGCGTTCATTGAGATGACTGTCAATCGCGCCGATGTGGATGTCAATATCGGGGTGCGCTGTTTGCATCGCTTTGATTCCCTCAGGCGCGGCGATGAGACCGACGAACTTGATCTTCTTCACGCCCCAGCGTTTGAGCAAATCCGCTGTCGCGGTTGCTGAGCCGCCAGTGGCAAGCATCGGGTCAAGGATGAGGCACACCGATACGGTCGGTTCAGTAGGGAGCTTGTTGTAATACTCGACAGGTCGCAGGGTATGTTCATCACGATATAAGCCGATATGCCAGACTTCTGCAACAGGCATAAGTTCCCATATTCCTTCCACCATGCCAAGTCCCGCACGCAGGATTGGCACGAGTCCGATCTTTTCTTTCAACTCGGAGCCTGTAATTTTGGCTAGTGGAGTTTCGAATTCGCGCGGCGATACAGCCAGATCGGCGGTCGCTTCGTATGCCAGGAGCGCGGCGATCTCGCGCACCAGTTCGCGGAATTTCTTAGGCTCGGTGATTTTGTCTCGCAGGCGCGAAATTTTGTGCGCTACCAGTGGATGATTGGATGCGTAAACGTTGGACATGGTATTCTCCTCGATATTGAATATTTCGATTATAGCCTCATGCCATGTCATTGCGAGGGCATTAGCCCGAAGCAATCTCATGTGTGAAGAGACAGTTCAACGCAACAGGAGATTGCTTCGTCGCGAAGAACACGAGCGCTCCTCGCAACGACATGGGCTTCCTAAGTCAGAGATTAGGAAAATTTTCACAAATGGACAGAGAGGGTATAATGTTGGAGAAGTTCCTTCGGGGAATTTTCTCGATAATTTATTCTCTTGCTATAAACATGAAAGCTCAAGCATCAACCCAAAACCTGATCGAACTGCGCGACGTGGTGAAGACTTACTCCACTGCGGCGGGCGATTTCACCGCGCTCAAACGCGTCAACATGATTATCGGCGCGGGTGAATTCGTTGGCATCGTTGGCAAATCGGGTGCGGGAAAATCTACATTGCTCAACATGATCACAGGTGTGGACCATCTCAGTGAGGGCGAAGTCATCATCCAATCCAACGGCTCTCCCGTTTCGGTTCACAAGAAAAAAGAAGACGAGATCGCGTTATGGCGCGGACATACGATGGGCGTTGTCTTTCAGTCGTTTCAACTTTTGCCGATGCTCACGCTCGTTGAAAACATCACCCTTCCGATGGACTTGTGCGGCAACTTCAACCCGAAGCAGTCGCGTCAACGCGCGCTCGAGTTGTTGCGTCTCGTCGAGATCGAAGAACATGCCGAGAAACTTCCCGCGCTCATTTCGGGCGGACAACAACAACGCGTTGCGATTGCGCGCGCGCTGGCGAACGATCCGCCCATCATCATCGCGGACGAGCCGACGGGCAGTCTCGACTCGGTCACCGCCGATCACATCTTTGAACTCTTCGCGCGGCTTGTTGCCGATCAGGGCAAGACGATCGTGATGGTCACACATGACGAGTCGCTGTCGCCGCGATTCATGCGCACACTGCGGATCGCGGATGGGGAGTTGGTCACGTCGCCACCGCCGACCAACTCGAAGTCCGATAATGAAGCGGATTTGCATCCCAAGCGGAAATTATCGTGGTGGAGGCGGAAATGAGTCCGCGTCGCGCCAAGGGGAAGTCTGCTTCTAACCATCATGCGATGTCGTCGCCTGAGGCGATGATTGACATGCACGGAGTCGTCAAGCGATTCAAAAATGCGGCGGGCGAGTTCACCGTGCTCAAAGGTGTTGACCTCACCATCAATCGCGGCGAGTTTGTTTCGATCGTTGGTAAATCGGGGAGCGGAAAATCCACGCTGTTGAACATGATCACAGGCATTGACCATCCGACGGATGGCAAGGTGGTGATTGGCGGCACGGACATTTATACGGGCGTGACTGAAAGCCAGCGCTCGAAATGGCGCGGACGAAATTTGGGAATCGTGTTTCAATTTTTTCAATTGCTTCCGATGCTCACTCTGCTTGAGAACGCCATGTTGCCGATGGATTACGCCGACATGTACGACTTCGACGAACGCCCTGTGCGCGCGATGGAAATGTTGAAACTGGTTGGGCTTGAAGAGTTTGCGAATAAATTACCTGTGTTGGTTTCAACAGGACAACAACAACTCGCCGCGATTGCGCGCGCGTTGGCATGTGACCCGCCTCTGCTCGTCGCGGATGAGCCGACGGGCAATCTCGATACAAAGTCTGCAAACATCATCATTGACTTGTTTGAGGAACTAGCGCGGCGTGGCAAAACGGTGTTGATGGTGACGCACGATCCATCGCTCACGTCGCGCACGACGCGCAACATCATCATCGCAGACGGCGAACTGATCAACGAGACGATTGCCAAATCTCTGCCGTGGTTGAGGCATCGTCACATGATGGAGTTCACGAAACTCGCCGAAGAGCGGACGTATCAGCCGAAAGCCACGATCATTTCGCGCGAGGAGCCTATCGAGAATTTCTTTATGATCCGCAAAGGCGAAGTGGAAGTGGTGTTGCATGACCGCAAGAACGGAGAGAACATCATCTCTCGTTTGAAGCCTGGCGAATTTTTCGGCGAGATCGAACTCCTGCGCGGCGGCAAAGCGATTGCAAACGTCCGCGCGGGCGCGAGCGAACCCGTTGAGGTATTGATGATCAAGCGCGAGGATTTCAAGCGCGTGATGGACGTGTCGCCGAAAACCGCGGAAGCGGTCGGAAAGATCGTCCAACAACGGCTGGAGTTGCATCGCGCGGCAGACAGTCGCAAAGGCGGGCTGTTCTCGTTGTTTAAGAGGAAGTAGATGTCGTAGTGGCGACTTCAGTCGCTTTTTCGCCGCAAAGCAAACGACTGAAGTCGTTACTACGGTAAACTAATTTTGGTTGTTCTGAATCAAGGATTGGTGGTCGAGTAGTCCCGCGCGTGCTGAGCGGAGCGATAGCGAAGACGAAGCATCGCGGGACGTATCGAGACCACAAGTACGCGAACCTACTATTGTAACAAAAAGTTTTTTACGGCGTGGTGGTCTCGATACGCCCTTCGCTGTCGCTTCGGGCTACTCGACCACCGTCAATCTGAAATCGTAAATCTGAAATCGTAAATCAAAATGAAACCTCGTTGGCGAAAAGTTCTGCACGACCTCATAGATAACAAAGCCCGCACATTGCTGGTGGTATTTTCCATTGCGGTGGGCGTGTTTTCGATTGGCGTGATCGCGGGCGCGTACCAGATCATCCAGCAGGATATGAGCGCGTCGTATTCGGCGAACGTGCCAGCCAACATCGAAATGCGGATGATGAACTTCGACGAGGATACGTTGGATTCGATCCGCAACCAGCAAAATGTGGACGATGCCGAAGCGCGGCGCGTGTTCAATATGCGCGTGCGCGTGCCAGGGACTGAAAAATGGGTCACGCTCGACATGAACGCGTTCGAGAGTTTTGAGGATAACCGAATCAACCTGTTGACTCCGCTCGAAGGCGCGTCCATTCCGAATAAGCGCGAAGTGTTGTTAGAGCAAAATGCGTTGGAAGACTTGAATGTGAGCGTGGGTGATCTGCTCGAATTTCAACTTCCTGATGGATCAACAAAAACACTACCTGTGACGGGCATCGTGCAAGACACCGCCTCAAGCGCGGGAGATTTCCTCGCCTCGCCGTTCGGCTACATCACGATGGACACGCTTCCATACCTCGGTCAGCCTGAATCGTTTAACCGAGCGTTAGTCACGGTGACGGGGAACAGCGACGACATTACCTACATCCGCGAGGTGGGCGCGAAGTTGAAAGACAAACTCGAAAGCAATGGGCAGATTGTCGTCCGTTCGCGGTTTTCCGAATCACACAAGCATCCGCTGGCGGATACGATCAATGCGGTGCTTGGCATCCTAATGGCGCTGGGAATTTTGATCGTGTTCCTCTCCAGTTCGCTGATCGCCAACACGTTGAGCGCGTTATTGAATCAACATCTGCGTCACATCGGCGTGATCAAACTCGTGGGCGGACAACGCAATCAGGTCTTCGTCATGTACATCACGCTCATCATGGCGTTCGGGATCATCGCGTTGCTGATCGCGGTCCCGTTCGGCGGCGCGGGCGCGTATGGACTTGCAGAATTCATCGCCAGCGAATTGAATTTCAATTTGCTCGGCTATCGCATCGTGCCGCTGGCGTTTCTGATTCAGATTTTGGTCGGCTTGTTCGTGCCCTTGATCGCGGGACTTGCGCCTGTGGTCGGCGGATCGCGCATCACGGTTCTGCGCGCTCTCAGCGGCGGGTTGGCTGACGACGAGGGACCAGCCCGAAGCGGCGAAGAGAAGCGTCTGCCGTGGTTCGATTGGATTCAAGTCAAAGCGACGCGTCTGCTTGCCGCGCGCGGAATCCACATCCCGCGTCCGTTTGTGATTTCACTGCGCAACACATTCCGCCGCAAGAGCCGTCTCGCGCTGACGTTGTTCACGCTGACGATGGGCGGCGCGATTTTCATCGCGGTGTTCAATGTGCGCGTGACCCTGCACGATTACATCGGTCAGATCAGCAAATATTTTGCCGCCGATGTCTCGTTGGATTTTGATAGACCCTATCGCTTGCGAGAGATCGAGCAGGTCGCGATGCGAGTGGACGGAGTGGAGCGCGTGGAGGGCTGGCAATTTTTGAGCGGTGAGTTGCTCGATGTAAATGGGAACGTGATGGAGAATCTCAACATGTTCGGACCGCCCGCGGATAGCGAACTCGTCGAGCCGCTCATCGTTGATGGACGCTGGATCCGCGCGGACGATGTGAAGAAACTCGCCATCAGCGAAGGCGCGCTTGAATATTTTCCGAATCTCAAATCGGGTGACTTCGTCAACATCAAGATCGAGGGGCGTGAAGAGTTGTGGGAAGTGGTTGGAATTTTTCAATTTATAGATCGTGAAGGCGTGCTGGCATACGCGCCGTATGAATATGTTTCGCAAATGAACAATCTTGCCAATCGATCTTTTTCATTCAGGCTCGCCACCGCAGAGCATGACCGCGCGTATCAAAATGCAAAAGCCGAAGAGTTGGATAAATTTTTCCGCGATAAGGGCTACAAAGTCCGCGTGGCAGAGGCGGGACGCGCGTCGTTGGATACCGCAGTGGAAAGTCTCGACACGCTGGTTGTGTTCCTGCTCATCATGGCAATCCTCACCGCCATCGTCGGTTCGATGGGACTCACTGGCACGATGGGCATGAACGTCCTCGAACGCACGCGCGAAATCGGAATCATGCGCGCCATCGGCGCAGACGACCGCGCTGTGATGCGCACGGTCATTGCGGAAGGTATTGTGATCGGCACGATGTCGTTTGTGCTGGCGGTGATTCTGTCTATTCCATTTACCTATTTGTTGTCAACGATTGTCAGTCTTGCGATTTTTCAATCCGCGATTGATGTGGTCTTCACGTATCAAGGGTACATCATCTGGCTCGCGTTGGTTTTATTGCTCTCGACCATCGCGAGCGTTGTCCCTGCCCGCAACGCGGCGCGGCTGACGATCCGTGAAGTATTGGCGTATGAGTGATGGTAGACACGTAAACAGGTAGACAGGTAAACACGGAAACAAGTAGACATGGTGGCCGAGTAGTCCTGAGCGAAGCGTAGCGAAGACGAAGGACGTATCGAGACCACAAGTATTCATGAAATATAACGATTGAATCTAGCCTGCTGGTTTCGATACGGGCTTCACCCTACTCAACCAGCGGAGGTATGTATGAAAATAGAAAGAAGGATGCAATGAAAAACAAAACGAAAATTTTTATAATGCTCGCCCTGATCGCCGCATTGACCTTGACCGCCTGCGCGAATCAAGCGGCGGCGACGCCTGATTCGGCGGCGCAGGAAACACTCACCCCTGAAAGCGTTATCGCGGAGGGGAGACTCGAACCTGTCCACGCGGCGAATCTGACGTTCCAAGCGCGCGGCATCGTGGAATCAATCAATGTGAAAATTGGCGATTCGGTGAAGAAAGGTGACGCGCTCGCGCGGCTCTCGAATGCCAGTGTAGCCGAGGCGCAACTCTCCGCCGCGAATCTCGAACTGATCGGCGCGCAACAGGCGTGGGATACGTTGAATCGCAACGGCTCTGCGAATCTCGCCTCTGCATGGACGGCTTACATGAACGCGCAAACCGTCCGCGAGACAGCCGAACGCGATTGGGAGGCGTTGAACGTTGACTCCATTGAAGACCGCATCGAAGACGCCAAAGCCGACGTGGAAGACCGCGACACCGATTTGCAGGATGCAAAGGATGAGTTCGATAAATACAAAGACTTGGACAAAGACAATTCCAAACGCAAGACTGCTGAGGATGATCTCGAAACCGCTCAGGACGATTACAACGAAGCGATTCGTAATTTGGATGAGATCACGCGCGAGCGCGATACCGTCCGCGCGGCGTTGGATTCTGCGCTTGCCGCCGAAGCCGAGGCGAAATATCAATACGAAACTTCTGCCGATGGCGTGAATGCCGATCAATTGGCTTTGGCAACGGCTCGATTAGAAAGTGCGCAAGCGCAAGTCACGGCGGCGCAGGCGAATCTTTCCAATTACATTATTTATGCGCCGTTTGACGGAGTTATCGCTGAGGTGGCGGTCAAAACGGGCGAGCAGATTTCCCCTGAGACTCGAATCGTCAGCGTGGCGGATACATCCGCGTGGATGATCGAAACAACTGACGTGACCGAACTCGAAGTTGTGAAGTTGTCCGTTGGGCAGAATGTCACATTCACTGCCGACGCGATTGATGGAGTCACGATGAACGGCGTTGTCACCGAGATCAGTCAGTCGTCTATTTTGCAAGGCGGCGACGTGCTCTACACGGTCCGAATCGCGGCGCATGATGTTGATCCGCGCGTGAAGTGGGGGATGACGGTGGAAGTTGTGTTCGAGCCGTTGGAATAAATTCTTTGCCACGGATTTCACAGATTGACACAGATTGGTTTAAAAAAATTCGTGAAATCTGTGCAAATCCGTGGCTGAGGTTTTGATCTTCCTCGCAAGACAAAATTTAGTTGGGCGACCTGATGGTCGCCCTTTTTATTTGCTATAATCCCTCCATGCCGAAACAACGCCCTCTCGACCCCGAATCGAAACCCGATGACCGCGTGGACAACGCGCTTCGTCCGCAAAAACTTGCCGACCTCATTGGTCAGGATCAAGTCAAGGAGAATCTTTCGATCCTCATTGACGCGGCGAAACATCGCGGCGAGGCGTTGGATCATGTGTTGTTTTACGGTCCGCCTGGGTTGGGTAAGACCACGCTCGCGCATGTGCTCGGCAACGAGATGGGCGTCAACGTCAAGGTCACGGCGGGTCCTGCCATCGAACGCGCGGGCGACCTCGCCGCCATCCTCACTAACTTGCGCGCGGGCGATGTCATTTTTATTGACGAGATCCATCGCCTCGGACGCGCGGTGGAGGAAGTGCTCTACCCAGCGATGGAAGATTTCTCATTGGATATCGTCATTGGCAAGGGACCCTCGGCTCGTTCTCTGCGCCTCAAACTGCCTCGCTTTACTGTGGTCGGCGCCACCACCCGACTCGCGCTCGTCACCGCGCCGTTGCGCGCGCGATTCGGCGCGGTCTATCGTTTGGATTATTACGACATCGAAGCCATGCGGCAGATTGTTGCGCGCGCCGCAGGGATGCTCAAAGTCTCCGCAGACGAATCAGGCATCCGTGAAGTGGCGAAGCGGGCGCGCGGGACTCCGCGTATCGCGCTGCGACTCTTGCGCCGCGTCCGCGACTTCGCCCAAGTCCGCGCGGATGGGACGATCACGCAAGCCGTCGCGAAAGAAGCGTTGGACTTGTTGCAAGTTGACCCGCTTGGTCTCGACGATGTGGATCGCCGCGTCTTGCGGACGATCATCGAAAAATACAACGGCGGACCCGTTGGCTTGAACACGATTGCCGCGTCCATCAGCGAAGAGCAAGATACGATCATGGACGTGGTCGAGCCGTATCTGTTGCAACTCGGCTTTTTAGATCGCACCCCGCAGGGACGCGTCGCGACGAAGTCCGCATATGAGCATTTGGGGTTGGATTATGTGGAAGAGGGTCAGCCGAGGTTGTTGTAGACGACGAACTCATGGTCAATCGTCTGTGGTCAAAGGTCTGAACTTATGGAATCCATCGCTCGCTACTTGATGCTCGGAGGGATTATCCTGTTCCTCATCGGCGGAGGGATATATCTCGCCGCGAAATTCGGCTTACCGCTTGGACGTTTACCCGGCGATATTCGCATCGAAGGCGAGAATGGCTCGTTCTATTTCCCGATCGCAACTTCGATTTTGGTGTCTGTTCTGCTTACCATCGTTTTGAATGTGATCATTCGGCTGTTGAAAAAATAAGCTGGGTTGGATGCGGAGAAACCTCATGAATCTTTCACAGGAAAGCATCGAAAAAATCATCGTTGGGGTCGTCACCGCCATTGTGATCCTGATTTTCTCCGAGTGGATCAAAGCCGCGTTCAGAAAAGTTGGCGAGTGGTTGGAGAAATTCGTCCAGACGCTCGGTTTCGGCGTGACGAAGCGGTATTACAACCACCTTACTGTCGGTCGTGAAAATCTCAAATTGATCGGCGCGTATGAAGACCGCGAGCGCCCTCCCAAATTGGAGAGCGTGTACATTTCGCTCAAGTTGGATTCGGAAGAGGACGCGCGTTCAGATGATTGGACGAAGGTCTTCAGGAAACCTCAAAAGCAGATCGCCATCAAAGGGATGCCGGGCTCAGGCAAAACTACGTTGCTCGATTATCTCATTCTGATTTTTACGGGGCGCGTCAAGCATTCCCTGAAAAAAGAACTCGGCAATCTTTTGCCGATTTACGTTCGTTTGCGGAAGTTGAAACAAAGCCAACTCCGGGAATTCATCGGCACGCGCGAACACTGCGAGGAGGAAATTCCCTGGCGCTTTTTCGAGAAACGGTTGGAGGCGGGGAAGTGTATTATCCTGTTCGACGGCTTGGACGAGGTCTTGGATGAAAAAGACAGGGAAAATGCCGTCCGACAAATTGCCATGTTCGCCAGGGAATATGGCGCGAATCGGATGATCGTCACCTCGCGCCCGGCGGGGTGGAGCAAGCAATACTTTCCAGACTTTGAGGAATATGACATTCAGGACTTGAGCGACGATGCCGTGCGGAAATTCATCGGCGACTGGTATCGCGTGGTGAAGGTGGCGGAATCGCGCAAGAATTTGCCCGAGAAATCGGGCGAGGAACAAATCCGCAAGGCGGAACGCGCGGCGGAACGTTCCGCTTCGGAGGACGCGGGAAAACTTTGGGCGGCGTTATCGAAAAATCAAGGTCTGCTCAAGGTCTCGCGCCGACCATTAATCCTGGTTCTGATCACGCTGGTCTATAAATACCAGCACAGCCTGCCGCATGGTCGCGCCGAACTGTATAAGGAATGTTTGAAAATACTGCTGGACACATGGGAAGACAAAAAGGAAATCGATTCGTCCATCCGCGCCATTCCGCCGAAAGATAAGCAGTCCATTTTGATGGTGATCGCTTTCGAGTTCCTGAAACGCGAGACGTTGCAAATGAAGGCGGCGGATTTGGAAATCCTGGCTGAACCTTTGCTGATGGAACGAAAGATTCAGATGAGCGCGAAGGATTTCATCCGTCAGATTTCCAGCCGTTCGGGCATTCTCGTGGACTTCGGCGTGGACGAGTACGGCTTCGCCCATCGCGCCTTGCAGGACCGCCTTGCCGCCGATTACATCGTGGACGAAAAACTCACCGACCTGCTGCTCGAACACGCGGACCGGGAGGAGTGGCGGGAAGTCATCCTCATTGCCATCGGTTTGGTGACGAAGGACCTGCGCTCCGATTTGCTCAGAGCCCTGCTGGAATACAGCGGGGAAAGCGCGGCGGGTTTGGCGATGGCAGGCTGGAGCCTTGCCGAGGGGATTCAGGTGGAGCCTGCCTTGCGCGCCGAAGTGACGCAACAGTTGACCGCGCGCTTGAACGCCGCCAAGACCTCCAGCGACTTTGCCTTATTGAGCGCCGCATTGACCGACGCGGATACTGCCGCCATGCAAAGTTGGATTGCCTCCGCGCTATCGGGACGCGACCCTGATTTGCAAAAGCGCGTGCTTTCCTCGCTCATCCCCGACTTGGGGCTGGAAGGCGCTAAACCATTCTTGCCCACACTGGCGAGTGTGCTCGCCGACCCTCACGCCGAAACATCCCTGCGCGCTCAATGCTCGCTAACGATTGCAAAACTCAAACCTCCCGCCGACGCGGAGTTGATGAATGCCCTTTTTTCTGCGGCGCGCGACCAGCACGATGAGACTCTCAAACGCGCCGCCACTTGGGCATATTGCGAATTGGGCGGCTTTGAACGCTTTGGCTTGCTCAAAATTCCCGCAGGTGAATTCCTGATGGGCAGTTCTGATGTCGATTCGCAAGCGAATGGCGATGAAAAACCTCAACACACGGTTTACCTGCCGGATTACTACCTCGCCAAACATCCCGTGACCGTGCAGGAGTATCAGAGTTTTGTGCGCGGAAGCGGATATAAAACTTCGAATGAACGAAGCCTCAGAGGCATAAGCGACCATCCGGTTGTGTATGTCACATGGGAGGACGGGCTTGCCTTTGCGCGTTGGCATGGTTTGACATTGCCCAGCGAGGCGGAGTGGGAGAAGGCGGCGAGGGGAACAGATGGGCGCATCTATTCGTGGGGGAATGGTTGGCAAAACGGACTTGCGAATACAAGCGAGTATTGGGAGGAGTCGCAAACCCTCTGGGATCGTTTGTTGCGAAGAAAGAAAGGCAGTTATTCCACCACGCCGGTTGGGTCATTCCCCAAAGGCAACTCGCCGTATGGCTGTGCCGATATGTCTGGCAACGTCTGGGAATGGACGCGCAGTATCCGCAAAGGCTATCCGTACGATCCAAACGATGGGCGCGAGGATGAAAACGCTTCTGCTCGCCGCGCGCTGCGCGGTGGTTCCTTCTCCAGCTATCAGTGGCTCGCCCGCTGTGCCGTCCGCTACGTGAACTTCAGCGTCCTACCTCTACGGTTTTCGTGTGTGCGCGTCCCCAAATCTCTCCTGAAAGGTTTTGAATTCTGATTCCTGAAATTCTGAATTCTGAATCGGGTTTAAAAAATTTTAAAAAATTAGGAGTTGCGCCGTTGAGCCTGTTTCATCGCAGTTGCACTGCGACGG
Source organism: Anaerolineales bacterium (assembly GCA_044222305.1). Taxonomy (GTDB): domain Bacteria; phylum Chloroflexota; class Anaerolineae; order Anaerolineales; family Villigracilaceae; genus Defluviilinea. The sequence continues at coordinate 185,755 of JBGANO010000001.1, forward strand.
CGGCACGATTTGCCAAGCAAATCGAACTGCCCGCCAACCGCGTAAGCCATAAAAATTATGCAAGAATCGCCCATCTTCACCAAAACATACGACTTGGCGCTCTGGCTCATCCCTGCCACGCAAAAATTTCCCAAAGACCAGCGCTTCGTATTGGCAAAGCGCATCCAGGATACCGTCTTTGATTTTCAAGAGACGCTCATCGCGGCGGGCATGAACATCGAAAAGGCGCACAACCTGCAAATGGCAGATGCGCGCCTGCGTCAATTGCAGGTGTATCTTCGCTTGAGTCTCGACCTGAAATTCATTTCCATCAAACAATACGAACATGTCAGCCGCATGACGGTGGAGATCGGCAAAATTTTGGGCGGCTGGCGCAAGAAGGCATCCTAAGACCTCCGAGTTCTCAACGAACTCGGAGGTCTGCGCTATAATCATCAAGCCGCCTTCGGGCGGCGGGGCTGACCGAATCAACGCCGCGCGCTGCGCGGTGGTTCCTTCAACAACAATCAGAGGAACGCCCGCTGTGCCGTCCGCAACGAGAACATCAACGACCTCAACAACAACAACGGTTTTCGTGTGTGCGCGTCCCATGCCTCTCTATTTTGTGGATTAACCCTAAAGGTCTTTGAGACCTTTAGGGTTTCCAACGCCGGAAATGCTCTACGCCCACGAGACGTAAGCCGAGGCAAAACAGGAGAGATAGCGCGGTCAAGTCCTGGCTGACCTCATCCCCAATTCCCCTCCTGAAAAGAGAGGGGAGCAGGAAGGTCAGGCAAATATAGAATAGCCCCGTCCGTTGGAGTCGCGTTTGCGAATCTCCGGGCGGGGCGCCTTTTCGATATGCAAACCTCCGACTTCGACTACAACCTCCCCGAATCCTCCATCGCGCTCCGTCGGTGTATAATTACCGCCTAACGAAAGGTTATCTATCATGGCAACGCCACGCTTGGTTACCCCTGCTGGAAAAACAATAGAACTCTCTCCAGAAACTTACAAACAGATCCAAAAGATTTTGCGCGCTAAGAAACCTGCAATGTCGAAGGCGCAGCGTCTTCGGCATATCGAAGCGACATACGGAAAATACGCGGGGAAAACATCGCTGACTCAGGCTTTGCTCAGAGAGCGAAAAGAGGATCTGGCGCGGGAAGAAGCAAAGATTAAGCGACACCGATCCTGAAGATGGCGCAGTCTTTTGTGTTAGACGCATTTGCTTTGATCGCTCACTTTGAGGCTGAACCCGGCGGAGAAAAAGTAAGCCGACTTTTAATAGATGCAGGGGAAGGGGAGATAAGCCTTGCGATCAGTATGATGAATGTTGGAGAGTTGGTTTATATCGTCAGCCGCGAGCAGGGAATTGATAAAGCCAAAACTGTATTGGCAGATTTGCGAGCCTTTCCGATTACGATTTATGATGCGACAGAAGAAAGAATTCTCGCCGCGGCATGGCTAAAAGCCAAATATCCAATTTCCTATGCCGATGCTTTTGCCGCTTCTCTTGCCATTGAATTGGACGCCCCTTTAGTTACGGGCGACCCCGAATTCAAGACGATCAAAGAAAAACTCTCTCTGTTCTGGCTGGATAAATAGCGTTTGAACGCAGGGACATGAATCGTTCAAGCGAAATGCAAACCTCCGACTTCGACTACAACCTCCCCGAAACTTCCATCGCGCAGACGCCTGCCGAGCCGCGCGATTCGTCGCGTCTGTTGGTGTTGCATCGCGAAAATGGGAATCTTGAGCACCGCATCTTCCGTGATGTGACCGATTATCTTAAGGCGGGGGATTTGCTTGTGTTGAATCAAACGCGCGTGATTCCTGCGAGAATCTTTGCGCGGAAAGAAACTGGCGGACGAGTTGAACTCTTGTTATTGCGCCGCCGCGATGAAGTCACTTGGGAAGCGTTAGTGGGCGGTAAAGGTCTGCGCGTAGGCAGGATAGCACAAGTGGAAGATGGACCAGAAGTTAAGATCATTGAAGAGTTGAACGGATCGGAGCGATTGATAAAATTCTCCGAACCCATTGAGCCGTACTTTTCCAAAGTGGGGAATGTGCCTCTGCCGCCGTACATTCATGAAAAATTGGATGACCCCGAACGCTATCAAACGGTCTATGCCAAAGAGCCCGGTTCCGCCGCCGCGCCCACGGCTGGACTCCACTTCACGCCGCGTTTGTTGGAGGAGTTGCAGGTCAAGGGCGTGAAGATTGCGTACGTCACGTTGCATGTTGGCTTGGATACATTTGCGCCGGTGAATGAAGCGAATCCCGAAGAACATAAAATCCATTCCGAGTGGTGCGAGTTGACTCAGGAAACAGCGGATGCAATCAACGAAACTCGTGCAAGGAGTGGGAGAGTAATCGCTGTTGGCACAACCTCCGTCCGCACACTCGAATCCGCCGCCAGTCTCCAATCTCCAATCTCTAATCCTCTAATCTCTAATCCTCCAATCTCTGCCTTCCTTGGTCCCACCTCCCTCTACATCCTCCCCGGCTACCAATTCAAGATCGTGGACGCGATGATCACCAACTTTCACCTGCCCAAGTCCACGCTGTTGATGCTGGTCAGCGCGTTTGTGGGGCGGGAAAAAATTCTCGAAACATATGCAATTGCAATTGATGAAGGTTATCACTTTTATTCGTTTGGCGATGCGATGCTCATAATCTAATGTCGTTGCGAGGGCGCACTTGGTCTATGCCCGAAGCAATCCCCTCGTAACAGGAGATTGCTTCGACGGAAGGACACCGTCTCGCAACGACATGTTATGGAGTTTACATTTGAAATCATTAGAATCTATCAACTCCGAAATCATCTCCTGCCGCAAATGTCCGCGCCTCGTTGCATGGAGGGAGGAAGTTGCCCGCGTCAAACGCAAGGCGTATCGAGATCAGGAATATTGGGGCAAGCCTGTTCCGGGATTTGGCGACCCGAAAGCGCGCGTCCTCGTGGTGGGACTCGCCCCCGGTGCGCACGGTTCGAATCGCACGGGACGCATGTTCACCGGCGACGCGTCGGGTGGGTTTTTGTATCCGGCGTTGTTTAAGGCTGGGTTTGCCAATCAGGCTGAGGCTGAGTCACGGAACGATGGTCTCATCCTGAAAGATATGTACATTACCGCATCCGCGCGATGTGCTCCGCCGGATAACAAGCCAAGTCCCGAAGAGTTGAATAACTGCCAGCCGTATCTCGAACGCGAATTTGAAATCATCAAGCCGAAAGTGATCGTCTGTTTAGGGCGGATCGCGTTCGAGCGCATCTTGAAAATGTACGGCTTGCGGATTTCAGAATATAAATTCTCTCATGGCGCGACTTTTGAACTTGAACCTTCAACTTTAAACTTTCAACCTGCAACCCTGCTCTGTTCCTATCATCCCAGCCAGCAAAACACATTGACGGGAAGGTTGACCGTGAAAATGTTCGACGAAATTTGGGCAAAGGCAAAAGAACTGGTGAAATAAAAACCGTAATAGATGAATTGACCGCATCATCCAACTGTCATGACTATCGGACAAATTGCATTCCTCGGTTCTGGTGAAACGTCTTTAGCGGGCGGGCGCATCTTTGAATCGCTTGCAAAAAGAATCAATGATCCGCTTCGCGTCGCACTGCTCGAAACACCCGCAGGCTTTGAGTTGAATTCGTCGCAAGTAGTTGGCAAGGTGGGCGAGTTCATGAAGACGCGCTTGCAAAACTACAAACCAGTTGTGGACGTCGTCCCTGCGCGCAAGAAAAATTCCGCGTTCAGCCCGGATGACCCGAATATTATCGAGCCGCTTCTTTATGCAAACATGATCTTCATGGGACCGGGGAGTCCCACGTTTGCGATTCGCAATTTGCAAGGGACTCTCACGTGGGATGTGATTCGCGCCCGTCACCGCCTTGGCGCGACGTTGATATTTGCCTCCGCCGCCACGATCTCTGTCGGCGCACACGCGTTGCCGGTGTACGAGATCTACAAAGTGGGACAGGACGTCCACGCGGTGGACGGGTTGAATCTCTTCGGCGATTTCGGCTTGCATATTTCATTCATCCCGCATTGGAACAATGCCGATGGCGGCGCAGATTTGGATACCAGCCGCTGTTTCATCGGCATGGACCGCTTCGCCGAATGGTGCGATCGCATCCCTGTCGAGAATCAAACCATTGGCTTGGATGAACATACCGGTCTCATCGTGGACATTCAGTCAGGTCAATGCGAAGTCAGCGGGGTGAGCAGTGTATCCATTGTGCGTGAATGTGACCCGGAGATGTACCCATCTGGCTCAAAGTTTAATCTCAGCGAGTTGGGCGAGGTGAAAATTCCAAGCCCACTTGAAAAAGACATCCCTGCTCATGTTTGGGATATGGTCGTTAACGCGTTGTCGCTCGCGGAAGATAAGCCACCTGATGAAGTGATTGCGTTTGCTGAACAACGTCTTGTAGCGCGCGCGAACAAGAACTGGGGGGAGTCGGACCGTTTGCGCGACACGATTGCCGCGTTGGGTTGGGTGATACAAGATTCAAAAGAGGGATATAAGTTGGTGAAGGGTTCGTGAGTACACAAGTACACAGGTAAACAAGTACACAAGTGAAAGCGTGTCTACTTGTTTCCGTGTTTACGTGTTTACCTGTCCACGTGTTTACCCGAACGCGCAGGTGGGATACAATATCGCAACACCCAAGGAGCCTCCCATGCGCGCTGTAGACATCATCATCAAAAAACGCGACAAGATCGAACTCACCCGCGAAGAGATTCAATTTTTCATCAAAGGATTTGTGTCGGGCGATGTGCCCGATTATCAAGCCTCGTCATTCGCCATGGCGGTCATGCTTAACAGCATGACGCCGCGCGAGACAACCGACCTCACGCTTGCGATGGCATACTCCGGTGACACGCTCGATTTGAGCGATGTGGTTGACCTCGCCGTGGATAAACATTCCTCCGGCGGCGTGGGGGATAAGACCAGCATCACGGTTCTTCCCACCGTGGCGGCTTGCGGATTGCCCGTCGGCAAAATGTCGGGGCGCGGGCTGGGATTCAGTGGCGGCACGCTCGACAAGCTTGAGTCCATCCCCGGCTACCGCGTGGATTTGACCACTGAAGAATTCAAAAAACAATTGAAAGAGATCGGCGCGGTGTTGACCGGGCAATCTCTTGCGCTGGCTCCCGCCGATGGAAAACTGTATGCGCTGCGCGATGTGACCGGGACCGTCCCCTCGACGCCGTTGATCGCCTCCTCGATCATGAGCAAGAAGATCGCCGCCGGAGCGCAAGCAATCGTGCTGGATGTGAAGGTGGGACTCGGCGCGTTTATGGAAACGCTCGATGAAGCGCGTGTGCTGGCGAAGTTAATGATGGACATCGGTAAACTGGCAGGACGCGAAACGATCGCCCTGCTTTCCGATATGAATCAGCCATTGGGACATGCAGTCGGAAATTCGCTCGAAGTGGTCGAAGCCATTGATGCGTTGAAAGGCGGCGGACCGCATGACTTCCGCGAACATTGTTTGCACGTCTGCGCGCACTTGTTGGTGATCGGCAAACGCGCCAAAGATTTGAACGATGGACGCGCCCAAGCCGAAGCCGCGATGGCGAACGGCTCAGCGTTCGAGAAGTTCCGCGTGTTGGTGAAGGCGCAAGGCGGCGATGTCTCCTACGTGGACGACACCTCCAAATTCCCGCGCGCGAAATATGTCGAGGTGGTGGAGTCGCCGATGGACGGGAGCCTCTCGCAAGTCGATGCGCGAAGCGTGGGTGAGGCGTCGGTCATCCTCGGCGGCGGACGCGCGAAAAAGTCCGATTTGATCGATCACGCGGTCGGTATTCTCATCCATCACAAAGTTGGCGATACAATCCAAAAGGGCGAGCCGCTCTTCACCATCCACGCCGACGATGAAGCGAAACTGGCAGAAGCGCGTGGAATGACTCTCACCGCGCATAAATTGACTACGGAAATCGTTCAGCCATTGCCGCTGTTCTATCACTAGCGGTCGCGAATTGTTCAGCCACAGAGCGCGCCGCGAGAACTGAAAAAGAAAACTCAATTTTCTCTGTGGTCTCTGTGGCGAATCAAGGTGAGTTATAATAGCGGCAGGAGCAGACACTCATGGCGAAAATATCACTGCGGGCATACAACCGCGAAATCGAAACCATGTTGGACCGTGGCCAGGTGGACGAGGTCGTGGCTCATTGTCTTCACATCCTGAAATCCCACCCAAAACATCTTGACACGTATCGCCTGCTTGGCAAGGCGTACCTCGAAATGAAAAAATACGGCGACGCTGTCGATATTTTCTCGCGCGTGCTGGTGTGCGCGCCGAGTGATTTTGTCTCGCATGTGGGCATGGGCATCATTCGCGATGAGGAGAACAAACTGGACGACGCGATCTGGCACATGGAACGCGCCTTCGAAACCCAGCCTTCGAACGCCGCCGTGCAAAGCGAACTGCAACGACTGTACGCCAGCCGTGACGGTTCCGCGCCTCCGCGCATTCGCATGACGCGCGGCGCGCTTGCCCAGATGTACCTGAAAGGCGAGTTGTATCCGCAGGCGATCTCCGAGATCAAAAGCGTGCTTGCCGAAGACCCCGGGCGCAGTGACATGAGCGCCCTGCTGGCTAAAGCGCATTACAAGAGCGGGCAAAAAACCGATGCCGCCGAAGCCGCTTCCTCGCTGTTGAGGCGCTATCCGTATTGCTACGATGCCAATGCCGTGCTCGTCGAAATCTTTAGCGCGGATAAACCCGATAACGTCCAAGTCTACCGCCAGCGTGTGGTTGAACTCGACCCATACGCGGCGCATGTGAGCGGATCGATCTTCGATACATCCAAAGCCCCCGATTCTGCCATCTCGATCGAAAAACTCGATTGGAGCGGCCAGCCTGTGGGGATGCCGGCCGATTGGCGCGAAGCGCGCGGGATCAGCCTCGAGCCGAAAGATGAACCGGAGCCAGCCTGGCTCCACAAAGGATACGAGACGGAGACCCAAGTGCCGCCTCAACTCGCCAGTGCGGCTGTTTCGCCATCGGATGACAACATCCCCGACTTTCTGAAAGACGCCGGCTGGGGTCAATCGACGGGCGAGTTTGATGAAAGCAAGGTAGCGTTGTTCAGCGAGGAGGAAACGATCCCTCCCTCCGCCGCCGCGCCGTTGGTGGCTGGAGAAATGCCCGACTGGGTGAAGCAACTCAAACCTGAGGAGGAATCGTCCGCGCCGGCGCAGGAAGCCGAGCCCGCGCCCGATTGGATGAATCGCATCGACCCCAGCATCCTGCCCGGGAAAGAATCCGCCTCTCTCGATGAAACTCCAGATTGGATGAAAGACCTCGGTCAACCGGCGAGCGCGACTGAGTCTGCGCCCACATTAAGTGACCAGCCTGATTGGCTGACTTCGCTGGGTGGCGCGGATGCAAACGCCGCGCCGCAACCGGTCTCCGCTGAACAGCCGGACTGGCTAAAGTCTTTTGGCGAAGAGGAAAAAACTATACAGCCCGCCTCTGCCGATCAACCGGACTGGATGAAGTCAATTGGCGAAGAGGAAAAAACTACACAGCCCGCCTCTGCCGATCAACCGGACTGGATGAAACCGTTTGGCGAAGAAGAAAAATCTGCCCAGCCTGCCACGAGCGAGCAACCAGATTGGTTGAATGCCATGAATAGCGAGCCTGTCTCTGCCACACCCGCCCAGCCTGCCGAAGAATTCGATTTTCTGGATGAGGTGAGAGAACCACCCACGGCGGCGGAAACTCCGGCCGTCACAGCGTCGCTGGATACTTCCGCCTTGACGACACAAACAGAAGATGACGCCTTCGCCTGGTTGGAAAGCCTTGCCGTGAAGCAAGGTTCGACGGAAGGTTTGCTCATGAAGCCTGAGGAACGTTCTGCCGAAGAACCGGAATGGGTGAAGCAAGCGAAGGGGCTGACGGATGAACCCCAGCCCGAAGCCGTTGTTCCCACGATGGCAATGCCCGAATCGATCGCGGAAGAATCCGCGCCTGTTGTTGCAGAGCCGGCAAAACCCGCAAGCGCCGAAGATGATGCCTTCGCCTGGCTGGAAAGCCTCGCCGTCAAGCAAGGCTCCACCGAAGGGTTGTTGATGAAGCCCGAGGATCGTTCGGCAGAGGAACCTGACTGGGTGAAGCAAGCGAAGGAAGCCGGCGAACCTGCGCCGGTTGAATCGCCGGTGGCGCAAGAAGCGCAACCCGTGGTGGATACCTCCGCATGGTTGAAAAGCCTGGATGCAGAAACCTCGGTAAGCGAACCGGTCTCTGAAAATAAAGCCGATGAAACTGCGATGTGGCTGAAAAGTCTGGATGCGGAAACACCGGTAGGCGAACCTGTTTTTGGCAGTGGAGCCGATGAAACGGCTACTTGGCTAAAGAGTCTCGATGAGCCTGAGCCTAAAGCAGAGCCAGTCTCCGGCGCCGGGGATGTGGATGTATCCGGCTGGTTGCAAAAATTGGAAGCGACGGAGACCATGCCGGTGCCTGTCGATTCGGCGGCGGATGATGACCTGCCCTCGTGGTTGCAGGGCGAATCGGCTCCGGCGGCTGAAACAGAACTCCCTGTGAGCGCGAGCGTGGACGATCAGCGGCAGGCTCAAAGCGAGCCGGCGGCTGAGTTGGAAGAAGCGCCGCGTCTGACGACCGGCAGTCTGCCCGGTTGGTTAAGCGGAGTCGACGAGGAAGAAAAACAACCGATGACCGGCGAGCTTCCTTCGTGGATGCGCGACGATAGCGGCGAAGCAATTGCCGAGCCGACGCGCATCGAACCGACGCGCGCTGAGGAATGGCAACCTGCCGAAACGCCGGCGCCCGTCTCGTACGTGGAGCCGAAAGAAGAACCGAAAGCCGAGCCGAAGCCCGCGCCGCGCAAACCCGCCGCAAAGAAAGCGGAGCCGCGTCCGGCGACGCCGCGCCCAGCCACGCCGGTGTCCACGTATCAGGAGCCTGTCACCCGCAAGGCGACCGGCATGTTGACCATGCCGGTCGATATGACGCTGGGGAACGCGCGCAATGAACTGTCGCGCAGTAACATCCCCGGCGCGCTCGAAACGTATTCGAAACTCATCAAGAAGGGCAAGTATCTCGATGAGGTGATCTTCGACCTGCGCGACGCGTTGTATCGCTACCCGGTCGAGGTGAGCATCTGGCAATCGCTGGGCGACGCGTACATGCGCGCCAACCGTTTGCAGGACGCGCTGGACTCGTATACCAAAGCGGAAGAGTTACTTCGTTAAAACAGACCTCACAGGTCTCAAAGACCTGTGAGGTCTACATTTTTTATTTGGAGGAATCTGTGGAACGTTCGCTCGTGTTAGTAAAACCTGATGGTGTGCAACGTGGATTGATCGGCGAGGTGATCGCCCGTTTTGAACGGCGCGGACTGCGACTCGTCGGCGCAAAGTTTATGCAGGTGAGTTTGGATCTGGCAAAACAACATTACGCGGAACATGAAGGCAAGCCGTTCTATGATGGTTTGATCGCGTATATTACGTCCGCGCCAGTGATGGCGATGGTGTGGGAGGGACCGAACGCGGTCGCCGCCATCCGCCAGACGGTGGGTTCGACCAAGCCGGTCGAGTCTGCGCCCGGCACGATCCGTCACGACTTTGGGCTGGAGGTGGGGCGCAACCTGATCCACGCTTCGGATAAACCGGAGACGGGCGTCCGCGAAGTTGGGTTGTGGTTCAAGAACGATGAACTTGTGGATTGGAAGAGGGATGTGGATCGGTGGGTGTTTGAGAAGTGAGAGAGCAGAGGATTAGAGGAGTAGAGAATTGGGGTACGTGGTAATTCGTAATTGAGAATTAGAGGATTGGAGAATTATCCCGCTGGCGCGAGTCGGCGGGATGTTTGTTTTGGGGTACACTTCGAGAAATATTTTTGCGGAGGCTGGACATGAAAAACTGGTCGAAACTTCTTGAAACATTGGCGGGTAAATTGACCGCGATCCTTGCTTTCGCGGCTCTGATTATTGTCATTCTTGCGTTGATAGGCAATCGCATTCCAAGTGATTATCGCGTATTGGTTTATGTAATCGCCATCGGCGCGATGCTTGTCTTTACCTATCAGATCTTTGTGCGAAGCCGCGCCAGAGCCGATGTGGAAGAATCGAAACCTGCTTTGGCAACGTCTGTAATTGAATCCCCGCCGATAAAAAAGGAAAAACCGACAGTAAATGCGTTGGATGCGCGCTCCAAATATTTAAATGCTGTGATCGCGGACACACGCGCCATGCGCCTAGTGGGGATAGATCCGCAAGCCGCTGACCCTTCACGCGGCGGATTAACTTTAGAGTCGCTGTATGTTTCGTTGAACACAACGACTGTTGTAGATAAATCGGGAAAAGCAAGGACAAGGCAAAGACCGGATATAAGCGAAGAAGCAGAAAATGCCTTGTTTTCATTGGGCGGGGGAGAGACTCGCTCCTTGGGAACGCTGGAAGCCTTGTTTACATCTAAGAACCGTCGGATGGTTTTGCTGGGTTTGCCGGGTACCGGGAAATCCACGTTTGCGCGTTACCTCGCCTTGCGGATGGCACAAGCAGAAACAGATAAAAACAAGAGCATGCAAGAACTTCTTCCGGGCTGGAAGGCTGGCGCGGTATTGCCGTTGATTCTCTCCCTCGGGCGGATGGCAGAGACCATTCCCGCAGATTGCCAGAAGGGGAGCGCGGTGTTGATCGAAAATTACATCCAACAAACATCGAAAAGCGACGAGCGAACTGTTGACTTTGCCGAATTCATTCTCCCTGAATTGGAACGCGCGGGCGGACTGGTGTTATTTGACGGTTTGGATGAAGTGGCAGACTTACGATTGCGCCCTATCGTTGTACAGGCAGTGGAAGATTTCGTGCAAAAATATGGACGTTCGCAAGCGAGCAGATTTTTAGTGACCTGCCGCACGTATTCGTACTATCACGATCCCAAATGGCAGTTGACAGGCTGGGAAACTCACGAGCTTGCCTTGCTGGATGCTGAAAAGATCGAATATTTCGTTAACGCATGGCACGATGAACACATTCGCATCGAGCCAGCCCGCCAACCCGACCTTGAGAACAAGCGCAAGCAATTGCTGGCTTCACTTCAACCCGATGACCGCCGCCGATTGCACGAGATTGCGCCGTTTCCGATCATTCTCACGATGATGGCTGTGGTGCATACCCATTACGGAGATTTGCCTGACACACGCGCCGAAGTGTATGAACGTTGTGTTGACCTCCTACTCGTGCGCTGGGAATACGAACGCCCCGTTGCAGGACAATCGAAAAAAACCCAAAAGCGCACGATCATTGACGAACTTGGTGTTTCGCGTGTTGTGCTTGACCGCGCCTTGTGGGAGATCGCCTTCAAAGCGCATGAAGGGCGTGAAGATGAAAAAGAAAAGAAGCGCGGACCCGCTCTCGTAACGGAAGATTTGCTGACGGGTGTCTTGCAATCTCATTTTCAAGACCTCGCCAAAGTTCAAACGTTTTTGGATTATTGTCAGAGCTCGAATGGGTTGTTGATGTTGCAAGGATCGGTCACTCCTGCCGATGCCCCTGCTGGAAGCCCGCCGCGACGCGTCTATGCCTTTCCCCATTTGACATTTGAAGAATACCTTGCGGCGCGATATTTAATTCTTCGCTCTAATTTCGGAAAATCAACAAATGAACTGGTTTTGAAGAGCGATCGCTGGCGCGAGGTGGTGATGTTGCTGGGCGAGTATCTTTGCTTTGCACAGGGCGATCACGAACGCATGAACACGTTGTTGAACTCCCTGACCCCTGAAAAGATGCCAGCAAATTCAGATAGCGCAATTTGGCGAGGAATTTGGTACGCGGGAGATTTGCTCTCTTTGTACCGTCGTGTTTTCCGGAGCGAATTATCTCCCAGCGACAAGGTAATCAATGCTGGCTTGCAAAAACTTGTTTTCAAAGGCGCTCTTTCGCCCCTTGAACGCGCCTCCGCCGCCGACACGCTCGATGAACTGGGTTATGTTGTTTCAGACCTCCACGCCTTCCTCCCAATTCCCAAATCCCCAAGTACCAAGTACGAATTTTCCATCTCCAAATACCTCGTCACCAACGGGCAATACGAACGCTTCCTCAAAAAGGAAAATTTTGCGAACAAAAAATATTGGGTTGACTTCCCCAAATACGGTGAAGACAGCAAAGAGATGACAAACCAAACGTGGAGCGAGGAGCCGTGGAACTGGATTCAAAAGGCGCTTAAAAACGAAGAGGATGAAATTCAAGAGGGCGTTTTGCTCCCTCGCAACTGGCGCGACCCGCGTTTTGGCATCGCCCGTCGAAACGCGCCCGTTGTGGGAATTTCCTGGTACGAAGCCAGCGCGTATTGCAAATGGCTCTTGGAGAATTGGGAGAGTTTAGAGGAAGGCAAACAGGGATTGCCAAAACCAAAACTGATTCGTTTGCCGAATGAAAACGAGTGGGAAACCGCCGCAGGCGGCAAAGACCCTGAAGGAAGATACGCATGGGATAAGAAAGGAGAGGCAACAAAAAAGGAAAATATTGCGCGATATGCAAACACAAGCGAAAGCGGAATCAATCGCACCACACCCGTGTGGATGTACCCGCAGGGCGAAAGCCCTCATCACGTTATGGACATGAGCGGCAATGTTTGGGAATGGCAGGCAAACTTCCGCGATACGGACCGCGATGTTATGGGTCTGCGCGGCGGCTCGTGGGACATCAATGTAGTCAACGCGCGTGTTGCGGTCCGCTTCGTCGTCCCCCCGTACGTCAGGAGCAGCAGTTTCGGTTTTCGGGTGGGGCTCTTCTCCAGCGGGTGATCGTGTTTTCTGTTCGCTGTTTTCTGCGTTCTGTGCTCTGACCTCACCCCTAACCCCTCTCCTGAAGGAGAGGGGAATCAACCTCCCGCCGTAAGGCGGGAAATTTTAAAAATTTTTCAAAGGAGACTCTATGAAAACATACAAACATCTTTATCCTCAGATATGCGATTTCGAGAATTTGTATATCGCCTATCGCAAAGCCCGCAGGGGTAAGCGCGGCAGGGCGCAACCTGCCATGTTTGAAAGAGTACAAGACGATGAACTCTTGAACTTACAGGAGGAATTGCAAACCTTCACGTACAAACCGGGCGCGTATCATAGTTTTTACATCCACGACCCGAAGAAGCGGTTGATCTCCGCCGCGCCGTTCCGCGACCGCGTGATTCATCATGCTCTTTGCAATGTGATCGAGCCGATCTGGGAGCAGAGATTTATTTTTGATAGTTACGCCAACCGCGTGGGCAAAGGCACGCATCGCGCGTTGGATCGCGCCCAGGAGTACGCTAGAAAATACGAATTCGTCCTGCAATGCGACGTGAAGCAGTTCTTTCCCTCGATTGATCACGCTGTTTTACGCGCGGAGTTCGCCCGCCTGATCCGCGATGAAAATGCGTTATGGCTGTGCGACCAGATCTTGCAAAGCGGCGTCGGCGTGCTGGCGGAGGAATACGAGATGGAATTTTTCGAGGGCGACGACCCTTCGACGGGCTCAGGGCAGGGTCTGTTTGCGGCGAATCGTCCGCGCGGACTGCCCATCGGCAATCTCACCAGCCAGTTCTGGGCGAACGTCTATCTCAATGGCTTCGATCATTTCGTCAAGCGCGAGTTGAAATGTCCCGCCTATGTCCGTTATGTGGATGACTTCGTTTTGTTCTCGAATGACAAACGCGAATTGTTAGGATGGCGAAGCGCGATCATTCAAAAACTGGCGACGTTGCGCTTAACCCTGCATGAGGAATGCGCTCAAATGTACCCGACGCGAACGGGGATTCCGTTCCTGGGGTTGCGCGTCTTTCCCGAATTCCGCCGGGTGAAACGCCGCAAGGTCGTTCATTTCCGCCGCAAACTGCGCCGCCTGCTGGAAGGATATTCCACGGGCGGTTTTTCTTTCGAGCAATTGAACGCCAGCGTGCAAGGCTGGATCAATCACGTCCGCTACGCGGATAGTTGGGGATTGCGCCGCGCCGTATTGGGAGGGATTCGGTTATGAACGAGTCTCCGCTCTTTGTGCGAACGTACGATTTTTTGCTCTGGCTGATCCCGCAAGTGCAAAAATTCCCGCGCGCCTACCGCTTCACCTTGTCCGAACGGATTCAACAGCTGGCGTTGGGGTTTCAAGATTCTCTGGTGGCGGCGGGAAAATCAAAAGCAGAGTCGCGGCGCAATAAACTTCATCAAGCAGATATTCAACTGGAACAACTGCGCGTCTGGCTTCGGTTCTCGCGCGATCAAAATCTTATTACACTTCGGCAATACGAACACGCGATTCGGCAATTGAAGGAGGTCGGGAATCTGCTGGGCGCGTGGCTCAAATTGGTTTGAGAGTTTTCGCGGCATACGCGAATCTCTGGGCAAGAGTCAAAGGGTCTGCGCGGCGGCTCGTGGAACAACAATGAAGACAACGCGCGTGTTGCGATCCGCAACAACAACCACCCGAACAACAGGAACAACAATATCGGTTTTCGGGTGGGGCTCTTCCACAGTGTTGACGATGTTTTATGCCAGAAGTGTGTTTGATCTCACCGATAAACATCGCGGCATTACTGGCTGGCTCTCTGCCCGGTTGTTTCCGAATTCCCCTCTCCCAATGGGAGAAGGCAGGCGTTGCACTGAGCCTGTCGAAGTGGTGAGGGACAGCCAAATACAAAAACCTCCCGCCTTTTCCAGTAGCCTTTCGAGCGACCGTCTGGGCGGGAATAATCATCGAACCAACTATTTTCCATGATTGAGAAAATGGAAATTATCAATGGATCACGAAAACGGGTTCTTGACGCAGTTCGATTTGCGCGGCAAATCGTGCGTCAAGGCAGACGACACGATTCGCCAAGCAAATCAACTGTCGCCTGAACTTTCGTGAGGTATTGATTACGAACGATCTGTCTGTTGGCTGATTTGCGCCGGGCGTTTCCTGAGTTGCACGATCAGCGTCCCTGCGCTGGTGACAACCAAACCGATGATCTCTTTGCTCGTGACACTTTCTCCGATGAACAGCACGGCGAGAATCGGAATCCAGATCATCATCGTCCCGCCGATGACGCTGGATTCGGTGGCGGTCAATGTGCGCAGGGTGTGATTCCAAAGTGTGAACGCGAAGGCGGTATTGACCAGCGCCAGCCAGAGGATGATGCCCCAACCTTGCAGGGTCATCACCGGCGGTTGCTCGATGGCAAATCCCGCCGCAAGTAACAAAATGGAGCCTGCGCCCATGCTGACCACCGTCACAAGGAGGGGATGATGCGCCTCCGCGCGGTTGATCTCCCTGCCCATAACGGACGATATCACGTTTGCCGTCACGCCGATGAGACCGGCGATCACGCCGATCATTTGACTCTGCGGTATGGCGACCGGCAGGAAGTAGATCATCGCGCCTGCAATTGCCAAAAGGATGCCACCCCATTGCAGCCACGTCGGTTTTTCAGCCAGCCAGAAAATGCTCAGCGTCGCCACGCCGATGGTGCTGAAACTCATCAGCAGGTTGGTCGTCACGGCGGGGAGGTGGTCCAGCGTGACGAAGACCGCTCCCTGCGTGACGGCGTATAGGAGAATGCCAAGCAGGATCAGTCTCCGCCATGTTCTTTTGGAGAGTTGTTTGATCTCATATTTTGCTTCGCTGAAAAATAAAACGAATGCGAGGATAAGGAAGGCGGTGAAATATCTCAACCCGGCAAAGGTAATGGGGGGTATGTCTTTTAATCCAATTTTGACGAACACCCAGGAGGTTGCCCAGAGGAATACTACAAATAATGCTTGCAGGACGGCGATGCGCTGAGGTTTCATTTTCCCGCGTTCAGACTGTCGAGTATTGTCAGAAGTTCAGAATTCAATGCGTCATAACCGTTGCTGTTCAAGTGCAGAAGGTCGCGCGTGTATTCGTTTTTCGTGTTGCCATCGGAGTCCGAGAGGATGGCTGATGTGTCGAAAACGATGACGCCTTCGGCTTGGTAATTCAAAATGAAGGCATTGACCTGGTCTATCGCCTCATAAACTTCATCCGACCAGACGAGTCTTCGAGCGAGCGGAACGTTTCCTGACGTGGGAAAGACCGCTGTCAGAATGACAACAGAATGAAGGTCGCGTGATTTTTGGAGGATCGCCTCGATGTTATTTTCGCACGTGGCGATAATTTCATCTTTTCGTTCAGGGAACAGCGGAATTGTTTTCAGGTCATTGACGCAAACCTGGAGGATGATTACATCAGGCTGAAGCGGTTGGATGTGCTCCTCGAATCTGAGCAACACTTGCGCCGATGTTTGGTTGCCGATACCCCGATTAATAAATGCGTAGTCGTCGGTTTGAGGGGCGATCCATTGCGCGGCTCTTGAGTCCCCGTAGAAAACCACGATTGGCTTATCGCCCGCGATTTGTCCCGCATCTTCACGAAAGTAAGATAGTCCGATCGGGTCGAGTTGGGAATTGTAAAGCAATGCGTAGAATTTTCGCAGTTCCCGATACAGAAAAACGTTTGTTGTGAATAACCCAACGACCGCCACCAGCAGAACCCAGAGAACGATGTTTTTGATTCGATGCGTCACAATCACCTTTCAAAGCAGAAACTCCCCAACTACAAAACCACCTAACTACCCAACTATACTGAACGCGGTTACAAATTGCGCTTTTACTCAACATGGATTCGGCGGGCTGAAGCCCTACCTCAGTGCGTGTAAGTCGGATAAATCCGACTCAGCCCTCAGCCCGAAGGGCTTCCACGCGCTGAGCAGGCGGCTTCAGCCCCGCGAAACAGGAAGTAGAAAACCGCAATTTATGCCCGTGCTTGGTATATCCAACTACCCAACTACCTCCACCACTCCTCCACCAGACTCGGCGACCCGTACCAGAGATTTCCCTTGAGTCCAAAATGATGCGCGCCTTCCAGCACGATTTGCTCCGACCCCTTCAACAACGCGGACTCGAGCGGCACGAAGCCGTCGCCCCACGTGGAGCCGTTTCCGCACAGGCGTTTATATACGCCATAGATGCGACGTTCCGCAGAGTCCCCGTCGCGTTTGCCTTGCAGAGATTTCCCCGCCACAGAAATATATTTCACCTGCGGCGCGAAGAACGCGTCGGGGTACATCGCGTTGACCTTGTTGCGCAACCTGCCGCCGCGATGGTTGTAATGCGGACTCCCTAACGTGACCAGCCTATCCACCCATTGCAAGCCGTTGAAGACGTGTCCGCTGTAAAGTTTTGCGCCGAGGTACAGTCGCGCCATCACCCCGCCTGAACTGTGACCGACGACGGTCACTTTACCGGTCGCGGATGTTCTCACCGCCTCGCGCGCCGTCTCATCCAATTTGTGGATGACCAGCGCCCAGCCAGCGGCAGTGACGGTTGTCAGCCAGTGATGTGTGCGCGCTTGTACAACGAAGACTCGTTGTCCGCTCACGCGCTCGATCTCTTGCGCCATCCCCGCGTAGAGGGAGGGAACGCTGAGGAAGCCGCCGAGAAAAACTACAGGTTGAGGATTCACTTGGGGTCGCGAATCAGCTTCAATCGCCTGGCGAAGCGGTAGATGCCGCGCCCCATGCCGGTCAGTTGCACCGTCTCACCGATGTCTGCGCCGAATCCGCGCCGCCGCAAGTCGAGATATTGTTTGATCTCGGGGATCATCGAAAAAAGGAAGATCAGGTTGGCGGCAAGACCGTACCACACGTACGCCATCTCATGCGTGCGGAACCACAGCCAGATGACCAACAGCCACAAGCCCGAGAGATACGCCACCAGCAAATCACGGATCACGATGATGCCCAACAGCATCCCGCCGAAGAATGTGACGAACGTGCCCACCCAATCCACGGTGAACATGGCGCCGTACACGGCGGTCAACCCGCGCCCGCCTTTGAAGCGATACCACACGGGCCACACGTGACCGACCATGCCCGCCAGCGCGGTGACGAGGAAATAAAATTCGCCGGGGTATTGCGTTTTGAAAAACAGCGTGGGCAGTGCCACTTTCAACATGTCGAGCACGGCGGTGAGGAACCCGAGTTTCGGACCTCCCTGCATCGAAAGCGTGGTCGCGCTCGTCACGCCGACCTGGAATTTCTCGTCGGTATTCTGGATGTCGAGCCTCACGTTCGAGGGGTCGATGCCCGGCGCAAAGAGCCGCGCCACCACCCGCGCGAACGAGACCGAGCCGAAGAGGTAGCCGATGCCCGCCGCCATCAAGATCACACTTGCGTTCATGATTGAGCCTCCTGATTCAAATATACGCGCCCTTGCGCGCCATCCACAATGATCCATTCGCCTTCGCGCGCGCGTTGTGTGGCGCGCTTCACGCTCACCACGGCGGGCAAGCCGTATTCACGCGCCACAATGGCGGTGTGCGAAAGTTGCCCGCCGGTCTCTGCCACGATGCCGCCGATGCCAGCCAGCAGGGGAGTCCAGCCCACATCGGTGAACGGGACGATGAGAATATCTTCGCGGCTCAGGTCCTGGGGCGCGTGCGCCGGGTCGCGCACGATACGCGCCCGCCCTTGCACAATGCCCGCGCTCCCACTGATGCCGGTCAACACATCGGATGATTCGCTCTCGACGCTTCCACTGCGCCGGACGGATACGCTCCCGCGAATGACCTCCGGCGGATCGAACCCCGCGTCTTTCGCCAATTCAAACTGCCTCGCCGCCCCCAGCCGATTCGCCTCTTCGGCGTCCATCGTTCCGCGCGCGAGTCGAACCACTTCATCCTGATTGAGGAAGAAAATATCGTCGCGCTGTCGGAGCTTTGCCTGCGCGACCAACTGTTCCGCCAGGGCAAGATACACGCGTCGCATGAGGTGCGCGTCCTCCGAGATCAACTGGCTGGCGCGTTCTCGCAAGTCGATATAGTTCAACGTTGCGGCATGCAGGCGTTCGAACCGCCTGCGCTTGAGCGGGCTGAGATTCGATTTTACCTTTTTTAATGCGAGCGCCTGTCGTTCCGCGGTGTTGGTGAATGTGGGATGCGGCTGTTTGGCGAGCCTGCCCACCATCTGCCACAACATGGATGGGGTCTCGCGCCAGGAGGGCAATGAAAAATCCGTGCCGTTCGCGCTGAGGAAGCCAAACCGCGCCGTGAAGATTTCCATGGCGGCGAGCAGGCGCTTGCCGTCAACATTCGTGTTCAATGCGGTTTGAATCGAATCCACATTCCCTGCGGCAATGCGTTGTCGCAAAGCATCATCCAGACCGCGAACAAGATTCGCCATTTCCAACAAGGCGTGGTTTGCGCCAAGCGCATGAGATGGAGCCGCGCCGTTTAGCAGGTCACTCGGCGCCACTTGCGGCGCGTGGCGTTGGACCATCCGTCCCAACATGCGGTTGCGCGCGCTCATATTCAACGCCGTGATGAACACATTCCATTGCGCTTCTTTGTGATATTGCTTTAACTGCTCGAGCGCGGCGAGCAACTCTTCGCACCCCAGCGCGGAGGTATCCAACTGACGAAAAGGTTCGAGTTCCGCGTGACGCCGCGCGATGAACTCTGCGGCGCGGGGCGCGATGCGGCTGTTCCGCCACACGAAACGCATCAAACGGATTTTTTCAGGGAGGTTGCTAAAAGAGAGGAACGACCGGTGCGCGTTGGTCGGCTTTTCGCCGCGCGTAATGGTCTCGAAGAAATTGGCGGGCAAGCCGAGTTTTTCGCACGCCTTGCCGAGCAAACTCACATTGGCGTATGCCCGCGAGTTGATCCGCCGCACAAGTCTCGACGTGTCCACGTTGCCCTTGCCCAACAGTTCATCGAAGATGCGGCTAAAGACATTGTCAGCCATCGCCGAGGTAGTCGTCGACCACACCAGCGGTTTGACCAACCCCGGCACCATTTCAGAAATAAACCGCCTCGAGTAGGTATCCCGGTCTTGTAGTGTGGTGATCGGACGCGCCTGCAAGAGTAGAAAGTCGCGCCCATCCCATGCCCATTCCACATCTTGCGGGGAGCCGGCGTTCACTCCCACCTGCCGGACGATGCGCGCAAATTCCACCGCCTGCTCGTCGGTGAGCGCGGGCGCGTCCGCAGAATTATTGAGCGAGTCGAGAATCTGTCCTTCCGCCGAGACCACCCAGCGGTCCGGGTTTACCACGCCGGAGGCGACCACATCTCCCAATCCGCGCACCGCTTCGATGATAACCAGGTCATCGCCGGAGATCGGGTCGGCGGAAAACGCCACACCCGCCGCGCGCGCCTCAACCATCTGTTGCACGACGACCGCCATCGAAACATCGAAGATACCGTTGTGTTGCTTGATGTATTCGCTGACGCGCGGGTTCAACATCGAAGCCCAGCACGCGCGGACGGTTTTCACAACCTCCTCCGCGCCTTCGATGTTGAGGTGGGTATCCAGTTGACCCGCGAACGAAGCGTCGGCGCTGTCTTCCCCGACCATCGAAGAGCGCACAGCGACGCGCCCGCCAAGTTGTTGATAGGCTGAACGGATCGCCTCGTCGATTTCGGGTTGGAGTCCCGCGCCTCCGAATTGACCATCGATGAAGGCTTCTGTGGTGACGATGAAGCCCGGCGCTGTGCGGAATCCCTGTTGGGCGACCCACAACAAACTCAGCCCCTTGCCGCCCACGTCTGATTTTGTGGCTTGGCTCTCAGAATCCAGCGAGGTGATGTACGATTTCATTCGAATTGAATCGCCTCGATGATTCGCAAACGCGCCGCGCGCGCCGCAGGGAGGATCGCCGCCAATTGCGAGACGAACAACGCGATGAACAGGCTGACGATGATTCCCTGCGTGGGGAGGATGTACGTCAGGTCGTAGCCCGCTGTGGAATTCACCGTGGAGATCACCACGCGCGATTGGAACAAGCCGAAGAGCAATCCCAACCCGCCGCCGATCACGCCGATGAGCAGGGCTTCGGCAAGGATCATCTTGGTCATTTGCCAGCGCGTCATGCCAAGACTGCGCAACATGCCGAGTTCGCGCGTGCGTTCCAGCACGTTCATGGTCATCGTATTCACCACGCCCAGCGACGCGACGATCATGGCGATGAACGCCAGCACATCGAACAAACTGCTGGTCTGCCCGATCAGGTTGAGCGCGCTCGATTTCAACGTCTGGTTCGATTGAATGGTCAGGTTGCGACGCTTGCCGTAGAGTTTATCGATCTGTTGTTGCACGGCGGTTTCGTCGGCGTCCTGCTCCACCTGGACGAGATACGCGCTCGCGTCGTTAACCTGGAAGTAGCGTTTCAAATCGCGCCAACTGGCTTGTACCACCATGCCGCGGTTGTAATAATCCACCACAATGGCGGCGATTTTGAAGTCGCGTTCGCCGCGACGGGTTTTCAATGTGAGAATATCGCCTTGCTTCAATCCATATTTTTCGGCAAGCACGCTCGAAACAAAAATAGTATCTCCGCCTGCGAGTTGGGCAAGGAAGTCTGCCGGGTCGCCTTCGCTATCGGTGAACGCGAACGAGGTCACTTGCGAATACGACACGGGGTCGACGGCGGTGAGGGCGAGCGGCTCAGTTTCCCCGTCCGGTTTGACGCGTTTAATGTCGAGGTAACGGATGGGAGTCACCGCATCCACCCCGGGGACGGCGGCTAGCTTTGCCTGTAGATCATTCCGCATGGGGATGGAGGAGAACACGAAGAGGTCGCCGCCGATGTACACGTCGATCCAACTGCGGATGTCGCGGTCGAAGGCGATGGTGACAGCGCGGATGCTGAGGATCATTGCCACGCCGATCATGAGCGCGGCAACGGTGAGCGCGGTGCGCCAGCGCGAACGCTCGATGTTGCGGCTTCCCAGTTGTCCCTCGCGCCCATACATGCGACGAATCGAGGCGCGCGTGAAGCGTTCCCACAACCCAACCGAAGCGGGGATGAGTAACGCGCCGCCGAACATCATGCCGAGCACTGCCATGTTGTTGATGCGGCTCCCGAATGGTTCGGGGATGGGGATCAGGAAGATCACGATGAGCGAAACAAGCATGATCGCCGCGCCAACTCGAAGTCCGCGTTGGATCGCGGAGGTGTCGTCGCTGTTGCCGCGGATGCGCAATGCCTCGAGTGGCGAGATGCGTCCCGCCTGCCAGGCGGGGATGACTGTTGCCAGCAGTGTCACAAGGATGCCAATGCCCGCGCTGGTTAACAAAGCGGAAACGGGGATGTCAACATCGCTCACGTCCTGGGCGAGGAAAACCTCGGTGACGCGGATCAACCCGCGCGCGAGCAAAATCCCCAAGCCGATGCCGATGGCGGAACCTGCGATGGAAAGTGTGACCGCTTCCAGCAGGATTTGTTTCATCACCTGCCAGCGCGTCATGCCGAGCGTGCGCAACATGCCGATCTCGCGCGTGCGCTCGATGACGGTCATCGAGAACGCGTTGTAAATGAGGAATGCCCCGGCAAAGATGGCGATGATGCTGAAGATGTTCAAGCCGGTTTGATAGCCGCTGACCATCTGCGATACGCGCTTGCCTTGCGTGGCGGGGAAGATGACGGAATACTGCACGCCGATACGGTCTTGCAGGCTGGCTTTCAGCGCGTCGAGTTCCTGCGGCGAGCGGTCTTCCTCGGCGGCAAGGATATCCACCTGGTCGAGTTCGTTGGGGCGTTCGAATATCTTTTGCGCGGTGTCAAGCGGAACGACTCCGAATGCGCCGTTGTTCAACTGCCCCGGTCCCTCGCGCGAGATCAAGCCGATGATCTTCAATCGCGCGTTCCCCGCCGGCGTGCGGATGGTGACGCTCTTTCCCAATTGCAAGTTGTTCTCTTCCGCAAACTCGCGCGTCAATACGATGTGAAATTCGTTGAGGTCTTCGGTGAGGAACGTCCCCGCTTCGAGTTTGTAGTCGCGTACGAGTGTGTCTTTGGCTGGGTCGATGCCATAGACCAGCAATCCGCCCGGTACGATGCCGAAGAAACTGACATTGAATTCATTGCGTTGGGAATCGTCGGCGAGCAGGGTTTGCGATTGAATGAGCGGCACGGCGGCGCTCACGCCCGCGACCGTTTCGATGCGATACAAAATCCCCTCGTCGAACCCGCCCAAAGTCAAATCGGCATTGGTGATCACCAGGTTGGTCCTGCCGGAGGATTCGCTGAATAGCCGGGTGATGGCGGCGAGCGTGCTTCGATTGGTGATGTTAATGCTGAGGATCACCGCCACGCCAAGCACGATACCAAATGTGGTGAGCAGGGTGCGCAGGGGGCGGGCAATCAACGAGCGGATCGCCAGCAGGATATTTTGAATCATGTTGGTTGTTTGGTTCTCGTCCGCGCTTCTTTTCGGATACGCGGTTAATTCCGCTCTGGGAGATTTTCCATCGTCTTGAGGATCGTACCCAAACGCTCCTCCACCTTGATCGACTTCTTGAAGCGGAGTTCTTTGGCAACGAGTCCGTCTCGCAGGAAGACCGCCCGGTCGGCATATGCCGCGGCGCGCGGATCGTGGGTGACGATGATGATCGTTTGTTGGAGTTCATCGCACGAGCGGCGCAACAATTCCATGATGGCTGTGCTGTTCTTTGAATCGAGGTTACCGGTCGGCTCATCTGCCAGCACAATGGATGGTTGTGTGACCAAAGCGCGGGCGATTGCCACGCGTTGTTGTTCGCCGCCTGAGAGTTGATCGGGCTTGTGATGACGCCGTCCCTCCAGCCCCACGTGACGAAGCAAGGTGGAAATTTGCTCCTGGTAGGCGTTCAAATCCTTGCCGTCGATGGTGAGAGGCAACGCCACATTCTCCTCGGTGGAGAGGGTGGGCAATAAGTTGAAAAATTGGAAGATGAACCCGATATTGCGCCGGCGCACGAGCGTCACTTTGTCGTCATCGAGCAGGGATAGTTGCATGCCTGCGAGGGTCACTTCGCCGTCGGTGGGGCGGTCCAGCCCGCCGATGAGGTGCAGGAGCGTGGACTTGCCGCTTCCACTCCTGCCCATCAGCGCGACGAACTCGCCTTTTTCGATGGCGAAATCCACGCCATCCAGCGCATGGACGGTGTGTTCACCCAGATGGAAAATTTTTCGCAGGGCTTTTGCTTCAAGGATCGGCATGGTTATAAACCGAGTTCCGCGGTGGAAAGATCGGAGTCGGCGGCGATGCGCCCGACGCGTTTCCCAAACCCGATCACATCCACATGAGCGAGGGCGTAGATGGATAGCGCGAGCCCGATGGCTTCAAACAGGAAGATCAAGCCGTAGGTGGTGGTTGGCGAACCTGTGAGGGAAAGGAACACGTCGCGGAAAATGCCGCCGAGGGCGATGCCAATTCCACGGGAGAGGAGAACGCAGATCGTCCACAAGCCGAGATACATGCCGGCTTCCGAGTCGGAGGTCATGGCAACGAGCAGGCTGAATGCGCCGAAAGTGTATAAGCCGAAGCCTGCGCCGAAGATCAACAGGGATAGTTGCAGTAAACGCAATTGCGCCCCAAACGCGGCGAACGCCAGAATGCCCATCCCTGCCGCCATGATTCCCAGCCCAATTTTCGTCAGGCGGACGTTTTTCTCCGGGGGGCGTTTCCGAAAGCGGACTGCGCATCCGAGCAGGAAGATCACGGTGGCTGTCTGCCAATAGGCGGAGTAGCGCGTGGTTTGCTCAATATCCTGCCCAAGTACCTGCGCGCCGAAGGGTTCGAGGATCGCCTCCTGCATCCATGCGGCAAGGGTGGCAACCGCAAGAAAAACGAAGAAGCGGCGCGTGTCCAAATCCTGCCAGATCTTGCGGAGCGCTTCGCCAAAATGAAGCGTGGATTCTGCATTGCCTGCGCGCGGGTTTGCAAACCTGCGTTCGATCCCCGCAATGGCAACGAACCAGAAGAATGCGCTGATCGCCATGACCGTCAACGATACCGACCAGAATGCTTCGAGGCTGAATTCGCGCATGGCTCTGCCGAGACTGATCGCCGCAATGGGGAACATGAGGATCAATGCGGTTTCCATGACGCTGACCGCGAACCCTTGTCTTTGTTTGGGTACGGAATCTCGCACGAGGGCGAGGAAATTCCCGCCGGAGAGCAATGTTCCGGTGCCATACATCAAGAAACAAGCGATGGCGATGAGCCAGCCGCTCGGATCATTTCGATCGGCGACAAAGCGCGAAAGGCTGAGAGGCAACAGCGGATAGGAAAGAACGATCAGTAATCGTCCGCCCCAAACGTAAGGCGTGCGATGGAACCCCAGCCATGGGCGCGTGTCGGACCAGTACCCTGCCAGCAGGCTGAGGGGCGCGAGCAGATACCGCAGGGCGATCAGCAATCCCACCGGCGCGGCATTCAACCCCAATTCGTTGATCATGATACGGTTCCAAACACTGGTGACGAGGATGTCTCCCAGCGCGGAACCAATTTGAAATGTTGCCAGCCGCAAGAGACGCGCGAATCGAAACGTCGCTTCTTTTGATCCTGCCTGTACCGCCACATCGGAGGATGTTGTGTTCATGTGATGTTCATGCGTCTAGCGCATGTCGCGTTCGTGACCGTATACTTTGTGGCTTGGGCGTCGTACCAGAATTTCCGCTTTGCCCCAATTGGTCACCTCTTTGAATACATCGCTTTGCACGAAGGCACTGAAGGCATCTCTAGATGACCATTCCGAAATGATCGCGTACGAGTTGGGTTCGCGCACGCGATGGTATAGATAGCTATTCACATGCTCCGGGGTTTTTGAAAGCAGGTCAAGGACCTTGTCCACCGCCTCTTCAAACATCTTTTCCTTGCCGAGGATTACATCGTAGTATAGACCAACGGTAACCATGAGATTGCATCTCCTTTTGAAGAAATATGCCGGGCACTTAAATTTTAAACAGAAACCTGATAACTCACAAGAAGATTATCAGATTTTGTAACTTATTATCAGGATGGGTTGTGCCTCCTTTTAACGCGATGCTTGAATTTCGACGAACGCGCTCATTCCCCAGCGTAACTGTTCGGGGATTTCATCCAAAGAAATAGTGACGTTAAAGTACACGCCGGAACCCGGGGCGTTTTTCAACGAAACATTGGATACTTTGCCGGTCACCTCCGTATTCGGCAACGCGTCAAACGTGACGCTGACCGGGTCGCCGATTTGGACACGCGCCGCGTCCACCTCGTTCAGGTCGGTGGTTTGTACCTCGAGTGTTGTGAGATCGGCGATCAACACGACCGGCGCGCCCGGCGAAACCAGTTCTCCGGTGTTTACGTAGGTTTCCACCACCACGCCATCGAAGGGAGCGAATAATGTAGATTGGCTCAGGACCGCTTCAATCGCGGCGATGCGTGTTTGCGCGGCAATCACATCCGGGGAGTTTTCGATGTTGGTAAGCCGATCGAGATTGCGTTGCGCGTCGTCGAGCAACCCTTTTTTGAGCACGAGGTCTTCCTCGGCTTTGGCGATCGTTTCTTTGTCCGCATACCCCTGATATTCTTTCGTAACGGGCACCTCCACCTTCCCGAACGGAGTGTCTTCCACTTTGGTGGTGACCTCGGTGATTGTGATGGGATCGTTCAGCGAGTCGCGATAGTCGAACGCCTTGTCGTACGCTTTCTGGGCGGCGCGGAGCGTGATGGTTGCTTGTGCCAGGGCGGTTTCGGAGGCGAGCAATTCATCGAGGGATTGTTGCGCGAGGATGAGGTCTGCCTGCGCGTTGATGAGATTCTGCGGCAGGGCGTTCTCAGGCATCGAAGCAAGGAGTTCGCCCTTCTTCACAGCATCCCCCACGCGAACGTTGATATCCACTGTCTGCGCGCCGACCATGAAGGCGAGGCTTGCCCATTTTTCCGCCACCACTTCAGCCGAAGAGGTGAGCACGCTGTCATCTACTGGGATCACTGGCGCAGATTCTGTCGCAGAGGGGTCTTCTCCTTGCGGCGCTCCGCAACCAGTCAGCGCGATTGAAAGCATCAGAATAATCGATAACAAAGTCAAAAATCGTTTTCTCATGGATGAGTTTTCCAGTCGCAAATGTAGGATAGCGTTGTGCGGCAACATTCACGTTGCCGCACACATTACTGAACTTTCAACAACACTTTGCCGTCGCTCCACAGTTCTTCGAGATCGTAATACTCGCGCTGGTCGGGAGAGAAGAGATGCACCACCACGTCGCCGAAGTCCATCACCAGCCAGCCCTCCCGTGAACGCCCATCGATGCGGCCCTTTTTTTTGTAATCCGATTTGGTCGCTTCGAGCACTCCTTTGGCGAGCGCGTCCAACATGCGGTCGCTGGTGCCGTTGCATATCACGAAGTAGTCTGTGAACGATGCAATATCTTTGATATCGAGAAGTAGAATCTCCTCGGCTTTTTTATCCTCCAATGCTTCGATGATCTTGTGTGCGAGTTCGAGTGCGTTCAGTTTTCACCTCATGGGGTTGTGTCACTCTGAGCCGATGGCGAAGAGTCTCCATTTTGTGGAGGAAGTTGCTTCGTTTCGCTCAGCATGACACCGCGTAGCGGCGCGGAAAATAATTTTGTGTACACCGCGCCGGATGATTTTAGTTCGCTTTTGAATAGATGCGCTGAGTCTACCCTTACAGCGCCAAGTACGTCAATTGTCGTGGCTTCGAGCAGGCGGAAGATTTTGTTACGGTCTGCCGCGGAACCGTCCTCCTTGACGCGAGCGATCGTGAGATGCGGGGAGAAGCCGCGCGACTCTGGCGCGAATCCCAACCGCCCACATGCGGATTCAACCTCCCGATATAACGCGTCCAACTCCGTTGGGGGCTGGGTGCCCACCCACAGGACCCGCGCCCGCTTGAAATTGGGAAAGGAGCCGAATCTGCCCACGTGGATGTCGAATGCTGGGATAGTTTCCACTGCGGCACGGATCGCGCGCGCCAGATCGTCCGCGCTGGCGGGTGAAATATCCCCAAGAAATTTCAGGGTGAGGTGGATGTTTTCGGGCGGCGTCCAGCGAACATGCGAGCCGAGTTCATTGCGGAGCGGGGAAGTAGCCTGCTGAATAGCAAGTTGAATCGCGCGGGGAATTTCGACGGCGATGAAAGCGCGGAGCAGGCTCATAAAGTCAATCGCCGAGGACGCGCGTCACTGCTTCTTTCAATTCCTGAAACCCGACCGGCTTGGTTAGGTAAATCTTTGCGCCGGCTTCCAATCCGCGTTTGATATCGGCGGGGGTGCCTTTGGCAGATACGACAACGACGGGTATGTTCGTCAGCCTGGGGTCGTGGTGCATGTGGTGCAGAATATCCAGCCCGGAAATACCGGGCATCATGATATCGAGGATGATGAGGTCGGGTTTTTCGGCGGAGATCAGGTCGATGGCGGGCGCGCTGTTGGAAACTTTTCGCACGCGAAAACCGCTGACGCGCATCATCTCGGCGAACAGTTCGGCGGCGTCTCCTTCGTCTTCAATAATGAGCACAGTTTTATCCGACATGTGAAAGTAACGATAGCACAGGGAAATGAATTGTGCAAGAGGGTGTAAGAATTTGGCTTGTTCCCCATTCTATGAACTACAATCGCATGGAGACCTCAATGAGCGAACTGACGGAATTTCGCAAGGAAAAAGATGAATACTTTGCGCGGCATCCGCAAAGCCCGCTGACCCCGGAACAAAAGGGCGGTTTTCAGGGGTTGAATTATTTTGACGAAAATGACGAGCTGAGGCTTGAAGTGAAGGTGGAGCGTTTTTCGGAACAATTGCCGTTGCTGATGCAAACCTCCACCGGCGGGGCGCAGGAGTATATTCGTTACGGGCGTTTCAAATTTCAAGTGGACGGGCAGGACGCCGAACTCACGATCTATCAGGCGAATTATGGTTTTTTCCTCCCCTTCATCGATTCGCTCGCAGGGGCGGAGACTTATCCAGCCGGGCGTTACCTCGAGCCTGAGCCGTTGCCCGGTGACCGCTTCCTTGTTGATTTCAATATTGCCTATAATCCCTATTGCGCCTATAACGAGATGTGGTCGTGCCCGATCACGCCGGCGGAAAACCGTTTGAAGATGCCAATCCGCGCGGGGGAGAAGTTATTTCACTAGGACTGTCGCTCGCAGGCGGTCTACCCTGAAGGGTACAATGTGCGACCACCGAATTTGCCAGCGAAGCGACGGTCACACGTGTGCCTGCGGCTCAGTGCAGGCAGACCGTCTTAGGGCAGCTCTCTACCGTACATTTGCACCGCTAAGCCCGCAAAGAACGCAAAGAAAACCTGTTTAACTTGGCGACCTTAGCGTGCTTTGCGGTAAAAATCTTCTCATGTACGGTAGAGAATAGGGCAGTAAGAGCGAAAGGTCTGTTTGCGTAAAAAACACAGCAGTTGCGTGACCAGCAAACAAATCAAAACCGACAGGCGCGCGTCTGTCGGTTTATTTTTCGTCAGTCTTTTTCACCACATCGAGCAGTACTTCGTATTCTTCACAGCACTCGGGGCACAAGTCGAGATGCTCGCGGATGAGCGGCATGAGGTGGGCGGCGTCGTGGTTGTGGGCTTCGTGCTCCACGTATTCGTCCAGTTGGGTGTAGATCTCGTCGCAGGTAAGTTCTTCTGCGGGCAGGTTTTCCAACACGCGCAGGAATCCGAGCACAGCCTCGTTGGGAAGTTCCTGCTTCTTGCCCAGGTTGGCGCGGACGCGGGTGACAAGGTCTTTGATGTTCATGGTTCCGATTTGTATGACGGTCAGGCTAGTGTCTATCTTACTTTTGCTCGAAGAGGGCAAGGACTTCGTTCGGGGCGATGTCTTCCATCGAGAGTCGGCTTTTGAGGCGGACGCGCGCGTCGTGCAGGAGTTTGTAGAGGGCATTGCGATTGGTCTTGAGTTTTTTTGCCGCGTCTTCCATCGGCATGTCGCGCACGCCGAGCAGGATGAGCGCTTCGCGCTGGCGGTCGGTCAATTCCTCTTCGATGATGCGTCGCACGTGGGCAAGCATGTCCGCGCGCTCTGCCGATGTTTCGGGTCCGGCGTGAGAGTCGGCGAGCAGACCGGGTGGGGGGGGGACGTCTTCGTTTTCTGTGAGTTCGTCCAGCGAGGAATCCCGCCAGCGCTTGCGCCGCAGTTCGGTTAGGGCGATCCGCACGGCGATCTTGTGCACCCATGTGGTGAATTGACTGCGCCCTTCGAAGGTGCCGAGTTGGTCGAGCACGCGCAGGAGGGTTTCTTGAGTCACTTCATCGACAAGCGCGTTGAATTGTGGTTGGTCGGGAGACAGCCAGCGTGAAAGGGCGTATGGCAAACCCTTTTGTATGATGGCGCGCAAGTCTTCGATGGCGGCTTCGCGCTCCAAGCCCGATGCCCTCAGATCTGCAAGCCATTGTTCATTTGTCCGTATTGCCATGATGGAAAATTATAAAGCAAGTTTGATGCGTTTTGTCGGGTTTCTTACTACTCTCTTATACAAAACGAAAAACGAGTCAGGTTGACTCGTTTTTCGTTTTGTGGGCGCTAAGGGACTCGAACCCCTGGCCTCATCTGTGTGATAGATGCGCTCTAACCAACTGAGCTAAGCGCCCTTGCCTCGTATAGAGTGACGGCATTATAGCCGAGATAAAGTCCTTCGACAAGACGCCATTTATACGTCTACCTGTTGTTTCTTTGCTACGGAGGCGGCAACACATCCCACGGGTTGACCCATGATGAGATGGCGCGGATCTCGAAATGCAGATGCGACCCGCTCGAGCGCCCCGTGTTGCCGATGATGCCGATCAGGTCTCCCTGCCCAACGCTTTGTCCGCACGCCACGCTGATGCCGCTGAGATGCGCGTACAACGACTGGAAGTTATTCCCATGATCCACCATGATCATGTTGCCGTAACCGTAGTTGTTCCAGCCCGCGTACACGATCACGCCGGCATCGGTCGCATATGCCCCTTCGCCCTCGTTGCCCGCAATATCAATGCCCCAATGATTTGTGCCGGGCGAATAATCAAAACCAGAGCGAGCGTGCTGGCTCGCGGGCCATACGAATGTTCCAAAACCCACTGCGCCTCCCGTCACCGGTTCGCATGCGCCTGGTCCCAGCACACGCGCCGAGGCGGGATTCTCGCGCGTTACGCCGAGCGGGGCGCTCCATGAAATGAACTCGCGTTTTCCGCCCGGCACGATCAGCCAGGTGCCCGGCGTGATGTTTGGAGCGGCAGGATCACCAATAGTGGCGGGGTCCAGCCCGTTTGGAGCGAAATTGATAATATCTTCCGGGGTCACGCCGTAATATTTTGCAACCCCGTTCAATCCCTCGCCTTGTTGCCATTCGTGATAGGTCCCGTTGACGGGCAGGATACTTAATTCCTGCCCGGGCTTCAATGAATGTGGGTTATCGAGTAGCGTGTAATAATTGCTCCACAATACGGTTTGCGGTTCCAGCCCGTAATTTTGGGCAATGCCGAAGATCGTATCGCCTGCAACAACCGTGTACTCGATCACCTTCTCACGCGGGCGCGAAGGGATCGTGGTATGCACTTGCGCAAGACGCGGGACTCCGCCAAACGAATTCTCCCCGCCGATGGATTCGATTCCCGCTACAAGTGCAGGCGACTCAGTTGCCTGAGAAGAAGCCTCCGCCCCGGCAGGAATATTTTGCGCGAAGAATATTCGCGCAAGCCAGATGACCGCGCCGATCAATGCCACCGATAAAACCAGCGTTCCGACGCGAAAGAATGATTCGCCCAGCCCGATGCCAACCAGTGTTTCAGTGATGCGCGCGAATATTCCGCGCTTTTCGTTGTTGCTCATAGTCGTTTGCTCAAAATCATCATAACACGTCTAAAAAATCGAAGTCAACCACGCCGCCCGAACGCTAACCTGACGTTAAGCCGCCGATCTGCGCGCGGCTGGAAAAAACACTTGAATCCCACCCAGCCCGATCAAGCAAACAAACCCGCAGACCATCGCAGTCGTTGGCAAGGATAGGTTTTGCGTCATCCAGCCGACCAGCAAACTCCCAAATGGGGCAATTCCCTGAAATGACCACAGATACACGCTGTACACGCGCCCGCGTAATTCATTCGACACCTGCGTTTGGAGCAGGGTGTTCATGGTGGCGAATTGCGTCACGCCGCCCCAGCCCATCAACGCGACCAGAACGATCGAGAACCAAAACTGACTCAAAAACGCGATGCCTATTAACCCGGCGATGAATGCCGCTTCGCCCATCAAGAGTCGCGCTCCTCTCTGGTGAGCGGAATTATTGAACGCGATCATCAAAGCCGCAGTTAATGCGCCCGACCCCAACGCGAGATATAACGCGCTATTGCGCGCATCCACAATGGATTTGGTGTCGCCGACCTGCGCGAGTACATCTTTTGCCAGCACGGGGATCTGTTGCATGACCGGCATTCCAAAAAGCCCTACTATGGCGGCGAGCAAAATAATCGCCGCGATGTTTCGATGCGCAAGGATGTACTTGCCCCCATCCAGAAAATCACGGACCATCGACTGATTCGACGGTATCAGTTCCACTTTGTGCGTCAACTTGACCGAAAACAAACTGATGAGGATCGCTCCGAAACTTACCGCGTTCAACAGGAAGATCCAACCTTCTCCATTGGAGGGAAGGACCAGGAGTAACGGAGCCGCCAGGGCAGGACCCAGCACGCGCGACATGTTGAAAGCCGTCGATTGCAAAGCAATGGCGTTCGGCAGGTAGTCGCTTCCGACCAGTTCGATAAGCATGGACTGCCGCGCCGTGATCTCGAAGGTTGTGGCGACCCCCAATACCATCGAAAGAACGATGATGTGCCAGATCTCGATTCTGCCGGTCAGGGTGAGAAATGCCAGAACGAGCGTCTCGATCATCATCACCGCTTGCAGGACCATGACCGTTTTGCGTTTGTCCCATCGCTCGACTAACACACCGGAGGGAAATGCCAGAAAAAAAGTCGGCAAGGCGAACGCGAACCCAATCAAACCCAGATCGAACGGGCGTCCGCTGAGGCGATAGGCAAGCAGAGGCTGGGCGGTGTTCTGCATGGATGTTCCCACCAACGAAAGCAGATGCCCCAGCCAGAAAATGGCAAAGTCGCGCGAGGTCAGCGCCGGGAACCGTCCGGCAAGCGATAATCTTAATTCATGAATCATAACGCGTCTCGTGCGGCAAAATTCATTTTTCCGCTTTGCAAGCAACCTAAATCTTGTCGTATCGTTTGTAGCGAAAGTTTTAGCAGTTGAAGACGAAACAGGCTCAACCGCGTAACTCCTATTCTGTTTAACCTTAATTAGCTGGCTTTTTGATATGTCATTCTGAGCCGCGCTTTTGTTCTTTGCGGCGAAGAATCTCTACCGCCGTGTAAGAGACCCTTCGCTGGCGCTCACATCGTTCCAACACCTGCGCCCACCGCAGGCGCGGCGTATCCTTCGGGAGGGTGACAAGTTGTAAAGCAAATTGAGTTAACATGAATAAACAAAAAAAAGACAGCCGCAGAGTTCACAGAGAACATTGAGAAAAACCTCTACATCTCTTTTTTCTCAGTGTTCTCTGTGGCGTAAACGACTTTTGCAAGAGGTCTACTTGTCGATTCGTGGAGGAAGGCAAAGATAGGCGGCTGAAAACTACTTCGCCGGCACGACCAGTTCGGGCTTATCGTTCGACGCCTTGTTAACCAGCGTGCTGACCGGGTACGCGTCCATCATCTCGGCGGGGAAAGGTTTGATAAGGGGTAGCAGTTGATCGGGCGTCTGCGGCGAAGGGTCGAGCCATTTGGCGTAATCGCGCGGGTGCACGATCGCCGGCATCCGATCATGGATCATCTCCATCAACTCGTTCGGTCCGGTGGTGATGAGCGCGCAAGTTTTGATCGAAGCCCCATCCGGGCTGTTCCAGGTATCCCACAAGCCGGCCATGGCAAACGGCTGGCGGTCTTTCATGTGAATGTAAAACGGCGTTTTCGTTTTCTTGCCGGGCTGTGATTTCCATTCGTAAAAACCATCCGCGAGCACCAGACAGCGTTTGTATTTCAAACTGCCGCGAAACGACGGTTTCTCAGCGACCGTTTCGCCGCGCGCGTTGATCAAGCGGTTGCCGATGCTGGGGTCTTTTGCCCACATGGGTATCAAACCCCACACAAAAAAATCCGCCTTGAACTTTTCAGTGTTCGGAATCGCCAGCACAGGCTGGGTCGGCGCGATATTGAATCGCGGCGCAAATTTTTTCGGGAATGTATAGTTGCCGAATTTTTCTTGTAATTCGCCAGGGTCAACCGTCAACGTAAATCGTCCGCACATTAATTCCTCAGCTTCCTGAAATCGCCATCGCGCATGGTAAAGCCGATCGCGTCGAAATGTTCGAGCAATGCCTGCGCATACTTGCGGCTGGTGTTGAGCGCGTCTCGCGCTTCCGCGAGGGAAATTTTACCTTGAGTTTCGATGATGCGTTTGATTTTTTCCTTTATGGAATCATAATCGGATTTACGGAAAATGACATCAGCCGACACCGGCATAAACTCGCCGCCTTCGATCAACGCGTTGAAGACGTTCTCCCCAACCTCTGCCTGGCAATCCTTGACCGATGGCGGGCTGAACGGATTCGCCTCGAACTTGCGCTTCAACCTCCCAATTGTTGCCTGTTCGCCCACCGTGAAGCGGACCTCATGCCCCGGCAGGGACACAGTGGAAGAGCGATCAGCGATCGCGTGTTCGGTAAGTAGTCGCGCCACGACGGAATTAAAAACGCGCGGCGATAGCTTCAATTTGCTTTTGAGTTCTTCGCGCGGTATCCCGCGCCGCAACGGAAAAGTTTTATGAAACTCCGAGATGATTTGCAACGCCCTGGCGCGCGCGGTTTGCCAATGAGACTGGCTGGCGATCAGCAAATCGCTGGAGGCGGCGGGCAACCCTCCTTCAAGAAGTAAAAGGGAACTGGTAAGGAGTAATTCATTCAACGCGGTTTCCGCGTTTGCCGCTTCAAGTCTCGAACGCGCAACAACCTCTTTGATCGGCGCGAGACCGAGCGCGTTCGAGGCTTCGAGCAAAATGTCAGATGGCGAGCCT
Source organism: Anaerolineales bacterium (assembly GCA_044222305.1). Classification (GTDB taxonomy): domain Bacteria; phylum Chloroflexota; class Anaerolineae; order Anaerolineales; family Villigracilaceae; genus Defluviilinea. Next base: position 220,592 of record JBGANO010000001.1, read on the forward strand.
TGCGCAAGCGACTCCAGTGATTTCAAGACCGATTCGTCGAAGCGTTTGTGCCTGCCCTTCGGCTGAGGATCCACGATCCTGCCTCCGCCCACCGTTTCGCCGGGCGACGGGCGCCGCAGGATGTATTGGTCGCCGCGCACGGCAATAACTGGTTCGCGCATTTCCAGCTGAATCCAACCTTCACTGCCGGGCTGTAATTCTTCCATGCCAAGCAAACGAATCGTGGCAATGGTTTCGCTCGCGCCGATGAAAAATTTCACTTCATCATTATGCTTGAGCGAGGCTGTCGCGTCTTTGAGCAATCGAAAGCGCGCGTCGAGCCTGCGGGCGGGTTGATATTGATTCGGGCGGGTGAGCACGTCTCCGCGGCGGATGGAATCCGCGTCCACGCCGGAGATGTTCACGGCCACGCGTGAACCGGGGATGGCGGTCTCCTCTTTTTTCTTGTGAGTCTGCAAGCCGCGCGCCCGCCCCTTGATGCCGGCAGGCAGAATTTCGACTTCATCTCCGGCGGATAATTGTCCGTCGCTCAGCGTGCCAGTGACCACCGTGCCGAATCCACTCATGGTGAAGACGCGGTCGATGGGCAGGCGGGGACGATTAAAGTTGGGGCGGGCAGGTTTAGTTTGCAAAAGAGACTGGATGTTGGAGAGTAGATCATCGAGTCCCGTTTTTGTTTTTGCTGACACGCGGAGGATGGGCGCGTCTCGCAGGGCGGTGTCCTTCACGATGGCGCGAATGTCGGCTGAGAGCAGATCAAGCCACCCCGGGTCTGAAGCGAGGTCGCACTTGGTCAGCACGATTAGACCGGCGGGAATCTCCAATAGATCCAAAATGGCGAGGTGTTCCCGCGTCTGCGGCATCACGCCTTCGTCTGCGGCGATGATGAGCAATGCGGCGTCTATGCCGCCCACGCCCGCCAGCATGTTTTCGATGAAATCGCGGTGTCCGGGCACGTCGACGATGCCGATCTCTTCACCGCTCGGCAGGGTGAGCCAGCCGAATCCAAGTTCGATGGTCATTTCGCGCGCCTGCTCTTCTTTGAGGCGATCGGGATGCGTGCCTGTAAGCGCGGCAATAAGTGTGGATTTCCCGTGGTCGACGTGACCGGCTGTTCCGATGACTCGCATGAAACTAAAATCTTTCCTCTTTCCTCTTTCTTTGGCTATGAAAGAAGAAAGAGGAAAGATGTGATGAAGAATCGAGCCTGTTTTTTTACTTCTTGCTTTTCTTCGTTGCCTTGCCGTGACCCATGATGCGCTCGTATGCAGACAGCCACTCGTGCGCCACATTCATTAATTCCTGAAGTTGTTGTTCGGTGGCGTCGGTGGTCTGGTGGACCTGGTCTTGTATGGTTTGGATCGATTCGAGGAGCGGGTCGATGCGTTCTTCCAGTTTTTGCATGACGCGGCGCACATCTTTTGTGCCTTCATCTTGCGAGAGGGTGTAGCCTGTCCAGCGTTTCTGATCGTCGGCTTTGAAGGTTACCCATTCCTGGCGCAGGCGGTCTTCGGTGAGGCGCTGCATCTCGGTCACTTCGTTGATGCGCCGCTCGAGTTTGGTGTTGAGTTCGTTGTACGTCTCTTGCGCCTTTTTTGCGGAGCGCAGGGTTTCCTCGAGTTGAACGATCTGGTGATCGAGCATTTCGGCTTGTTGTTTGACCGTGTCGAATTTTTCCTTCCATTCTTTGTACGTGCGTTCACGGTCGATCTGGGCAATGGTCTGGCTTTCGATGAAAGTGGTCTGCGCGCTCTTGCGTTCCGATTCGGAGAGCATGAGTTCATTCATGCGGCTGTCGATGGTTTTCAAACCGTCCGAGCTCAGGTCGGCTTTGGCGCGCGCCTCGTCGATCCGTTTGCGGACGGCGGTCAGCTCGCCTTGCAGGTCGGCGATGCGTTTTGTTTCCTGTTTGCGCGCTTCTTCGAATGCTTTTTGCGAGCGCGTGACATCGTCGGCGGCGCGAACGGCGCCGTCGATCAGGGGGCGCAATTCCTTGATGGCAATTTGCAGGCGGATATCTTCGTTGGGCAGGGCTTTGAGTTGCCGCTTGATGTCGCTGAGATCGGTGGCTTTTTTCAACGCCTCGATCGCTTTTGTCAACGATTCCAGATCCTGGGCGTGACGCTTGATCAATTCCTTTTCGCGTTTCTCGAACCGTTTCTCGATGGCATCGATCGCCTTGTTCATATCGTCGCGTTGCCTGGCGAAGATCGAGTCGAACTGATCCAGTCGCGCCGCGGTGGATGCAACGTCCGCGATCTGTTTGTTGAGCGGCTTGATCTGTTTGGCAACCGCGTCGATGTTCCCTTCCAGCGCCGCCATGCGTTCTTCAAGCGTGACGATGGTTGTGCGTGTTTTGCGATGCTCGTCGTCCAACCATGCAATGCGTTTAACGATCTGTTCAAAGTCCATGACTTCCTCCGAAATCAGGCAGGATTATACCGTAGCCGTTCTATCGACCCAGATGTTCGAACATCAACGGGAGTTTTGCAAGGAAGATTTGCGCCGTTTGCGGGAACAGCCCGAGGATGAACAGCCCGATCACGCCCAGCCCAAGCATGATCATCTGCGGAAGATTTTCGCGCGGCTTCCAACTGGCGTATTCGTCTGCCATCGCCGCCACCGCGAGCGAACGGATGGCGCTCACCAACAGGCCGGCAATGCCGACGCCCATCCAAATGGCGGAGGTGGACGATGCGCGGGATACATTTTCCCAAAGCGCCAACCGGGGAGGAAAACTCGCCAGGAGTGGAAACGCGCCGGTGGATAACGTGGCGAGCACGAGTCCCGTCGCGGCGAATGGCGCGCTCCTCAATATGCCGCGCGCGGATGAGAAGCGCAGAGACTCGGCGTTTTCCTTGATAATGGTCAGCGCGAGCGACCATAAGGCGAGTGTTAACGCGCGCGCGGGAATCAATAAAAACAGGATCGGGATGCCAAGCCGTGGATCGACGCTGAGCGCAAGAATGGAAAACCCGATTTCCGCAACAGTACCGTATGCCATGACCCGCCCTAGGTGGCGTTGAAAAGCCGCCCAGAGGCCGCCCGTGGTGACCATCAGCAAGCCTGCAAATTGGAGCGCGGAAATGAGTTGCGGCGAGGAGCGAATCCACGAATAGCGGTCGAGGAACCCTGCCCCGAAGATGATCGTGACGGTGGGCAGAATCCATAACAGGAAGCCGACGGCGAAGGGGGGCGAATCCTCCATCAGCATGGGAATCCAGTTGTACAGGGGGAAGATCGCGAGCAGGAAGGCGAATCCCAGCCCAAGCGCCGAAGCAGATTGCGCCGCGAGGGCGAGGTCGCCGGGGCTGGCTTCCACGCCGGCGAGTAACCAGCCCGCGAGCAAAATGAACGGCATGGCAAGCGTCTGGTAGATCAAAAACCGCGCGATGCCCCTGCCGGGCGCCGCGTATATGCTGGAAAGCATGGGTATCGAGAGGAGTACCGCCATTTCGATAAATAACGCCGCGTATAAGAACGGTTGCACTGCCAGCGCGGCGACCATCAAAGCGGTGATCATGAGACCGACCGGCGCCACGCGCGCTGAGCGCTCAGCCGCCAACGAGCCAAAAAACCAGAGCGATGAGCCGGCATAGATCAACGCGAGCAGTGACCCTTCGGCAGGCGAGATCAGCAGGACGCGCCCGAGCACGGATATCGATGAATCGATTTTTATGGAGAGGTCTCCAAACCGCAACGCTGTTTCGATCGGAATGAACTGCGCGGCAAGCGCAAGGAGAACGGCAAGGGCGCCGCTGAGCGAGCTGATGGCGCGCGCGTTACGGATGAAGAGAAGCAGGATGCCAACCCCGAACGGTATGAGTATCCAAAGTGTGGGCGCGTTTGTGGTCACACGGTCTCCGGTTCGCGGTGTTGCGAAGCGATCATCAGATACGAGCCGACCAGCGCCAGCCCCAGGTTGATGACTACCAGCAAGGCAACCACCAGCGCGGAAGATTCGACGGCGGAGTAGATAATTTCAAACCCGGCGATGACGGTTAACAAACCCTGTGTTATGCGCAGGATTTGCGATGTGATTCCAAGATGCAACAAGCCCAGCCCAACCAGCAACAACCCGCCGGCGGTCACTGCGGCGCCGGCGTCTGCCATGATGTTGTTGACGGAAGGCGTCGCGCCGATCACGATCAAGCCAACCATTCCCGCGGCGAACAGGCTGAACAACCTGCCGCGGGGCCAGAGATTTTCCTCGGAGTCCTCATCTTTCAAATCAGAGCGCGTCATGCCGAGGATGGCGGCGCACATCCACCCTGTCACTACTTTGACGGAGGCCATGCCAAGCGGCAAATGGGGAAGGAGCAAGATGAACATGGCGAGGTATTGAATGGCAAGAAGGATGATGCCAGCGCGCCAGTCTCGCGCAATGAGCAAACTCACCGCTGTGACAAGAATGACAACGACTGCAACCCAGGCAAGGATGCTCATCTTATGGAATCCTTTGGGTGAAGAAGGAAATGAACAGGACGAGGAAGAGCAGCGTCCACATGATTCCGCTGTCGCCTTCGAGGATGTTCGAGAAAATATTGCTCAGCCTGCCCAATAGACGATATACATTCCATGCGGTTTGATACAGCCCGTCGAGCCACGTCAGGTTGGTGGGGCGCACCCAGTGCGCGCGGACCGGGTTGAGGATGCGAATACGCGGGGTGAACCAGATCAAGCCGAAGGTGAGGGCAGAGGCGGCGAGTCCCGCGATCAGGTTGCCGAATCGAAGCGAGCCATCCCAGCCGAACCATCCTAATAACAGAGTGGTCGACAGCAACAGTATGATTCCGATGGGGTAAATGTTTTTTCCCCAAAGCGGTTGATCCTCATAGATTTCGCGCGAGGCGGGTGAACGAAGGATGTGTCGGATAAACCCGGCAAGAAGCATGGCTTGCGCAAGCAGAAGGGGAAGCCAGGTTAGGAAGAAGCCGGTTCCACCAGACCACCCGGTGGAGGTCAGCGAAAAAGGCAGCGCGGAAATTCCAAACACAGCGACCCACAATGAGCGCGTCAGCCATTTGTTCGGCTCTGAGGATAAAAATAACACGCCGCCGCACAGGATCAACGCGCAACTCCATGCCGCCGCGCCGATGGGATTTGCGCGCAGGGTAGCCGCCACTGCCAGTGAGCCGACACCGATCAACCAGAACGGGCGCCCCGTTAACTCATCCGGGGCGCGCAACCACATCCAGCCGCCGTATAACGCGGCGAGGGCAACCAGCGCGAGAAGATATGGCGCGAGAGGCGAAGTGATATTTCCGCCGGGGATTCGCGCCAGCAAAATGAGGCTGGAACCGGCGGAGATCATCCGCAACACGGTGCCAAAGCCTCGTCGCAACGCGGTTTTGCTTGGGTAAGGCAGATGCAAGGGCAGGACGCCGATCCGCAATGCCGCGGCAATCAGGAGGAATAAAGAGGCTTGCGAAGGTATTGCGTGGAAGTCCGCCGTTCCCCCTTGCGCCGAGCTTGACACGCTCGCCCAGAGTAAAACCATGGTGCCTGTGAGGCGCGTTGCGAATGAAGTCACCACACGCTCGCCCAGCGTTGGCTCCTCGACAAAGCGCAGTTGAACGATCAGATCAACGAGATCGATCGCCGCCCAGATCAACGCCAGCGTGACCGGGTTATCGGCAACGGCGGCAAGCGTTCCTAAAGCAGAAAGCGCCAATGCCCCGACCCAACTTAATGCGCTGGGGAAGTTGCTCCGCACTACCGACGTCAGGACCACCGACAGCGTGAGGGTGATCATGCTCAACGCATATGCCCAGGCGATTGGGTCAGTGGTAAAGGTTGGCGATTGCGCAAACAACGAAGCGGGTTGCCAGATCAGGAACTGCAGGCGATCCGTCTTGTTGATCCACGCGAACACGCTTGCCCACGCGAAGAATGTGCCGCTGGCGGCGATCAACCACGAGTAACCGGCAGTGGGTCGAACGATCCGCAAGATCAATACAAACAGCGCGGTAACAAGAAGAATGCCAACTGTGATGAGAATGAACATGCGACAGTAATTTTATCAGGTTTGCCCTGCCCGCCTCTTTGATAGGGAACTGAAACGGGCGGGATGTGCATCATCGTCCATTTGTTGTAGAATCCCGCCATGCGTTTCCCACACATCGCCGTCATCTCCGCGTTGCTTTTTCTCACAGGATGCAACGCGGCGGCAGACAACGTCTCTGCCGAAGGGATTGCCTCCCCGACACCATTTCAACTTCAGACGAACACCGCGTCAGCCGCCCCTGCTTTTGATTCGGCTCCCACGCCTCTCAGCCCGCCCACGCTGACCCCGCTTCCGCCCGCGCCAACGCCGTTCCTCATCCTGCCGCAATTCATCCCCGCGGACGCGATGGTGCCTGCCTTCACCGTGACCACCACCTTGAATCCGTTGACCGGCTTGCCGCCCTCCGACCCGGCATTGTTACAACGCCGCCCGATGGCGATCAAAGTGGCGAACTATCCGCGCTACATGCGCCCCCAATCCGGTCTTACGCTCGCCGACCAGGTATTTGAATATTACATCGAAGACGGCTTGACGCGTTTCATTGCCGTGTTTTTCGGCAACGACTCGGAATGGGTGGGACCCGTCCGCTCAGGGCGTTACTTCGACGAACACGTGCAACGCATGTATCACGCTTTCCTGGCCTTCAAGTTCGCCGACCCGCGCGAGCTGGGATATTTTCAAGGGAGCGAATTTGCCGACCTGCTTCTCACGCCGACAAACGGCTCGTGCCCGCCGTTCCACTTTTTAACCGAGCGCGAACAGACTGTCGAGCCATACAACAATTCGTATTTCAACACCACCCTCATGGCTGATTGCGCCCTGCGCGGCGGAAAGGATAACTCGCCGCAGATCATCCGCGACGGCTTGTTCGATACGGCGCCCCCGGCGGCGAGGCTGGGCGGGATAAAAATTTCCACATTCTATTCCGTCGACTCGTATCATTACTGGCTCTACAGCCCGCAAGACCAGCAGTATTACCGCTATCAAGAAATCGCCGACACCCGCGACGGCAAGGAAGGCTCCTACGCGCCGCTCGTGGACCGCGTCACCTCACAACATGTTCATGCGGCGAATGTAGTCGTCATGCTTGCCTATCACTCTTTCGCCAATGAGTACGACGAAGACGACGAGGTCTTCAAGATCGACATGACCGGCTCTGGCGAAGCGTACGTCTTCCGCGATGGCGTGGGAATACCGGCAAAATGGTATCGGACGAACCTCGACCAGCCGCTTTACTTTGCCACGTTGGACGGCGCGCCAATTTACCTGCGACCGGGCATCACGTTTTACGAAGTGATCGGCTCGCGGTCTTTTGTGGATCAAGCCAGCGGTGAATGGAATTTCCGACACGACCCGCCGTGATTGGCGTATCATTGAACCATGCCTGCCTTTCAACTCACCACCCTCTCCCAATCATCCCTGCAAGATTACGTGGATTGCGCGCGGCGATTCCAACTCCGCTATGTGGATCGGCTCGCCTATCCCGCAATCGAATCTGAACCTGCGCTGGAAAACGAACAGCATCAGCGCGAAGGGGAATTTTTTCATCGACTCGCGCAACAATATTTAGTTGGCATTCCAAGTGAGCAGGTAAGCAAACTGGCGAACACGCCCAACCTGCAACGCTGGTGGGAGAATTTTCTAGCCGAGCCAGACCTCCGAGGTCTTAAAGACCTCGGAGGTCTCTACCCCGAAGCCACACTCTCCGCGCCGCTTGGAAATTTTCGACTGCTTGCAAAATACGATCTCATCGCGATCCGCGAAAACAAAGCCACCATCTACGATTGGAAAACATATCGCAAACGTCCGCGCAATGAATGGCTCGCCGCGCGGATGCAGACCCGCGTCTATCGCGCCTTGCTCGTCCACGCGGGCGCGCACCTCAACAACGGGCATCCCTTCGAGCCTGAACAGATCGAAATGATCTACTGGTTTGCCGATTTCCCCAACGACCCCGCGCGATTCGCGTACACGTCTGCCCAATACAAACGGGATTGGGACACGCTCCTCAAACTTGCGGATGAAATTCAAACCGCTTCCTCCTACCCTCTAACTGATGACACGACCCGATGCCTTTACTGCCCTTACAGATCGTACTGCGAGCGTGGAGTCCGCGCGGGAGAGGCAGGCCAAGCCGAAGCGGAGACCGAGGCGGAAGAATTGTTCGATGTCAACTTTGAGCAGGTTGGGGAAATTTCTTTCTAAATGTCGTTGCGAGGAGCGTCTGTTGCGACGAAGCAACCCCCTCGCAATTCAGGAGATTGCTTCGCTTCGCTTGCAACGACATCATGGAACAAATACCCCAACATGATTCGCAACGGGGCGTTCGCGCCCAGGGATGTAATTATCAATCGGGGAATTCAGGATCACAGGCTCGCCATTTTCACCCTCGATCACCAGCGTGGACGAACCTCCCCCGTCGAGGCTCATCGCAACGTATACATCATGATCAATCAGCAGTTGCGCGAGATCGGCAAACGTGATGCCCGCGCTGTAAAACGGCTGGCGTCCATCCACAACGATGAGATACACATATCGCCCATTTCTGTTCAGCCCAATCGCGGAACGCGGATTCAGCTCCGAGTCATTGAGTCCAGCCACAGGCTGACCTTGCAACACGATCATTCGGTCGCCTGAGATCGCGTTGTAAACTCGATTCGGCTTGTCGTTGAAACTGAACGCGTTGCGGCGGCTGATGTACAACGTGGGACGCTCGCCTTCATCCAGTTCAACGCCTTTCCAGTAGTCGTCGCCGTTCGATGCCGTGAATCCCAAAGGCGCGACGAGGTCTCCCGCGTGCGGATAATAATCCGCAGGACCGCGCGACCACCATGGAGCAAATCCATCGCCGTTGATGGCGATCTGCACGCCAAACTCATCGAGGAATTGCGACGTTGTGCGGGCGTTCAACGGAGTTTCACTTTTTGAATCGGCAGGCGTGACGAGAAATTTAATCCCCTTCGTCTTTGTGTCAATCTTGATAATGTGCGCGATCATCGGGCTGGGAAAATATTTGACAACGCGTTGATAAGTCACGCCTTCGTAGAGCGTTTCCTTGGCGGGAATCGGCGCAGGTCTATTCCGCCCGACGAAAACGAAATACGCCGCAACGAACAGAACAACCGCCACGATGATCGCAACGCTAAACCTTGCGATTTTTCTTTTTTTCATAAGAATGCCATGTCACTCTGAGGGAGCGGGGTTTGCGACCGAAGAGTCTTTTTTAACCTTATGTTAGAGACCCTTCGCTATCGCTCAGGGTGACATTCTGAGTTAATTACCAATTACTACTTACCAATTACCGATCACCGATTACTGATAACTTTTTACTTTTCACTCCCCCTACGCCACCACTTCCTGTTCCGCCAACCTCATCGTCTTGAACGACTCAATCGCCACCTCCAGCATGGACGTGTCGGGTTCGCGCGTGGTGAGGGATTGCAAAGCCAGATTCGGCTTGATGATGAAGCGCACGAAAGGGTTGGTCAGATTATTGGCAGTCCAGCGGATGAATTCAACCGCAAGCCCCGCGATAACGGGGATCAACAAGACGCGGCTCGCGAGCCGCCACCAAAACTCCATGTCACCGAACAAGCTATGAACGAGAATGGATAATAAAACGAACGTCAGCATGAACGCCGTGCCACAGCGCGGATGCTCCAGCGGAAATTTTGCAACATTCTCCGGCGTGAGTTCCACGCCCGCTTCATAGGCATTGATGGTCTTATGCTCCGCGCCGTGATAGCCAAACAGGCGTTTGACATCGGGCATGAATCCGATTCCCCAAATATAGCCAACGAGCAGCACAAGTCTCACCAAACCCTCGAGCATGTTGTGCGCGAGGGTATGCCAACCGAGGTAATGTTCTGCCGCGCCGCCCACACTCGCGGGTAAAAGGATAAATAATGCGACCCCAATCGCCAGCGAAGTTGCAAGCGTGAGGTACAACGCGGGACCTTCGAGTTTTTCTTCCTCTCCCGTTTGAGTGTTGGCAGAGATAGTCAATGCCCGCATCCCCAAACCGAGCGCGTCCCATAACAGGATCGTGCCGCGCAAAAACGGAATCTTCGCAATACGCGAACGATAGACCGCCGCGAGACTTTCCTTGTGAACAACGATGTTGCCATCGGGCGCGCGCATGGCGATCGCGAACGCTTTTTGTCCGCGCATCATCACGCCTTCGATGACGGCTTGCCCGCCGTAGGTAATGATCTTATCTTCCATTTTTCTCGATTCACCACGAAGATGTGTCACCCTGAGGGAGCGTTCGTGCGCGACCGAAGGGTCTCTGGCGCAACGTGGTAGAGATGCTTCGCCGCAAAGCGACTCAGCATGACACATAACGGTTTTTCCTTCGTGACCTTAGTGTCCTTTGTGTTAAAAAATTACGTCAAATTGTAGATCGTATGAATCAACGCATCAATGCCCTTGCGCCACGTGGGTAGGTGCAATTTCTCATTCGGCGAATGCGCGTTATCTTCGGGCAGACCGAAACCGGTCAACACCGAGTCCACGCCGACGTATTCCTGCAATTGCACAACGACGCCAATCGAACCGCCTTCGCGTTTAAACAGCGGACGCTTGCCCCACGCTTGTTCGAGTCCCTTCGCCATTGCCTGCACGCCCATGCTGTCACGTTCGGTAATCGCCGCGCCGGAGCCGGTGATCACCTTCACCTCCGAGCGGATCGTCTTCGGCGTGTTCGCCTTTACATATTTGATCATCGCTTTCTCGATCATCTCCGGCGTTTGGCCCGGCACAAGACGGCAGGATATTTTCGCCATCGCCCACGCGGGGAGGACGGTCTTCGATCCTTCGCCGGTGAAACCTGATAGCAAGCCATTGACCTCTAACGTCGGGCGGATGCTCACCCGCTCTTCAGGCGTGTACTCCGCTTCGCCCCACAACGCCGGGACGCCGGTCATGTTGATAATGTCCTTCGGCTTGATGGGCAGACGCGCAATTTCGGCGCGTTCGGCTTTGCCCGCCTTACGCACTTTGTCGTAAAAGCCCGGCAAGGTGATGCGTCCTTTTTTGTCGTGCATGCCCGCGATCAATTCGACGAGCGCTTGCGCGGGGTTGTGAATCGTCCCGCCGAATAAGCCTGAATGTAAGTCACGGTTGGGACCGTACACGCGAATTTCAAAATACGCGAGACCGCGCAAACCGTACGTGATGGTCGGCAAGTCCGCGCCGATCATGCCGGCGTCTGGATTGATGCAAAAATCCGCTTTGAGCATCTCGGCATTTTTCTGGATGAACTCGCCGAGATTCTTCGAGCCGATCTCTTCTTCGCCCTCGATCAACCATTTGAGATTCACCGGCAATCCACCGGTGCGCGCAACGGACTCAACCGCCTTCATCGAGGCGATGACTTGTCCCTTCATATCGGACGAGCCGCGCGCGAATAAATTCTCTCCGCGCACCTCGGCTTTGAACGGATCAGTCGTCCACAGATCGAGCGGGTCAACGGGTTGCACATCGTAGTGACCGTAGATGAGGACGGTCGGCGCGTCTTTCCCCGCTTTGAGCGACTCGCCGTAGACTGCGGGATGCCCACCCGTCGGCATGACGCGCACGTTGTCCATCCCGATTGATTTCAGTCGCGCGGCAGTCCATTCAGCACAGCGGAGAGTATCCGCGTTGTGTTCGGGGCTGGTCGAGATCGAAGGGATTGCAAGGAAATCCTTCAACTCTTCGATGAAGCGTTCGTTGTTCTGGTGAGCATACTCGATTGCGGATTGTCGCGAGTCGGTCATGGTATTCTCCAATTATTGGGGCTGTCGTAGTGGCGACTTCAGTCGCCCTCTTCACATAACGACTGAAGTCGTTACTACGGTTTTCTACGGCGCAGGCGTTTCTGTCCCCGCTTGTAGCGCGCGGTGTGTCAGCAAGAACCATTGGGTGAAGGTCGCAAAACGGTCGCTGGGATCGTACAACGGAGCGACTTGCACGCCTTGCACTTGCGCGTCTACGCCGTACGAGTAAACAGGGATATACAGCGGCAATGCGGGTAGTTCCTTTGCAAAGATCACCTGAAAGTTGCGATATAAGCGCGTGCGCAAGGAGTAATCAGCAGTGACGCGCGCCTGCTCGAGATATTCGCTGGCTGGACGGTTGTCCCAGCCGGAGTAGTTTTGTCCGCTGGCGGCTTCGGCTTGGTGCCAGAATGGATACGGGTCGGGGTCGGGGGTGCGCGAAAGGTTGAGGTCCACGAGAGCAGATTGATAGGCGCGTGAAGCGAGCGCATTCAACACAAGCTGGTCGTAGGGCATCGCTTGCAAATCCACACGGACGCCGATCTTTGCCCATTGGCTTTGGATCGCCTCGGCAATTTGGCTATGAAGCGCGTCGTCTGGGTGAAGCATCGTGAACGTCATCGGCGCGCCGTCCTTCGAGCGAACATCGCCTCCACCGGCGGGGATTGCATACCCCTCGGCTTTGAGGATGGAAGCGGCTGTTTCGGGATCGTACTCGAAATGGTCGGTGCCGTCAAAAAATGCCCACGAACTCGGCAGGATGGGGCTGTGGGCGATGATCGCCTGTCCTTGCAGAAACTTGTTGACGATGTATGCGCGATTCAACCCCAGCATAAGCGCGCGTCGCACTTTTGCATCCTGTAAAAATGCCACTTCGGGGTTGTTGAGGTTGAAAAGCACAAAACTCATCTGCGGCAGTTGGCTGGTGTACACCGCGAGGTTCGGTTCTTCCAACGCGCCTTGTAATGCGTCGCCTGAAAGACGGCTCACCGCCAGCACATCGCCCTGGTTGTAGGCGTCCAATGCGTCAGCAGATGTTTCGTAATAGCGGAATACCACTTGCTCGATATAGGGCGCGGCGTTGTAATATTTTTCGTTGATCGTGAGCACAACGCCGGTAATCTGACTGCCCTCCACGATGAGGTGATCGAACTTGTAGGGACCCGTGCCGACGGGCTGGATGTTGAATTGCGCATCGGGTAACTGTTCCACCGGAACCGATTCGAGCAAATGTTTCGGCAAAATCCCGAACGTCAGATAATCCATGAAGGGCACAAACGGTTCCGGGAGCGTGAACTTGAGATTTTTCTCGTTGAGCTTGGTAACTTCGATGCGCCCCCAAAGGTCCTTGATATCCTGTGGCACGAGCGATCCCGCGCTCTTCATGCGGTCGATCGTGAAGAGTACGTCGTCGCTGGTGACCGGCGTCCCATCGTGAAAAGCCGCGTTCGCGCGGATCGTAAAGTTGTAGACAGTCCCATCCGGCGCGACTCCCCAAGCCTCCGCCAGATCGGCGCGCGGGATGCCGTGCTCGTCGAAACGGACAAGCCCGCTGAAGATCAGACGATTCACATCGTGGTCGGCGGAGTTGTTCCAATCCAGCAACGGGTTCAACCGTCCCAGCGACCCAACCAGCGCCTCGGTGTACACGCCTCCCTGTTCCGGCTGCGAAACGATCGGTCCGCCTACAGACGTATCCTGCAATTGCTGACTGAACAGCAACACAGCCGCAATCGCCAGGGTGACAAGTACCACCAGGATTTGCCAGCGTAATTGTTTCATGCTCGGGGAAATTTGATCATACAAAAAGAAAGGCTCGTTCTACCCCGCGTTTTATGTCGCGCGGATTCAAACGGGCCCTTTGTGAGAATGGACGTTTGCTTACGATATGATCAACAGCGTGATCACAAGCCCGAAGAAAATAACGCTCAAGGCGATCGTGACCCAAAACAATGTTTTCTCGATGCCTCGACGCGCTGTGTACACGCTTCCCGCATCCGCGCCGGTAAGACCGCCCAGCCCCGCGCCCTTGCTCTGCAGAATGACGCTGGTGATCAGAAGCACTGAGATTATAATCAGCGCATAGTCCAAATATACTTCCATGAAATACTGCCTCCTTTTATTAAGCGTGGACATTATACCCGCTGGGCGGAAAATACGTCAAACCGAGGTCACATGAGAGATTTTTCAGCAAACCTTTCCCTGGCCACAGAGCGCACAGAGTTCTCTGAGTTTCTTCTCAAAATCTCTGCGCTCTCTGTGGCTTGTTCTTAACCATGCACGAAATAATCATCAACCTACACATGCACACGCGC
>JBGANO010000020.1:0-268 GCA_044222305.1 Anaerolineales bacterium
CGGCGAATGGTTGCAAATGGTGTCTTTGTTCCCCATTTACATTCTTCTATCTTCATTACTTCACCATAAAGTTGAGCAAGCGTTGCTTTTCCACCTAGATTTTCGAGCGTGTGAATGACGGCTTCATGTTGGTTCATTATTTTGGCTCCATTTTGATCTGCTATGGAAGAAAAACCCAAAGTGATTATACAGCCAAAAGTTTGGCAGAATAATGCTTCTACAGTAAACATTTACCCTCTGATGGCTTTTGGTTTCACCATGATAAAAT
>JBGANO010000020.1:278-57336 GCA_044222305.1 Anaerolineales bacterium
TGAGATGCTCAACTTTTGGGAAGGGGAAGCGCGCGCAGACGGGATTCAAGAAGAGGTGATCCAAGCCGTCGTGCAGAGACTCCGCTCGTATGACGGACTCAGCCCCCAGTCCCGCGCCGACGCGTTGAAGGGATTGTGGAAGCGCATCGGGGACGCGTATCCCGAAGCACAGCAGAAGCCGCGCGTCCAGAGCCACGTCGAAGGACCGCAGACGCCGCGTCCGCCTCAGCAGAATCAGAATCAGCCCAAACCTGAGTCCGAACCGAAAAAAGAATCGTATCCGCAACATCAACAGCGGCATGAACAACGACCGCGTCCGCCCGCGCCGCCGCGATCCGAATCTGTTGCGGGCGCGCGCACATCTGCCACGCCCGCCGCGCTCGATGCAAAGTTGACCGTGCTTCAAGGCGTCGGTCCGAAAAACGCGGAGACGTTTGCCAAGCTCGGCATGGTCACGCTCGGCGACATGTTGTATTACTACCCGCGCCGCTACGACGATTACTCGCAACTCAAACCCATCAAGGAATTATTTTACGGCGAACAAGTGACGGTGATCGGCACGATTCAAAGCGTGCATACGCGCCCCATTCGCGGCGGCAAGGCTTCGATTGTCGAGGTTGTCATCGGCGATGGCACGGGCGGATTGCGCCTCTCGTATTTCAATCAGCCGTGGCTTGCGAATCGATTCAAAGTCGGCGATGCGATTTCGGTTTCGGGCAAGGTGGATCAATATCTCGGTCGTCTCGTGATGAACAGCCCCGATTGGGAATCGGTGGAGGTCGAAAACCTGCACACGAATCGCATCGTGCCGATCTATCCGCTGACCGAACGCATCACGCAAAAATGGTTGCGCAATGTGATGAAGCAGGTCGTAGAATATTTTGCGCCCGCAGTTGTGGATTCGATTCCCGAAAGCGTTCGCAATGCGGCGCGCGTCATGCCGCTCGGCGAGGCGTTACTGCAAGTTCATTTTCCATCGTCGCAGGATAAACTCAAAGCCGCGCGCGAGCGACTCGCCTTCGATGAAATTTTTTATCTGCAAATGGGAGTTCTGCGACAACGCCGCGACTGGCAGTCTGTGGACGCGCGCCGCTTCTCTGTCTCGGACGGGTGGCTGGATTCGCTAAAGACGGGGCTTCCCTTCACCCTGACGTCTGCTCAAGAGCGCGCCATCGCCGACCTCCGCGCCGACCTCGACTCAGGCAAGCCCATGAATCGACTCTTGCAAGGCGATGTCGGTTCGGGCAAAACAGTTGTCGCCGCGATAGCCGCTGGCATGATCACGAACAACAACGCGCAAGCCGCGATCATGGCTCCGACTTCGATTCTGGCGGAACAACACTATCGCAACTTCACAAATCTGCTGAAAGAAATTTTGAAACCCGAAGAGATTCGATTGCTCGTCGGCGATACACCCGAATCAGAAAAAGAATCCATCCGCGCGGGTCTTGCCGACGGCTCGATAAAAATTGTGATTGGCACGCACGCCGTCATTGAAGGACCTGTCCAATTCAAAGACTTGCAACTCGCTGTCATTGACGAACAACATCGTTTCGGTGTCGAACAACGCGCGGAATTACGCAGTAAAGGAACAAACCCGCATCTATTGGTGATGACCGCTACGCCGATTCCACGCTCGCTTGCGTTGACTCTCTACGGCGACCTCGACATCTCCATCATGGACGAAATGCCAGCAGGACGAATCCCGATCAACACGTTTGTGCTTCGTCCACAAGAACGCGAGCGCGCGTTTACGTTACTGCGCGGTCAGATCAAGGACGGCAAACAGGCGTTCATCATTTATCCGCTCATTGAAGAAAGCGACAAGATCGAAGCCCGCGCCGCCGTGGACGATTACGAGACGCTCTCGAAAGAGGTCTTCCCCGATTTGAAACTGGGATTACTGCACGGCAAGATGCGCCCCTCTGAAAAAGACGAGACCATGCTCAAGTTCCGCGACAAGCAATATAACATCCTCGTGTCAACTACTGTTGTCGAAGTTGGTGTGGATGTTCCGAATGCAACCGTCATGGTGATCGAAGGCGCGGACCGATTCGGTCTCGCGCAACTGCATCAACTACGCGGGCGCGTCGGGCGCGGCGCGGATCAATCGTATTGTCTGCTCATCCCCACCCGCGAAGACGCAACCGAAAACGAGCGTCTGCAGATCATGGCTGAGTCCAATGATGGCTTTGTGCTGGCAGAAAAAGATTTACAGATCCGCGGTCCTGGCGAATTTTTAGGGACGCGTCAGGCAGGTTTCGCCAGTAGCCTCCGCATGGCGAGCATCACCGATGTCAAATTGATCGAAAAAGCACGGACGCAGGCGCAAGCCGTCTTCGAGAAAGACGCGGATCTGAGTCAGCCCGAACACAAACTCCTCGCCGAATCGCTCGGAAGATTTTGGGGTGAAGGTAAGGGTGACGTTTCTTAATCACCACAAAGGACACGAAGTACACAAAGTTTTTAAGGCGACAAACCTTAGTGACCTTTGTGCCCTTCGTGGTAAAAAATGGAGAATTCATGGTCAGAGCCTTATTCCCCGGAACATTCGACCCCATCCACCTCGGTCACATTGACATTGCCGAACGCGCCTCGCGCCTCTTTGACGAGATCGTGATGGCGGTCTACGATAAGCCGTCCAAGTCTTTGATGTTCTCGCCAGAGGAACGCATCGGTTTGGTCAATGAAGCGTTCAAAGATAATCCTAAGATCAAGGTCACTGGCTACAGCGGATTGACCGTTGAGTTCGCGCGCAAGATCGAGGCGCAGGTAATCGTGCGCGGCTTGCGCGTCTTCTCGGACTTTGAGTTTGAGTTCCGCATGGCGTTGGCGAATCACCGCCTCGCGCCCGACATTGAAATTGTCGCGCTCATCACAGCGGAGGAACACACCTTCCTTTCCTCCACCACTGTCCGCGAGATCGCCATGCTTCACGGCGACGTTTCGAGCATGGTGCCGCCGTTCGTGGAAAAGGCATTCAAGGAAAAAGTCGCCAGCCTCGACGATCTCAACCTCATCCCTAGTTCGCTTCGGGATTAATTTGTGCTAGAATTGCCAGATGAAAGTCCGTGAGGCGATCAGATTGATTGAAGAAGATGATTGGTATCTGATAACCACAAAAGGAAGCCACCGCCAATACAAACATCCACAGAAGCCAGGTCGAGTAACTATTGCAGGACATCCAAGTGATGACCTTGCCCCCGGAACTTGGAATAGCATTTTGAAGCAGGCACAATTGAAAAAGACAAAGAAAAAAGAGGAGTAAAGAATGTATCGCTTCCTCATCGTAATCGAAAAAGCAGGCAAGAATTTCTCCGCGTATTCGCCCGACCTTCCGGGCTGTGTAGCCACTGGCAAAACCCGCGAAGAGACCGCCCGCAATATGCACGAAGCCATTGAGATGCACGTGCAGGGAATGATCGAAGATAAAATCCGCGTGCCTCAATCGCATAGTTTTGCCGAATATATTGCGGTAGCCGCGTGACGGCTCAAACCCGGAGGAGCCGCGTATGGACATCCTGCAACTAATTGACCGACTCGAAGAACTCTTCAACGACAGCAAATCCATCCCACTCACGCGCAACGTGATGGTGGATGAAGACCGCATGTTGGATATCATTGACCAGATGCGCATCGCCATCCCCGAAGAGGTGAAGAAGGCGCAGCAGTTGCTCGGTCAACGCGACCGCGTGCTGGCGCAGGCGCAGGAAGAGGCGAATCGTACCCTCGACCTCGCCCGCCAAAAAGCGGATCAACTCTCTTCGAAGGAAATGGTTGTACAAGAGTCGCAGCGCCGAGGAGAACAGATCCTCACGCAAGCGCGGACAGACGCCGAAAATACGCGCGGCGACGCGGACGATTACGTGATGCGAAGCCTCACGCAATTGCAAGCGGAACTCGAGCGAATCTCCAATCAAGTGGAAAACGGAATCCGCGTGGTGCAAGACGAACAGGAACGCCGAGCCGCAACCTCCGACGCGATAGATAAGTAAAAAAAATCCCTCCAGCACGGAGGGATTTTTTATTCGTACCGCAAAGTTTACTTTGCGCTTCTGATACCCTTACACTTTCAAAATCAGGACGCTTATTCACGCTGAAAACGCAGATTTTTTTTCTTTTGCATCAGCGAAATCAGCGTTTTTCTGCGTCCCAAAAGAGTTCTGTAAGGTTATCAGTTTGCGCCTGTAGATTGAAATAGGAGGGGGGAATCGCAAGATAAATCTTGCGGTACGGCTCGCTATACAGGCGGGTCCGCCTCCCTCCCAAACCACCACGAAGCGACGGGATTTCTCCTGATAAATAACTCGTGAATCAACACAGACCCGCCAACCCCCATAATGAATCCAATCCAAATCGAAAGTGGAAGATTATCCGTGCTTGCCAAAACTTTCTGTCCCCAAAAATCTTGAATCGGAACGTGAAATATCAAAATGATGAGGGATACCCGCCCGAAATACTTCATCAGGGAGGCAAGCCAGCCCGTGCGCAATTCGATCTGCCGCGATAACGCCAGCGCGAACAAAATCCCAACGATGGCTTCGATCGTGTTGATGAAAAACGAGTTATACGTTCTCGTGTTGAAATCCATCGGTGATAGGATAAAGTAATTCATCGCAAAGACCGCGATCCCTGTGCCGATCAGAAGAAAATAATTGTCGAATGTTTTCTCTGTTGTGAGTTGTTTCAATTCGCTTCCCAAAATGTAGAAGAAGCCGCTGAGGAAAACCAGATCGAGACTGAACGGCAAACCGAAGAGTTCGACCTCTTTACCCAGCAACGAAACCGAAAACGGATAGAACGATTTGAGGAACGGGAGCGAGAGCGCCAGCGTCGCGGTCAAGATTCCCAGCCTGAGCCAGCGGTTGTTGAGTTTGCCGACGATCACGATGAAGAGGAACGCGTACAGACTCACCACGAACAGGTTGGGCAAAAACCACAATTGCACCCAGTCAATGTACACGCCCGTCCCATACAGCGACTTGACGATACGTCTCAAAGCGGTCCCGAACGCCATCTTCTCGAACGAGACTTGCATGAAGTAGATCAGGAATATGGTGAACAGGAACGGCTTGAGCAGGGAATGGAATCGCTTTTTGAAGAACTCGAAGAACGAAATATTCGTTTTGATGAAATATCCCGAAAGCAAAAAAAACAACGGCATGTGGAAGGAATAGATCACTTTGTGGCCGTATTGCGAGATAAATCCGAAGTCGTTGTGCGCCAGCACCACCAGCAAAATGCCGATGCCGCGCGCGATGTCAATGTATTCGATTCGTTTGGGCATGAAGATAAGTCCTTCGATCACAGCCACAGAGCGCGCAGAGAAAATGAGATTTTTCTCAAAGGTCTCTGTGTTCTCTGTGGCTAATCAATTTCGCAAACTATTCTTTGAATTTTACCCCGCGAACTCGAACATCGGCAGACCTTCGACGTTCGTTTCGACGCGGAACACGCCGCCCGAAAG
The DNA here is from genome assembly GCA_044222305.1 of Anaerolineales bacterium. GTDB lineage: Bacteria > Chloroflexota > Anaerolineae > Anaerolineales > Villigracilaceae > Defluviilinea. The sequence continues at coordinate 5,746 of JBGANO010000020.1, forward strand.
CGGATATTGTTTCAACGCCGCGTCATCCAAACCTTTGCGCGCGGAGGTGATGAATAATTCGTTCAGGTTCTTTCCGCCAAACACGCATGAGGATGGCTGGATGACCGGCACAGGGATTTGCTCCAGCAGTTGACCCGTGTTCGGATTCCACTTCGTGATCTGCGCGCCGCCCCACATGGCGATCCACAAGTTGCCCTGCGAATCGGATGTCATGCCGTCGGGCCAGCCGAGGGGTTCAGGTACGGTGACTACAACTCGCGAATTGGCAATTGCGCCCGAGTCTAAATCGTAGTCGAAGGCTTTCACTTCGCGCGTGGGAGTGTCGATGTAATAAAACGTTTTGCCGTCTGTGCTCCACGTCAGACCGTTGGAGATGGTGACGTTGGACAATAACTTCGTGATGGATTTTCCGTCGAAGGAATACAACGAACCCGTTGGGTCTTTCTCGTTCATGTCCATCGTGCCGGCGAGGAAGCGTCCGCGTGGATCGCATTTGCCGTCGTTGAAGCGGTTGTTCGCGGGTTCGTCCGCTGGGGCGGCGAGAAAAGTTGACGAGGCTGAATCCAGCTCCAACGTCCAGAAAGAGAGGCGTTTTGTAAAGACGAGTCCGCCGCGCTGACGCAGAGTCAGACATCCGATGAATTCATCTAATTCGGCGATCACATCCGCGTTGGCATAGATGCGTTTGTTGAGGATGTCGAGCCAATATAAAGTTTGCGCGCGCGCATCCCACATGGGACCTTCGCCCAAAGTTGCTTTGATATCGTAAAGGATTTCAGGTTGCATATTTTGTAGGGGCGGGGTTTCCCCGCCCGCGAACAGGGCGAGATGACCTCGCCCTTACGCATTAAAACCAATCGCGTTTATAAAAGATAAACGTGGCGACGGCGGTCAATGAAAGCGCAATGCCGAAGACGATGAGGAACGCGGTTGGGTTGCCGTCGGAAAGGGGCAGCATCACGTTCATGCCGAAGAAGCCCGCCACCGTGCCGGGCAGGCTGACGATGATCGTGAGCGCGGCGAGGGCTTTCATCACACCGTTGAGATTGTTCGAGATGATCGAAGCGAACGCGTCCATCATGCTCGAAAGAATTTCGGTGGTGATGGTAGTCATTTGAATGGCTTGTTGGTTTTCGGTCAGCACATCTTCGAGCAGGTCTTTGTCTTCTTCGTAATAGTTGAAGATCTGCGTGCGTTGCACGCGCTCCATCATCACTTCGTTCGAACGGAGCGCAGTCGCAAAGTACGTGAGGCTCTTTTGATATTTGAGCAGTTCGAGCACTTCGCGGTTGCGCGTGGATTTTTGCAACTGGTCTTCGATGGTTTCGGTCATACGGTTGATCTCGCGCAGATGCGTGAGGTAGCGCGTGGCGGTTTCCAAAAAGATGTACAACGCGAAGCGATAACGTTTGCCCGTTTTCAACAGGCGATATTTTTTATTCGCCAACACCTGGAACATTTCTTTTTCGTAACGGCAAATCGTGACGATCATGTTGCCCTTGATAAAAATTCCAAGCGGGATGGTGATGTATGGAATATCGCTATCGGGCTGGCGATGCGGGATGCGGATCAAGATAAATGTGTAATCGTCGTCGCGCTCCATGCGCGGCGTTTCGTCAAAGTCGAGCGAATAATTGATGTAGTCCGGGTCCACGCCCCATTGCACGAGTTGCTGAATTTCCTCGGGGGTCGGGTCTACGGCTTTTACCCACGCGCCGTTTTCCATGGACTTCAATTCTTCGATTCCGCCCTCGATGGTTTTATAAATGGTGAGCATGACTGCCTCCTTGCATGATAAATATCCGCGCAGGAGGCGCGCTCACCTCCTACGTGATCGGTTGAAAACGAGATTGCGACGTGACGACTCCTCCCAAACTGGGAGGTTGGCTTTCAGAACTGGAAGACTTGCCTTCATCCTGATGAAACATGATGATGTATTTTAAGCCCGATGATTGGATTCCACAACCGGGAGCGGGTTGCAATTCTGTGAACGCTTCTTTCGCAGGGGAGGGCTGGTTCGCCTGCGGGAGGCGAATCGCAAAGTGAACTTTGCTGTACAGACTCCCGACTATAATTGACCGCGCATGAAACTCTCCGAGAAAAACATTTCGCTTGGCATATTAATTTTCGGCGCGATCCTCCGCCTGCGACAGTATTTCAGCGGACGTTCCCTCTGGGCGGACGAGGCGATGCTGGCGTTGAACATCGTCAACCGAAACTTTGCCGAACTGTTCAAGCCGTTGGAATACGACCAAGGCGCGCCGCTTGGATTTTTGCTCGTCGAGGAACTGTTCAATGTAGTATTTGGACGTCACGAACTCATCCTGCGATTCTTCCCTTTGCTTGCCGGGCTGGCATCACTGTGGTTGTTTTATCTCCTCCTTATGTCATTGCGAGGAGGAGCGGAGCGACGACGAAGCAATCTCCTCGCGCTAGCATTATTCGCTCTGAATCCCCAACTCGTCTATTACACCTCCGAAGCGAAACAATACATTGTAGATGTGGCTGTCGCGCTTGGTTTGCTCTTGCTCGCGATCCCAATTTTTCAAAATCAACTCAACAAAAAGAATTTCATCCTGCTTGCCATGGCGGGGATTCTCGCGCTGTGGTTTTCGCATCCCGCGTTGTTCATCCTCGCAGGGATTGGCGTCGGGCTCGTCGTTCAATTTTTGCGAACGCGAGAGTACAAAAAATTACGAACAACTCTCGGCATTGGCTCCCTCTGGCTGGCAAATCTGGCATTGTTGTACTTCATCAATTTGCGGCAACTGAGCCAAAACGATTATCTTGCAAATTACTGGACAGACGGGTTTATCTCGATCTCCCCGTGGAGCGACTTCAATTGGCTGGGCGACCTCATCCAATATCAATTCGACATTCAATTCATCCCCTTGTTCATTTCGGTTTTGATCCTGGTCGGTTGGTTCGCTTTGTTTCGAGAGCAACGCAGCCTTGCGCTCGCTTTTATCTTCACAACAGTTTTTGCTTTCACAGCATCTGTCCTGCATTTGTATCCCGTCAATGGACGATTGAGTCTCTTCTTAATTCCACTGGGGATTCTTTTGCTGGGAAAAGCAATTGAGTATTTGCGGCAAACTTTTTCCTCGAACAAGTTTGTTTCCGCGAGCATCACGATCTTGCTAAGCGGATACTTGCTCGTCAACCCGTTTATCACCTCAATTCAAAATTTCATTTCCCCGAAATACTACGAACACATCCGCCCGACGATGCAGGTGCTGGCGGATTCATGGAAGGATGGCGACGCGCTCTTCGTCACCGCGTGGGCGGAACCGGCGTTTCGTTATTACGCTCCGTTCTACGGGTTGGAGGATGTAAAGTACGTTTCCAGCGAGATCGAAGATTACCCCGATGATGAAAAGTTGAAGAGCCGAATCAGCCCGCTCGTCGGAAAGAAGCGGGTGTGGGTGTTGTTCTCCCACGTCTACGAGCAGGGAGGCTTCAACGAGCGCGATACCCTCGTCGCGTATCTGAATGAGATCGGCGAAAAGCGGCGCGAGATCCTAAGATCAGGCACATCGGTGTATTTGTATTTTTATGATTTAAGCAAGTAGAGGCACTGCGAAACCAGAGAGAAAATTAATTCTCCAATTCTCTAATCCCCAATCTCTATTCCCCCTCATCCCCCGCCGCGCCGGGTTGCTCCACCCTCACCACCTCGCCATGCACATTGATCACAATTTTGAAACCCATCATGCCGAGATAGGCGCGCATATCTTCAGGGATGCCCACTTGAATGAGTTGATCGAACTGCTTGTCCATGTTTTTGAGTTGCTGTTCGATGGCGGCTTGGGTGAAGACGTCCTCCTGCCCAAGCATCTTGGCGGCTTGCTGGGAGATTAAATCTTCACTGCCTTTCATCATCTCAGTCAATTGACCCAGCACCACGCGATCCACCTGCTCCGAGGGGATATGGCGGCGGAATCCGAAATCGTCCACAACATAGCAGGGTTCATCGCCGATGAATGCAGTTTCAGCAGCGCGATTGGATTCGTCTACAACGAGACCGGCAAAGAGAGGTTGGCGTGGCATCTTTTTCTTTACCGCAAAGACCGCGAAGAACGCCAAGAAAAAATAGAACTTCGCGCTCTTCGCGTGCTTAGCGGTTAATATTAATTACTCTGCTTCCCCTCCACCGCCGCGAGCAGAATCCCAGCCGCGATACCGATGCGGCGATCCAGCATATGCGATACGTCCATACTGAAATCGAGATTCAATTCATAGCGGAAGAGATTGAAATTTTGTTTGAGGTCGGCGACGCGCATCGTGCCAAATGTAATATCATAATTTTGCGGTAGCCACGAGCCGAGAACGAGACGCCGTAACATCGCCAGCCCCATGCTGTCTTCAAAAAGCAAACCTTTCACGTTGTCGTTTTCATCCAGCACTTCCCATTCGTCGCGAAACAACGAACGGAATCCCTTGCGCCGCAACGCGCCCACCTTTTGATTCATCTCCGTATCCACCACATCGTACGCCGCGGAAAAGTCCATGATCTGCCGCGCCTTGATACTCAACACCTCACGCGCCTTCGCTTCGTCGGCATACACGCGGATGTCCTCCTTCCAGCGGAACATCTTCTGCTCGCTGAACATGACGAGATTTCCCAGCGGATCGTAAAAACGGAACTTTCCCGTCAACGCGATGGCTTGTCGTTTGAGCAAATACGTTGGATGTTGAAAGATAGAATTCATGAGTTCTCCTTTTATGTAGTAGCGACTTTTGTACTTTTCCAAATTAATCGAGCAATAAATTGCCTGCCGCAGAGACACAGAGTTTTTAATTGAGTTTCTCAGAGTCTCTGCGACTAAAAACGCCTGGTTTATTGCTCGGTTTAATTGTTAATTTGCAACAGTCGCCTGAAATGACGATTGAAATCGTCACTACGTTAAAAGATTTGGACGCGCGTCCCTTCGCCGGGTCTGTGGAGATACTCCGTTTCAGGCGGGACGTTCGGGCTGGTCCAGCGATATAAAAACTTCGCGGCGTCTGACGGCAGGTTCACGCATCCGTGACTGCGCGGACGTCCGTAATCATTATGCCAATACGCGCCATGGAAGGCATTGCCGATGCCGGTGAAGAACGCGCACCACGGGACGCCCGGCAAATTATAAATGTTCTCCAGCGCATCGCCTTGATTCGTCATGTGGACGGATGGACCTTTGTGATAGGTGAGGAACTCACCCTTCGGCGTTTCCGTCCCTGCCGCGCCGCTGGAACAACGCTGTGACAACACAAGTTTTTCGCCCTCGAACGCGGTGACGAGTTGATTCGCCAGATCGACCACAATATGTTTTTCAGAATCGGGGACTTCCGGCGAAAGCGGAGACAATTCCTCGTTCGGCACGAGTCGCATGGCGTGAAACGGGATGTAAAACAATTTCCGCAGTTGCGAGTCGTAGATCTGATACCAGATGCTTTTCTCCTCGCGCGTGACGACGACGCGCTTCACCCAATGCGTGGACTGATAGTACAGACGATAGCCGCGTTTGGCGTAGACGAACGGGTCGAGTTTCACATCCACGAATGGGATTGTGATCTCGCCCAGTTGTCCTTTTTCAAAGAGATTGAAATTCGGCTTCTGGTAATTTGTCTGCACCGGGAACACCCAGCCTGAATACGTGTACCCCTCGCCGTTGATCTGATACCACGCGCTGTTGAAGTCGTTGCCGAACTCGCCGTTTTCCTCGATGCCGGTTACTTCGACCACGTTATCCTTGCCAAAGTGATGGACTTTGTTCGCGCTGAAACTTGGCGCGTCATACAGAGGCACGCCGCTGATGGTCATACATCCCTGCGTGATGGTATTATCAGCCAGCACGCGGCTGACTTTCAAATCTTTGAGCGCAAAGGCAAGAGTCCCCGCGCCGATGAGTTTGAGAAAATCCCGGCGTGTGAGTTGTGGGTTGAGCATGATGAGAGTTTAACAGAGAAAAAGAGGAAAATGTTCCCCTGTTACTTTTTTCTTATACTTTCGCGCTGTGGAGATAAAAGCGTACTCGTCGGCACGATTCCGGTAGGTCTGCCGTCTTGAGGGTTGGGTGTGACACAGTTTCCATTTACACAGTTATATCCCGTTGGACAACTTGCCCCGACTCCCGCCCCTCACTCTGTACCGCCACCTGTACATGAGCCATATACACCAGCAAGCGGACAAGGAGCTGGTATATTTGCACATGTTTGTCCGCCACAATCAGCGTTAGAACAACATTGTTGAGCCTTCGTGGTTGCTGGGGATAACAATGTAAATCCGAAAATGATAAACAAAAACAACACAAACCTTGAAAATGACGAGAATGCAATTTTCATACCCCAATTTCATATTACTTGCTATTTATGGAGTTTGCAAGGTTATTTAAATGGTGTCGTGCCCGGTTGAGCCCAAGGTAAAAAATCGAGTTTCAATAGACCTGTTTCATTCCATTGGCGAAGCGCCGCTTTCGGAATTGCAGATTCAGGATTTTCTCCAAGTGCTTTACAATAATCAGTCACATTTTTTGATGAAAAGCTAGAAAAATACTTTTGACACCCCTTAATTGAAGTAAACATGGCAGGTATCGGATATCCTGAGCCATTAAGATCAAACATCATTTTAAAATCATCAGTTCCCGATCTCACTTCTGTTGGAATGAAAGTAAACCCCAAAAACTCCTCTGTTTTATCTTGGTTACCCCATTTAGCTACAAAGAACCCCTCACCCGTTGTGGTATAGCCTGCGTCAGCAAGTGCCCAGCATCTATTTTCTCGAATTTGCCATTTGTATGTTAATGCTGGCGCAATTTTTATGGCACTGCTAATACCATATTTTGTAAATAGATAAGATGGCTCATCATCAAATTTCAGGTAAATCGCTCCCGGTTGCACACACAGGGCATTTGGGGAAATTTGGGGAAGCTCGCCTTTTGCATTCTTTTCTCGCAGGCTTGCAAGATATTCATCCGATTGGAGATAGGAAAATTCTTGAATATTATTTGGGGCGTTTTCGATAATAGCCCTTTGTCTTGCCGTTTCGACATCAACATCGTATGGCGCTTCCGTCGCCGTCGGCTCAGGGGTGAGGGTAGGAGTGAGTGTGGGAACGGGAGAAGGCGTGAGGGTTGGCGGCAGAGCAGTTGCAGCGGGCGCCGAGATTTCCGTCTGCGCGGCGCAGGCAGAAAGGCTGATAGAAATGACAGCAAAAATAATTGGGAGGCGATGAATGTGGAGCATGGTTTCCTCCTCGTATTAATTCACTTGATAACTTTTTCCGCCCAGAAAACGACGCCCGCCGCCAGTTTCAATGCGTCGCGGTATTCGCTTCTTGTGATCTCTTCCACAACGCTTGGGTAACGCGATTGCACGGCGTATTGCGTCAGAACATCCGCATCTCGAACATTTTTGGGAATCTTCAACCCTGCCATTTCCAGAATATCCATCAAGTGAACAAGCGAGTGCGTTTTGGGAAAGTCCAAACCTTGCGCGAGGCAAACCGCTTTCAGAGCCTTTTCAGCGGCTTGCTGGGCGTTGAAACACAAGTCTTCGAAGAGAATGCCTTTCAAACGCCCGCCCTTTTCTGCTAATGTCAAATTTCCCCGCGCGCGCAACAGCCAGGCGCGCGGACTGGCTGGGTCTTTATCCTTCATACAGCACGCGTCCTTCGCTGAGGGCAGATTTTAGAATCATCCCCGCGCGTTCGCCGTACTTTTTTAAATCGTTTTCGGTCGCAACCACAATATCAACGGCGATCCCCGCGCCGCGCAGGTTGCGATAAATCTTCTGCGCGGTCTGTCTTCGATGAGCGCGTCCGTCCATGACGACGAGCATATCGAGATCGCTGTTCCTGTCCATTCGCCCGCGCGCGGCGGAGCCGAACAACACGACGCGGCGCGGTTTGACGCTCGCCACGATCCGGCGTGTTACTTCATCAAGAAGTTTTTTTGATGGGATGGATGCAACAGAAATCGTCATTGGAATTCGTTTCGATTATACCTGCTATCCGTTACACCTTGATCTCCACCCTCGTTCCCACGCGACCATAGACTAATTCCTTCTCCGGCGGCACGGTGGGGGTTGTCCAACGATACAACCACTTCGCGGCTTGCGGGGTCATGTTGATGCAACCGTGACTGCGCGGGCGACCGTAGTCGTTGTGCCAATATGTGCCGTGAAAGGAGATGCCATTCTCTTTGATGTAAATCACCCACGGCACGCCGGGCAGGTCGAATCCGCTGGAGGCGAGGTCGCCGCGCGCCATGTGCCGCGTGGGACGTTTATGATACGTAATGTATTCGCCTTCGGGTGTGGTGTACGTTCCGCTTCGCAGGCGTCCGCCGGTGGAGACGCGCGTGGCGAAGACTTGTTGATTCTTCTCGAACGCCAGCAGGAGTTGATCCTTCAACCGCACTTCGACGCGCTTCTGCTCGTTGGGAATGCCGGGGGAAAGCGGGGCAAGTTCCACGTTGGGGATGAGGCGGATGTGTTTCCCCGGCGCGTAATAGTATGTGCCGGTCTTGTCGTCGAGCAGGGCATACCAGATCGTCCCATCCGCATGGATGGCGCTGGCTTTTACCCAATGCGCCGATTCGTAATATAGGCGATACAACAAATCGGATGTCGCGTTAGGTTCGAGATACGCGTCGGTGAACGGCACGCTCACCTCGCCGAGCGCGCCCGCAAGCGAGATGTGTTGCGGCTCGTTGAGGATCGCGCGCACCGGCTGGACGCTCCCCGAATACACATAGCCCATGCCTTCCACTTCGTACCAGACGCGGTTGTAGGCGGCTTCATCCTCGCTGACGGTTGTGCCGGTGATGGGAACGACAAGGTCGCGCCAGTAATTTTTTACGCGCTTCGATTTCTTCGTCGGTTCCTCGTAGGACCATAACGAATTGTCGATGATGCGCCCCTGTGTGATGATCTCGTTTTGTTGGTTGAGAAAACGCGGAAGTTCGGGCAGGAACATCCCCAACATGCCGAAGCCGCTTAATGTGAGAAAGTCGCGCCGGGAAATTTTCATTATCTTTTTGAACCGTGAAACACGCCGCGCTTGCACCGCGCGCAAGTGCAAGTGAGTTCGCCAAGAAAATTTTTAAAAACCTTCGCGCTCTTTGCGTTCTTAGCGGTTAGGCGATCTTAATAATGCACGTTCACCACAGTGCCTTCAGACGCCCAGTAATACAACCATTCCGCATCAGGGATGCTCAGGTTGACGCACCCGTGACTCATCGGCGTGCCAAAGTTGTTATGCCAGTACGTGCCGTGCAAACCGTAGCCTTTGTAGAAGTACATCGTGTATGGCACGTCGGCAAGAAAATAACCAGGACCCGACATATTCGTCTTTTTGAGTTTGATCCAGATCTTGAATTTGCCGGTTACGGTGGGGGTGTACGCCGTGCCTGTGGAGACCACGAACGAGTTGACGATCACATCGCCTTCGTAGGCATAGACCATTTGATTCGTCAAGTCTACATCGATCCAACGCGCGCCGTTGCCCTCGGCGGGATACGACGGCTGTGGATCGTTCGCCACAGCGGAGGTGGGCGCGGTGGTCGGCGGGACGTAGGCGCTGGTGGGAGTGTCTGCAAGCAGGTCCATTGCCAGCACAGCCGGCGTTTCTGTCGCGACGGGGAGGGCTGTCGGCGCGTCGGTGAGAGGCGCCATCGGTGTGACGCTGGGTGGCAATGAAAAAGTTGGTAACACGGGAGCGGGCGTCGCTGTTTCGGTTGCGCCGGTGATGGGCACGACCGGGTTTGCCTGCGCGGGCGATTCTGCGCTGGGGCTTGCCTGCATCGGCGCGTTGCTCAACGGCTTGGCAATCTCGACCGGCGCCCATAAATTTTCCTGTGTCGGTTGTGGCGCGTTGTTGAGCATCGATGCGAACGACGTCGAGTTAAACGCCCACCACGCGGCAACGCCGATCGCGATACACGCCAGCAAGCCCAGCACCGCTCCGAACAAGAGCAAACGACCGCGCGGCTTCGGCTCTGCTTTGACTTGAACAGGCGTGGATTCCCGCACAAGCGGGATACCTTTCGCCGGCTGGCTGACGACCGGCTCGGCACGCTTCACCCCCATTCTTGCCTGATTCAACTTTCCCTCAGCCCACTCCACCGCCCGTAGCGCCCGCGGACTGCGCGGGTTGAGTTCCTCCGCTTTTCGCGCGTACGCCAGCGCGTCATCCGGGTTGTCATCCGAGGCGACGAGAATCAACCAGGCATCCTCGAAATCGGGGGAGAGCAAAGCGGCTTCCTCCCCGAGCGCGCGGGCGGCATTACGGTCATTGCGGCGCAATGCCTCGCGGGCTTGGAGGATCAGTTCACGGGATTGGGAAAGGTTATCGTTCATAGGCGGGAGTGTTCGTTCCAGTTTGATGGTTTAAGGGAAAGATGGTTTCGTGTAGGACAATTTTACCCTTTTATCTGGGCAAAAACCATCTGATTTGCAGGCTGTTTGTTACCATTGGATCTCGACAGCGGTTCCCATCTCTGCCCAGTCGTATAACAATTTCGATTCGTACGTGCCGAGCACTACACAGCCATACGAAACCGGTCTGCCGAGAAAGCCTTCCCATAACGTCGCGCCGTTGGGCAGGATCGGCAAGGCATGGATTCCATTTTCAAGCCCGCCCGCCCAGTAAATGCCGAGCCAGTTGGGCATCCAGATATCCCATGTGGCGCCGTAGGCATTGTCGAATTTGCTTTGCACGGCAAAGACGCCGACGCGCGTGGCGTTGTTGATGCCGGTCGATGCGACAAAACTGTAGATCAGCGCGTCGTTTTCGTAGACGTACATGTGCTGGTCTGAAATATCCACGAGAATATATTTCGATCCCCCGGATACGACAGGCGCGGGCGGAGGGTCGGCTTCGATCTGTTGTGCCTGCTCGAGCGCCGCAGAGATTTCGTTGACGATCTCGATGGCGAGCACGGCGGGAGTTTCAGTGGCGATGGAAATTTGAGTCGGCGTTTCGGTGGGGAGGCTGACGGGTGTGTACGTTGGTTTGACGATTTCCACACGCGCCCACAAATTTTCTTGCGTTGCGGCGGGCGCGGGGGCGTTGATGAACGCGTCCGCTGGCGATGGGGTGAAAAAGTAATAGGCGAGAGAAATGCCGCCGAAGGAGAGAAGCAGTAACAATGGGAGCAGGAAGCGTCTGTTCTTTGTCATGGATTCAGGTTGGGGATCGGAGTCGGCTCGATATTCTCGTTGTTGGTGAAGCACAGAATCCCATCCACCACGCCGGTGGCGACGCGGTTCGTCTCTTTGGTGAGGAGCTCGCGGTCGAGGTTGAGGAAGCCGGTCTCGATGATCGCCGCCACCGTGCTGGGGTCGATCTCGCGGAAGGAGTGATATTCGCGCATATCGGCGGTGATGCTCCCGGCGTGAAAATCGAGCCCGGTGATTTTTTGGTAGCGGTCCACCAGGCAGGCGGTGAGGCGGTTGGCGCGGTTGATGTCGTTGGTGTTGAGCGCGGCGGCAACCTTGAAGCCGCTTGCCTGGTCGTTGACGTATTCGCACGAATCGTTGTGGATGGATACGATGGCGAGGGCGCGGTAGCCGTTCAGGCGCGTGTCATATTCGTTGAGCAGATCGACCACATAGCCCGCCCCTTGCAGTTGTTGTTGGACGATGGCGGCAATATCGAGGTTGACCTCCGCTTCGGTGAGGGTGACACTGCCGTTGCCATCCACGCACACGGCGCCGGAGTCGTTGCCCAGGTGACCGGCGACGATTCCGATCCTCAATTGTGGCTGTGCCGTCGAGACCTCATCCGGCGCGCGCGGGGTGAGGAGCAGGCTCAGGCGTTCGTAGAAGTTTCCGTTGGCGAGTCCCTCTGAGGGGAGGGCGGTGAACAGGGTCGCCAGCAAAATGGCGACTCCAAGCGTGGTGGTGATGGCGCGCACCGGGCGCGGGGTGGATGACATGTCGGGATAATGGTAACTGCGTTGATGGGGTTATGCAAGAGGCGCGTCTGGTCTTATGGCTTTTTCGTAGAGTCGGAGAGTCTCCGCAACAATCCTTTTATTTTCTCTCCGCGACTCAGTGTCTCAGCGGCTAGTACTGCGTCACATGAGTGAATAACTCACCTTACGCAGTAATAGCAGTAACGCGAGATTTATCTCGCCCTTCGACTACTCTTGCGCAAGAGCGACATGAATGTCGCGTTACAGAATGCCAAAGTGAATAAATGAAAAAACTCCGTTCAATCCGCGTAATCCGTGTACAAATATTGAGTTTATGAAGCGGGCATGAGAACCCTATTACTCTCGAATATGTTGGTGTCCCCGCGAATTGAAATCAAGTATCATCAACAAAACTCATCTCAAAGGAATACTCATGGACTCCATCCTCTTCATCATCCTCATCGGTCTCGCGGGCGGCATCGCCATCGGCGTGCAAAGCCCCATGGCAAGCATGCTCACACAACGACTCGGCGTGTTTGAAAGCGTGTTCATCGTTCACCTGGGCGGCGCAGTCATTGCATTGATCCCCTTGTTGATCTTTGGCAGTAAATTAGGTCAATGGCGGAACGTGCCGTGGTACACGCTGGGCGCGGGGTTCTTCGGGCTGGGCGTGATCGCCGCGATCAGTTTTATGATTCCGCGCATCGGTGTTGCGCCCGCCCTTATTATTTTGCTGGCAGGTCAAATGGTGATGGGCGCGATCCTCGATCACTTCGGTTGGTTCGGCTTGGCGCAACGCCCGCTCGATGCGGCGCGGGTATTTGGGTTGGCAGTTGTGTTGGCGGGAGTCTGGTTGACGGTGAAATAATTTTCAGCAATAGGCTTTATCGGCACCATGTTTCTTAACTCTGAAGCTTTATTCTTTTGTACACGGATTCCACGGAACACACGGAAAAAGACAATTTATTAAAGCTCTTTTCCGTGAAAATCAGTGAAATCCGGGGCGTCCGTGTCTAAAAAGAAGTTAAGAAACAGCCTATCAGGTGAAAGTATCGTTTTGGACGCAGACCGCGAAGCGCTGATTTCGCTGATTCAAAGGAATTAAATCTGCGTTTGTCAGCGTGAATCAGCGTCCTGATTTAATTGCGATACGTTACCACGCCTCAACATTGACTCGATGCCAGGCATTATTCATATATCCTTTGAAATTCCAAACTTGCGAAATATTTTCGGGCTGAGCATTCACGGCGGTATCCAGGGCGCGAACAACGAGTTGATGTTTTCCCGCTTGCAACTCAAAGTTTGCTTTCCACAACACCCATGCCCACGGGCGCGCCTGATTCAATAATTCAGCCTGCGCCCACGTCTCGCCGCCGTCGCACGAAGCCTCCACGCGCGCGATATGCCAATCGCCGCCCGTTAGCGCGTATCCCTGCGCGGTCACCAGACCCGCGCGGACTCGTTCAGCCTCCGCATGAGAGCAGATCACAGAAGTAACATTCATTTCACTGAGCATCACGCCCTCCTCCCACTTCACCGTCTCCGCGCGCACATGCGAGTCAAACAGACGATACGCATGACTTTGAAAATAATTTTCCGATGGTTCAGCCTGCAGAGTGATCCGATCCAGCCACTTCACACTGCGCGCGCCAATGAAACCCGGCACAACCGCCCGCAACGGAAATCCATGCACAGGCGCGAGCGGCTCGCCATTCATTTCATACGCCAAAATGACTTCGGGACTCAGTCCCTTCGCAAGCGGAATAGAACCGCCAAAATTGATCCGTTTACCGAGGCGTTCGGTTTCATCGAGTCCTCCAAATTCCAAATGCGGATGAAAACCCGCTTCGCCCTCCACGCCTGCAACTGCCAGCACATCCCTCAGCCTGACTCCAGCCCACACCGCGTGACCGATCGCATCCACACCCCAGGGTAGCTCATTGGGAATTGACTGCACAGCCATCAACTCTTCACGTCGATTCCCCGCGCACTGCAACGTGGCAGAGACTGTCACTCGTTCAAAATTATTTTTGATCTCCTCCAGCGACAAAGATAGTGCCTTTAGAACACTGCCATTCACTTCCAAACGATATGTGTCGACATTCACCTCGGGCACATCCCCATGACTGCGGACAAAGAATAGATCCGTTGGCGTAGCGTGAGATCGCGTCAACAGGCTGGGATGCGGCGCCGCATTAAACGGATTCTCCTGCTTCACGACAAGATCAGGATGTTTATCAAATAAAGTTTTTGTCATTGTAGATTGCCTTTGATTGATTAGACTTTATCGGTAATAAGCCGAACGAACCATTTTGGACGCTGATGAACGCAGAAAACGCAGATTTTTTTCTTCGAATCAGCATAGTCAGCGTTTTTCTGCGTCCCCGTTTTTATTTCCGATAGAATCTATTGAATTATTGAATCATAATCGAAATAAATACAATGGAGCAAACAATATGGAATCTATCCTCCTCAAGATCGTAGGGGCGGAGCAATGCTCCGCCCCTACGATTTATTTGTCACAGCCGAATAAAATTCTTTCAGGAAATGTGACGGGGCTTTTGCAAGTAAGCGCGGTTCGGTGAATCCCGCCTTGGGCGCAAGCGACTGGAACGACTCAAATGTCAGCGGATGTGGCACCCACAAGTTGCCTCGATCCACGTTGTACTCGATGAGGATGAGTGCGCCATCGGGTTTCAAGAATCCGCTCACGTGGCGAAGAATTTTTTCTTTATCTTTGAAGAAGTGCAATGAGTTTGCCATCACGATTCCGTCGAGGGGAGGAATTTCGAGAGGGCGGGAAAAATCACTCGGAAGCAGAATCAGGTTTCGGGTCGTATTGAAGCGTGCGCGATGCGAATTCTCCAATTCTCGAAGCGCAGATTTATCTTTATCCACCGCGTAAATCGTTGCATCCAATCCAACTAATTCTCTTAATGCCAACGTGAACGCGCCGCTCCCCGCGCCGAAGTCTGCATAGACTCCGCCTTGAGTCAAATTGGCAGGTCGCAATAAGTTGACGTGGTCATTGTGATTCATTCGGAGAGTATAATCGCTTTGGAGATATACAATGAACAATAAACAACTTGCCGACACGTTCACGCTCATCGCCAATTTACTTGAGATCAAAGGTGAGATCATTTACAAAACGCTCGCCTATCGCAAAGCGGCTGAAAGTTTGATCAGCCTGCCGCGCGAAGCCAGCGAATTTTGGAAAGAGGGAAAGTTACTCGAAATCCCTGGCGTGGGCAAAGCCATCGCCGAAAAAATTGACGAGTTGTTGAACACAGGCAAACTCGAGTTTCTCGAAAAAGTAAAAAAGGAAGTTCCCGAAGAACTCGCCACGTGGCTGGCTGTGCCGTCGCTGGGACCGAAAAAGATCGCCATGATGTGGAAGACGTTGGGCATCACGACTCTCGCGCAACTTGAAACTGCCGCGAAAGACGGCAAACTGCGCGACCTCCCGAACATGGGCGCAAAGTCAGAGACCGCGATTCTCGAAGGGCTGGCATCGCTGGCGCGGCGCACGGGACGAATCTCCATCGGGCGCGCGCTTCCGCTGGCGAACGAGATCATCGCCGCGCTCAAAAAGGTGAAAGGAGTCGTCGCCGCTGAACCCGCTGGAAGTCTACGAAGGATGCGTTCGACCGTCGGCGATCTGGATATCCTCGTGGCGGCAAAAGATTCCGCGGCGGTGATGGAGGCTGTTGTCAACCTTCCGCGCGTGACACGCGTGTTGGGCAAAGGCGAATTCAAATCGAGCATCGAGTTTACGGATGGAGTCCGCGCGCAGGTGTGGGTGCATCCGCCGAACGAGTTTGGCACCGCGCTTCAATACGCGACAGGTTCGAAAGATCACAACGTGTTGCTGCGTCAACTGGCCCTCGATAAAGGTTTATCGTTATCCGATCATTCGTTCAAAAAAGTAAAGGGGAAGGGAGAAATATTTTGCGCCACCGAAGAGGAAGTGTATAAAACATTGGGCTTGCAATGGATTCCGCCCGAACTGCGCGAGGGACGCGATGAGGTCGCGCTGGCGAAAGCAAACAAACTTCCGAAGTTGATCGAAGTGAAAGACATCAAAGCCAACCTGCACATGCACTCCACGTACAGCGACGGAAAATTATCCATGCTCGATATGGCAAAAGCCGCAATCAAGCGCGGACTGAAAGTGATCGTGTTCTCCGATCATTCGGTGAGCCTCGGCGTCGCAAACGGACTTTCGATTGAACGGCACAAACAACAAGCCGCGGAAATTAAGAAGATTCAAAAACAACTCGGCGACAAAATTACGATTCTTCATTCGAGCGAAGTGGAGATCAAAGCCGATGGCTCGCTGGATTATCCCGACGACTTCCTCGCTTCTCTCGACCTTGTAGTTGCTTCACTCCATTCGAGTTTGCGCCAGCCTCGAGAAAAGATCACCGAGCGTTTGCTCAAAGCCGTGAACAACCCGCACGTGGACATCATCGGTCACCCAACGGGACGCGAAATCCCCGACCGCGAAGGCGCGGACCTGGATATGGAAGTCATCCTGCAAGCCGCGGCGAAATCGGGTGTGGCGATGGAGATCAGCGCCAGCCCCTACCGCCTCGACCTCGACGATCCGCATGCCCGCCGCGCAAGAGAGTTGGGCGTGCTCCTCAGCATCAACACCGACGCGCACTCCGAAGAAGATTACGATATGCTTCACTACGGCGTCGCCATCGCAAGACGCGCAGGCGTTTTGAAAGAGGATGTCATCAACTGCTGGTCAACGGATAAGTTGTTGAAGTGGTTGAAGAAACGCGGATAAGTTCGGCGGTTGAGTCAGTAAATGGAACACTCCGAAAGTAGCATCAGCCGATGGTCTCCTGGCGATCATGTGATCTTGCGTCATGTTTATGCAGGAAAAGTGTGGGCGGCTATCCCAGTCACCGTTGTGGAGGATAGCGCACAACTCATATCCGTCTATGTGCGCCCTGGTACAGAATTCGCGGCGCCGTTGTGCTCTCGTGATGAACACTTGCGCGTTCTATCCAGTGGGGATTGGACGCTACAATTGCTTTCTTGGTTTGGGCATCATTTATGGACTGCGATGCCCGGTGCGCCTTACTCTATTTGGACTCTATGGTCGGAGCCAAATTGGGAGCATCAAGGATGGAAGATCAACCCTGAAGAGCCACTCCGACGAACCTCAATTGGCTTCGATACAAGCGATCATGTCATTGACGCAGTCATTCAACCAGACCTCAGCCGTTGGGACTGGAAAGATGAAGATGAATTTGCTGAAGCCGTCCAACTCGAGTTGATTACTTCTGAAGATGCCAGTCAAATTCGCCAAATGACCGTTCAGGTTGCGAATGACATGATTTCACAACAAGCCGATCAACTTTGCGTGTTAGCAACTTGGCGACCGCCGCCTACTTGGACGACTCCAGTCCTTACAGGCAATTGGCGTACTCTTTGAAATGTGTAGCATGTGTTACGCAAATGATTCTGATGTAAGTTGTTGAGGAAAAGAAGTTACATCGGTGGTCGAGTAGGTCGAGGCGCTAACCGAGACCGTACCGAAACCACAAGTACGTATACATACTTTTGTAACAAAATTACTTTACGGCGTGGTGGTCTCGATACGCCGCTTCGCGGCACTCGACCACCGACGGATAAATGAAAGAGGATGCAACATGAAAAACCCTTTCGGCGATCAACAAGTCCCTGGCTCGTATCACAACTTGAAAGAGCGCATGTACAAAAAAGTTTCGGCAAATGTCAATGAGCGGATTCTTGAAATCATGGTGAAAGCGTACGAAAGCGCGCTGAACGAAGAAAATATTGTCTTGTCTCGCCCCGAAAGGAAACGCCTGCTGACCCAGATCACGACCATGGTAATGGAAGATATGCTCAAGAAACTCGATGGCGGTTCGTCATCTGCTTCATAAGAAGGAAACCACATGAACGATCATCCCAACAAACGCACGCTCCTCATCATCGCCAGCGCGGTGGATATGATTCTGAGCGCAATCGTCCTGCTCATTTACTTTGGTCTATTTCCCGTTGACATTTCAGGCTGGGGCATCCCGCGTTGGGTGATCGGCTTGGTCGGAGGGGTGTGGTTCGCGGGGTCGCTCGCGGTGTTGGTGTATCAATTGACAAAGACAACTGAGTAAAAAGACCTCACAGGTTTTGAAAACCTTTGAGGTCTAGAACTGGAAAATTTTAAAATGATTGCTCTCAAATCCATCCTCTTCTTCATCCTTGCCCCGGGCACAGTGGCGGGATTCATTCCGCTGGTGTTGTTGCGAACTGGCTCACAAGCGCCAACAGGAGTTCTCGCCTATCTTGCTTTTCCTCTTTGGCTCATCGGATTCGCAATGCTCGTATGGTGCTTCTGGGATTTCGTGCAAAAAGGGAAAGGCACGCCTGCTCCAGTTGAACCGCCGAAGGAACTGGTTGTTTCGGGTTTGTATAACCACGTCCGCAACCCGATGTATGTGGGAATTGCCTCCATCCTGATCGGTCATTTCCTGTGGTTTGGCTTTTGGAATTTGTTGATCTACACGACGGTTGTCATCGCCGCCTTTCATTTGTTCGTCACGTTATATGAGGAGCCGAATCTGCGTGGACGATTCGGCGCGGCGTATGAGGCATATTGCCAGCGCGTGCCAAGGTGGATTCCGCGAATCAAACTGTAGGGCCGAAGTCCTCTCGCCCCTACATAACATGATGAACACCCTCAAAACCATCCTCTACATGGGCTTCATGCACGGACTGTTCACGTTGTACATCCCGTATCAACTTGCCTCGCGTGATACGCCGTTCGTTGACTTTGGCATGTTCCGTTACCTTGCTTTTCTGTGTTGGATTCTCGGCGCGCTGATCATCATCCGCTGTTGCGCGGACATCATCCGCCGTGGACGCGGCACGCCCGCGTTCGTTGACCCGCCGAAGGAGTTGGTCATCGCGGGGTTGTATCGTTACGCGCGGAATCCTATTTACGTTGGGGCGATGCTGTTCCAAGTGGGATACATTCTTTGGTTTTTCTCGGCTCTGGGGATTGCGTACGCCTTTTTCTTTTTTCTCGGATTCAATGTTCTCATCTTCATCGTTGAGGAACCCATCCTGCGGAATCAATTCGGCGCGGCGTATGAGGAATATTGCCGGAATGTGCCGCGATGGATTCCGAAAATTCCTTAATCACGTCAATTCCCAGAGAGCCACATTGTAAACTTGCTTTAAAGCAGAAAACCCGCAAACGAACTACGGGTTTTCAAGTTTTTTACCAAACGAACGTTCACCGACCTACTTCTTCTTCCACTCAGGCTCATAAAAGGGGAGTGTTACCAACAGCCTTCGCCAACGGCAACACATTAATCCCTTCAGTGAGCGAATACGGCTGTGACCCAGGGTACACCACAACCAATTTGTCCAGTTGCAAATCAACCATCGCAGTCCGCATGGAGGGGGTCAACTTGGGCGCGTCCATGCGCTTACATTCCACGCCGATGCGTTTGTTGTCTTTGATGAGAAGCAAGTCCAATTCTGCTCCCGAATGGGTCGCCCAAAAATAGATTTCGTCGGGTTGGGTGGCTTTGATAACTTCCTCCAGCGCGTACCCTTCCCATGAAGCGCCCACGCGGGGATGGAGGGCGAGTTCATCCGCAGATTTGATTCCCATCAAGTAGTGGAGTAGTCCCGAATCGCGGAAATAAATCTTCGGCGATTTCACCTGCCGTTTGCCGAGGTTGGTAAACCAAGGTTGTAATTGTCGGACCATAAACAAGTCCTGCAAAAAATCCAAATAACGGCGCGCGGTTGATTCGTTGATATCCAGTGTCCGCGCGGCCTCGGCGGCGTTCCAGATTTGCCCGTGATAGTGGGCGAGCATGCTCCAAAAGCGGAACAAACTCGTTGACGAAATCTTTCCGCCAAATTGCGGGACATCGCGTTCCAGAAATGTGGTGACAAAATTTTTGCGCCATTCCCAGCTTTGGCGTTCAGATTCTGCCAGGAACGATAGCGGAAAACCGCCGCGCTCCCAATGCCGGTTTAACATGTTTACACTCACTTCTTCCAATTTAAACCCGCTCATAGGGATGATCGAAATCCGCCCTGCAAGCGATTCGGAAGACTGGCGCAAAAGCGCGGGCGAAGCGCTTCCCAAGATCAAAAAGCGAGCGGGCAACGGGGTACGGTCGCACAACACGCGCAAAATAGGGAAGAGGTCAGGCTTGTTTTGCACTTCGTCAATTACAACAATGCCGCGCAAATCCTGCAACGCCGTTTTAGGATGATCCAAACGCAGAAGACTGACAGGATCTTCCAAATCGAAATAATTTGAAGAATCAGGCGAGACAATCTGCCGCGCAATGGTGGTCTTTCCGCATTGACGCGGACCAATTAGCGCAACCGCGCGGTTGTGTTCAAGGGCATATCGAACTTGCTGGAGGAGGTTCTTTCTTTCTATCATGTTGTTATTTTACCACGAAATTCCCGCTTAATGTGCGGGAATTTCGTGGTCTCATTTGCCATTCTTTCCTATTTCCTCTTCCACTCAGGCTCATAAAACGGAAGTTTCACCACCTTCGCTGGCGCGTGTTGACGATGATGCTCCACCGTGATTTCCATTCGCACATCTGTGCCGACTTCAAAATAGGGTTTCTGCAAGTGCGCCAAAGCGATATATTTCTTCAACACAGGCGACCATGTTGAGGTGGATGCATACCCCACTTGCGCGTTCCCAACCAAAATTGGCAAACTTCCGCGCACTGCCATGCCAGGGATTTGTGGTGGCAAGCCGACTTGTTTGAAAATATTTTCCATGCCGACCCAATCCACTTCCAAGCCGACCATTTTCCACAATGAACCTTCACGTTTTTCTTTTTCCAATGCGCGGCGACCAACGAAATAACCTTGTTTATCAAGCGCGACTGTCCAATCGAGTCCTAATTCAAACGGAGATGATTTCTGCGGTTCGATCCATGCATGGGTTGTGGAGGTGTAGTCTACATCCAACATGAACAAACCTGCTTCCACGCGAGTCATATCCATTGCCAAAATTCCAACGGGCGTAATCCCGTAGTCCGCGCCTGCTTCCATCAGCGTGTCCCAAATTTTGATGGCGTCTTTTGCAGACATCCAAATTTCATAACCGAGGTCGCCTGTGTAGCCTGTTCTTGAAATGGTGACTTCAAGCCCGTTGATCTTATTTTTCATCAAGCGGAAATATTTCAACTCGTCAACAGACGTTTCAGCAACCTTGTTCAAAACTTTTCTGGTGTTCGGGCCTTGAAAGCTAAGCGCGGCGATCTCATCTGTGACTTCTGTGATTTCCACTTCCATGCCAACCGCATTCATCGATAACCAACGCAAGTTTGGTTCGGCGGCTGTCAAGCGGAATGTCGTTTCATCCAGCCGTGAGACAGTTCCATCGTCAATCATCTTGCCTTCTTCGTCGCACCAGCCTGTATAAGCGACTTGTCCTACCTTCATTTTGTGAATGTCTCTTGTCGTGACGCGATGCAATAACGCCGCCGCATCTTTCCCTTTGAGGATGTACTTGATCAACGGCGAGACATCTATCAACGCCGCCGAATTGCGGATCGCCCAATACTCGCGGTCAAGCACATGCTCGTATGAGCCAGCGGCAAAATATCCCGCCCACTTGCGCCAGTTCTGCGGCTGGCACAACGCGGAGGTTCTTTCATGAAAGGGAGTGGTTTTGAGGTTGAGCATGAAGTCTCCTGAAAAGGATAATTATTTACTGATCAGGACGTACGCAGAAAAGGCATTCATTCCGCCAATCTACGCTAATCTTCACGAATTCAAAGGAGATTAGTGGGGAGTAGCGGATTTCTTCAGGTTTTGCGTAAGTCCTACTGATGTTACTCAGTTGAAATTGATTTGGTACTCGTAACGCGACATTCATGTCGCTCTTGTGCAAGAACAGCATGAAAGGCGAGATAAATCTCGCGTGACCAACATTACCGCGTAAGGTGAGTTATCTATATCGTTCCTTGTTTTCTGCCCAGCCAGAGATGATACAGCCAGACTACGCCGGCAATAATAATGACGCCAACAATGGTGATGGCTTCATGCCTCTTGAAGTCTTTGAAGATCGCTTCGATGCCATGACCGATAAACTTGCCTGCCAGACCAAAAGCCAATGCCCAGAGGATGGAGCCGAGAAAATCAAAGAGCGCGAACCGTTTTGGGTCGAACCCAGACATCCCCATCACGAACGGGAGTACGGTCCGCAACCCATACACGAATCGAACGCCGAACGAAAGTAGATTGTTATTGCGCCCAAGCAGGGAACGGGCTTTTTCGATCCGTGGTTTCCATGCGGGCCTGTTATCGAGGAATTGACTGCCCTTCGCGCGTCCTATCCAAAAGAAGAACTGGTCCGATCCGAAAGCGACAACACAGCCGATCGCAATCACCAGCGGCAAATTCAAATAGCCGCGATGAGCCATGAACGCGCCCAACACCAGAACGGTCTCGCCTTCGAGCAGTAATCCCACCACGAGGGCGGGATACCCAAATTGGGAAATGATGGTTGCAAGGTTGAACATGGATTCTCTTCAAACGCCAGTATTGTACATTGTATATAATTTAGCGGCAAACTCAAATTTCTTTTTAATCGCTGTGAGATTTGCTATACTCGATACTCAGAAAGCAAAATGTTCTCCACACCAAAAACACAAAATCATTTATCCCCCTCTACGTTTCAATCGCGCTGGGACGTGATCTCGGTCCGCCTCGTGGCGGCGCTTACGGCGGCGATGGGATTCATCAACGTGCTGTCTTCCACGATGCCTGCCCTGAGAGAACGGTTTGTCATGCTGGAACAGTTCTCCCCGTTGGAGGTGACGCGCGGAAGCCGCCTCGCGACGGTGTTGGCTGGGTTCGCCCTCCTGTTACTTTCCAGCAACTTGTGGCGGAGGAAACAAGTCGCGTGGCTGTTGACCGTAGCGATATTGATCGCATCCGCATTCAGCCATTTGCTCAAAGGGTTGGACTATGAAGAGGCGACAATTGCGATTCTATTGGCTGTCTTCATCTTTTCTCTCCGCTTTCATTTTCATGCGCGGTCAGACGCTCCCTCAATTCAACAGGGAATCCGCGTGTTGATCTCGGCAACCCTGTTCACGCTCGCGTACGGAACGTTGGGTTTCTTTTTGCTCGATAGACACTTCAAAGTAAGTTTTGAACTGATCCCGGCGTTGGCTCGCACCCTGGCTATGTTTACTGAATTCACCGATCCCGGTTTGGAGCCTGTCACCCGCTTCGGGCGTTACTTCGTGGATTCAATTTACATCATCGCAGTGGTGACGTTTGGCTACGGGTTATTCATGCTCGTCCGCCCGGTGCTGATCCGTCAGCCCGCCACAGCGGAGGCACGCAAACGCGCGCAGGAAATCGTCGAAGCGCATGGACGCACCTCGCTTGCGCGCATGACACTCTTCGACGATAAATCCTATTTCTTCAGCGCGGGCAGAACGCTGATCGCGTACGCGGTCAAAGGGCGAGTCGCGCTCGCGTTGGGCGACCCAATTGGCACGCAGGAAGACGCGCAAGCATCCATCTTGGAATTCAAAAAGTTTTGCGCGGGCAACGATTGGGACCCGTGTTTTTATCAAACGCGTCCAGACTATCTGCCCATGTACAAAGAAACGGGATTCAAATTTTTCAGCATCGGCGAGGAAGCCATCGTTGACCTTTCCGCGTTCACGCTCGAGGGCAAGGCGGGCAAGGAATTTCGCAATGTGGCGAACCGCCTCGGCAAACTCGGTCATCGTGTGGAAGTTCTCGAGCCGCCGTTAAACGATCCATTGCTTAGCGAGTTGAAAGCCGTGAGCGATGAATGGCTGACCATGACGCGCGGCAGTGAGATGCGCTTCTCGCTGGGCTGGTTCGACGATGACTATGTGCGGAACAGCAGGGTCGCGGTGGCGCGCGCGGCGGAAGGTCACATCAGCGCGTTTGCAAATATCGTGACGGAATATCAACACAATGAAGTTTCGCTCGACCTCATGCGCCGCAAACATCAGATCGAAAACGGCACGATGGATTTTCTGTTTGCTTCGCTGTTCGATTGGGCAAAGCAAAAGGGATACGCAACGTTCAGTTTGGGACTCAGCGGGCTGTCAGGGATCGGGGAAAAGTTGGATGACCCCGCTGTGGAAAAAGTCCTGCGCCTCCTCACCGACAATTTGAGCCGCTTCTACAACTTCAAAGGTCTCCACGCCTTCAAGGAAAAATTCCACCCGATGTGGGAGCCGCGCTATTTGGTGTATTCAGATTCGGCGAATTTACCCGCCGTTGCCACCGCTCTCATCCGCGCCCATAGCGGGGATAACTTCCTGTGGGAG
Source organism: Anaerolineales bacterium (assembly GCA_044222305.1). Lineage (GTDB taxonomy): Bacteria > Chloroflexota > Anaerolineae > Anaerolineales > Villigracilaceae > Defluviilinea. The sequence continues at coordinate 29,999 of JBGANO010000020.1, forward strand.
TATTTGAAGAAGTAAGCGCGAGATTCTCATCGGCTATAATACGGCGCTGTTCCATGAAAAAAATACTTCCTTACCTGCATCCCTTCCTCTTTGCGCTCTATCCCATCTTCGAACTGCGGAATTTCAACGTCGCCTACGTGGACTCAGCGTCGCTTGCGCGGCCCGTTTTGCTTTCGCTCCTCTCCACAGCATTGATCTGGATCATCCTGCGATTGCTCACAAAAGAATGGCAGAAATCGGGCATCGTCACCACGTTGATCGTGATCGTCTTCTTTTCGTACGGTCATGTCTTCCTGGAGATTCAATCCGCGTTCGGCGAGATGATTCGTCACCGTTATCTCTTGCTCATCTTTGGCGTGTTGTTCGCGCTTGCGGTCTGGTTCATCTTCTGGCAGATGAAGAAAGCAGAAACGCTCGTCAATTTCCTCACTGCGGCGGGCGCGTTGCTCGCGATCTTTTCGGTGGCGCGTTCCGTTCAACACGATGTCGCGGTCTATCGATCGGGGCGGGAGGTTCGGGCGGCGATGGAATCGTATCGCGAGGCGAACCAGCCGAACGTCGGTGAAAGACCCGATATGTACGTCATCCTGCTCGACGCTCACACCAGCGCCTACGCGTTGGAAAAATATTTCAACTACGATGAATCCGCGTTCACGAAAAAATTAGAGGGACTCGGATTCTACGTGGCGCAATGCGCGCAGAGTAATTATCCCGCCACAAAACTTTCTGTCACGTCGACCTTTTACGCGGACTACCACCGGGAGGACACGCTCTTCCCGTTGTATTCGAGTCTCGTCGTCGAGACGCTTCGCTCGCAGGGCTACCGGATCGTCACCTTCGAGAATCGCTCACAGGGACATTTTTCCTTCGGCGAGGATGTACGGCTCTCGCGCAATCAACTGCTCGCCGGCAAAGTGGACCTGACCGGCGGCTTGAGCGAATTTGAGTTTGAGTTATTAGAAACTTCGCTGGCGCGTCTTGCTTTCGACATCCCCACGTTGATCCCCGGCTTCGACCTCGCGCAACAAAAAGAGACCGAGTTCTATGAACATTATCAGCAGACGTATTTCATCCTCGATGAGTTGAAGCGTTTGCCCGAAGAGATCGAGAGTCCCAAACTTGTGTTTGCCCATTTCCTTGTGCCGCATCCGCCGTTCATCTTTACGCCGGACGGAAAATTCCATTGGAACGAGAATGAAGTGGATGGATATTTATCGAATGCGGAGTTCATCGATTCGCAGATCACAGGCGTTGTGGAGGAGATCATTGCCAAATCGAAGATTCCCCCGGTGATTCTCATCATGGGCGACCATGGTCCCTCCGGTGTGCCCAGCAAAGACCAGCCCGCGCTACGAATGTCCATCTTGAACGCCTATTATCTGAGCGACGCGGCGAAAAAGGATTTATATCCCACCATCACGCCGGTCAATTCGTTCCGTGTGATCTTCAATCATTACTTTGGAACCGAGTATCCGTTGCTGGAAGACATTGCCTACCATGCCGGGCGCTTCTCTGAGTTCACGCCGGAGAACGCGGTGAAGAATGAGTGCGCGCCTTCGTCAAAATAAGATCGTGGTCTGCCCCGCCTATTCTTTAGACGTTATCGGAAATCTCTCTACCCTACATTTGCACCGCTAAGCCCGCAAAGAACGCAAAGAAAACCTGTTTAACTTGGCGACCTTAGCGTGCTTTGCGGTAAAAATCTTCTCATGTACGGTAGAGAATCGGGAATTATTTTTGGACGCGGATTGACGCGGAAAACACGGATTTTTTCTTGCTGGCATCAGCGTAACTCCGCGCTCGTCCGCGTCCCATAAAAGAATTTTGGCTTATTACCGATAAAGTCTTTTCACTTCCATTCGCTTAATTCTTCGTCCAGCGCGTCGATCACCTTGGCGAATTTATCGGGGTCGCCGTCCATCCCATTTTCGAAGGCGATATTATTCAAACCTTCCAGAATTTTATATTCATCGTCCTCCGACAGGTTTTGCTCCAGCAGAGGAAAAATCAGGTTCTTTAGCCGGTCGAGGTGGCGGCGAAGCGTGGACGTGTATTCGCTGGACGCCCAGCCCACATCGGCGCTTGCCCGTTGTTCGCCTGCCTGCCAATCCCTGGAGGCTTTCAACAAGTGGTCGGCGGCTTCGCGGCATTTCTGTTGTTCCGCGCGCAGGGAGCCGATGGGTCCATCGTCAGCAGGAAACCCGCTATCGGCAAGCGCCGCGATCAAGAGATCCTCTTTTTTGAAGAATTGCGCGTGGATAAACCCATCAATGAACTGATGGGCAAAGATGAAAAACCCCGAATGGGGGGTGCGGCTGGATGACACCAGCGCGGTTCCACTCCCCAGCGTGTCCGCAAACCGCAAGATGAAGTCTATATCTGTCCGGAGGTTCTTGGTAAATCTCACCCTACCCGCCTTCAGCCTGAACTTTGTTTTTGATCATCCCCAGCCCTTCGATCTCCACGGCAACTTCATCGCCGCTCTTCAACTCGCCCACGCCGGAGGGCGTGCCGGTGAAAATGAGATCACCCGGCTCGAGCGTCATCACCGAGGAAATGTACGCGACCAATGTTCCCACGTTGAAGACCATGTCGCGGGTAGATGCCATTTGCCGCATCTGCCCGTTGACGCGGCAGGTGATGACCGAATCGGATGGGTCGAAGTCGGTATCGATCCACGGACCGAACGGGCAGAAGGTGTCGAAACCTTTGGCGCGCGTCCACTGGTTGTCCGATTTTTGCAGGTCGCGCGCGGTCACGTCGTTGCCGATGGTGTAGCCGAGAATGTATTTCTTTGCGCTCTCCGCGGTGATGTGACGCCCGCGCTTGCCGATCACCGCCACCAACTCCGCTTCATGCTCCACCTTATTCGATTGCGGCGGAAGGAGGATCGTGTCGCCACTGCCAATCACCGAGGAGGGCGGTTTCATAAAAATAAGTGGGACCTTCGGCACCTCATTGCCCAGTTCCTTCGCGTGCTCCACATAGTTGCGACCCACGCATAAGATTTTGCCCGGCTCACACGGCGGAATCAGCCGCGCGTCGGAAAGAGGCGTGGCGGCTTCCTGCCGGCGATAACGCCCGTAGATATTCCCGCCGATCTCGCCGACCTTGTCGCCCAGCAACCATCCATATTTTGGCTTTTTGCCGCCTGGTGTTTCGTAACGAACAATGCGCATGACGCTCCGTTGTTGTCAATCTAAATTTCAGGCGCAAGTGTAATCGCCAACTTGCCAACCCGCAACCTTCAACTTATAATCGATTTCCCGGGCGCTTAGCTCAGTTGGTTAGAGCACTTCTTTTACACAGAAGGGGTCGGGGGTTCGAGTCCCTCAGCGCCCACTAGCAGACCTCCGAGTTCTTTAAGAACTCGGAGGTCTTGTCTTGCTTTTGGAACGACTCTCCCCCTGCATCCGTTTTACAAGATATTCATACAGTAGTGAGGAAATCACCATGACTCGAAAACGGATGATTCTGCTGGGCGCGCCGTTCTTGCTATGTTGTTTCGCGGGCATTTTCTTGACGGTCATGTACCGACGACCGCTCGGACCCAGCCTCAGCCTGCCTCAACCGACCCAGCCTTCATCCACGCCCATGCGTCTCGTCCCTGTGGCGTTGTCGCCCACGGAGAGTCAGCCCCAAGTTAGTCCCGAACCGAGTCCGTTATGCGGCGCGTCTCAACCGGTCATGAACATCCTCGCCGTCGGGTCAGACGCGCGCGGCGATCATTATCTCTACGGGTTGGCAGACATCATCCGCCTCGTGCGCGTGGATTTTGTCAACGCCCGCGTCACCATCCTCGAAGTGCCGCGCGATCTGTGGGTGGAGATTCCCGACATCTCCGATCATTACAACATCACGCATGGGAAATTAAATCAGGCGTATCTCTATGGAAACAAAGGGTTGGGATACTACGATGGCGCGAGCGAGGGACCCGGCTTGCTGGCACAAACGTTGAATCTCAACTTCGGAGCGCAACCAGATCATTATCTGGCTGTCAACATGACCACTTTTGAAAACGTGATCGATGCCATTGGCGGTATTGACGTGTACCTGCCGTATGATATTGATGTTCGTTCAAAGGCGAACCCCGAAGGCTTTCACGTGGAAGAGGGTCAACACCACTTCGACGGCGAGACCGCGTTATGGGTGGCGCGCATCCGTCAGTTTAGTACGTTCAGCCGCGCCGAGAGTCAAAATATCGTCATGTGCGCGTTGCGGAAAAAATTATTAAGCCCTGCCATTGTCCCCGCCATCCCGGACCTGGTGCAAACCTTTCAACGCAACGTGCAGACCGACCTCAGCCCTGAACAGATCAACCAACTTGCCTGTCTTGCGAATCAAATGAACGGCTCGGATATTGTCTTTGCCAGTTTCCCCGTTGAGTTGTTCGAGAACAAAAAGATTTACGATCCCCAACTCGGCGCGAGGACTCAGATCCTCGATGCTGATTTCAATGTTCTGCGCGATTACATTGGACAATTTCAACAAGGCACATGGCCCGACCCGAATTTGGTAATCGAGTCCACGCCTTCGCCTGCCGAAACGGATAAAGAGTTTGCCTGCGGGGATTGATAATGCTCATGCCGCCGTCCTCAGCGGCGGGGACGCCGCCTAGAGCAATCAATCCATCATCTTCGCTTGCGGATGTGAACCGTGACCGGTTTTGCGTGTGATTGAAGCAGGGGCTGGTATCGGTGTCGCAGAAGCCATTCGAGCGATAACAGCGACCTTACCCCGGCGATCAACTTGATCTTTCGTTGATGGTTTCGATAGCGGCTTTCAAGCGCCTTTTCGATATCGTAGTGGACAACCCCGGGTTTGAATGCAAAGACGGGCAGATATCTGCCTCGATGAAAAAAGATGATCGGGTCCATACAACACCTCCATGCATATCATACCGGGTTGAAAATCCAAATTCAATTATGACGTTTGTCACCATCCAACGTTCGGGACTTGCCCCACTCGGCGATAACGTCTACAATTCGGATTGTCTGAAATAACAAAAATTTCTCTGCCTTACATGAGAAGATTTTTACCGCTAAGCGCGCTAAGGTCGCCAAGTTAAAAAGGTTTTCTTTGCGCTCTTTGCAGGCTTTGCGGCGCAAATGTACGGTAGACAGACAAAAAATAACTCTCTCAAGGAGATACGCAATGTCCGACTTTCTCTTCCGTGGTTCGCTCGAAAAACTAGACAAGGATGTGTACGAATTAACCCAACTCGAACAGGAGCGGCAGGCTCGCAAGCTGATTCTTATCGCGTCCGAATCCACTGCGCCGCTCGCCGTGCGCGAGGCGTTATCGTCCGCGTTCCAGAATATCTACGCCGAAGGCTATCCCGATGAAGAGACGCGCTGGATGGACGACGATGAGATCCTTGATTACCCTGCGCGGCTGGCAGAGTATCGCCGCAACAGCGACCCGCGTTATTACAAGGGAGTCGAATACGCGGACACGGTCGAGGCGCTTGCCCGCCGCCGCGCCGCGCAGACCTTTGCCGCGAACGGAATCACCGCCGACCAGATTTACGTCAACGTGCAAGCCCTCTCAGGCGGACCCGCTAACAACGCGGTCTATCAAGCGTTGATTCCCCTCGGCGAGACCGTGATGGGATTGAATTTATTGCACGGCGGACATTTATCTCACGGTTCATCGGTGAACCGTAGCGGCAAGTGGTTCAAGGCAGTGCATTACACGATTGATGAAAACGAGAAACTAGATTACGACGCCATCCGCGCGTTGGCGAACGAACACAAACCGAAACTGATGATCGCGGGTTACTCATCCTATTCGTGGATGCCCGATTGGAAAAAGTTCAGGGAAATTGCTGATGAGGTCGGCGCGTATTTCCTTGCGGACATTTCACACATCGGCGGACTCGTCGCGGCGGGTGTTGTCCCTTCGCCAATTGGGTATGCTCATGTAGTGATGTCTACGACTCACAAGTCCATTGACGGTCCACGCGGGGCGGTGTTGATGACCACAGACGCGGGGATCGCGAAGAAGATTGACAAAGCCGTCTTCCCCGGCGAGCAGGGCGGACCACATGTCAACGTCTTTGCGGCTCTCGCGCTGACGTTCAAGCTGACTCAAACAAAACAATTCAAACAACTCCAAGCCCAGACTCTCAAGAACGCGAAAGCGATGGCTGACCAATTCACCAAGCGCGGACTGCGCGTCCCGTTTGGCGGCACGGATACGCATCTCGTCAATGTGGATTGCACAAGTATCGTTGGCGAAGATGGTACGAAACTCAGCGGCGACCAAGCCTCGCGCATTTTGGATATTGCGGGCGTCGTTGTCAATCGCAACACGATTCCCGGCGACAAGAACGCGATGGACCCGAGTGGAATCCGTTTGGGGACGCCGTGGATCAGTCAACGCGGCTTCAACGAAAAGATGACGCGCGAACTCGCCGACATCATGGCGGATGTTTTGCTGTCGTGCGCGCCTCATTCGGTGGATACCGTCCGCAAAGGACGTCAACGCCGCGCGAAGGTGGATTTCAATGTGTTGAATGTTGCCAAGTTGAAGGTTAGAAAGTTGACGGAGAAGGCGGGGATTGATTTCAAATACAAGAAGAGTGGCTATCCACACTTCTATTTTGTGGATGATAAATCTACAACTGGTGTGTTCGAGTTAAGCGGTCAGCGCGTGCGGCAGATGTTGGATTTCGCGGTGTCGTCCGATCTGAGCGCGTTGACGAAAGGCAAAGTTCAAACGACGGAGATTTCAACCCCCAAGGGCAAAATCAAAGGAACGTTGAAGAACGTGGACGGTATGACGTATCAATTGTCTGTCCCTGCGAAGAATGCGTCAGTTGTTGCAACGTGGTTGCGTGATCTGTCAGATGGATATACATCGTTCAATGTGGATGGAGTGAAAGATTTTTCGGCGCGGCGGATGCCCGGTCCGTTTGTGGTGGAGGAAATAAAGAAGAAAGCAGAGACGCGGAAAGCGGAAGAAGGCAGAGGCGAGGACAAGGCTTGGTTTGTCGGGGCAGGCTCAACGTCCGCGAAAGAAGCGTTGCCACCGTTTGCGTGGAATGAATCCGAAGGCGAATTAAAAAAGACAGCGTTGAATCAAGTCCATCGTGATCTGGGCGGGCGGATGGTTCCGTTCGCGGGGTGGGAGATGCCTGTGGTGTACACGTCTATTTACGAGGAGCATTTGGCGACGCGGCAGGCGGCGGGGCTGTTCGATGTTTCGCACATGGGCGTGTATGATGTGCGTGGCGCGGACGCGGCGTCGTTTTTGGATGCGGTCTGCGGCAATGATTGCGGTGGATTGCAACCGGGCGCGTCGTTGTACACGCATTTCCTCACGCCCGATGCGGACGTGTTGGATGATACGCTCGTCTATCGTCGCGGCTGGGACGATTATCTCGTGGTCGTGAACGCGTCGAACGATGACAAGGATCGCGCGTGGCTCGAAAGCGTGCGCGATGGAAAAGTGCGGATTGACAATGCGCGTCCTTTCGCGCGGACGTTTGGTTACCAAGCGGAGATCCGCAACCTGCGTGATGCGAAAGCAGGCGATGCGATGCGCGTGGATATCGCGTTGCAGGGACCGAAGTCAAAAGATATTTTGTTCGCGATGGGGGTAGACGCGGAAACACGTATACAAGTAGGCAAGTTGAAGAGGACTGAACTTTGCAACGCGGTGATTGGCGGGTTTGATTTGATTGTTTCGCGTACGGGCTACACGGGCGAGAAGATGGCGTTTGAGTTGTTCGTCCACCCTGAACGAGCGGTTGATTTTTGGAATACGATTTTGAAAGTGGGTGAGTCATTTGGAGTCAAGCCGATTGGTTTGGGCGCGAGAGATTCGTTGCGCACCGAAGCGGGACTTCCATTGTATGGGCATGAGATGGGGTTGGGCTCTCGTCCTGAGCGGAGGTCTGAGAGTAGCGGAGCGGAGACGAAGACCGCAGACGAAGGACGTGACCTCGGCGTCGCCGAGGGCGGATTTGGTTCATACGTGAAAACGTACAAACCGTGGTTCATCGGGCGCGACGCGTTTGTGGCCAGAGAAAAAGAGCGCAAGGGTGTAGTGGTTCGATTCACGTTCGACGAGCAACGCACGCGCATGGCGCACAACGGCGACCCCGTCGTCAGCGCGAACGGCGAGCGCATTGGCTTCGTCACCTCCTGCGCGATAGATGGAGCGAGGTTCATCACGGGTCAAGCATACGTGGATTTGGCTTATGCCAAAGAAGGCGCGCCGATTGGAATCCATCAAGGCGGTGTGATGGATCGTCCCGCCGGGATGGCGAAGGTGGTGAGTCGGTTTGCGAAGTTGTAGATGATGAAAGAGGAAAATAGAATGACACAGAATCAACCAGACGAATCGGAACAAGAGCAGAAAGAGAAACAAAAACTGCAAAAAGAGGAACGGCTGAAACTTGAGCAGGAACAGGCAGAGAAGCAAAAACTGCGCCGCCAGGAGCAAGTAAAACTTGAGCAGGAACAGGTAGAGAAACAGAAATTGCGACGTCAGGAACAGTTAAAGTTGGAGCAGGAGCAGGTGGAGAATCAAAAACTGCGGCGGCAGGAACAACAAAAGCTGGACCAGGCACAGCAACCGAAGAAAGAGTAAAAACTGTGGCTGCGGCGGGAAGGTGGTGTCGAGGTTTGCGAGGTTGTAGTGGAAATAATTTGAAATGTCCCCGCCATGCACTTAAATGATGAACGCCAGGGTGAGGGGGGCACCCTAGCGTTCATCGACGTGAATATTACTATATGCCCACCGGTTTTGCAAGAGGCAAAATATTAATGTTTCATAATAATTTAGAAGTGGCGTCAACCATATCTATGCCCCGGGCGGGAATCGAACCCACATCTAAGCCTTAGGAGTGCCTTGTTCTATCCATTGAACTACCAGGGCGATGCAACGATTATATCAAAGAATAAAACTTGACTCTATCCCCTTCCCTCTTTATAATCTCAGCCATTCAGAAGTAGTAAGCGAGTGGTTGCCTGATAGAGAAGAACGCGCAAGGTGGAAGCGTTCGCAGAAAAACAACGCCGAAGTCGTCTGAAATTGCTGGCGAAGAAAACCTGTTCACTGATAACTGAACACTGGTCACTAGAACGCCACGGAATTGCCCGTTACAGCAATCAAAGCGCGTTTGAAAGTTGGAAGGTGAAATGTTGAAGGCAAAGACCTGCAACTTGCAACCTTCAAACCTTCAACCGAATTGAGGTGGTACCACGGAGCGAACGCTTCGTCCTCTTATTGGACGGAGTGTTTTTGTTTAAGTAAAAACGTACACAAGTAAACAGGTAGACAAGGAAACAAGGAACGTGTATACGTGTGTACTTGTTTCCCTGTCTACGCCCGAAGGAGCAACAATGACCAAACACGAACTACCCAAAGCCTACGACTTCAAAGCCACCGAGTCGCGCATCTACGCGATGTGGGAGGCGGGCGGATTTTTCCAGCCGCATAACGACCCCAACAAACCGGGTTTCGACCCGAACGTCGAGCCGTTCGTTATCACCATCCCGCCGCCGAACGTGACGGGCGAACTGCATCTCGGTCACGCCATGTTCGTCAGCGTCGAAGACCTCATGATCCGCTATCACCGCATGAAGGGCTACTCCACGCTGTGGGTGCCGGGCACCGATCACGCGGGCATTGCCACGCAACTCATGGTTGAACGCGACCTCCTGCAAAAAGAGGAAGTGACGCGAGAAGAACTCGGGCGTGACGAATTCGTCAAACGCACATGGGAGTGGAAGCGCAAGTACGGAAGCATCATCACCACTCAGATTCGACGCCTCGGCGCATCCTGTGACTGGAGCCGCGAACGCTTCACCCTCGACGATGGGCTGAGTCGCGCGGTGCGGGAGGCGTTCGTCCGCCTCTACGAAAAGGGACTCATCTACCGCGGACCGCGTCTCATCAACTGGTCGCCGGGACTCAAAACGGCCGTCTCTGATCTCGAAGTGGAATACAGCGAAGAAGAAGCGACGCTGTATTATTTCAAATATATGATCAAAGAGACCTCCGAGGTCTCGAAGACCTCGGAGGTCTATATACCGGTCGCCACCATTCGCCCCGAAACGATTCTCGGCGATACGGCTGTGGCTGTGCATCCCGATGATGAACGCTACAAACAATTTATTGGCAAGACAGTCATCGTTCCGATTCTGAACCGCGAGATTCCCGTCATTGCGGATGAATACGTGAGCATGGAGTTTGGCACGGGCGCGCTCAAGATCACCCCAGGTCACGACCCGAACGACTACAACATCGCGCAGAAGCATAACCTGCCCATCCTCTCTGTGCTGGACGTGGAGGCAAAGGTCAACGAAAACGGAGGCAAGTACAAAGGTCAGGACCGATACGAGGCGCGGAAGAAACTGTGGGCAGATATGAAAGCCGCAGGACTCGTCATCAAAGAAGAGAAATACACCACCACCATCCCGCGCTCGCAACGCGGAGGCGAGATCGTCGAGCCGATGATCTCCGAGCAGTGGTTCGTGAAAATGGAGTCGCTGGCGAACGCCGGGCTGGATGCCGTGCGCGATGGTCGAATCAAAATTGTTCCCGAACGATTCGAGAAAACGTATTTCAACTGGCTCGAAAATATCAAAGACTGGTGCATCAGCCGGCAGTTGTGGTGGGGACATCGCATCCCCGTCTGGTATTGCGCGGACGGGCACATGACCGTGACGCGCGAAGACCCGACTCAATGCGGCACCTGCGGCTCGAAAGAGATTCGTCAGGATGAAGATGTGCTAGACACGTGGTTCTCATCGGGTCTGTGGCCCTTCTCCACATTGGGCTGGCCCCAAGAAACGCCCGACCTGAAATATTTTTACCCAACCACATACATGGAGACGGGCTACGACATCATCTTCTTCTGGGTGGCGCGCATGATCATGATGGGGCTGGAGTTCACCGGCGAAGCGCCGTTCAACACGGTCTATCTGCATGGCTTGGTGCGCGATGAGCAGGGACGCAAAATGTCGAAGACGTATGGCAACGTGATTGATCCGCTCACCGTGATGGATCAATTCGGCACGGATGCGCTTCGTTTCACCCTGCTGGTTGGTTCCACGCCCGGACACGATATGAACCTTTCAGTGAAACGCGTCGAAGCCAACCGCAACTTTGCCAACAAACTTTGGAATGTGGGCAGGTTTGTGATTAACACGGTGTCAAGTTCCACGTTTCAGGTGTCAGGCGCTGATAACCGATCACTGTCTACTGATCACTGGACTCTCGCCGATTCATGGCTCTCTGCCCGCCTCCACCAACTCATCCGCGATGTGGAACGCAACTTCCAAAACTTCCAATACGGGCAGGCGGGACAACAGATCCACGATTTCATCTGGTCCGATTTTGCGGATTGGTATGTGGAAATCGCCAAAGAGCAGATGAAGAGTGAAGCGACCAAGACGCAGACGGTTGAAACTTTGGCGCGCGTGTTCGATACTTGCTTGCGCATGTTGCATCCGTTCACACCGTTCGTCACCGAAGAAATTTGGGGACACTTGCGAAGCGCGTTGCGAGAATCTCCAATCTCCAATCTCTCTCAAGATTGGCCCAACGCGTTGATCGCGGCAAAGTTCCCACAGCCGAGTCAGCCCGAAGGGTGGGAAGAAGCGGAGGTCGCCGATTTCGAGTTGATCCAGGAGATCGTGCGTTCCATCCGCAATTTGCGCGCGGAACAGAATGTGGCGCCCTCGAAAAAGATTCCAGCGACGATCGTCGGCGGCGATAAGATGGATTTGTTGAAAGAGCAAACGACTATCATCGCGTCACTCGCAGGACTCGACCAGTCTCAAATCTCCAATCTCCAATCTCTGAAAGAAACGCCCAAAGACGCAATTGCACTCGTCATCGGCTCAGTGGAAGTCTATCTCCCATTGGCGGGCATGGTTGATCTTGCCGAAGACAAGTCGCGCCTTGAAAAAGAGTTGAAAGAAGCCGTGTCGCATATCGAACGGTTGGAAAAATTGCTTTCGAGCGACTTCGCCAACAAAGCCCCCGCCGCGCTCGTGCAAAAAGAACGCGATAAATTGGCTGGCTACAAAGACACGGCTGAAAAGATCAAAGCGCAGGTGAAGTAAGTTGGCGTTATAATCACAACAATCAAATATTAAACCTTCGGGGCAGGGTGCAATTCCCGATCGGCGGTACAGCCCGCGAGCAGATACGACCGACTTAAGTCGGTCATACGGCACGATACTGGTGTAATTCCAGGGCCGACAGTCATAGTCTGGATAGAAGAAGGATATCGACTCAACGCGAGTCTGATTCGACTTAATTCCCCGGAAACGCGCTTCGTGTTTTCGGGATTTTAATTCCGCTTCGGACTCAGGGGAGTCTTGATTCTGCGCCCCGACTTTTCGCGGCGCTTTTTGTTTTGTACGTCCGTAGCGGGGTCTCCCCGCCCGATTGTTGGATTGTGCAAACGGGCGAGAGAACCTCGCCCCTACAAAATAACATGATCAAACGATTCACTCCCATCCTCCTCTCCACCCTCGCCTTCCTCCTCGGCTGGGATTTGCTCACGCGCTTCAGCGGAATCCCCAACTTCATTCTGCCCTCCCCGCTCAGCGTGTGGACTCGTTTCCTCAAAGCCATGAACGATGGAAGTTTGCCGCATCACACCGTCATCACATTGACAGAGATCGTGTTGGGACTCATCGTCGGCGTGCTATTTGCCACGATCATGGGATACTTGCTTGCCAAATCGCGTTCATTGGAGAAAGTGTTATCGCCGTATCTTGTTGCGAGTCAGGCGATCCCCGTCATTGCGATTGCGCCCCTGCTGGTCATCTGGCTCGGGGATGGGATTCTCTCGAAGGTGGTCATCTGCGCGTTGATCGTGTTCTTCCCCGTGTTGGTGAACACGATTGTGGGAGTCCGCGCTGTGCCAACCGCGTTGTACGACTTGATGAATTCCCTTCACGCCTCGCGCGCGCAGATTTTATGGAGGGTGGAAGTTCCCGCGTCCCTGCCTGTGTTTCTCGGCGGCTTGCGCATCGGCGCGACTCTTTCGGTCATCGGCGCCATCGTCGGCGAACTCGTGGACGCGGAAAGCGGTCTCGGCTTTTTGTTACAACTCGGCGATTTCCAATACGACACGCCGATGGTCTTCGTCGCGGTCTTCACCTTGATCGCGCTGGCGTTGATGTTGTATGGCATCGTGAGAGTGTTGGAGAATAGGTTATTGAAGTGGCAAAATTAACGTCATTGCGAGAGCGGCGTTCTTCCACTCGAAGCAATCTCCGATACGACAAGGAGATTGCTTCGTCGCAAAGAGCAAGAGCGCTCCTCGCAATGACATATCATTAAGGAGATTCTATGTTTCGCAAATTAGTTTTACTCATGCTGGGGATGTCGCTCATGCTGACGGCGTGCGGCAAGCCTCAATCGGCGAATGAAGCGTTGACTCATATCCGCTTGCCGATGGGGTACATCCCCAACATCCAATACGCGCCGTTCTATGTCGCGGTCGAAAAAGGATATTTCAAAGATGCGGGAATCGAAATCGAATTTGATTATTCGTTCGAGACCAAAGGTGTTGAGTTGGTGGCGGCGGGCGAATTGCCGTTCGCTGTTGTTTCAGGTGAGCAAGTTTTGTTAGCGCGCGCGCAGGGACTGCCCGTCACGTACGTCGCCGCGTGGTATCAGCAATATCCTGTGTCGGTGGTCGCGAAAAGCGAACTCGGCGTGCTTGTGCCGCAAGATTTGAAAGGGAAGAAGATCGGCTTGCCCGGTTTGTTCGGCGCGAGTTACATCGGCTTGCGCGCGCTGCTTGCCGCGGGCAAACTCACCGAAGCGGATGTGACGCTCGATGCGATCGGTTTCAACCAAGTCGAACTGATGGCGGCGGGTCAACAAGATATTGTTGTCGGTTATGCGGCGAACGAGCCGATTCAACTGCGCGCGCAGGGAATCGCGGTGACCGAGTTGCGCGTGGCAGAGTATGCTCAACTCGCGGCGAACGGTTTGCTTGCGAGCGAAAAAGTGATCGCGGAGAATCCCGAACTGGTGCGCGCGTTCGTCGGCGCGTTCTTGAAGGGGTTGAAAGATACGATTGCGAATCCCGATGAAGCGTTTAAGATCAGCGAATCGTATATCCCGAACTTTGCGGAACTCGATGCGGATGTGCAAAAACAAGTGCTTGAAGTTTCCATCGAGCAATGGCAAACGGAGCGACTCGGATTCTCCGATCCGCAAGCATGGGAGAACATGCAAGATGTTCTGCTCGACATGGGCTTGATCGCGGAACCGCTTGATTTGAGCAAGGCGTTCACGAACGAGTTCATTCCGTAAAAGATTAACCGCTAAGGGCGCGAAGATCGCCAAGAAAAACCCTTTAAAAATCTTAGCGCACTTAGCGTGCTTAGCGGTTCAAAAAATGCCACCCACACCCATCCTCACCATCCGCAACCTCTCTACCGTGTTCCCCAACGATAACGGCGGACTTCACGCGCTCGCTAACATTTCATTCAACGTGCGCGCGCGCGAATTTGTGTGCGTGTTGGGTCCCTCGGGTTCGGGCAAAACCACGCTGTTGCGAATTCTGGCTGGGTTGATCCCTCCCACGTCAGGCTCGTTCACGTTCGGTCGCGGCGAACAGCCGAGCATCGGCATGGTCTTTCAACAGGCGACCCTCATGCCGTGGCGCACGGTGACTGAGAACATCAAACTTCCGCTCGAAGTGAATAAAATGGATGAAGCAACCGCGCATAAAAAAACAAACGAGATGATCGAACTGGTGGGACTAACAGGATTCGAAGACTCGCTTCCGCGCGATCTCTCCGGCGGGATGGCGCAACGCGTGGCGATTGCGCGCGCGCTCATCCATGACCCCGACCTGCTTCTGCTCGATGAACCTTTCGCCTCCCTCGATGCAATGACCCGCGAACGCATGTGGACAGAACTCTCGCGCATCTGGCAGGCGCGGCAGAAGACCGTCATCATGGTGACACATTCGATCAATGAGTCTTTGTTTTTGGCAGATCGTGTTCTCGTGTTGACTCAACGCCCCGGCAAAATAAAAATGGATATGGAAGTTGATCTTCCACGTCCACGCAGGGATGAGATTCGCTATACGTCCCAGTTTGGGAAATTGGCGAAGAAGTTGCGCGCGGCGATTGAGTGAATCAAAACGCTCATGCTATAATTTCAGTGACCAAGGAGAATCCCATGAAGTGGAACGAAATTCGCGAGCAATATCCGCAAAAGTGGTTGGTAGTGGAGGCGATCAAAGCGCGCACAAAAGCCGATCATCGGATTCTGATGCAACTGGCGGTGTTGGGTTCTTTCTCCAATTCCACAGCGGCGCTACGGAAATATACCCAGTTTCATCGCCTCTCGCCTGAGCGTGAGTTATACGTCTTTCATACCAGTCGGGAAAAATTGACAGTGACAGAAAGGATGTGGCTCGGCGTTCGAGGGGCGCGATGAAAATACGAATTAAGAATGGTCTGCCGTACGTCTCCGCAACACTGATTCATCGTCGCCAGCGAGTGACCCTGAAAAATGTCTTACTTGACACAGGTTCCGCTGGCACGATTTTTTCAACAGATAAAGTTGCCGCCGTCGGCTTGACCTACGAGCCTGAAGATTTTGTCCACAGGATTCGCGGCGTAGGCGGCTCTGAGTTTGTATTTACGAAACAAGTGGATGAACTGAAAGTGGGAGATCTGAAAGTTTTGCCATTTGAGCTTGAGATTGGGGCGATGAATTACGGTTTCGAAATGGACGGAATTATCGGGCTTGATTTTCTGACAACAGTTGGGGCATTGATTGACTTGGACGAGATGAAATTGCGCGCGGCGATTGAATGAAACCAAAACGTCCCGCAGGTTTTTAGCAAGGCGATAATACTTGCCCTAAAACCTGCGGGACATTCTGCGTAAGTTGAATGAATAACTTATGCCAGTTCCACCTTGAGCTTTTTGCCCAAAGCAGAGGCGGCGCGTTCCAACGTTGAAAGTGTGACAGAGGAATTTGCAGGATCAAGTAATCGTTCCAGGGCGGCGCGGCTGGTTCGCATCTTATCTGCCATTTCAGTCTTGCTGAGTTTACGGATTTTCATCTCCTCCGCGATTTGATAGGCAATGACGCGCTTGATTGCTACAGCCTGCGCTTGTTCAAGAAGTTTTTCCTCACCCAAAAAATCGTCAAAGTTGCTTCCAATATTTTTTCGTTTCATTGACTTAATCCTTTTCCATATCTGCCAATCGGCGGCTGAGAATGGCAGCACGAGCCGTGCAAAATGAAATTTAATTTTGCGCTGAAACAGCCGTTCCGCTTTTTATGGCAAGTCCCTTCAATAAACTTTGAGTCGTCTTAGATACCTCCTCCACCGCCCGCTCGAACGCCGCCTCATTGACCTTCGACGGCTTGCGATATCCGCTGACCTTCCGCACGAATTGCAACGCCGCCGCGCGGATTTCCTCCTCGGTGGCGGGGATTTCACTGCGTAATGTTTTGATGCTTCGGCACATGGTTTGCTCCTATTGAGTTAGCGGTGACGCGCCTTTTCCATCCAGCGTGTACATATCCGCATCGGCGGGTTGAAGTTTAACTTTGAAGATCGCCTGTAATTTCCCATTGGCGACTTCGAGCAGTTCATCCAGTTGCGCCTGATCCTTCGCCTCGCCGCGAAAGACAATATCCTTGTTCCCGTTCAGCCTCTGAATGAAATGGATCCACTCAAACGTCCCGTCTTTTTTCTTTTTTGCGAGTAATTTGTACATGCCCACTTGGGGGATGTAGGGCGTGATCCACGCGCCCGCGATTTCCTCGCCTTCGTCTATTGACATCATCGCCATTTCACGCAGGATTTCTGATTCATCAACTGTTTCCTTTAACCGTAGTAACGACTTCAGTCGTTTTTGCTGGTTGTTGTTGACATTTAATCGTTCTCCACCTCATCATCCCACCCATTGCCAAAATCAACAGGCGGAGTGTGCGATTTCCAGTTTTCACGAAGCCACTCCCTTCCTTTGTCTTCGTAATAGAGTGAAAGGCTTGACCACTGCCAGTCATAAGCATCTTTCACATAACCATGTTTTACGGGATTGTAATGAATATAGTTGAATGCTGTCTGAAGATGACCATCATTCCTGATACAGGTATCTGCAAACTTATACCAGATGCGGCGTTTCCCCGTTAGTTCATCCTCGATATTCCATTCGCGGGAGGTTATTCCATGCAACTGTTTGAGCGCGGCTGATACATGATCCAATGCCTGAATATAGGCAAGAACATGATAATGGTTTGGCAAAACAACCCACGCGATCAGATCATCTGCGATTTCCTGTAGGGCGCTCAATAAACGAGATTCGAATTCGGTCAAACGTTCAGGAGATTTCATAATGGGTTTATGCTCGAAATTTGACGCTGAGATCATATATGCCCCAGACTCACGGAACGGATGCGGCGGCGCGTGCAACGGGTAACCGCGCTGACGACGATAGTTGACGATTATTTCGCGTTCTTTGGGCGAGAGTTTGCGATATTCGTAAGGCATTGTTTTTTTTGTAGTAACGACTTCAGTCGTTACAGGTTTGACGACTAAAGTCGTCACTACGTTAAACCTTCGGCAAATCCATCAACATCACTTCCGCCAACATTCGCGAGTTTACATTTCTATCCATCTTGTCGAGCGTCTCTTCCAGCCCGCTTACCACGCGCCGCGAGGCGGATAAATCTAGCCGCGAGGCGATGTCTTCGATCTCCACGTTGCGGTCCACATTGACGAGCGGGGTTGCGGCTTGCGAAACTCTCAGCATCACGTCGCGCCAATACGAAAGCCAGAAGGTGATCGTCTGCCGCATCGCGTCTTTATCTTTCGAGAGTTTGTCGGCGTAGGAAAATTTTTCCACGCGCGAGGCAGGCAAAAGGGAGAGAAGATCGTTCAGTCGTTCTTCACGTGTTTCAAGCAGAGAATTGTTTTCGATGAGTCGAAGCGCGTAGCCCATCCGCCCGCCTGAAATGTGCGCGATCAACTTTGCGCGACTATTCTCTACTCCTCTATTCTCTAATTCTCTCTTTACTTCATCAACACTCAACGGTCTCAATCGCAACACTTCGCACCGCGAAACGATAGTTGGTAATAACTGTTCAGGGTTATCGGCGGTGAGAATCAAAATCGCAGACGGCGGCGCTTCTTCGAGGGTCTTCAACAACGCGTTGGCGGCGTTATCGTTGGCTTGGTGAAAGCGCAGGAATAACGCTATTCGATACTTCGATTGAAACGGTTTGAGATTGATGGTTTTATGCAAATCTCGAATCTGTTCAATTCGAATTTCCCCATTTGGCGAAGGTATCAATTCTTTTGTGGCGGGATCTTTGATCGTAGGTTCAACAATGCTCAAATCCGCGTGCTTCATGGACTCGATCTGCTTGCAATCTCGGCACGTTCCGCAAGGGACGCCTGCATCAACGGGCGTAGAGCAATTCAACGCCTGAGCGAATCGCAATGCCAGCGTGCGGCGACCCAGCCCGGGAGGTCCCGCGAAGAGATACGCATGTCGCACCGCCCCGCGGACGATGTGCTTTTGCAACATATCCACAGCCCAGTGGTGACCAGTCAAGTGCCAGTTAGCAGTTATCAGTGAAGTAGTCATCAGTTATTTGTTCCGGTGGTTGAGTAGACACGAGCCGTTTCGCTGAGCTTGTCGAAGCGGATAGCGAGTGTCGTATCGAAACCACCACGCCACATGTAAACAAAAATTATCTTGAAGCCTGCTGGTTTCGATACGCTCGCAACTTGCGCTCGCTACTCAACCAGCGAATATCTTCCCCAATCGTAAATCAAAAATCGTAAATCGTAAATCGTCAGTCTTTAATTCTCTAATTCTCCAATTCCCCTCTTCTCAATTACCAACCCCCAATTACTCCCTCCCTCAACCTCAAATAAGACTCATACCTCTCCCGATGCACTCGCCCCTCCTCCACCGCTTCCACCACCGCGCACCCGGGCTCGTGGATGTGCGTGCAGTCGCTGAATTGACAGTGTTGCACAAGGTCGCGCAATTCGGGGAAGTACGCGTCCATTTCTTCGGGGGTTGTATCCCACAGCGCGAGAGACTTCCAGCCGGGCGTGTCGGCAACGTATCCGCCGCCATCGAGCGCGAACAATTCGCGTGTGACAGTTGTATGCTTTCCTTTATTCATTGCTGTGCTTACTTCGTTGACGGCGAGTCCCAACCCGGGTTGGATTGCATTGAGCAAAGATGATTTTCCCGCGCCGCTTGGTCCCGCGAACGCGCTGATCTTGCCCGCGAGTATCTTTTTCAGTTCCTCTAACCCATCGCCGTTTTTTGCGGAGGTGTAAACAACGAGATAGCCAATCTTCTCGTACAAGCCAAACATGCTTTTTGCATCATCAACAAGATCAATCTTATTTGCAACAACGACGGCTGGAATTTTCTGCTTCTCCGCAATGACCAAAAACCGATCCAGCATTTTCAACTTCGGATTCGGATGCGCGCACGCGAAAACGAACACGGCCTGGTCGGCATTCGCTAACAGGACTTGTTGATATTCACCTTGTGGGCGCGGGTCGAGTCTGGTAATGGCTTGCTTGCGTTCCTCGATCTCTTCGATGACCCCGCTACCATCATCCAAAATTGTTATCCTAACTTTATCGCCCAACGCCGCGATATCGCCTTTGGCTCTTCCTTGCTTTAGTTTTCCCCGAAGTTGACAAACAATGAATCCGTCGTCAATCTTCACCGTGAAGAAACCAGACTGGGCTTTAACGATGAGACCGCGATTCTCCAATTCTCTAATTCTCCAATTAATAAGACCTCACAGGTCTTTGAGACCTGTGAGGTCTCTTCTATAAATTACGGTTCCGGCGTCTCGGTGGGGATGCCGCCGAAGGGCGTCGGGGTTTCGGTCACGCCGAAGTTGGATTCGAACCAGTAAATGGTCCGGGGTGAACCGTAGTAATACGTCTCGATAATGCGCTTGAAGACCGGCGCCGCCCAATCCGAACCCTCGCCTTGATTTTCCAACACAACCACGATGGCAATATCCGGCTTGTCTTTGCAGATCGGGAATTGATCTACGGCTTCCTCGCAAAGGGTGTAGCCGGCGAACCAGGCGTGCGGTCTGCCGCTACCGGATTCGGCTGTGCCGGTTTTCCCGGCAACAGGCACTTGGATGCCGCGTAAACGAAAGCTTGCTGTGCCGAGCGGGTTCTTTACCACCTCGATCATCGCTTCACGGATAAGTTGCAAGCGCTCCGGCGTAACGGGCAGGACGCCGGTCGCTTCCGGCTTGAAGATCAGCGTGGGCGGTCCTTCGATGGGCTGAATTGATTCGACCACTTGCGGACGATACAACGTGCCGCCGTTGCCGAGCGCGGCGACGAAGCGCGCCACCTGTAACGGTGTGACTTGCATATCGCCCTGACCGATCGCTTGATTCACCACATCGATAGCCGTTTGCGGGTCGCTGATATTCCCGGCGGCTTCGGTGATCTGACCGATTCCCGTTGGCGAACCGAGACCAAACGCGCGCGCCATGTTGGCAATATCTGTTTGACGGTTATTCTGGTAAAGGGTGTAGCCGATATCATAGAAAAACGGATTGCATGAACGCATCAATCCCTGAGAAAGAGTCAGCAAGCCAGAGGGAAGGCTATCGGGCGTATTACATTCCCTGCCCGAGGCAACACGGTCCTGGCAATGTTGCCAGGTCCAATCATGGCGGATCGTATCGGGGAGTTTCGTCCAATCGTATTGGCAATCGTAAGTTGAATCGGGAATGTACAACCCGCTTTCCATGCCCGCCGCCATGGTAATGATCTTGAACACCGAGCCAAGCGGGTACTGTCCCTGTGCGGCGCGATTGAGCAACGGGTCGTCTACTCGTTGAAATAATTCCGCGATTCGCTCCGAACTGTTGGGATTGTTCGTTTCAAAGATGTTCGAGTCATAATCCGGCGAGGATGCCATGGCAAGCACGCGCCCGGTATCCACTTCCATCACGACCACCGCGCCGCGGAATCCTTCGATGGATTTTTCCGCGTAATATTGCAAGTTGCGGTCCAGCGTCAAATTCACCGATTCGGATGGCTGTGCTTCGCTCTCTCCAACCTTCGTCACGATCTGCCCTGTGGACGGGTTCACCACGTACAGCGTCCCGCCGTGTTTGCCGGCGAGAGAATCCTCCATGGATCGTTCGATGCCGGCGTTTCCGACACGCTCCGAGCCTTGATAGCCAAGGCGTTTATATGTTTCCAGATCTTCGGCAGAGATGAACGTGGTGTATCCGACCACGTTCGAGCCGGTGCCTTGCTCAAAATAATAGCGGGATGTGTACTGCTCCCATTGCAAGCCGCTGGGAGAACTGCCGCGGATGATTACGGATTCATCTGCCGACGCCTCGCACAACGGAATTGCGAATTGGTCCGGCGTGTTGAGGATATCCTGCGTGAGGACTTCCGGGCTGATGCCGCACAACGCCCACACCCGCGCGGCAAGCGTGCCAATGCTTTCATCCGTCACACTGCCGGGGATGACGTAGAACGCATACACGTCGGATTGCGCCGCGAACGGTTCGCCGGTGCGATCGTAGATCTCGCCACGGGTGGGTATGTTGTAATCCATTTTGAGCGCGTTGCCGCCCGCCAATTCAGGCAGGATGTTCGCGTCGTCCCATTGCAATTTCCACTGCCCGCCTTCGCTGGTGAAGTGCGCGATCATGTCGCGTTGGATGTCGCCTGCCAGCACGGTGTGATAGGTGACGTGATACGCCACCTCGGCAGACAACGGATTGACCAGCGCCGAATTGATCACATAATCGAACGAGCCCGCGCTCATTTCGTTCAACGCGTCGCGGTTGCGTTTGGCAAATTGATCGAGCGGAAGCGTGTCTGTGGTCACCTTGCTGAGCATGGCATACATGGCGTTGTAATCGTCCGCTTTGTAGGCGTCGAGGTATGCGCTGAGCGCAATGCCCGCATCTGGCGCGGACGTGACGTTCACGATCGGCGGCGGCAATGCAGTTTCGGTGGGAAAGAGTGAACTTCCATTGTTCGTGCCGCACGCGGCGAGAATAAATGCGGGGATGAGAATAATATTGATGAGACGAAATAATTTCATGGGTTACCTTTCGCTATATCCATGTCGTTGCGAGGAGCGTTCTTGCTCTTTGCGACGAAGCAATCTCCTACACGATTCGGAGATTGCTTCGTCGGGCTACGCTTCGTCTTCGTTCGCCTATCGGCTCACTCCGCTCAGCGCGAGCCCTCCTCGCAACGACATGATCCTTTACATTTCACTATTCAATATTCTTTTATACACCGGACATTCATACTCCAAATACTTTTGGCAATTGGCGGGTACATCCGCGTTGGGATTCACATCCATCTTTCGCAACAACCGCGTGACATGACACAACGGCAATCCCATCACGCCGGCGAAACATCCGCTCAGATTCTCGACGGGATGAAATTCTGTATGTTGGATGGCGTACGCGCCGGCTTTGTCGAACGGGTCGCGGGTGGCGATGTATGCGCGCATCTCATCGTCGGAATAATTTCGCATCGGCACATCGGTGACGCACAGGTCGGTGAGGAGGAATCCATCGCTCATTCGAAGCAGGGCAATCCCGGTGTAGACCTGATGAACCCGCCCGCGCAGTTGAGTCAACATGGCGAAGGCTTCCGCGTCGCTGGTGGGTTTGCCGAGGATGTCGCGTCCGTCTACCACGGTCGTATCAGCCGCAAGGACGATTCGATCCGCTTCCGTTCTGCCTGCTATCGCGCGGGCTTTGGTTTCCGCAAGCCGTAAGACGTAATCGGCAGGCGATTCGTTCTCGAGTAAAGATTCATCAATGTCCGCGACCGAGACGGTGAAGTTCCATTGCGTGAGCGCAAGCAGTTCGCGCCTGCGCGGGGAATTCGATGCCAGCACAATGTCGGTCACGTGGAAGATTCTAACACAGGCGTTTATAATGTCATTGCGAGCGCGAGAGCGACAAACTTGTAATACTGGAGGCAACATGAAGGAACTCGAAGAACGAATTTTGCGCGATGGGAAAAATCTCGGCGGGGGAATTTTGAAAGTGGATAGTTTTGTCAATCATCAAGTGGACCCGCTCTTGATGGATGCCTGCGGGCGCGAGTTTGCGCGGCTCTTCGCCCCGCTTCACGCGACCAAGGTGCTGACTGCCGAAATCTCCGGCATTGCCCCCGCCCTGACGACGGCGATCCATCTCGGCTTGCCGGTGGTGTACGCGCGCAAGACCAAGCCGATCACCATGCCCGATCAGGTATTTTTGACTCTCGCGCCTTCGCATACAAAAGGACGAACTGTCGAGTTGATCGTCTCGCCGGAGTATATGGCGAATCATGAACGCATCCTCATCATTGACGACTTCCTCGCCAGCGGACAGACGATCCTTGGGTTGGTGCGTTTGGCAGAAGCATCGGGTTCAAAAGTTGTCGGCATCGGCGCGTTGATCGAGAAAAACTTCGAGGGTGGGCGCGCCGCGCTGGAATCGTTGGGCGTGCCGGTGGAGTCGTTGGCTTGTATTACAAAGATGGAGGATGGGAAGATTGAGTTTAGAGAGTAGAGATTGGTGTTTGAGGAAAGAGAATTTGAGAATTGGAGAATTAGTACTTGGTAAATGGTAATTGGCGTGGGTTGCTTTGGTTCTTCGCTCCCTTCATCGGTTGGATGTTTGCGCACATGAGTTTTGCCATTCCTGTCAAACGATTGAGAGAGACCTTGATGGCGTTTCATCACCCGAAGCCTTCGTATCCGCTCCATGTTCTGCTTGTCCCAAAAAGGGCGGTCAAAACGTTGATGGAGTTTGACTCAAGCGATTCTGCTTTTCTCAGCGATTTATTTTCTACCGTCCAAAGCCTCGTGGAGGAATTTCATCTCACGGCATATCGTCTCATCGTCAACGGCGGGGAATATCAGGATTTTCCGCAGTTACATTTTCATTTAATGTCAGAGGTTAAAGGTCAAAGGTTGAAAGTCTAAAGTCAACATGTGACTTTCAACCTTTGACTTTTGACGAGAGATTATTCATGAACTCAATCGCAATCTTAGACTTTGGCTCACAATATGCCCAACTCATCGCGCGGCGCGTGAGGGAGGCGCATGTCTATTGCGAGTTATTTCCGTGGGACGCGCCGCACGAAAAGATTCTTTCCATCAACCCGCAGGGATTTATTTTGTCGGGCGGGCCCAAATCTGTTTACGAAGAGAACGCGCCGTTCATTCAGAACTTCGTTTTCAAAACAGGCTTGCCTATTTTGGGAATCTGCTACGGGATGCAAGCCCTCACCCACGCCCTCGGCGGACAAGTTGACCCGTCCGCGCAACGCGAATATGGGCAGGCGGAAATTCGCCCTCTAATCTCTAATCCTCTAATCTCTAATCCTCTAATCTCTAATCTCTCCTCCGTCTGGATGTCACACGGCGACCGCATCACCAAACTCCCCGAAGGATTTGTCGCTTTGGCGCAAAGCGGAAACAGTCCCTTTGCGGCGATGGGAGATGTGACGCGAAAATATTTCGGCGTGCAGTTCCATCCCGAGGTGCATCACACGCCGAACGGAGAAAAACTGCTCAAACATTTTGTCGTTGGCATTTGCGAAGTCGAACCGAGTTGGACTCCCGAATCCATCATCGAAGAATCCGTCGCGCGGATTCAAAAACAAGTTGGCAGTGAGCGCGTGCTTGCGGCGGTTTCTGGCGGAGTTGATTCGTCCGTCGCGGCGGCGTTGGTGCATAAAGCCATCGGCGATCAACTCGTGTCTGTGTTTGTGGATACGGGCTTGCTGAGGAAAAATGAAGGGACGCAGGTCGCTTCGGCGTTTCGGAATCATTTGCACTCCGAATTGATCGCGGTGGATGCCAGCGCCGAGTTTTTCTCCGCGCTCCAAGGTGTGATTGAACCGGAGCAGAAAAGAAAAATCGTCGGCGAGAAATTTATTCGCATTTTCGAGGAGCAGGCAAAGCAAGTCGGTCAGCCGAAGTTTTTGGTGCAAGGGACGATCTATCCCGATGTCGTTGAATCGTCCGCGCCGGATCGAAACAAAGCCGAGAAGATCAAAACGCATCACAACGTCGGCGGACTGCCGGAGGATATGCAGTTTGAACTCGTCGAGCCTCTGCGCTATTTGTTCAAGGATGAAGTTCGGGCTGTCGGTGAAGCGCTGGGATTGCCGGAGTCGCTGGTGTGGCGGCAACCGTTCCCAGGTCCGGGCTTGACCGTGCGCTGTCTAGGAGAAGTGACGCGCGAGCGTGTGTCCCGTCTGCGGGCGGCGGATTCAATCTTGATCGAGGAATTGTCCAAAGAAAAATTTTTAGGAAAAGGCGCGCAAACATCCCAAGCTTTTGTTGTGCTGTTGCCTGTTCGTTCGGTTGGCGTGATGGGCGACCAGCGGACGTATCAAGAGGCGGCGGCGATCCGCGCGGTGACGACGGAGGATTTTATGACCGCCGATTGGGCGCGCCTGCCGCATGATCTGCTGGCGCGGGTATCGAGCCGCATCGTGAACGAGGTGGAGGGAATCAACCGGGTGGTGTATGATATTACGAGCAAACCGCCCGCGACGATTGAATGGGAATGATTTCGATTGACGATTTTGGATTGACGATTGGCGGTGGTTGAGTAGTTCTGAGCGGAGCGAAGACGAAGAACGTATCGAGACCCGATTGAGGAGATGCAATGAATTTTGAGATGGGTGAAGTTCTATCTCGCGCTGTGCAGATGACATGGAAAAATAAATCGTTTTGGGGGTTGGTCATCCTGCCGATGCTGGTGAACTTTGCGGGGATTCCGTTTTATTTCCTCCCGTTATTCTTTTTGGATGACAACGGCTCGGGCGCGCCGGTCTTTCTCGAGAACCCGTTGTTTATTGTGCTCTTCTTGATCTTCCATATTCTCTTCATCCTAATCACGATTGCGCTGGCTACCTATGGCTATTCGGCGTTGACGTTGGGTATCGTCCGCTTGGAGCGGGACGAGGCGGGAATATCCTTCAAGCAATTGTTACTGGATGCAAAGATCTATTTCCCTCGCATGTTAGGCGTCATGTTCCTGACCAGTTTTGTGATCGGCGCGATATTCTCTGTCCTCTTCGGTTGCCTGATCCTGTTTGGCTTCGTCACCGCGGGCATCGGGTTTATTTGCGTCCAACCCATCTTCCTCCTCATGTACCCGGTCATGTTCATCGCGCAAGCCTTCATGGAGCAGGCGCAAGCGGCAGTCGTGGTGGATGAGATGGGAGTCATGGACTCTCTAACCAAAGGCTGGGAATTGTTGAAGGCGAATTTCTGGCGGTTGGCGCTTCTCTCATTGGTGGTGTATTTCGCCATGTCGGTGTTAAGTAGTATTA
Organism: Anaerolineales bacterium; assembly: GCA_044222305.1. Classification (GTDB taxonomy): domain Bacteria; phylum Chloroflexota; class Anaerolineae; order Anaerolineales; family Villigracilaceae; genus Defluviilinea. The sequence continues at coordinate 56,352 of JBGANO010000020.1, forward strand.
TCGTTGTGCCGCTCGTGATTCCCTTCTTTTTCTTTCCGTTTTTCATCGAATCCAACAACTTTGACTCAACAACCTTCGGGATGGTGACGATCGGGTTTATGCTCGTTCTCGTCCCACTGATGGCGTTCGTGCAGGGCGTTGCAATCACGTTCATGAAATCCACGTATATACTTGCGTACCTGCGTTTGACGCAAACGCCTGCCGCGCCTCTCGTACCCGAAGCGGCGGCATAGAAAGAAAGGAGTTCACCATGAATTTCAACTTTGGAGAAGTGCTCACACGCGCCTGGCAGATCACCTGGAAACACAAGATCCTGTGGGTATTTGGCATCCTCGCCAGTTGCGGACGAGGCGGCGGCAATTTCAATTCAAATTCCGGGAGCGGCGGTGATGGCGGCGGAGGCGGTCAACCGCCCGACCTTCCTCCTCAAATGATGCGCTGGTTCCAAACCATCCAGGAAAACCTGACCACGATCATTATCGTGGCCGTCGCGCTACTCTGCGTCATTTGGATCGTCACCATCTTCCTCGGCGCCATCGGCAAGATCGGTTTAATCCGCGGCACCGCGCAAGCGGAAGGCGGCGCGGCATCGCTTGTCTTCGGCGAGCTATTCAGCGGGAGTGTGCCATACTTCTGGCGCATGTTCGGTCTCTCGCTGATATTAGGTCTGCCCGCTCTCCTTCTCGGCATTGTACTTGCCGTGATCCTGGTCGGCGGCTTGGTAGCAAGCGGAGGCAGTGACGCTGGTCTCGTCGCGATGATGGGAATGCTCCCCGTGATGATCGGTTGTCTCTGCCTGCTCGTCCCGGTCATGTTCGTATTGGGCATGATCTTCCGACAGGCAGAGAACGCGGTTGTGCTTGAGGAGATGGGCGTTCTCCCCGCCATCACGCGCGGCTGGGAAGTGTTCAGAGCCAACCTCGGTCCTATCATTCTCATAGCGATCATCCTCGGAGTCATCGGGCTCGTGGCGAGTTTTGTGATC
>JBGANO010000021.1:0-54567 GCA_044222305.1 Anaerolineales bacterium
CCGGTCATGGGGCACCGTGTCGAAGAACGATTTCAGGTCGCAGTCAATTCCGTAGCGTCGGCCCTCCTTCCAGCCTTCTTCCACGGCCCGCACCGCCTGATGGGCGTCAACGCGCCGAGCGCGCGAATGAATTTTTCAGCATGAAGCAATTCCCACAAACGTTCCGCTCCCATGCGCGCGATCGTGTGATCGTGTTGAAACGTCCCGCGCAGGCGGTCCACTTCCTCGGCGGAATATGGACGCTTCACGCCCGCCCAGCGCGGACTCTGCGCCCATTCATTCTTTAGTTCCTCGACTGACTTGGGTTGGTATTTGTGGTACATGATCCATTCTCCTTTGTAAATTTTTTTAGTCGGGCGAACCAGCCCGCGCGTCGAAGATGGAGAGGCGTAACAGACGAGTCTCAATGAGGAGGGCGATCAATCCAAATAGTCATAAGCAGAGAGCGTGAGAAATTCAGCAAAGGATGGTTCCAACGTGAGGCGATTGAACAACTGTTTCGCCTCTTCGATTCTGCTCGACGGGTAAGCCTGCTCGCCATACTGGGAGCGAATCTTGCCCATTTCCTCCTCGAGAAAACCGCGATACAGTTCAGCCGTCATCTTGCGCCCATCCGCGAGCGGCGTATTGTGATGAATCCATTGCCAGACCTGCGCGCGCGAAATTTCCGCAGTGGCGGCGTCTTCCATCAAGTTATAAATTCCAACCGCGCCCGAACCGCGCAACCAGGCATCCAGGTATTGCAGGGCAACATTGATATTGAGCCGCGCGCCCGCTTCGGTGACGCTGGCGTTTTCGATCTTGAAATCCAAAAGATTCCCCGCTTCAACCTGAACATCCTCCCTCAACTTTTCTTTTTGATGAGGCTTGTCTTTCAGCGCCTGATCGAAAGCCTGCGCGGCGACAGGCACAAGATCGGGATGCGCCACCCAAGTGCCGTCGAAGCCATCGGTTGACTCGCGCTGTTTATCCGCGCGAACTTTTGCCAGCGCGGTTTCATTGACCTGCGGGTCCTTTCGACTGGGAATGAATGCCGCCATGCCGCCAATGGCGTGAGCGCCGCGCGTATGACAGGTCTTCACCAGCAATTCGGTGTAGGCGCGCATGAACGGCACGGTCATGCTGATCTGGGAGCGGTCTGGCAGAATGATGTTTGGGTTATTGTGAAATTTTTTGATGATGCTGAAGATGTAATCCCAACGACCCGCGTTCAACCCGGCGATGTGATCGCGCAGTTCGTAGAGAATCTCTTCCATTTCGAACGCGGCAAGGATGGTTTCGATCAGCACGGTAACTTTGATCGTGCCGCGCGGCAGGCTCAGCGCGTCTTGCGCGAAGTTGAAGACATCGTTCCACAAGCGGGCTTCAAGGTGACTTTCGAGTTTGGGAAGATAAAAATAGGGACCGGAACCTTTTTCGAGCAGGCGCCGCGCGTTGTGAAAAAAATACAAGCCGAAATCGAACAGCGAAGCGGAGATCGGTTTGCCATCCACCAGCGCGTGCTTTTCCGTGAGGTGCCAGCCGCGCGGGCGAACCATGAGAACAGCCACTCGTTCGTTGAGACGGTAACGCTTGCCATCGGGAGAGGTAAAGTCAATTGCCCGTTCGAGCGCGTCGCGCAGATTGATATGCCCCTCGATCATGTTGTTCCACGTGGGAGAGTTGGCGTCTTCGAAGTCCGCCATGAACACATTCGCCCCGGAGTTGAGGGCGTTGATCGCCATCTTGCGGTCGGTGGGACCAGTGATCTCGACGCGGCGGTTTTGCAGGTCGGCTGGGATCGGCGCGACCTTCCAATCGCCAGCGCGGATGTGCCGGGTGGCAGGCAGGAAATCGGGCATGCCGCCGGCGTCGAACTCCTCCTGACGCGCAACGCGCGCCCTCAGCAGATCGAGTCGGCGCGCGTCAAATTCCCGTTCAAGTTTTTCGATGAATTGCAGGGCTTCTGTGGTCAGAACTTCTTCGAAGCCCGGGGATACTGTGGTCGTTAGTTCCATCAAGATTCCATAATGATCGATTCACTTCTATTGATTAATGGACGGCAACACTCAAAGAATGTTACCATAATCTCGACGAATAACGAACATCAAGAGCGATATTTAAATACGAATACAGACAACTTTGGTATTAATTTCCCGCCTCGCGCTGTAGCGCAAAGTTCACTTTGCGTTTGCGCAGTAGTTGGCGTTCTCTAATGCCAACGGGCGCGTAAGAGAACGCGCCCTACGCGGGTTACGAGATTATCCTCTCAAACTTCATCACTTTGCGCTCGTGTATTGCAAAAAAAGGAGAGTGGCAAGATAAATCTTGCATTACTCAACGGCTTAATGATCCTCCACCCTTTTCTTCACTTCATCATAGAACATCCCCGCGAGCTTTTGCGATACAGGCATCATCAATCTTGAAACCAAACTCGCCAATTGCCCCGAGACATTCACATCCGCCGTCCATTCGACGAGGGTGCAGTTGTCCGGCGCGTCGGACATTTTCATTTCGCTGATCGCGTCGGCGGCGGAGCCTGTGGCGTTGCCATGGGCTTTGAGTTTTGCAAAATTAGGCTCATCCAATTCGAGAATATCCACGTCGCCGTTGAACTTCGCTTTGACGGAGCCGAGACCCACCGAAACAACGCCGTGATATTTTTTCAGTTTTTCAATTTCTTCCACTTTTTCGACGCCCGGCACGCACTGGGCAAGTTGATTGGGGTCGGTGAGGAAGTCCCAAACTTTTTTACGAGGGGCTTTGATGGTGACGTTGCCTTTGAGTTGCATGGAGAGAGTCTCCTACGTTTATATAGATATGTAATGGCTGTTCGTTCGCAGTTGCACTGCGAACGGGATGCGTCATTGGCTCGGCAAGTCGCGCATCCCCAACCTGTTTTTAAGGCAGACGTTGGACGCCTTTGAGGTGTCTGCCACACAGTGGTTAACGGCTTGGAGTGTAGCACAAGGGGGAGAGCAAAGTCAACCGGGAGGACAATGCGTCACGTGGCGAGGCAGGCCGGGGTTCGGAAGGAAGAGGGGTTTGACCCCCCAGATCGGCGTATCCCCATCCAAATTCAAGGGTTATGTAGGGTAAGATGCGATTTGTCGGGTTGCAGGAATTTGATCCCATAATGAACACGCTCATTGCCCATGAGTTTGTCTGCCATTTATTTTGTCGCCGAGCGAAACCCGCTGGCGACTTTTTATTTGGAGGCGCGATCACACCTTGATATCCGCGATCATCGGAGAGGAGAATGAAACGGATGGCAACAAAGAAGAAAACGAGCAAGGCAAGTAAAGCAAATCGTGCAAGCAATGCAAGACCAACCCAACCAATAAGAGGAGAAACTGCAATGGCTAAAAGTAATATGATCGGCTTCATGCCCAACGATACGCCCCCCATGGGGCAGACCATTTTGTTGGGGTTCCAGCATGTGTTGACGATGTTCCCGGCGACGGTGCTTGTTGCCGCGTTGTGCGGGTTCCACGTGAGCACGGTTCTGCTCGCTTCTGGAATTTCGACGATCGTCGCGCTGGTGTTATCGCGACGCAGTGTCGGCAACTTCATCCCGCTTTTCTACGGTTCAAGTTTCGCCTATATTGCCGCGTACATCGGCATCGTTCAGGCGATGACCGGCGCCGCCCCTCAATTCGGTGTGCCGGTTCCAAACGAAGTGATCAGCCTCATGCAGGCTGGTATCGTTGTGACCGGCTTGTTGAACATTGTGATCGGTTTCATCATTCGCGGCGTGGGAAAGGATAAGTTCGACATGATCCTGCCTCCCATCGTCACGGGTTCTGTCGCGGCGATCATCGGTTTCGGTCTCGCGTACGCCGCTCTGGGTCAAATGGCGAGCGCCAACTTCACGGTTTCTTTCGCCACCCTGATCGTGACAATCATGCTCTCGGTCTATTTGCAAAACAGGGGTTTCATCGGAATGCTTCCAATTTTGCTTGGCGGCATTTTTGGGTATGTCTTCTCGATGATCGTGGATCCAAGTTCCGCGAACACCGCCGCCATCGCGACCGCGCCGTTGTTCGCCATGCCCAATATCACATTCCCTTCTTTCAGCGGTGAATTGCTCCTGACCGCCATCATCAGTATTTCGATCATGGCGATCGCCACCATCCCCGAGTCGACCGCGCATCTGTATCAGATGAGCCTGTATGTGGACCGCTTCGCCGAAGAATCGGGACGCGAGAAAATTAAACTCGACAATTACATTGGCTACAACCTGGTCTTCGATGGCATCGGCGATTTCCTGAACGGTCTGATGGGCGCCACAGCCGGCACCAACTACGGCGAGAACAATTCGCTCATGGCGATCACCCGCAACTACTCCGGTCCCGCGTTGATCGCGGCTGGCGTCATTGCCATCCTGCTCGGCTTCGTCGGAAAATTGCAGGCGCTCGTGGCGTCCGTTCCGCTGGCGGTCAGCGGCGGGCTGGCAATCTATCTCTTCGGCGTGATTGGTATGCAAGGCATCGCGCTGATTCAAGAGAATAAGGTCAGCCTGTTTAGCCCGCGCAACCTCGCCATCGGCGCGGTGATCATGATCGTGGGCATCGGCGGGAACATTGGATACCCGGGCGGATTCATACCGGTGATCGTCCCCGGCATCTTCCCGAGCGGACTGCCTGCCATTGCGACTGCGGCTGTGTTGGGCATTCTCATCAACGCGGTCTTCCTGGTTTTCAAACCGCCGTCGGATTAATTATCCAACCCGCTTCAAACGCGACGGGACAGCTGATTCGGCTGTCCCGTTTTTTTACCCTCACGCTTCGACACGCTCAGCGCGGCGCCCTTGCCCTCTCCCTGCTTCGTCTCCGCTATCGCTCCGCTCAGCATGACGGGAGAGGGGAGATTCATTACTAGACCTCTTGCATAAGTCTATAACATTGAAGCACGATCAAATTCTTTGCCACGGATTTCACGAATTCGCACGAATTTTAAAATAAATCAGTGAAAATCTGTGAAATCCGTGGCTAAAAAGCACTTTCGCAAGAGGTCTACTGAACTAACGCGCGTAAAGCGAGCGCGTATGATTTCCATCCGAGCCCCGTGATCTTGCCTTTGCAAACTGCCGAAATTAAAGATGTATGCCGAAACTCTTCGCGCGCGTACACATTCGAGAGATGCGCTTCGATGACAGGGATTTGAATCGCGCTGACCGCATCTCTTAACGCAACCGATGTGTGAGTGTATCCGCCAGGGTTGAAGACCACGCCGTTTGCCCACGCGCGGGCGTCGTGCAGGGCGTCAATCAATTCGCCTTCGTGATTCGATTGCACACATGTGACTTCCGCGCCTAGTTCTTTTCCCAACGTAATCAACTTGTTATTGATTTCATTGAGACTCAGCGAGCCATAAACGTCAGGTTCGCGATCGCCGAGCAGATTCAAATTTGGTCCGTGTAATACAAGTATTTTCATGATGACTCCGTATCGCGACACGCTTCGCGGTGTCGCACGTTGCAAAGGCGACATAAATGTCGCGTTACAAAACTTCTTCCAAATTCGTCACGTCCACCAACTCCACCTTGCCGATCTCCACAGGCAACGCAAAGCGGATTGACTTCGCATTCCTCTTTTTATCCACCCTCATCACGCGGATGATCTCCTCGCGTGAAAACTCTTCGGGGATTCGAGTCGGCAGTCCCAAATGTGACAATGTGGATTCAATCGCTTCATCCAACCCTCGAACTGCCGCACCAATCTGAACCGCGTACCTCGCCTCAGCGACCATGCCAATCGCAACGGCTTCGCCATGACTCAACTTGAATCCACTGACCAGTTCGACCGCGTGCCCAACCGTGTGACCGAGATTCAGCGCCGCGCGGATTCCTTTTTCATACGGATCCTCTTCGATAATTTTTATCTTCACCGCCATCGCGCGTTTGACCACGTCTTCGAGATTATTTTTTACCCAATCCATTCCATTGGAACACAATGCGAATAACTCGGGGTCGGCGATGATTCCGTGCTTCACGACTTCCGCCATGCCAGAACGTAGGTCGCGGTCGCTGAGGGTGAGTAAAAGGCTGGGGTCAGCCAGAACCAGTTTTGGAGGGTGAAAAGAACCGATGAGGTTTTTTCCTTCGGGCAAGTCGAATCCAGTCTTGCCGCCAATCGAAGCATCCACCATCGCGAGCAGAGTCGTCGGGATGGCGATCCAATCAATCCCGCGCATGTACGTGGACGCGGCAAAGCCAGCCAGATCGCCAACCACGCCGCCGCCGAGGGCAATGACCGTGCTTTTGCGGTCGAGTCCGTTTTCGAGAAAGGCTTTCCACAAACGCGAGACGGTTTCGAGATTTTTATGTTCTTCGCCCGCAGGGATGACGATGAATTTTTCGGTGTTGAGTTTTTTGAGATGATGCTTTGCAACATTCTCGTCAGTGACGATGATCGAGTTTGCGTAGAGCGAGTTAGTAACTCGCTTTACCGAATCAACAATAACATCATACTCCCCCATCGCGGAGAGATGATGGCGACCCAACGCAACTTGCGCGTGATGCGCGATTTGTTCGGCGGTTTTGTCGGCAACATGAAGTTTCAATTTGAAAGAATCATAATGCTCGCGGCGATTCTCAAGCAGTGCCGCAAGTTTCGATTTCAAATCGCCCGCAAGCAATGGACGCTTGTTTGAATCTTCGTTGAGCCGCTGGAGAAGCGTATCCAACTCTGCCATGAGCAACACGACTTTGCCATTGCCCTCCGCGAATTGACGGTTCTCATCGCGCAACAACGCGCCGCCGCCTAATGCAACCACGCTTTCTTCATTTGAAAGGCTTTTCAAGGCTGTGATTTCCAAATCACGAAACGCCGACTCGCCTTGCCCTTCCATAATCTGCGGAATGGATATACCAGCCTTTGATTCGATGACGCGGTCGAGGTCAATAAACGGAAGTTTGAGATCCCGCGAAAGGATTTCTCCAATCGTGGTTTTGCCTGTGCCTGGGGGACCGTAGAGGAAGAGGTGCATAAGAAAGTTATCAGTGAGCAGTTATCAGTGGTTGTGTTGGCGGACTATATCATGAACATAGGCGAAGATGTGGCGAGGCTGGCTTTGAATCTTTTGAATGACGTAGAGGTACATTACTCCGAAGATACGGAATATGCCGTATCCAATCAAAACGCCTGTTGCATTGAGGATGAGGTCGTTGATGTCCACAGCGCGGAAAGGACTGCGGACGATGAACGAAATAACGAGTTGAGTAAACTCAAACGTGAAGCCAACAGCCAGCGATACCAAAAGAATGTTCTTTGGTTTGACACGCGCGACAAAGTTGACGCCAAAACCAAAAGGAATGGTGAGCAGAATATTCTGATAGATTTCCCGAATGCAAAGTTCCAGACCACGCGGATCGCAATGGCCAAAATCAAACGGAATAAGATTTATATTTGGTTTGAAGTTGGGTACATCGTATCCAACTGGAAACGGAAATACAACAACACTGACGACATTAATGATGTAGACACCAAACACAAAAACAAAGAACACCTGAAAAGGGTCTTTGCTCATTAGCCATGTCCCGATGAGAACCAGCGCGAGAACAGCAAATGCAATATAGAAAGCATTTAAATCCATGAAGAGCAACATGTCTACGTGTCTACCTGTTTACATTTATACGCGCTCATTCCCAAAGCACATGCGGGACATTATCCATTTGCAAATCATCAAGTGTTGCTTTGCGTAACGATTCAAAGCGCGGCTTGATCTCGTTCATCGAATCGCCTCCGAGTTTTTCGATAAGCGCGTCAGCCAACACAAACGCGACCATCGCTTCAAGGATCGGAACGGCACGCGGGACGGGGCAAAAATCGGATCGTTCGTATTTGGTGGGAGCGTTTTCGCCGAGGGCAAGGTCAACAGTTTGTTGAGGCGTGAGCGTTGTCGCAATCGGTTTCATCGCGGCGCGGATGATGATGGGCTGTCCGTTGGAGATTCCACCTTCGGTGCCGCCCGCCCTATTCGTTGCACGTTGCAAGTTTGAATGTTGCAGGTTGATTGGGTCATGGGCGTGTGTACCGAGTCGTTTCGCGTTTTCAAATGCGTCGCCGACTTCGACTCCTTTGATGGCTTGCACGGACATGATTGCCATTGCAAGATTTGCTTCGAGGCGTTTGTCCCATTGCATGAAACTTCCCAAGCCAACAGGAAGATTCAACGCGACGATTTCAAGGACACCGCCGAGGGTGTTTTTACCGTGAATAGCTTTCTCGATCTCGTCCCGCATCTTTTGCGCAGACGTTGGGGCTGGGCAACGGACATCAGACTCTTCGGCACGCTGGAAACGTTCTTCGTAGGGCATGTCGCCAAAATCCGTTTGGATTTCGCCGATGGAGGCAACGTATCCGCCGATGATGATATTGAACTGCGCGAGGAAATGTTTGCACACCGCGCCGACTGCGACGCGCATGGTCGTTTCTCTAGCGGAAGCGCGTTCGAGCGCGGGACGTAAATCCTTGTAACCGTATTTGACCGCGCCTGTTAAGTCCGCGTGACCCGGGCGTGGAGAGGTCATCGGCTCTACGGCTTTGCCCTTCCATTTAACATGATCCGCGTTTTCGACAAGCATGGCGATCGGCGCGCCTGTGGTTTCTCCCGCCATCACTCCGCCGAGTATCTGCACGGTATCATGTTCAATTTTCATGCGTCCGCCTGAACCGTATCCTTGTTGGCGGCGGGTCAATTCTTTGTTGATGATTTCAGGCGTAATGGATAAGCCAGCAGGCATACCATCCAAGATTGTGGTGAGTGAGGGTCCGTGGGATTCGCCTGCGGTGAGGAAGCGCAACATGAGTACTCCGTAATTGGTAAGTGGTGATTGGTGAAAGAGAATTAGAGGATTGGAGAATTAGAGATTGGAGATTGGAGATTGGAGACTGCGGCGTAGAGAATTTCGCGCGGAGGGTTGTGTCCTGTCCAAATTTCAAACGAGAGGGCGGCTTGTTCGATGAGCATACCGAGTCCTGTGATGGCTTTCAGTCCTTGTTTCCGAGCTTCTCTAACCAATTTTGTTTCTCTTGGGTTATACACTAAATCATATACCATGGCGCGAGGGGACAGGGTTGTGTTTTCGGGAAGGGGGGAGGCTTCGACGTTTGGGGTCATTCCCAGTGGAGTGGTGTTCACGAGGAGCGAGAGATTAGAGACTAGAGACTGGAGATTGGTGTAATTAGTAATTGGTAATTGGTAATTGGGAAATGAGCGGACGAGTTTTTGCGCTTGTTCAATGCGACGCGCGGCGATGGTTACGTTCCAGCCGTCGTTTGCCAAAGCAAATACTACAGCCCGCGCAGAACCACCTGCCCCTAACACCAACGCAATCTTGTCCACCTGTGTACTTATTTCCGTGTCTACGTGTTTACCTGTTTCCGTGTTTACCTGTTTACCTGTTTCCATGTTTACGAACCTCTTCAAATCAACCAAAAATCCAGCCGCATCAGTGTTATCTCCAATCAACTTGTCGTTACGCGTGTAGATTGTATTCACTGCTCCAATGGATTTCGCCGTTGGCGTGAGTTCATCGAGAAGTTCGATCACATTTTGCTTGTGCGGAATGGTGACATTGAGTCCATGTAGTTCGCCTGCGCGGAGGCGGGTGAGCAAGTCTTTCAATCCTTGTTTGTCATCGGGCGCAATCGGGAATAGAGAATAATCACCTTCGAGTCCACAGGCTGTGAGCGCGGTGGTGTGGATCTTTGGCGAAAGAGAATGCGCGAGAGGGTAGCCGATGAGACCTAAATGAAAGGATGAAGGATGAAGGGTGAAGGATGAATTCATGGGATACGAGTTACGGGTTACGAGTTACCTGTTTACGTGTCTACTTGTTTACCTGTTTCCTGTCTACGACAACTGCTTGAGGACTTCAAAATAATTCGGAAATGTTTTGGAAACACAGGCTGGATTTTCAATCGTCACGCCATCGAAACGCAAACCGATGAGGGAGAATGCCATTGCCATGCGGTGATCGTTGTAGGTTTGAATGGTTGCGGGTTGCAGGTTCAAGATTGGGTAGATCGTCATCCCATCTTCGTATTCATCCACTTGAACGCCGAGGCGGGCGAGTTCGGCGCAGGTGGCGTGGACGCGATCCGTTTCTTTGTGGCGGGCGGAGGCGATGCCGCGAATGCGGGTGGGGGTGGATGCAAACGGCGCAATCACCGCGAGGGTTTGGGCGGTGTCGGGGAGGTCACGCATGTCTACATCCGAACCTTTGGGTTGCGAGTTACAAGTTACGAGTAACGAGTTGCCTTCTTCGGTGATAAGGCATCCCATTTGCGCGAGAACATCGAGAAATTTGATGTCGCCTTGCACGGAGTTACGTGAAATATTTTCTACTTTAACCGTTCCGCCACAAATCGCGGGGGCGGCGAAGAAGTAGGAGGCGGCGGAGGCGTCGGATTCTACAAGATACGAGTTACGAGTTACGTGTGGCGTATCTTGTAACTTGTAACTCGTAAGCGGCACGGTAAACGACTTATATCCATCGCGTTGAACCTCAACTCCGAAGTCTTGCATGATGGCGAGGGTCATATCCACGTAGGGTTTTGAATTCAGTTCGGTGGTGAGTTCGATTTCGATGGGAGATTGGGCATACGGGGCAACCATGAGGAGGGCGGAGAGGAATTGGGAGGAGATGTCGCCTGCGATTTTGGTTTTGCCGCCTTTCAAACCTGACGCGGAGATTCTCACTGGCGGGCAAATCTCCTTTCTACTTTCCAGTTTCTGCAGAGGCTGAATGTCACAATTTAATTGTTCAAGCGCATCCACTAAATCCCCAATCGGGCGCTCTCTCATGCGCGCATCGCCATCCAAAACATATTCGCCGTGACCGAGCGTGAGGAAGGCAGAGAGGAATCGCGCGGCGGTGCCCGCGTTGCCGATGAAAAGTTCGGCTCTGGTGGCTGGGATTTTCCCGCCCAAGCCTGTGACTGTCATTGCGGAGTTTGCTTCATCGAGTTGAACGTCAAAATCCAAGTCTTGCAATGCTTTAGCAAAATATTTTGAATCGTCCGAGAACAACGCGTTGGTTAATTTTGTTTTGCCATTCGCAAGAGCCGCGATGAGCAAGGCGCGGTTGGTAAGCGACTTGGAACCAGGGACGCGGACGGTGGCGTTGAGGGGATGAGGGATGGGGGTAATGTACATTGAGGAGTAGAGAATTGGAGGATTAGAGAATTAGAGATTAGAGATTAGAGATTAGAGATTGGAGGTTTACCTATCTGTTTGCAATCTCTTGGTAGGAGAATCGGGATTGAGTAAGTAATTTTTCCGTTTGAATGTAGTTTTCGCTCTGCAAATTTTCTTCGAGTTCGGTCAATGAATCTCGAAATGACTGGATTGCTTTCAAAACATTTTCACGATTCGATTGCAAGATACCGACCATCATGTGTGACGGGGTGTCCGCAAGGCGTGAGTTGGAGCGGAAGCCTGGTCCGATGAAATCGGCAAATTCTTTAGGCAGCGCGTTAACAAGAGCGGAAGAAAGCAGGAAAGGCAAATGGCTTGTAAATGCCAACGCATGGTCGTGCGCTTCGGCGGACATTTCAATGCAGTCCGCGCCGACGGTTGAAATAATTTGTTGAGCCGCAGATTTCGCGTTTGGCGTAGTCCGCGCTGACGGCGTAATTACGAACGGAGCGTTTCGATATAAATTTGCATCCGCGTTTTCCAAGCCGAGTTTTTCTTTTCCGCAGATCGGGTGCGCTCCGATGATTTCAAAATTATCTGGCAAGCGATTCATCGATTCAAGAATCAATTTCTTTGTCGAACCCAAGTCCATCAAGATGCAGGGTTGTTTGATGAAGGATGGCAGTGTCGGGATGATTTCTACAATCACATTGACGGGCGTCGCCAAGATCAAGACATCGAGCTGGGACAAGGAGGAGAAGTCGCTTGAGGCGTGGTCAACGAGTCCGATGGCGAGCGCAAGTTGAAGCGTGGGAAGATGCGTGTCGAATCCCATCAGGCGGGCGCACTTCCCTTTGAGACTCATGGCAAGCGAGCCGCCCATGAGTCCCAATCCGACAATTCCAACAACAGTATCGCGCAAAGCGAGCGAAAAGCCATCCTCCATAAATCACCAGCCTGCGGTGACAGGTTTGTTGACGGGGGCGATGCGGCGTCCCATCACTTCGGCAATGGCTTTCACTTGCTTGACCATCTCGGCAAATTTTTCAGGCTTGAGCGATTGCTTGCCATCGGAAGCGGCTTTCGCGGGATCGGGATGCACCTCGACGATGATGCCGTCGGCGCCCGCCGCAATGCCCGCGCGCGCAATCGGCGCGACATAATCGAAATGCCCTGTGGCGTGAGACGGATCGAGGATGACAGGCAGATGCGTTAAATTTTTCAGCACAGGAATCGCGTTGATGTCGGTCGTGTTGCGCGTGGACGTTTCGAATGTGCGGATGCCGCGCTCACACAAGATGACCTGTTTGTTGCCGCCCGCGAGAATATATTCGGCAGACATGAGCAGTTCTTCGATGGTGGCGCTGAGTCCGCGTTTGAGCAAGACGCTCTTGCGCGTTTCACCGAGCATACGCAACAGGTTGAAATTTTGCATGTTGCGCGCGCCCACTTGAAAGACATCCACATAGTTCAACATGAGATCGAGTTGCACCTGCGACATGATCTCGACGACGATGGGCATGCCCGTTTGTTCGCGCGCTTCGGCAAGATATTCGAGCCCCTCTTCGCCGAGACCTTGAAACGCATACGGCGACGTGCGCGGTTTGAAGACTCCGCCGCGCAGCGCGTTCGCGCCCGCTTCTCTCACCGCGTGAGCTGTTTCCAAAATCTGACTCTTCGACTCCACCGCGCAGGGACCCGCGATGATAACGATGTCGTCGCCGCCGACGTTGAAGCCGTCAATCGGGAACACAGAATTTTCAGGATGCACCTGACGCGAACCAAGTTTGAACGGTTGCGAGATTCGTTTCACAGTTTCAACTCCATCGAGAATTTCGAACGGATCCAACGACGGGATGTTGACCTCGCCCACCGCGGCGACGATGGCGGTTTCAACTCCGTAGGTGATGTGCGGCGTCAACCCGTGCTGTTTGATGACGTTCACAACTCCTTCCAGTTGTTGCGGGGTGTAGTGCGGTTTCATTACGATGATCATGGTGGTTTCTCCTGGGTGGTAGGTGATAAATTATGAAGGGTGAAGATTCGTAGACAAGTAGACAAGTACACAAGTAGACAAGTAGACAGGTGAGGAAGTTGTTTTCGTGTTTACATGTCTACCTGTTTCCATGTCTCCATATTTACGTGTCTACCTGTTTCCGTGTTTACCTGTTTCCGTTCTCACTGCGCCGCAACCAAATCAGGTCTCAACTTCACCGCGTCACGCAAATAGACGTGGACAATTTCATTCTGCGCCACATCGGTATTCCATTGGATTAAAACCCGAATCACTCTCGGCAGGCTGTTCGGCACGGGGATCTCGCGCGCGCACATCATCGGGACGAGTCCCCAGCCGATCTGCCGCGCCCCCTCTGCGGGAAAGGTGGAGGCAAGATCGTCCGTCACGGTAAAGATCGCGCTGGCGATATCTTCGGGGACCATCCCTTCGTTGGATTCAAGAATCGCTTCGAGCAATTCCCGCGTCGCCTCGAGAATCAACTCAGGTTCATCTGCTGAGACGGTCGTCGCGCCGCGAATTCCGCGTGTTGGCATAAATGGCTCCTTGACTCCCCTCTCCTTTAGGAGAGGGGTTGGGGGTGAGGTCAAAATAAAAAGAGCGAGACCGTGATGGTCTCGCTCTTTGCGTGAACAGAGTTATTTCCTGTCTACTTAAGCGCCACCAACGGCAACCGATTAGGAGCCGTAAAATAAAAGTACGCAAACCAGCGAGTGGACTTAAGCATGTTGGGCAGTATTCTATGCGTGTCAGGCAGATGCGTCAAGGGGGAAAGTCTGACTTCATTATCTATCTTATACCGAAAAGATTAATCCCATCTTTAGAGGAAATGGCAAGCATTACACCATCAGAAGAAAAAACAACTCTGCCAAGTGGTGCATTTAATGTAGTGAGTTCTTTTCCTGTAACTGTTTCTCGAATCGAAATCACATCTTCATCGATCCAAAAAACAAGAATCTTTCCATCGGGTGAAAAGGCAAACTCCCAAGGATCGTCCAAGTATGAAACATTGGATCCCTTATGGGACCAAATTTTTACGTTTTGCTCAATATCCCAGACCTGCATTTGATTCTTATCTACAACAGCCAGCCACTTTCCATCCGATGAAATGGCAGCAGGACTTACAACACCATCAGGAACATCAACATCGTAAAGTTTTGTTCCATCAGTAATATCCCACACAGATATCCTCTCATGAACTCCAGAAAGTATGAATTTCTTGTCGTCAGAAGAAAATGTCGCCAAGTATCCATTTATATTATTGTCAATTTCCTTGATTACAGTTCTCTTTTCAATATCAATAAAAGAAATTTTCTCTTGAGAGACGATGGCAAGAAGATTTCCTTTATGAGAGATTGCAATCCCACTCATTTCATCTTCCTCAATGTTGTAACTGAAAAAAATCTTCTGCTTTCCAGCTTCCCAAACTAACAACTTATTCCTTTGAGAGTTAAATGCAATAAAGTACTTTCCATCGGGAGTATAGGCAAATCCAGATGAGTAAGCCCATCCGCCAGAGATCAGATGGCCGTCAAGGACGGTCAAGTTATTACCGCTATTCAAATTAACAATATGTAAGGTGTCCGCTAAGGAATAGATCAGGGTCGAACGGTCAGGTGAGAAAGCCATTCCAGATGGATTTACAGAGCTGCCAGTTATTGAGTCAAAATTCTGTGACGCAATATCCCAAATTTTGATTTCGCCATCATTGAGACTACCACTTACAAGCAAATTCCCGTCAGAAGAAAAAACCAATCTAGTTATAGGGTTTGTATGGTCTGTACGAAATTTTACAGAGTGACGTGTATTCAAATCAGATAAATATATTACCTGATCTCCATACCCTGCTGCTGAAATTCTTTTCTCGTCAGACACAAACAAGGTGTTTGCTTCAATCAACTTTCCTTGCCAAGTATCAAAAAGGAGGTACTCCAAAGACAGATAACGTTGATCAATCAATTTAATACTTTGACCGGGAGTGCCAAAATACATTTCGTCAAGAAGTTGTCCCTCAACTCTTTTTTCGGCATCCCAGGTCGCAAAATGGCTCTCGCCAAGAAAAGCAATTGTTTTTCCGTCGTCAAAATACATCATCCTATTAGGAACTGCCTTTATTTCATATTGCTCAACCTGTTGCCCGTTGCTCAGATCAAAATACATCAATCGACTACTATTTGTGGAGATCGAAAGGTTTGAAACAATTAAGTTCTTTGTGTCTGGCGTGAAAATAAAGGTGGTAACAAAGCCATCAGGGACAGTGAAAGTTCTTATCACTTTACCAGAAGCCAGTTCGACTAAATTAATCGTATCGGTATATCCTATTGAGCCTTTATAATCAGCTACAGCCAAATACTTCCCATCCTGAGATACAGAATAATCAACAAAAAGAAAAATACCAGTACCTTCCCTTTTCCAGATTTCAGCACCTGTTGAAACATTCCATAGTATTAGTCCGCCCAAATCATCTAATAACAAAAGTAATGAATCGTTTGCAACAAAACTAAGTTGGTGCTCTGCCAATATATTCCCCTCCAATGAAGACTTTATTGTCAGATTCTCCATATCCCATAACTCTATAGAACCGTTATCGCGACCAACTGCAAGTAGTTTGCCATTCTCTGAGAAAACAATTTTCTGAATGGCGCCCCCGCTTGATAAAGTTGTCTCTTCACCCGTAATTATGTCAAGAAATTGTAGTTCTCCATTATCACTTACAAAAATCAAACTCATCTCGGTGGGAGAAAACGCAAAATTCTCCCCATCAACTTCTTTTATAGTTTTGACTGGAGGCGGAGCAATTTCTGACGGTAAGTCAGTCACCTCGCTTGCGATTATGCTTGAGATTTCTGTCAACTTTCCAACGTTCTCAGACGTGATTATTTGCAATTCACTGGGAATTACAAGCGTTGGCGACTCTTGGTTATTTTGTTCCTGCTTGTCAAAAACAGGAAAAAAACTACAGGCAATAGACAGTAATAGACACGCAACAATTACATGAACCCTTCGTGAAATCAATCTCTTAGCCATGAGATACCTCCTACAAGACTGAAGCGTAAGCAAATCTCAATTTATAATGGCGATTTTATTGTTACCTCAATTTAAATGCAAGAGTTAAATGCATAATCAACTGCTCAAGTTGGGCCTTTAGGGTTTAGATGTTTGTATATCTCATATTATAATTACTTCCCCCAAGGAATCCCAAAATGTCATTATCAAACAAAATTGACGAATGGATGAATGAAGCCGAAGAGCGACCCGAGTCTTGAAAGCACAGTTAGATTGCAACTGCCTGTTCTTTAATAATTTCTGACCAAAAGGGCATAACTTTTTTGGCTCGAATTTCACTGGGAGTAAAACCCTGCGCTTGAACGGGTTCCAAAATTCTTGCCGAAGCAATGCCCAGCAATTCGAGTCGCTGACGATGGTTATATTTTTTCCAATCACCAGAAATGACGATAAGATCAATGTCACTATCTTCGCGAGCAGTTCCAGCGGCTTGTGAACCATAAAGCAAAATACGCGCGGGTCGTATCCCCATTTTTTCGAGTTGAGCGCGATAGCGTCTGACTATTTGCTTAAGTTCGGGTGTTCTTTTAGCCATTTTAGTATCTCTTGGGTCTGACTTAAGTAATCTCTTGCAACCGATTTTGGATATTCTTTCAAAGCGCGTTCCAAATCATCAGGATAACGGGTAGGGATACTTGCAGTATTGATTTTACCAATGAAATCCAAATGGGTTTCAGGGAGTTCCAACTCGCATTTCTTGACCAGATAAATCAAATCATGAGTTTTTATAGGCAGAGTTTGGGTTACTTCCGCCACATGAGCTTTGAGCATTTTCTCCAGGGCAAGATGACACAAAAAGACAACGTACAAATACCGCCCAGTCTCCAACATATGACGGGCAGTTTCTATATCGTAATCGGTGAGTGCAATCCAGTTTGCAGTATCTTTGCGCATGTAAAGGTATTATACCCTGCGCCCCTCTCCGTTTATAATTCCCAGTTCGAGGAATCCCACCATGTCCTTATCAAACAAAATTGACGAATGGATGAAAGAAGCCGAAGAGCGACCCGAGTCCGCGGTGACGATCGTGCGACTCATCGCCAGGCGTCTACGCGAGTTGACGGAGCGGGATGAAGAACTGCTGGCGGAGAACATCGCTTTGCAGAACGGCACGCGCGTGGAGGAATATCAAAAGCGCATCGCCCATCTCGAATATCAACTCGATCTGATCAAGCGGCGGTTCGGCGTGGACGAAGGCACGCTGGTGGAACTTCCCACGCAACCTGTCGAATCGTCAACGCTCAACCTGTTGATCTACAACGCGCAGGGACGAATCTTCCGCATCGAATTGAACTCGGACACCAAAGAACTCGGTCGCATCACGAGCGACATGTCCAACGACCATGAACCGCCGCGCATCCTCGCCGTCCCATCGAATGAAGAAGCGCTTTTGTTGTACACGTCGGGGCGAGTTGGCACGTATAAAGTGAGCGACATTCCACTCATCGAACTGGGCGGTGCGTGGGAGTGGAGTCAAGCCGCGTTGCCCGATGAGCCGCGCGCGGGCGAACTGCTGGCTTGCATCGCGCCGTTCTCGCGCCTGCCCCTCTCCGATTTCTTTTTGCAGATCAGCCGCCGCGGTTGCGCGAAAAAAACGATGACCTCCATGGCGCAGTCCATTCTCGGCAATCATTACATCGGCAAGGGCGCGATACAAAAATCCGACCAGCCGTTTGATCTCATGCTCTCGCACAAAAAAGATCGCGCGGTCTTCGTCACGTATGAGGGCAAGGTCATCGCCTTCGATGTGGACGACCTCTCCTACGCCACCGAGGAGCGCGTCCGCCTCTCCGCCACCGATTATGTCATCGCGTCGTTCATCACTCACGCGGACGATTCACTTCTCTTCGTCACTCAAACGGGCAAGGTGATTCACCGCGAAAGCAAAAGCATCGAGACATCCAAATCGTCCACCGCAAAAGGACAATCGTTGATTCCTCCAGCGCGGCTTGAGCAGGGAGTCCGTTTTATGGGCGCGGCATCGGTCAAGGATTCGGATTCGGTCGCGGCGCTGGATGCAACGGGACGACTCCAGATTCTGGGAGCGGATTCCATGACGGGAAGCGGTTCGATCGCAGTGGAGGCTTGGATCCTCTCCATCGGGCTGATTCAAGCTGACGGGGGAAAGAGGCGTGCATGAGTCTCAAAGTTGGCATTGACTTCGGCACATCCAATTCGGGAGTCGCGGTCTACGATGGAGGGCGCGTCCGCGTGTTGCCAGTGGATCCGAAAAATGTTTTGCCTGAAGTCATCAAGACCGTGTTGTACATCACGAAAGAGTATCGCGCGCATCTCGGGCAGGAGGCGGTGGAGACGTATTACCGCGATAACGTCAATCGCCAGCGACGCTATGTGAAGCAATGGGCGGGCGAGATCGAATATCGCGGCGCGGATATGTTTTACGTGCGCGATATTTTTGTGTATGTGGATGAGTTGAAACCTGGGCGGTTGTTGCAATATCTCAAGACCGCATTGCGCAAGGACAATTACAAAGGCACGCAAATCTTTGAACGCTATTACAGCGTGGGCGATCTGGCGCAGACCTATTTGAGTCTGTTGAAGAAACGCGCTGAAGATGTGTTGGGCGAAACGATCGAGGCAGTGACGCTGGGACGTCCCGTCAAATTTTCCGAGTCGCCTGAACAGGATCACAAAGCGCAAGAGACTCTGCGTCAAGCCGCGCACGCGGCAGGCTTCAAAGAAGTGGACTTTGAACTGGAGCCAATCGCGGCGGCGTTGTATTATGAGCAATCCATTTCGCAACCGCAGAATGTCGTCATCTTCGACTTCGGCGGCGGCACGCTCGACATCGCCGTGATGCGACTCGGCGATGCGAAGAATCGCCAAGTCTATGCCAGCGGCGGCGTGGACATCGCAGGCTCGGACTTCGACCGCACCATCATCGAGAAGCGCATGTTGTCGCATTTTGGCTACGGCAAAGTCAAACATCATCCCGAGATCATGCAAATGATTGACGCCGTCCCCGATTGGATGGCGCTCCCTGAAATGGGCACACCCATCAACAAAAATATTTTAGACAAAGCCATTCAGGCAAAGGTCGCACCCGTCCATTTGAAAGCGTTGGAGCATTTGATCTACAACGACCTGGCATTCACGTTCTACAACCGCGTCGAAGCGGGGAAGATCGCTCTATCCAATGAAGGAGCAACGATTATCAGTCTGGAAGATAAAGACATCGCGCTCTGGGAACTGTACACGCGCAGTCAATTTGAATCTGATATTCAGCATTATCTGGTGGATGTGGAAAAAGTTTTGCTCGATACGATTGCCAAATCTGGACTTGAAATTAAACAAATTGATGCAGTCGTGAAGACAGGCGGCTCGTCGAATATTCCGCTGTTTACGGGGATGTTGGGGAGACTCTTTGGGGCTGAGAAGGTCACGGAATCTAGTTCGTTCAGTAGCGTGGTCGCGGGGTTGGCGATTAAGGCTTTCAATCACTCATCGGTGGTCGAGTAGTCCTGAGCGAAGCGTAGCGGAGACGAAGGACGTATCGAGACCACCACGCCGTAAAGTAATTCTTGTTACAAAAGTTTGTATGCGTACCTGTGGTCTCGATACATTCCGCGAAAACCACGCGGAACTACTCGACCACCGAGTTTTTCTGTTATCGGTCTATGATAGAATCCTCCCAACGCGAAGGAGTTTGACATGAAACTTGGTGACTATGTTGGTTTGTACATTGACGACAAGTTGATCTACACAGGCGTCTTGAAAGACATCGGCAAGATGGAAAGCGGGCGGACGATCTATCAAGTGTTGCTGGTGAAGAATATTTTTCAGCGTAATTATCCTGAAATCCATTTTGATCCCGACATCCGACCTGCGACCTTCGAGCAATTGCAGGATGAGATCAAACGCCTAAAAATCAAATTGATGAAGGGTCTCGAAAAACTGGAGGGTGAGCATGTCATCGAACTCATCGAAGAAAAAGAACTCCATAACATCATTGGATGAGTACGATCAACTGTCGCAACTATATTCCGACGCGTGGGATCGAGTCCAATCTGGCGGCACGGGAGCGGGATACAGCGGCATCCATTACGAAGTCTTCGAGGCGCTTCGCAAGTATGGCAGAGTCGCAAATGGGCGGGATGAAGCCTTAACCGAATTGAAAAAGTTACTTCGAGAATATGAAACAGAACATCTGGGGGCGAAAGACCAGTCAGACGAAGAATATCTGAGCAAGTTTGATGATATTGAATGAAGAGTCGTGATCATAGGCGGCGCAGACCGAGGACAAGCCTTTAGTATTGTTTAGCTACGCGTTCTCGGAGTATAATTTCTTTACGATAATCAAGGAAAACATTCAAGGTCGTGGAGGAAAAATGGGACTTTTAGCAGATCTCAAGGTAACTCTCTTTAATATTAACATTCAGCCAAACAGTCGTGGCAAGAAGAAAAGGATTGGTTTGGTATCCGAACAAAATTCTCTGTTTTTGCATGGGGCTGAGGGGACTGGTAAGACAGTTATGTTTGAAAGGGCAGCGGGAAAACCCATCGAAGCGATATCAGGAATTGGACGTACTACGGGGGGACAGCGTCCCACCCGCCTGATTGAAACCAAGGAGGGTCTTTCTTTGGTTGCAGATCACTCAGGCGAACAAACAAATGTAGAAAAAGCACATCGCATGGGTCATATTAACTCACTCAAACCACTTGCTCTATTTTTATTATTGGATCATGCACCGAGAGACCATGATATAGATCCTAGATACAAATGCCCGAAGGATAGAGACTTACCAAAAGATCCTGCTCACCCTATACGCAGACGGGTTAGGGAACATAATAAAGCAATCCAAGAATTGATTTTTTTGTTTACTGCAAATCCAAGTTTGGCTGAACGTTGCAGAATTGTAATACCTATAGTAAATAAGAGAGATACTTGGGAAAAGCTTGGATACCATATCAGTGTATTCACACATTGGTACTACAATGGTTTAACATCTCTTACTAGGGCGTTAACACCCCGTGCTGTAAAATTGTGGGAGCCAATACCTTTAGCAGGTAAATGGGAGGGGTTTGGAGATACACTCAAAGTTCTCAACAAAGAAGCAGGAAAAGAATGGGTCATCAAATTCTCAGAAAATCCTTTATGGAAAGTAGATTTCAGAATTCCCAAAGTTAAGAAGTCCCGCAATCTATGAACGAAGCCTGCTTAATTCTTTTCGCTGACAAAAAGTCCACCATCGTATCTGAGATAACTATTAATGACGGCGAGAAATGGGAAGTTATCAGCAAGACATTCCCAAAAGGCTCTTTTTGGAAACTGTACGATGGAGGACGCTCAATATCTTGTTTTCCTTTAGCCAGCAGCAATAGATTCGCCATAAGCTATTCAGTTATTACAGATAGTGCAGTATTGCCTCTCATTAGTTTTATTGTTTTGCAAGATTACAATTATATAGAGAGTGTTTTACAACGAAGGCTCAATGGAATTCAATCCGCTTACTATCGTAGGATGCGCAGATTCTTTAATCTCAATGAGACTTACACAAGGTTGTTAGCAAAAAATATTTCATCGCTTAGGGTATCAAGGAGTGAAGAAATACCTAGGATTAAAATTAATGGGTATAAGCATCTATATAAAGACGCTCTTCAATGGCGCGTCATTGAGAATGCTATTATCAGTCTTGCGATAAATAGTAGAGGGCAAATGGTTAATTTTTGCACATTATCTCTTGAAGAAGACGATAGGTTTAAGTTTATAGGCATCGCTGAAGAACGTGCCTATTCTTAATCGTAAAATTGTAACTTTAGGGAGTTCATTACTCAGTAAATTCTGAGGAAAAATAATATTTCTGGCTAAACCCGAGGGGAACAATTTACTCGATTATCATCAACACATCTCTAAAACTCCTCGCAAACTCCCTCGCCGCATCGCTGGGCTAAAGCCGCTTGCTCAGTACATGGAAGCCCTACGGGCTGACAAGCGAGTCGGCTTTTAGCCGACTTTCACGCACTGAGGCAGGGCTTCAGCCCGCCGATTCACGACAACGCGTGTGATTATTTTTCGGTAGTGGCATTTGATAAATGACGTGGTGCGGGATGGCATCCCGCACACCAATGAATTGGCGGGATAATATCCCGCCCCACGAAATCCATCATTTTGTTTAAGCCATCACCTATTTTTCTTATTACTTCTACGGCAACTCATTCCCCGCCGCCAAATAGATCTGATACCACTCCTCGCGCGAAAGAGTAATCCCAGATGCCTGACACGCATCCTTTACCCGTTGCGGATTGGTCGTGCCAAGGATAGGTTGCATGTGGGCAGGGTGACGCAACAGCCACGCAATCGCGATCGCTGTGTTCGTCACGCCTTTGTCCGCGGCGATGGCGTCCACCTTTTGATTGAGTTCAGGAAATTTGGGGTTATCCAAAAAGACGCCTTCAAAGAATCCATATTGAAAAGGCGACCATGGCTGAACGATAATATCTTTCAGGCGACAGTAATCCAGAATACTGCCATCGCGATTGATCGAACGGTCAATTTGCATGTTCACATTGATCCCTGCGTCTATCATCCCTGTATTGGTGATGCTGAGTTGAAGCTGGTTGAAATGAATTTTCTGCTTGACGAATTTGGTCAGCAACTCGATCTGCATCGGGTTCTGGTTGCTGACGCCAAAATATTTCACCTTGCCACTGCTCTCCAAAATCGTGAACGCCTCCGCGACCTCTTCGGGTTCCACCAACGCATCGGGGCGATGCAACAGCACCACGTCGAGATGATCCGTTCGCAAGCGTTTCAAACTGCCGTCCACCGCATTCAAAATATGCTCTTTTGAAAAATCAAAACTCCCTTTGCGAATCCCAACCTTGGTTTGCAGGATCATCTTCTCGCGCAGGCTGGCGTTCATATCCAGCGCTTCGGAAAATTTCTCTTCGCACTTCCCGCCCGCATACACGTCGGCGTGGTCAAAAAAATTGATGCCTTCATCCAGCGCGGTGTGGATCAGCGTGGAGATTTCTTGATTCGACATGCCCGTGATCCGCATACAACCCAGCGAGATCTCCGACGCGTTCATGTCTGTGTTTGGGATTTTAATGTACTTCATTGAAACACCTGAAATTGGGATTTGAGAATTGATAGCGATGATGACGTTATACCATAGCCGTCATTCATCTGACGCGTTCAATGCGCTTCGGAACCGACGGGCAAACTGTCTCGCAGTTTCTACAGGCGTTTCACTCCCCCCGATCTCCTTCACACACGCCGTCCCGACAATGACTCCATCCGCCATCTCCCCAACTTCTCGCGCTTGCTCAGGCGTGCTGATTCCAAACCCCACACACACTGGAATATCCGTATGCTTGCGAACATCCAAAATCAAATCTGACAAACCTTCCGCAATCGATTTTCTTTCGCCTGTGATTCCAGTCACTGAAACCAAATAAATAAATCCTTTTGCATTTCGTGCGATTACCTCCATGCGTTCGGGGGCTGATGTTGGGGCAAGCATTTGAATTAACGGCAACTTCTCGCGCTGAGCGGAGGACTGAGCGCTCGTTGCGAAGTCCGCAGTCGAAGCGCGGCTCAACGCGAGTTCAAACTCCTCCCCTTCCTCCATCGGCAAATCAGGGACGATGAATCCATCCGCGCCCGCCCCCGCCGCATCACGGATAAATTTCTCCAATCCATACGCCAGCATGGGATTGTAGTAGCCCATCAAAATCAACGGGATGTCCACGCCGCGATTGCGTAACTCCTTCACGGCTTCGAGCGACTTCTTAACCGTGATTCCCTTCTCCAAGGCAATTTGTGTCGCGCGTTGAATCACAGGTCCATCCGCCAGCGGATCGGAGAAGGACAGCCCCACCTCAATCAGGTCCGCGCCATTTTTGGCGAGCGCTTCGATCACATCAATGGACGTGTCCAAGTCAGGGTAGCCCAATGGGAAATAAGGCATGAAGGTTGGCTTGTTGTTGAAGGCATTTTCGATTCGGTTCATAGTAATTCCTATTTCATTCATACTCTGTTGGTCGAGTAGGCGACATGTTCCTTGTCGCCGTATCGAGACCACCAATCTCTAGTCTCTAATCTCTTTCTCTTTTGAACTCGCGCCCAACGCCATAATCAATAAAAACGCGTCGGTCAGAATCCAAAATACGTTTGGCAGTACCCCGCCCGATAATGGCGGAAAAACATATTCGGTGAGATTGAGCGTGTTGGCAATACCATAGCTTGTCACAGCGCAAAACAAGAGCAAGGCGGTTCTATACCAAAAGGTCTCGCGCGAGACGCGCACTCGTTGCCAGGCAATGACAATTAAAACAGCATCCAATATCGGATAGAGCGCCAAGCCTAAAAAGCTGAGCCAATCTCCGCCGTTCATCGTCATGGCTGAACGGAAGTAAAAAACCCACACCAGCGCGGCAGTGATCAGGGCGGCTGAACCGACCCACTTCCAAGTTTTGCGAGTCAATGATATTGGATATAACCAGAGCGCGAGTCCAACCAACACATAACGGATGATATAGAACGAATCCACAACAGAAAACGTGGATAACGCCGCGCCCGTGACGATGTCATGGACAATCCACGCAATATTGCCGAGCAGATTCATCGTCCATGCCAGCGCGAAAAATATCCAAAAATTGCGCGGCTCGCGCCGCCGAAGCGCCTGCCCCCAAAAAACGACCAGGATAATGAGTAACGACAAATATCCAACTGCTTGAAGAGTCTGTAAAATCATCTCCATTGTTTGCTCCTCCATTAATTATTTTCTCTGCCAACAAACAGGGATTTTATCAACTTTTCAAACTCCAATTTCCTGTATCACCGTATTCAAATCCTTATCCCCTCTCCCCGACAAATTCACCAAAATAATTTCATCTTTCTTCATCATTGGCGCTCGCTTAATAACTTCTGCGATCGCATGTGATGATTCCAATGCAGGAATAACTCCTTCGGTGTGGCACAACGTCTGGAACGCGCTCAACGCTTCTTCATCCGTCGCAGATGTATAAAAGGCGCGTTCGGTATCGCGCAACAACGCGTGTTCAGGACCGACCGCCGCATAATCCAGTCCCGCCGAGACGGAATGTGTCTCTGCAATCTGACCATCTTCATCTTGCAACACATACGTCCGCGTGCCGTGGATGACTCCCACGCGTCCCTTCGACGGGTCGCCAAAACGTGCCGCGTGTTTGCCTGTTTCGATTCCGCTTCCGCCCGCTTCGACGCCGATCAACTCGACTTGTTCATCATCCACAAATCCGCTGAAGACTCCAATCGCGTTCGAGCCGCCGCCCACACATGCAATGACGGTATCGGGCAAGCGTCCTACTTCTATCATCATCTGTTCACGCGCCTCCGTTCCGATCACCGATTGAAACTCTCGCACGATGGTCGGATATGGATGAGGTCCCAGCGCCGAGCCAAGCAGATAATGCGTATCGCGCACATTCGTCACCCAATCGCGGATCGCTTCGTTAATTGCATCTTTCAACGTTTTTGTTCCAGAATTTACAGGTCTCACTTCCGCGCCCAATAATTTCATACGAAATACATTTGGTTCCTGCCGCGCAATATCCACAACGCCCATGTATACAATGCATTCCAATCCAAGCAACGCCGCCACAGTTGCCGACGCGACTCCATGTTGCCCCGCGCCTGTCTCTGCCACGATGCGCCGCTTCCCCATCCGCTTTACGAGCAACGCCTGTCCCAACGCGTTATTGATTTTATGTGCGCCCGTGTGCGCCAAGTCTTCGCGCTTCAAATAAATTTGCGCGCCGCCTAATTTTTCCGAGAGACGTTTTGCGTATGTCAACGGTGTGGGTCGTCCCACGAACGACGCCATCAATTTGTTGAACTCTTTTTGAAATTCAACATCTGCCCTCGCCGACACGAACGCCTCTTCCAACTCGATCAACGCGGGCATCAATGTTTCGGGGACGAACTGTCCGCCGTACTTTCCAAATTTTGTTGGTAACAATGTCATAAGTTCCTCATGAGGAGAATTGGAGGATTAGAGAATTCTCTAATCCTCGACTTCTCGAACTTTCTTTATAAACTCAACCATCTTCGCCGCGTCTTTCTCACCGACAGTTGATTCGACACCCGAAGCCACATCCACGCCCCAGGGTTTGACTCGCCTCACCGCCTCCGCGACATTTTCTGGCGTGAGTCCGCCCGCCAGCAACAGCGGATATTTCTTCGCCAACTCCGCCGCGCCATCCCAATCGGCGACGACTCCGCTCCCGCCGTAGATGCCTTTCACGGAAGCATCAATCAAGAACGCGGGCACACCATCCGTTCTAATCCGTTTATCCGTTTCAAAGTCCGTTGATATGCCACGAAATGCTTTGAATGCTTTGCCATTCAGCGCATTCAGCATCTCAGCAGTTTCATCGCCATGGAGTTGAGCCAAATCAAGCGAGCAGGTACTGAGAATATCTTTCATCACTTCAACCGATGAATTGACGAACACGCCAACGAGTTTGATGTGCGGGTATTCTTTTTTCAAGACAGCATTTATCTCAGCGCAGGTTTGTTTTTCAACGAAACGTGGGCTTTTGGGATAGAAATTGAATCCCAAGTAGTCCGCTCCCGCACGGACAGCGGCAAGGGCAGCAGGCAGGGTTTTGATTCCGCAGATTTTTATTTTGGTCATAATTTTGTAACGCGACATTTATGTCGCTTCACCTTGCACAGGCGACATAAATGTCGTGTTACGATTCATGCCAGATAGTTCTCTCGCTTTCGCACCAATATCCTCCGAAGTAATCAACGCTTCACCAACAAGAATTGCATCTACGTTTGCTTTTGCCAGGCGGTCAACATCATCGGCGGTGAAAATTCCGCTTTCGGCGACGATGGCGATTTCGGGGGGAATCATCGGGCGCAGTTTTTCTGTCGTTTCAAGAGATACATCGAAGGTGGCGAGGTTGCGGTTGTTGATGCCGATGAGTTTGATGTTTGGAATTTTGAGAGCGCGTTCGGTCTCCGCTTCATCGTGGACTTCGACTAAGGCGGTCAATCCTAAATTCAAGGCGCAGGCGTGTAAGTCGGCGAAGAGAATATCGTCGGGCAATGCGGCAGCGATGAGGAGGATGGCGTCGGCGCCGTTAACTCTTGATTCGTAGAGTTGGGATTCGTGGAGGATGAAATCCTTTCGCAACAAGGGTACAGGTTGAAGGTCAAAGGTCAAAGGTCGAAGGTCGCTTAGTTTGCGTAACGTGTCGAGGCTTCCCATGAAAAACTTTTCGTCGGTCAACACTGAAATGGCAGTTGCGCCGTTTTGGGTGTAGAGGTCTGCCACTTGGAGGAGGTCGAGGTGCGGGGCGAGGAGTCCCTTGGAGGGCGAGGCGCGTTTGAGTTCGGCGATCAGGCTGGGGCGGGGAAAGAAGCGGCGGCGCTTTAGTGCGGCGAGAAAATCTCGAGGCGCGGGTGAAGAGTCGGCGGCGCGGCGTAAGGCTGAGGCGTCGAGCGCCGCGATCTCCATCTTTTTGTGTTCGATGATCTTGTCGAGAATAGTCATTGCACAAAACTTTTTGAATATTCAATCAAGGCGTTAAGTTTGTTGAGCGCGTTGCCGCTATCGAGCGCGGCTGTCGCTTCATCGAGCGCGGATTTGAAATCGCCAGACTCGGCGGCGAGGGCGGCGGCGGCGTTGAGGAGGACGGCATCGCGTCGCGCGCCGTTAAGTTTGTTGCTGAGGATGTCGCGCATCATCGCGGCTGATTCGTCGGGCGTGCCGCCGCGCAGATCTTGAACAGTGGATGGCGCGAGATTGAGATCGGCGGGATTGAGATCATACGTTTCGACAGTGTTGTTTTTGAGATGACTGATGCGATTGACGCCCGTCGTGTTGAGTTCGTCGAGACCGTTCGCGCCGTGAATGACGAGGGCGGCTTTGGAACCGAGCCCGTTGAGAACGCGCGCGAGGGGTTCGGTGAGTTTGGGATCAAAGACGCCCGTGAGTTGAATGTTCGCGCCTGCGGGATTCGTGAGCGGACCGAGAATGTTGAAGATGGTGCGTTGACCGATCTCCTTGCGCGGACCAATGGCATGTTTCATGGCGGGATGAAATTTCGCGGCGAACATAAAGCCGATGCCGATCTGCTCGATGGCTTGCGCGATCTGTTCGGGCGTGAGTTCGAGGCTGATGCCGAGCGCGGAGAGAACATCGGCGCTTCCGCATTGCGACGACGCGGCGCGATTGCCATGCTTGGCAACTTTTTTTCCCGCGCCCGCCAAAACAAATGCGGCGGCTGTTGAAATATTAAATGTATGCGCGCCGTCGCCGCCTGTGCCGACGATGTCGTAAATGGATTCGTCCGTGTTGAGTTTGACCTTGACCGCATTGGCGCGCATCGCGCGGACGGATCCTGTGATTTCAGGGATCGTCTCGCCCTTCATGCGGAGCGCAACAAGATACGCGCCGATCTGCGCTTGCGTGGCTTGACCTGTCATAATGACGTTCATCGCTTCTTCGGCTTCTGCCTCGTTGAGGTCAGTGCGATTAATGGCTTTGGCGATAAATGGTTTGAGCATGGAGAGTTCTCCTTTTGCGGCGGGAGCGGGATTCAAATCGAGAAAGTTTTTGAGCAACTGCTTGCCGTGTTCGGTGAGGATGGATTCGGGATGAAACTGCACGCCGTAGGTTTGATGTTCACGATGTTTGAGTCCCATGATTTCTTCTTCGGGCGTGATGGCGGTCACTTCAAGTTCGGCAGGAATCGGATCATGCACGATCAGCGAGTGATAACGCATCGCTTCAAACGGCGACGGGATGCCTTTGAAGATTCCCTGCCCATTGTGAGTCACTTTGGAAGTCTTGCCGTGCATGAGACGTTGGGCGCGGTCCACTTTGCCGCCGAAGACTGCGCCGAGAGCTTGATGCCCGAGACAGACTCCGAGGACGGGAATTTTTCCGTCGAAGTATTTGATGGCGTCGGAGGAAATGCCATCATCTTTGATCGGTTCGCCTGGTCCTGGGGAGATGACGAGGTGACTCGGATTCAGCGCGATGAGTTGATTCATCGTCACCTGGTCATTGCGAAAGACGCGGATGTCCGCGCCGAGTTCACCGAAGTATTGGACGAGGTTGTAGGTGAAGGAGTCGTAGTTATCTATGAGGACGAGCATGGGGCGTTCCTTTCGAGTTACACGTTACGAGATACGTGTTGCGTGGAGCGTGGGCACGTGAGGCGAGGAAAGATGAAAGAGGAAAGAAAGCGGAAGGCAGTAGGCAGAGGTCTGCGTTCCGCTTTCTGTTCTTCTGCCTTCTGGTTAGTCATATTCTCCAAAAATATCCACTTGATCTGCAAACAAATCGAGCGAATAGGATAGTCCCGTCTTCTCGCGGACAAGTTCCATCGTCTGTTTCGCTTCGGCTTGCATATGGCTGATGCCATGCGCGAGAACATCATTGGGAATTAGGGGATGGGCGAGGAAGTAGGCACGCTTCTCACGGATGGGTTCGAGGAAGTTGTTGATGGCTACCGCAAGTTTCTGCTTGACTTCCACGTCACCGACTTTGCCAGCGCGATAACGTTCCTTGAGGTCATCCACTTCGGCTTTGGAGGGGTTGAACGCGTCGTGATAGATGAAGACGGGATTGCCTTCGACAGTCCCTGGGTCGGTGGCGCGGAGGCGTTTCGGGTCGGTGTACATGTTCATCACTTTTTGTTTGACGGTGTCCGAGTCGTCGGAGAGATAGATCGCATTGCCAAGCGACTTGCTCATCTTGCCTTGTCCGTCCGTGCCGATGAGGAGAGGAACATCACCGATGATCGAATCGGGTTCGGGGAAGACTTCGCCGTAGAGATTGTTGAAGCGACGCGCCATCTCGCGCGCGAGTTCGACATGGGATTGGTTGTCGCGTCCAACGGGGACAACTTGTGCGCGTGGGAGCAAAATGTCCACGGCTTGTAGAACTGGATAGCCAAGCAGACCGAACGGCATGGAGTCAATGTTGGCGTCGCGTGCCATGTCTTTGAGTGTGGGCATCCGTTCGAGGCGCGGCACCGTGACGAGCATTTCGAAGAGCAGATTCAATTGATACGTTTCAGGAATCGCCGATTGGACAAAGATCGTGCTGACATCGGGGTCAATGCCGACAGCGAGATAGTCCAATACCGTTTCTTTGATGAACATTGGAATCTCTTTGATGTATTGCGGCTCAGGCTTGGTCGTGAGCGTGTGCAAGTCCGCAATGATGAAGAAGGATTCGTATTGATGTTGCAGTCGCACACGGTTTTCCAGTGAGCCGACGTAGTGACCGAGGTGGAGGCGTCCTGTGGGTCTATCTCCAGTTAATAATCTAGGTTTGGTTGTCATGGTTGTTTCCTTTCAAAGGTAAGGATGAATTATGAAGGATGAATGATGAAGAAAGACGAAAGAGTTTAAAGCGAAGCGCCTTCATCCTTCATCCTTTCTCCTTCATCATTTATTCTCTTCTGCCATCTCAATCGCTTTCAACATCGCGCTCGCTTTATTCACGGTCTCCTGAAATTCCGTGTTCGGATTTGAATCGGCGACGATGCCTGCGCCTGCTTGGACGCTGAAGGTGTTGCCGCGTGCGATCATTGTGCGGAGGGCGAGACAGGTGTCCATGTTGCCGTCGAAGCCGAAGTAACCGACCATGCCTGCGTATGCGCCGCGCGCGTCGGGTTCGAGTTCGGAGATGATTTCCAACGCGCGCACTTTCGGCGCGCCGCTGACTGTCCCTGCGGGGAAGGCGGCGCGGACTAAATCAAACGCGGTGAGGTCAGGTTTGAGTTTACCTTCCACATGCGAGACGATGTGCATGACGTGTGAATATTTTTCGACGGTGAAAAAATCGGAGACTTTGACTGTACCATATTCGCAGACGCGTCCCAGATCGTTGCGACCCAAGTCCACGAGCATCACGTGTTCGGCGCGTTCTTTGGGATCAGCGAGTAACTCTTGCGCGAGCGCGGCGTCGGCGGCAGAATCGGCTCCACGAGGGCGCGTCCCAGCGATCGGTCGGAGTGAAGCGGTTCTTCCTTCCAAACGCACGAACATCTCAGGCGACGATCCGACAATGAAGAGCGGCTCATCGTCCACGAGTCCGAAATCAAAAAAGAACATGTACGGCGACGGGTTGAGGCGGCGCACGGCGCGATAGACATCGAACGGCTCGACGTTCGTTTCGCGCGTGAAGCGTTGCGAAAGCACCACCTGAAAAATGTCGCCCGCGCGAATGTACTCCTGCGCGTCACGCACCATGTCTTCATATTTTCCCTGCGTCATGTTCGAAGTTGTTTTTGAATTTTTTATTTCACGCGGTTGCGATGCGGGAAGCGGCTGATGGATGCGCGATTCGATTTCATCCAGTTTTCGATTTGCGGATTCAACATCACCATCCAACACATTTGCGATTAAAGATAGACTTCGACGAGCATGATCGAATGCGATGATGGTGTCGGCGAGGAGGAAGATTCCGTCTGGGATATTGCGTACTGCGTATTGCGTATCGCGTAACGCGTTGCGGTTCATTCTGGACTTTAGAACTGGTTCAAAAAACCGAACGGACTCGTACCCGAGATAGCCCACCAACCCACCAATGAATCGCGGCACGCCTGATTGAGGCTTGAAATTAAATTGCGACATTTCGTTTTGCAAAAAGAGAGTTGGGTCTCCTTCGTACTGCGTATTACGTACTCCGTATTCATCTTTGATTTCGATGTCCGTGTCGCGAATGATGTATTGCGCTTTGGGTTGAACGCCGATGAACGAGTAGCGCGCGATCCGCTCCCCGCCTTCGACGGACTCAAGCAAAAACGACGCGCCCTCGCCGCGCAGTTTCATGTACACGCTGATGGGCGTCTCGAGGTCCGCGCTGATTTCGCGGATGATAGTTTGGGTTGTTGTGGCAGTTGCTTCGAGTAGCATAATGGCTCCTTTTATTTCATGTCACTCTGAGGGAGCGTTCGTTGCGACCGAAGAGTCTCGCTCGTCGTGACGGAGATTCTTCGTCGCCGCTGAAGCGGCTCCTCAGAATGACATACCGTTGATTAAATTAAAAGCCCCTCCGTCCAATTGGGACGAGAGGGGAGTCTCGTGGTGCCACCCAAGTTAACGCTTTACCTGCTTAATAAAAAATTCCCTGTGTGATACAGAGAATTTCAAGCCAGCGTCACTCTTGTAGTCTGCTAGTCGGATGGTTTTGTGGTCGCTTGGTCGAACATCCTTCTAAGAAACTCTGCGATGATAACGGGTACAGTTCCCGACTTTGGCTACTCGACTACCTGACTATAAAACCATCAGACTGCTTTTGCCTTGGTAACTCGGAGGTCCATTCGGCTTCTGCGCTTTTGCCTTGCTTGCACCATTGTGGTCTCGATATGTTCCTCGCTATCGCTCGGAACTACTCGACCACCAGCTTGGCTCTCTGAAAATCGCTTTGAAACGTACTCGTCCTCGTCAGCGTTTTTAATTATGTTGGCGGTATTCTATGACGGAGGAGGGAGGATGTCAAGGATTTTGTCAACCGAGATTTTCGACCAACGATAATTTACAAATATCAAAAGTTATGGAAGCCAATGTAAAGTATGTCCTTCAAATCCGTTAAAATTACTGTCGTGAAATACACGCTCAACTTTTCCTGTCAAATTATCTAAAACATACAAAGAACTTGATGAGTTAATGGCTAAATAACGCCCACTTGGATGCCAGGACATGTATGATAGAAGATCTCCTTCTGATGCGCTCAGTTCATCGATTAATACCAATCTTGTTTCTCCGCTACCAGGTTTTGAAACTCGATATAAATTTCCTGAGTTATAGTAGATTATTTCATCCAAATTCTCACTCGAAAAAATGAAAGGCCCGTGACCAAAAAGCTCGTCTAACCAAATCTCGCATTCTGAATCGTTAATTGCTCGAACTCCTAAATCTCCATTGAAATCCAAATAAGCTATTTTTGCATCATCAGGACTCAACATGATCTGTCTGACACGACCCTCACTGTAATTACTGCAAAAATCAAATTCCTGAACACTTAGAGAGTCTATATTGACGATGCCCAGTTTTGATTGATACTGTCCAAATGAAAATAGAATGTTTTTACTGTCCGATAACCAGCTTATGTCATGAATTGCGACTCCCCATGTTGTTGGAGCAAAAATCGTAAATGCGTTGGTACCATCGTTATCCATCACAAGAATTGCCGTATCGGAACCTTTATTGTCTCTTATATACGCGATGTGTTTGCCATCTGGCGACCACCGCAACTTTGAAGAATTCTTTGGCGCAATAAACAAAGGAGTAACCTTTCGGTCGTTCTCCCTTGAAACCACGTTCCCATCGAATATATAAATTAATTGACCATTCCAATTTATCGATCCCGAGTCGAGGTCAATTGCATATGGCGTGTTCGTGATAGATATTGGGCTTGAAACTTGAGGAAATAGATAAATATTGATATTCCTGATGTCCCAAATATTTGTAATTCCAGTAAGAAAGGTAAAAAGAGTTAGTACCGATGCTACTATGCCAACAATAACTACAACCTTATGGTTTCCTGAATTAGGATTATTTTGATTCATATTTCCTTCCTAAGTTGTTCTGCGATTATTAAAGTATACAACAAAACAGGCACGTAAAAGACCTGACAGGTCTCCGCGACGCGCTGATTAACCGTGACTTGTGTCCACACGATGATTCTGACTGGCAGACAGCACGATAAGACCTGTCAGGTCTAATTAACTCACACCGTCAGCAGCGACCGATACGTCCCCTCTGGATATTCAACCCGAATCCCATCATTCGGAAACACATCTCCACCCACCAGCACAATTCCCATCACACCCGCCTTGCGGATGAGGTTGCCCTCTTCATCATGGTCAAGGCAGGCTTTGAGCAGACCTTGCTGAAAATCATCCAACTGATAACATGGGTTGCGCAGACCTGTGATCTCGACGACCGCCTCTTTCCCCAAATACAAACGCGTGCCAGTGGGCAGACCGAGCAAGTCCACGCCGCGGGTGGTGATATTCTCCCCCATCTGCCCAGCCGAGACGTTGAATCCCTGTGCGTTCAATTCATCATGCAACTCCGCGTGGATCAAATGCACTTGGCGCAGATTCGGTTGCGTCGGGTCACGTTTGACGCGCGAGCGATGCTTGACTATGACGCCCGAGTGCGCATCCCCATCCACCCCCACACCAGCGATCAGGCGAATACTCTGTTGAGTTGCCTTGCTGAAGGAATGTCCTGAACTGAGGTTGACTGCGGTGATGATTGCGTCCATTTCAGGCAGTATACGACAAATAACCTAAAAACCTGACAGGTCTCACCATGGCACAGTCCAAACACAACCCTCGCCTGGACATGGGTCATGATTAATCAGCGGGTCGCGGAGACCTGTCAGTTTTGGCATTTCCCTTCCCCCACTCCGCATGACGAAGCCGCAACAAATCCTCCGACTTGATCATCGTCAACAGATCAGGACGCGACTTGCGCGAATACACTTTATACAGCGCGTCCTTCGGTGAAACAACTTTCGCGCCAAAGTCCACGAGTTTTTCGACGAGGGCGATCAACTCGAGGCGGTCCACGATGCGGAAACTTTTGGCGAGTTCGAAGGCGATCAAGTCCGCGTGACCGTCATACAGCCAGCCTTTATTATTTTCCCGAACACTGTGCAATTCGATCCACAGAAATTCGTCTTGAAGTTCTTTATCCCCGCGCGACTTGCGTTTGATACTTTTCACATCTACCTTATGAGACTTTCCATCCCGTTCGATGACATAATCAAAATGTTCATCTATATTCCCCTTTTCCGACGAAGCCGTGACTTTGAATCCATGCTGAATCGCAAGCCGCGCGAAGGAATCCTCCGCGCGGCGACCGAGTTCCAGCGAATCCTTTTTGTCGTAACGATTTCTGGAATTCTTCGTGAACATGAATTGATTATAGCCCCAAAAAAACTTTGCCACAGAGATCACAGAGTTCGCAGAGATTTTTAAAAGATTTTTCTCAGAGTTCTCTGTGCGCTCTGTGGCTAATTGCCTTTATTTATCCCACATACTCACACCACGACTCATACTTCGCCACTTTTCCGCGAATCGCATCGTGATAGACGTTTTGAATCTCACGAGTCACTTTGCCAGATTTACCATCGCCAATTTTTCTAAAATCAATTTCACTTAAACCGATCACTTCGGCGGCAGTTCCACACACGAACACTTCATCCGCGTTATAAAGTTGGTCGCGCGAGACTGGCGATTCGGCGACTTCATAACCCAAATCTTTGGCAATCGTATAAATGGATTGGCGCGTGATGCCTTCCAAAATCGGCGCGGTGGACGGCGTGATGATCTTTCCATCCCGCACCACGAATAAGTTTTCACCAGTACACTCGGCGATATACCCTTGCGGGTCGAGCATGATCGCTTCCTGAAAACCCAGCCGTTCCGATTCGGTCTTCGCCAAAATGCTATTGGCATAATTTCCCGCGATCTTTGCCTTCGTCATCGAAATATTCGGATGATGACGAGTGAACGAGGAAATGTTGGCGCGAATCCCTTTTGCCAGCGCGTCTTCGCCGAGATAATTCGACCATTCCCACGCCGCGATCATCATCGAAAGTTTTCCGCCATCCACATTCAAGTTCCAACCGCCGCCGTCCAAATACATCAACGGGCGGATGTAGCAATCCGTAAACCCATTCGCGCGGACGGTATCCTTATGCGCTTTAATCGCCTCTTCCACGCTCCACGGAAATTCACGAAAACCCAACACGCGCGCCGAATCAAATAATCTCTCCACGTGTTCGCGCAAACGAAAAACGGCGGGTCCCTTCGGCGTGTTATACGCGCGAATGCCTTCGAACACCGCCGCGCCATAATGCAACGCGGGCGTCAGAAAATGCAACGTCGCTTGTTCAAACGAGACCATCTCGCCATTCTTCCAAATAAATTTCGATTCCATGCCCATTGCTCAATCTCCTATTCGTTTGATAATTTCATCTGTCATCTGACAGGTCGTCAACGCGCCGCCAAGGTCTGCTGTCCGCGCGCCATCGGTGATCGCTTGATATACAGCCTTTTCGATCGACTCCGCTTCGGCTTCCAACTTGAACGAGTGACGCAACATCATCGCCGAAGACAGGATTGTACCAACTGGATTTGCGATTCCCTTCCCCGCGATGTCTGGCGCGGACCCGTGGATCGGTTCATACAGACCCATCCTCGCTTCTTTCTCCGACGTGGAAACTGGTTCGCCCAAACTAGCCGACGGCAACATCCCCATCGAACCCGCCAGCACCGACGCCTCATCTGTGAGAATATCGCCGAACATGTTCTCAGTGACGATCACATCGAACGATGCTGGTGATGTGATGAGTCTCATGGATGCGGTATCTACAAGCGTATGCTCAAGCTGAATGTCTGGATTCGCCGTCCCGACGTTTGAAGCGATCTGCCGCCACATCCGCGACGATTCCAACACGTTGGCTTTATCCACCGACGTGACTTTCTTCTTCCTGTTTTTTGCCAGCTCAAACGCAAGCTCGACGATGCGTTTGATTTCATAATCATAATATTCAAGCGTGTCCACCGCGCGTTCTTTGCCATCTTTCATCTCGCGCATTTTGGGTTGACCAAAATACAGCCCGCCCGTCAACTCGCGGATGACGAGAATATCCACACCGTTGAGTTTCTCAGGCTTGAGCGGAGACGAATCGATCAACGCGGGATGCACTTTGACAGGACGCAGATTCGCAAACACGCCCAGCCCTTTGCGAAGCGCGAGCAGACCGCGCTCAGGGCGATCCTTTGCATTTGGGTCGTCCCATTTCGGTCCGCCGACCGCGCCGAGCAGAACCGCATCCGAATTTTTGCAATCGGCTAAGGCTTCATCGGTTAATGACGATCCATGTTTATCAATCGAACAACCACCCATCAATCGTTCTTGAAAGTTGAAAATGTGATTATATTTTTTAGCGATACTATCCAACACGCGAGTCGCTTCATGTACAACTTCGGGTCCAATGCCATCGCCAGGTAAAAGAGTGATTTTGAAATTCAAGATAATTCTCCAATGGTTTTTACGCAGTACGAAATACGCAATACACGACTGCGGACTGCGTATTGCGTAAAGCGCCTTAATGGGCGACCATCAACCCATACTCCATCGAATCAGCCAGCGCGCGCCAACTGGCTTCGATGATATTTGTGCTCGCGCCGACCGTGCTCCAGCGGGAGGTTGAGTTGCGGGTGTCAATCAACACGCGCGTGATGGCTTCCGTGCCATGATCCGAATCCAAAATGCGGACTTTGTAATCGGACAAATAAAATTTCTGGATTTGCGGATAATATCCAACCAACGCTTTTCGCAACGCAAGGTCCAGCGCATTGACGGGACCATTGCCCTCCGCCGCCGTGTGAAGCAGTTCGCCTTGCACTTTCACTTTGACAGTCGCTTCGGCAAACGTGCCGCGCCCATCCCGATGTTCAACATTGACGAAGAAATCAACCAATTCAAACGGTGGCTTGTAATGTAATTCTTGTCGTTTCAACATCATCGCAACGGACGCTTCTGCCGCTTCAAATGAAAACCCGCGCGATTCGAGTTCTTTGATTTCGTTGAGAACGGGCAGCACTTCCGCGCCTTCCACTTCCACGCCGTGTTCTTCGGCTTTGCTGAGTAAATTTCCGCGACCCGACAAATCTGAAACAACCACGCGCATTTTGTTGCCGACGAGTTCAGGCTCCACGTGTTGATACGATTTCGCATTGCGCCTCATCGCCGCCACGTGGACTCCGCCTTTGTGGGCGAATGCAGATTTACCAACAAATGGCAAATGCTCATCAGGCGTGATGTTCGCCACCTCCGCCACAAAATGCGACAAGTCGTACAAATGCTGAATGTTCCCTTCGGGTAAACACGAATAGCCCATCTTCAATTCAAGGTCAGCCATGATGGAAACGAGATTGGCATTGCCGCATCGTTCTCCAACGCCATTGATCGTGCCTTGCACTTGAATCGCTCCCTCACGAATCGCAGTCAACGAATTGACGACTGCGCATTCGGAGTCGTTGTGCGTATGAATCCCAAACGGATGATCGAGCGAAGTTTTCACATCACAAATAATTTTTTGCAAATCCCACGGCATTGTGCCGCCATTCGTATCGCATAAAACGACAGTCTCCGCTCCCCCGCGAATTGCGGCGCGTAGGGTTTCGACGGCATACGATGAATCCGTTTTGTAACCGTCGAAGAAATGTTCGGCATCATAGATGACTCGCTTGCCATTGGCTTTGAGATACGCCACCGACTGCTCGATGATTCGTAAATTATCCTCAAGCGTGGTCAGCAACACTTCTTTGACGTGTAACGTCCATGTTTTGCCGAAGATGGTGCAGACTGGCGTTTGCGAATCGATCAATGCTTTGATATTGGCGTCGTCCTCAGGTCCGCCTTTGACGCGGCACGTGGAACCAAACGCCGCGATCAAAGAATTTTTCCACTGCATGTCTCTGGCGCGCTCGAAGAATTCCACATCCTTCGGGTTGGAGCCAGGCCAGCCGCCTTCGATGAAAGCGACACCGAGTTCATCCAGTTTTTGCGCGATGCGAATCTTGTCATTGCCTGAGAGGGTGAAGCCTTCAGACTGTGTCCCATCGCG
Organism: Anaerolineales bacterium; assembly: GCA_044222305.1. GTDB lineage: Bacteria > Chloroflexota > Anaerolineae > Anaerolineales > Villigracilaceae > Defluviilinea. The sequence goes on from JBGANO010000021.1 coordinate 38,836, forward strand.
CAGGGTGGTGTCGTAGATTTGGATTGGGTGCATATCAGTTATTAGAGAATAGAGAGTAGAGAATAGTAACCATCAGTCACTAATCATCTAATCTCTAATTATCTACTCTCGTATTCTGCAATCTCTTTCTCAAAATTCAAAATATATCCAAGCTCATCCACACCATTGAGCAGACATGTTTTGCTGAATGAATCAATTGGAAAGGTGAGCGAACCTCCAGGGTAGGATAAGGTTTGGGTAGCCAGATCAACTGTCAGGTCGGCGCGAGGCGCTTCTTCAAATAAATCGAAGAGCATCTTGTGAGTCGCCTCATCCACGATGATGGGAATGAGTCCATTCTTCAAGGCGTTGTTGCGAAAAATATCCGCAAAGGAGGTGGAGATGACCGCGCGAAAGCCGTAACTGGTGAGCGCCCACGGAGCATGTTCGCGGCTCGACCCGCAACCGAAGTTGTCGCCTGCCAGTAAAATTTGCGCGCCCTGCGACTCGGGTTTGTTGATGATGAAATCTTGTTTGGGAGATTTGTCATCGTTATAACGCCAGTGATAAAAAAGCGCGTCGGCAAGCCCGTTCTTGTCGGTGACTTTGAGAAATTGCGCGGGGATGATCTGATCCGTGTCAATATCATTTGCTGGAATTGCGATCATGCGGGAGGTGAGGGTTGTGAATTGTGCCATTGTTTTATTTCCGATTTTTGATTTTGGATTTACGATTGAGGGCGGTAGACAAGTACACTCGTAGACAAGTAGACAGGTGTAACTCGTAACTTGTATCTCGTACCTTGTTTCCTTGTTTACCTGTTTCCGTGTTTACCTGTTTACAGCATTACACGCGGATCAGTGACCACACCATGAATCGCCGTTGCCGCCGCAGTGATGGGACTCGCTAAAAACGTGCGCCCGCCTTTGCCTTGACGACCTTCAAAATTGCGATTGCTGGTTGAGACCGCATATTGACCAGGTTGCAGTTGATCGCCATTCATTGCAATGCACATCGAGCATCCTGCTTCACGCCATTCCGCGCCTGCCTCTTTGAAAACTTTATCAAGCCCTTCCTGCTCTGCTTGCTTCTTTACATCCTGCGAACCAGGGACGACCATGACGCGCGTGCTTTCTGAAACTTTCTTACCTTTCAGAAATGCCGCCGCGAGACGCAAATCCGAAATGCGTGAGTTGGTGCATGAGCCGATGAAGACCACGTCCACTTTTTGACCGAGCAGGGATTGACCAGGTTGCAGTCCCATGTAATTCATGGCTTTTTCAAAGGCGGCTTTTTGCGAGGACTCGGCGAACGAATCAACGGTTGGGATTCGATCCGTGATTCTCATGCCCATGCCTGGATTCGTCCCGTAAGTGATCATCGGTTCAAGTTCGGAGGCGTTGAGCGTGATGGACTTATCGTACGTCGCGCCTTCGTCACTTGGCAATGATCGCCACTTCGCAACGGCTTGATCCCATGCTTCGCCTTTGGGCGCAAACTCTCTTCCATATAAATATTCAAAGGTTGTTTCGTCGGGAGCGATCATGCCCGCGCGCGCGCCACCTTCAATGGACATGTTGCAGATCGTCATGCGTTGTTCCATGCTGAGTGAACGAATCGCTTCGCCTGTGTATTCAAAGACATGACCCGTCCCCCCACCGACTCCGATCTTGGCGATCAGCGCAAGGATGATATCTTTGGCTGAAACGCCACTCGATAACTTTCCATCTACTCGCACTTCATAAGTCTTTGGTTTCTTTTGGAGCAAGCATTGAGTCGCAAGGACGTGTTCAACTTCGGATGTCCCAATCCCAAACGCCAACGCGCCGAATGCGCCATGCGTAGCGGTGTGACTATCGCCGCAGACGATGGTCATGCCAGGTTGCGTGCGACCGAGCTCGGGTCCAATCACATGCACAATGCCGCGATGCGGACTAGTCATACCGTGCAATGTGATTCCAAATTCAGCGGCGTTTGTTTCCATCTGCTTGATCTGGGCGGCGGCTAACGCGTCAGTCATGGGGACATCTATCGGCGTGGTAGGAATCGAGTGATCCATCGTCGCCAGAGTCTTCTCAGGTCGGCGGACTTTGAGTCCGCGCTGGCGGAGTCCCGTAAAGGCTTGAGGCGACGTCACCTCGTGAACCAGATGCAAGTCAATATAAAGAACCGCAGGCGCATCCGCCTGTTCGGTCACAACATGCGAGTCCCATATTTTTTGAAAAAGTGTTTTAGGTTTGTTGTTAGTCATCGTATCCTTTTTGCAGAGACTGGAGACTAGAGATTAGAGACCAGTCTCCAGTCTCTAGTCTCTAATCCTCCAATTCTCTAATTCTCTCTTTTTTATCCGAGCATCACCCCAAAATCATTCACCACGCGCTCATGCGATTCCGTCTGCGCGATGATGAGTTTATTGACGGCATTGATATACGCCTTCGCGCTGGCGACGATGATGTCGGTGTCCGCGCCGTGACCGCCATACACGCGCGGATAGTGCGCTTCGCTTTGCGCGTCCATTGAGGTGTGACCGTTCGCGCCTTGAATGCGGACAGTCACTCCGCCAAGCGCGTCCACGCCTTCGGTGATGGCGTGAACGTTGAACTCAAGCAACTCACATGGCACATTGACGATTGCGTTGATGGCTTTGTACACCGCATCCACTGGACCTGTGCCAACAGAGGCTTGCGTGTGAACGACTCCATCGGGTCCGCGCAGGCGAACCGTTGCAGTCGGCATTCCCATCGTCCCGCATGTGACTTGCATATCGTTGAGCAAATACACATCGCGCGGACGATAAAACTCGTCGGCGATCAACGCTTCCAAATCCGCATCCACGATCACTTTCTTGCGATCAGCCAATTCTTTGAAACGCGTAAAGGCTTTATCGAGTTCAACTTCATCGAGTGAATGCCCCAACTCGGCAAGCCGCGTGCGAAGCGCATGACGACCCGAATGTTTTCCCAACACAAGTTTGGTTTGATTCACACCGACATCTTCGGGACGCATGATCTCGTACGTTGTTTGATGTTTCAACATGCCGTCCTGATGAATGCCCGCTTCATGCGCAAACGCATTCGCGCCGACAATCGCTTTATTCGGTTGCACAACAATGCCCGTGTAATTACTCACCATCTTGCTCACGCGCGAAATTTGTTTTGTCTCGATGCCCGTTTCCAAATCAAAAACTGGATGACGAGTCTTCAACGCCATCACAACTTCCTCCAGCGACGTGTTGCCCGCGCGCTCGCCGATTCCATTCATCGTCACTTCGGCTTGCCTCGCCCCCGCGCGAATCCCTGCCAGCGTGTTTGCAGTCGCCATTCCCAAATCATCGTGGCAATGCACAGAGATCGTAATGCTATCGCGCATCCCAGGCGTATGTTTGATGATGCCGTCAATCAACGCGTAAAATTCATCGGGTGTTGTGTAACCGACCGTGTCGGGAATGTTCAACGTCGTCGCGCCCGCCTTGATCGCCTCGCCCAACACCACATATAAAAATTCTGGGTCAGAGCGTCCCGCGTCTTCGGGCGAAAATTCAACATCATCACAAAATATTTTTGCATACGCCACCATTTCAGAAACCCTCTGCACAACTTCTTCGGGATCCATTTTCAATTTGTGCTTCATGTGGATCGGCGACGTCGCCAAAAACGTGTGAATGCGCGGATGTTTTGCAGATTGCACCGCCTCCCACGCTTTATCAATATCGGATTTATTCGCCCGCGCCAATCCCGCGATGACTGGCACTCGCGTCTCATCCTGACTTGAGGCTGGGTTGCCCACCTCAACCGCTATCCGTCTGACGGCTTCCAAATCGTCGGGCGACGCGGCAGGGAATCCCGCTTCGATGATATCCACGCCCATCATCGCCAGCGACCGCGCCACCTCCAACTTTTCAGCGGACGTCATCGTCGCGCCTGGAGATTGTTCCCCATCTCTTAGTGTTGTATCGAAAATCCTAACGTAGTTGTTGTTTGTCATGGTATTTTCCTTTCGGTGGAGAGACTAGATGACTAGAGATTAGATGACTAGTTTCTACTCACTGCTCACTATTCTCTATTCTCTATTCTCTCTCTCTATTCTCTATCCCTTCTTCCAATTCTCTGGTCTCAACGACCTCACCGCCGCGCCTGTTTGCCACATTTCAGAGTCGCGGATCGCAGCGAGTTCTTTATCCAACTTTTCACGATAATCGGGTTTGCTGTTTGCCTCTAAAGTAATTCGCGCCTCATTGCCCGATGTAACGCTTTTGTACAAATCACTGAACACAGGCGCAACCGCATCACGGAATTTATTTTTCCAATCTAATGCGCCGCGTTGGGCAGTAGTGGAGCAATTGGCATACATCCAATCCATGCCGTTCTGACCGACTAAGCGAATCAACGATTGAGTCAACTCTTCCACCGTCTCATTAAATGCCTCGGACGGAGAATGTCCGTTCTTGCGGAGTTCGTTGTACTGCGCCTCCATCACGCCAGCCAACGCGCCCATCAACACGCCACGCTCACCTGTTAAGTCGCTATACACTTCATTCTTAAACGTGGTGGGGAATAAATATCCCGCGCCGATGGCAATGCCCAAAGCAATCGTCCGTTCTTTGGCTTTGCCTGTCGCGTCCTGATGGACTGCAAAACTCGCATTGATTCCTGAACCGTCGAGAAAATTCGTCCGCACACTGCGACCAGACCCTTTCGGCGCAACCAACGCCACATCCACATGCGGCGGAGGGATGACTCCCGTGTCATCTTTGAACGTGACTGAAAATCCGTGTGAGAAATACAGCATGTCGCCTTCGTTCAAGTTCTCCACGATCTTCGACCACTGCGAGCGTTGACCAGCATCGGATAATAAATATTGAATCACTGTCCCTTTTTCAGCGGCTTCTTCCACAGAAAACAACGTCTCGCCTGGAACCCAGCCGTCTTGCACAGCCTTGTCCCAATTCTTCGTCCCCTCGCGTTGACCCACGATCACCTTGATTCCATTGTCGCGCATGTTCATCGCCTGCGCGGGACCCTGCACGCCATACCCAAGCACCGCCACCACTTCATCCTTCAACACCTCGCGCGCCTTATCCAGCGAAAATTCATCGCGTGTTATTACTTCTTCTTCCGTACCGCCAAAATTTATTTTTGCCATTGGTCGTTAATCTCCTGAGTTATGTGTTCTGCAAATCGGTAGACAAGTAAACAAGTACACAAGTAAACAAGTACACAAGTAAACAGGTGTAACCCGTATCTCGTAACTCGTATCTCACATCCTACATCTCTTTCTTCTTTCCTCTTTCATCCTTCATCCTTCACCATTCACCCTTGTCACGGCGTCATCTCCGCCATATCCATCACATGCTCAACGCCATTGCCGTTCACGCGCCGCACACCATCGTTGACTCCGCGAGTCATCGAGACTTGCCCCGTGCGCACCATTTCCACGATTCCAATCGGGCGCAGTAACTCGATCAAACCTTCGATCTTGTCCTCCGTGCCAGTGATCTCGACCACAACCGAATCAACCGCCACGTCCACAATTCGCGCGCGGAAAATTTCCGCCAGCCCGTTGACTTCCGCGCGGCGTTCGGGGGCGACTCGCACTTTGATCAGAGCCAAATCGCGCGTCACGGTAGATTGACGCGTCACGTCTTGCACGTCAATCACATTGACCAACTTGTACAAATTCGCTTCGATGCGATGCGCGTCAACATCTCCGTTCGGGCATTCGGCAACGATCGTCATGCGCGACACTTCGGGATTCTCAGTCGTCCCCGCGCTGAGCGACACAATATTGAAATTCCGCCGCCGAAACAAAGACGTCACCCGATTCAACACGCCAGGTTTATTTTCTGCCAAAGCAATAAATGTGTAATTCATAATTCTCCAATTCTTTAGAGAGTAGAGAAGTAGAGAATAGATGATCAGTAACGATCAGTTCACTATTCTCTACTCTCTATTTATCTATTCTCTTATCTCACGCCTTCACAGGTCTCTGCATCATCTCATCCAACGCCGCGCCAGCGGGAACCATCGGATAGACTGCCTCTTCCTGCTCGACTCGGAACTCAAGCACTACTGGACCTGGAGTCTTCCGCGCCCATTCAATCGCTTCGTCCACTTCCTCAGGCTTGGTCACCCGCTTCGCAGGGACACCATGCGCCTCCGCCAGTTTGACAAAATCGGGCGTGAGCATGTTCACCGCCGAGTAACGCTTGTCGAAGAAAAATTCCTGCCACTGCCGCACCATGCCCAAGTATTGATTATTCATAATGGCAACTTTGACATTTGCATTTTCTTGCACGGCAGTCGTCAATTCTGCGGCAGTCATTTGAAATCCGCCATCGCCCGCGATTGCCCAAATTTCCTGATCCTTCGCCGCGAACCACGCGCCGATGGCTGAAGGGAGACCAAAGCCCATCGTCCCCGCGCCGCCCGAAGTCAGCCAGCGATTCGGTTTATCCAGAAAATAATATTGCGCCGCCCACATCTGATGTTGCCCCACGTCGGTGGTGACGATGGCGTTTCCATCGGTGGCTTTCCAAATATCGGCAATCATGTGCGCCGCGTGTAATTTGCCGTCGTCCTCCCAATTCATAATACTGCGCGCGTCGGCTTCGGCTTTCCATCCGCTGATCTCCTGTTTCCATTCATCATGGTCGTATTCATCAACAAGCGGAATTAAATCGCACAACACGGTTTTCAAATCGCCGACCAATGGCACATCCACAAAAACGTTTTTATGGATTTCAGACGGATCAATTTCAATGTGAATCTTTTTCGCGCGCGGCGCGTATGTTTTCAACGTGCCAGTCACGCGGTCGTCGAAGCGCATCCCGAAGGCAAGGATCAGATCTGAATTTTGGATCGCCATGTTCGTATGCACTTCACCGTGCATGCCCATCATGCCCAAGCTCAATTCATGCGATGCGGGGAACGCGCCCAATCCCAATAACGTGCTCGCCACTGGAGTTTGAGTCTTGACCGCGAACTGCATCAACTCTTCCTCGGCTTTCGACATCAACACGCCATGCCCGCATAAAATGATCGGCTTCTTCGCTCGCTCAATTAAGTCAACGGCTTGGTCTAATAAATTTTTCGACGAACGCAGTACAGGCTGATAGCCAGGCAATTTCACATCTTCAGGAAAGACAAACTCGCATGATTCAATTTGCGCGTTCTTGCAAATATCAATCAACACAGGACCTGGTCGCCCACTGCGCGCGATGTAAAACGCTTCACGGATCGTTTCCGCGATCTGGTCAACGCGGGTCACGATGTAATTATGTTTCGTGATCGGCAATGTGATTCCCGTTACGTCCGTTTCTTGAAACGCGTCGCCGCCGATCAAATGCGCCGCCACCTGCCCCGTGATGAAAACCGTCGGCACCGAATCCATCATCGCGGTACAAATGCCCGTCACGAGATTCGTCGCGCCAGGACCCGACGTCGCCATCGCCACACCAACTTTCCCCGACGCGCGAGCGTATCCATCCGCCATGTGCGCCGCGCCCTGTTCATGCCGCACCAACACATGATGCATAGGATAATTCAGCATCGCATCATAGATCGGCATGTTCGCGCCACCAGGATAGCCAAACACCACTTCCACGCCTTCACGCATCAAACATTCCCAAACAATTTCAGCGCCTTTTAATTTCATTCTCACTCCTTTTTTTCATCCTTCATCCTTCATAATTCATCATTCGGATTTCAACACCGCGCCCGTATCCGCGCTCGTGACAAAATGCGAATAGCGTTTCAACCATTTCGATGTCGTTTTGGATTTAAACTCGGGCAACGCCGCAAGCCGACTCTGAATCTCCGCATCGTTCAATCGGACGTTGAGACTGCGCGCCGCCAAATCAATTTTGATCACATCCCCAGCCTTCAACGCCGCAATCGGACCACCCGCCGCCGCTTCTGGCGACACATGCCCAATACACGCGCCGCGCGTCCCGCCGCTGAATCGTCCATCGGTGATCAACGCCACCTTATCGCCAAGTCCCTGCCCCATGATCGCGGACGTGGGCGACAACATCTCCTGCATCCCAGGTCCGCCTTTGGGACCTTCGTAGCGCACGACAACACAATCTCCCGCTTTGACTTTTCCAGCAAGAATTCCAGCCATCGCTTCTTCTTGTGATTCAAAAATGACAACGGGGCCCTCAAACTTCATCATCGCTTCACTCACGCCGCCAACTTTTACCACCGCGCCCTTCGGAGCGAGATTGCCAAACAGAATCGCCAGCCCTCCGCGTTTGGAATGGGCATTGTCATATCTGCGGATCACTTCTTCGTCTTGAATATCCTTGCCTTGAATCGACTCACCCAACGTTTTTCCAGTCACTGTCAATCTGTCGAAATGCAGCATACCCGTCCCCCATTGGATCTCGTTCAATATCGCAGGGATTCCACCCGCGCGATGTACATCTTCCATGTGCCACTTGCCCGCTGGACTCACCTTGCAAATGTGCGGAACTTTATCCGCCACCGCATTGATTCGTTCCAACGGATAATCCACGCCCGCTTCGTTCGCCAATGCCAGCGTGTGCAACACCGTGTTCGATGAGCCGCCCATCGCCATATCCAATGCAAACGCGTCGTCTATCGCTTCGGGTGTGACGATGTCTCTGGGCTTGAGGTCGCGCTCGATCAACGTCATCACTTGCGCGGCGGCTTGTTTGGCTAACGCTTCCCGTTCGGGAGTCTTTGCCAAAGCAGAACCGTTATAAGGTAAAGCAAGACCGAGTACTTCCATCAGACAGTTCATCGAATTAGCAGTGAACATTCCCGAACATGATCCGCACGATGGACATGCAAACTTCTCTAAAATAGATAATCGCTTCTCGTCAATCTTCCCCGCTGAATAAGCGCCCACGCCTTCAAACACAGAGATCAAATCAATCGTCTCGCCTTCGGGAGTCATCCCCGCTTTCATCGCGCCGCCAGACACAAAGATCGTCGGGATGTTGACTCGCATTGCGCCGAGCAACATGCCAGGCACAATTTTGTCGCAGTTGGGGATGCACACCATCGCGTCGAATCGGTGTGCCTCGATCATGGTCTCGACGCAGTCCGCAATCAGTTCCCGCGAAGGAAGCGAGTACTTCATCCCCATGTGACCCATGGCAATACCGTCGTCCACGCCGATGGTGTTAAACTCAAACGGCACGCATCCCGCCGCGCGAACGGCATCCTTGACCAATTTGCCGAAATCCTGCAAATGCACATGCCCAGGCACCACGTCCACATACGAGTTGACAATGGCAACGAACGGCTTGTTGAAATCATCGTCCTGCAACCCCGTTGCGCGAAGTAACGCGCGATGCGGCGCTTTATCGAATCCTTTTTTGACTGTATCGGAACGCATACGACTCCTTGTTATAGACCTGACATGTCTCCGCGAGGGGTTGATCGTTTTTTGTCTTTGTCCACGCGGAGATCATTGAAGGCAGTGGCGCGGATGAGACATGTCAGGTCTTGAATTTTGAAAACAAAAAAGCCGCCCGTGGTTAGGGCGGCTTTTTGCATTTCCTTTGAGATTTACTTCACTCTCACCGTTGCCATCCTAACCGAAAATCGTCCTTCAATAATGAGGACTACAATAAGGATCGCAATAAGGGAGAGAGATAGAAGCGTGTTCATTGGAGCTTGATTTCGCCCGATTATAGGCTGATTTATGAATCCGTCAAGGGCGCGAAAATGGCGGCGGTGTTCACAACTCCCACGCGCTCACCTAGACGCGCTATGCGCGATCTAATCATGTTTCGAGTCGAACTTCCGTGATCCGATCCAATCGAAAACTTCGCTCTTCGTTCCGTAAGTGACAATATGCGATCAGATACACATAATCCTTCAAGCCCATCACCTGCTTCGGCGTGATCCAGCGTTCGGTTGATTCTCCATCGCCATCAACATACTTGATGAACATGCGCTTATTGCTGTAGATCGCCTCGCCCAGTTCGGTCGGCAGTTCGATGCCCTCGTTGGGCCACGCGGGCGAGTTGTAAATGCCGATATATTCATCGAGCGGCTTGTTGAATTCTTTCATCTGCTCCATCATCGCAAAGAAGATTCCCCGCGCCGCCAAGGCGCCGTCCAAGGCGCGGTGTTTCACCGTCATCGGCAAATGGAACGACTCGGCGATGAATCCCAAACTATATGACGGCATCTCGTAATATTGACGCGCCATCATCAGCGTGTCTATCAAATTCGGGATCTGGATGTCGCGCCCGAGACGTTTGAATTCGCTATCGAGAAATTGCAGGTCGAATTTCGCGTTGTGACAGACAACCACCGCTTCATTCACCAAATGGATGATTGATTCAGCCACCTCAGCAAAGCGCGGCGCCGACGACAACTCGTCATCCGTGAGTCCATTCGTGCTCGCCGCCCCCACCGAAAGCGGACGTTCAGGATTCACCAATTGTTGATATTGCTGTTTGATCCTTTTCCCCTCCGTGACGACGATCCCCACCTCGCACACGCGGTCGCCAAACCACGGGGAGAGTCCCGTTGTTTCCAAATCTAAAAATGCAAAGCGAGCTGAGGAGAGATCAAACATATCCTTAATCCGTAGAGCGACATTCATGTCGCCTTTTTCAATGATTTTGCAAAGCGCGACATGAATGCCGCGTTACGTGCGAATTCTAAACCGAAAATGTTTTTCCCGCTTTATGCCTTTGCACTTGGCCTGAGCGATACAAAGTCACATCGCTCGCGCCGTAGACATTCCACGAATTATCTTCGCCATCGTTCAACATGCCTGTTTGCTCGTCAATGCCGATCAATGTGACGTTGGGAATCTGTTTCAAGAGCGAGGGAGCCCAGCCTTTGCCAAACGTGTTGTGATGCGGCAGGACGAGCGAATTGCTCACCAGATTCAACCCCTTGTGAATTTTCCCTTCATACGGGTCATAATAAAACTCACACATCACCATCGCGCCCGCGCTGGAGCCTGCGATCACTGCGCCGTTTTCTAATGCTTCGATGCAAGCCTTCCATGCCAAACTATCTTTCAACGTTTGACCGAGGTAATGTGTGAAGCCGCCGAGCATGTAAATGAACTTTGCTTCGCGCAAGGATTTTGCAATCGTTTCATCGTTCGCGCTGGTTTTGTCAATCAATGGCAGAGACTCGGCATCCGTCGCGCCGAGGGAGTTAAACCAGCGGACGCCAAAACCTCCAGCGCGGACGTGGTTGCGGTCCGGCGCGGCAGCCGCAGGGACGATGCGAAGCGGGGCGTCGAATCCACCCGCCAGTTCGATGGCGCGCGCATCGGGTTCGCGCATCCGCCCGCCGAATTCTGCTCCGCCTTCTAAAAGTAAAAAGCCCATGTCAAAATCTTATCGTCTTTCAGAATTGTCGACAAGTGAAATCAATGTCGGCTGTATAATCAATTCAACAGAAGGAGATGCGCCATGCCAAAGCCAAAGGCTGGGGATCATTTTGAAAGTCTCTTTGAACATGCCCCCATTTCACTTTGGGAGCAGGATTACAGCGGGATAAAAAAATTCCTCGACGAGTTGCGCGCAAGCGGGGTCACAGAATTGGATACGTTTCTCAATGAACATCCTGAAGAAATTGATAAAACTCTTGGGCTGATAAAAGTAACGCACGTCAACCGCGAAACGTTGAATCTATTCGGCGCAAAGACCGAAAAAGAATTGCTCGCCAATCTCGACAAAATGTTCCGCGATGAAATGCGCGCGCACTGGCGTTCGGAGTTGATGGCGTTGTGGAACGGCGAGTTCAACTGGTCGGGCGATGGGGTCAACTATCGGCTGAATGGCGAAGCGCTTCAGATCCGTTTGCATTGGCGCATCCTGCCCGAGTGTGAATCCACGTGGGAATGTGTGTTGGTGGCGATTGAAAATATCACCGCGTTGAAGCAGGCTGAAAAACGATTCCGCAATTTGTTCGAGTACGCGCCGATCTCGCTGTGGGAGGAAGATTATTCGGCGATCAAAAAGGAATTCGACTCGTTGCGCGCGCAAGGCGTGACGGACCTGCGAGCGCATCTCAGCTCGGACCCTCAGGCTGTTCGCCGCTTCATGGGCATGATCCGCGTCCTCGACGTGAACCGCAAAACGCTCAGCCTGTTCGAGGCGATGGACAAAGACTCATTACTTGCAAATCTCGGCAAAGTTTTCCGCGACAGTATGGGCGAGCATTTCAAAAACGAACTCGTGGATATGTGGGAAGGCAAAACCTATTACGAACGCGAGGGAATTAATTATTCATTGACAGGCGAACCTGTGAACGTGCATCTGCATTGGACGTTGATGCCCGGGCACGAAAACGATTTTGATTGGGTGCTGGTGGCGTTGCAAGATGTGACCGCGCGTAAGAAAGCGGAGGAATACCTGCGCTACCTCGGCACGCACGATGTGATGACCGGCTTGTATAACCGCGCGTTTTTCGAGGAGACCCTGCAAGAACTCGAAGCGAACCGCAAAGATCCGGTCAGTTTCATCATTGTAGATTTGAACGGGCTGAAACTGGCAAACGATTCGTTCGGTCACAGCGCCGGGGATAAATTGATCCGCCGCACAGCGGAAGTGTTGAAAGCCAGCATCGAAAACGGAACGATTGCCGCGCGTATTGGCGGCGATGAATTCATCCTCATCATGCCCGGTGAAAATGGACAAGCGGCAAAGGAAATGATCGAGCGCGTGGAATCGCTGGTGGTGATGAACAACAAGTATTACCGCGAACCCGAATTAAGCGTGTCCATTGGCGCTTCGACAAGCACGCCGGGATTCTCGCTGTTGAGATTCATCAGCCTTGCCGACGATGAGATGTATAAAAACAAGGGCATCCACCATCGCCGCCGCAGGGATGATGCTTGAATTAAGAGAGTGTTTCTTAGAAGGTTAAAAAGAGCATCAGCCACAGAGAACACCGAGTTCGCAGAGATTTTTAAAGGGTTTTCTCAAAGTTCTCTGCGCTCTCTGTGGCAAGGAAAGAATTAAGCAGCGGTTTCTAAAGCCTGTACTCGTCGAACGGAATCCCTTTTCGATGATTCGCCAACGCCTGCTTCACATAGGGGATGATGTTCATCGGCAGGGCGTCCACAGCCACCCAGCGTAGTTCATCGCATTTATCGGGCTCGGCGTTGAACGGCTCGCCCTCCCATTGATTGACCACCACAAAGAAATCAACCCGTTCGTCGTCTTCGATGCGGTGCATGACGGTGGAAAATGTCATATCGTTTAATTGGATTATGACACCCGCTTCCTCCTCCCCTTCGCGTGCCGCGGCTTCCATGACAGTTTCGCCACCCTCCAAATGCCCCGCAGGGACGCTGTATTCGCCGTCCCGAAACCCCGTGTTGAAGCGGCGCAATAACAGAACTTGATCCTTTCGAAAGAAAAACAAATGCACAGTGACGGGAAAGCGGGCGCGGGTCATTGAAAATATTTCTCCCAAATTCTCTTCTTCTCAACATCTGGAATAAATGACGCTTCGTACGCGTTGCGATTGCACGCGGCAATATCGTCCATGCTCATGCCGAGAATTTCGTGCGCGATGCGGTATTCGTTGTTGAGATTCGTTTCCAACACTTCGGGATCGTCAGAGTTGATCGTCACCTTCACGCCGAGGTCGAATAGTTTTTTCAGAGGGTGTTCCTCAATCGTACGGACCGAGTTAGTGAGGTAGTTGCTCCACGGATTTACCTCAAGTGTGATGCCGCGTTCTTTGATGAGTTCCACAACATTCATATCTTCAATCGCATGGATGCCGTGTCCGATGCGGTCGGGGCTGGCGAGCTCAATCGTCTCTTTGATGAACGAAGCGGGTGTATCTTCGCCTGTGTGGATCGTCAACTTCAAGCCCGCGTCTTTGGCTTTCATGATCGAGGGGACAAAGTCACGGAGCGGAAAATCCCGTTCGCTGTCGGCGAGGTCAATGGCGGGGATGTGTTCTTTGTGCCGAATCGCCCAGTCCACAGTTTTGACACACGACTCGGGTCCCAAACTTCGCGAGGTGATGGCAATGTAGCCGATCGCCATGTCGAATTCTTTTTCGGCGCGGGCTTTGGCGCGAAGCAAACCTTCGAGGCAGGCGTCCCAATTTACGTTGTGTCCGCTGAATGCCCAATCGGGCGAGAAGCGGACTTCAAAGAGTTTGATATTTTGCCTGGCAGAGTCTTCGAACAACTCCCACGCAATCCGTTCGACGACTTTTGGCGAGGTGATGCTATTCTGAAAAATCCCAAACGCTTTCAACACGGTTTCAAGATCGCGCAGTTGGTTGTAGACTTTGACATGCTTATCCAACTCGTCCGCTTCATAGGAGGGAAGTTTCAGGTTGTATTCTTTGGCAATGTCAATGATCGTCTGCGTGCGGATCGAGCCTTCGAGGTGGATATGAATCTCGGTTTTGGGAAGGTCGTTATATTTCGGGTCAAAGTTTTTCATGATTTATTTTACCGCTTACAAGTTTTTATGGCTCTACCGTTTTTAGCGGGAAAGCCCAAAACCTCAGCCACGGAGTTCACGGATTCGCGCGGATTGGTCTAAATATTCGTGAAAATCCGTGTCAATTCGTGGCAAAGAATCTTTGCACACGTTGTAATCTCGTCCAAAACGGGAGAGACGTTTTTATGTAAGAAACAACAGGAGACGACAGTCTAACTGCCGCACGATACAATTCACCATCGAGGACAACATGGATTTCAAACTGACGATCTTCTCCGATTACATCTGACCGTGGTGCTATGTCGGCCAGGGTGTGGTCGAGAGGTTGAAAGAAGAATATCAAGTGGACGTGGAGTGGCGTCCGTTCTATTTGTATTTCGATACGCCGCCTGAAGGACGAGACCTGCCCGAACACGTGACGCGCGCTCGCGCCAACGGTTCGGAGGAACGGCTGGCTTCCATCGCTGGGATGTATGGGATGCCATTCCGCTCGACGGACCGGGTGTACAACACGCGCCTTGCGCACGAAGCGACGGAATACGCGCGCGCGCACGGCGCGGGAAACGAATTTCACAAAATTATTTTTCGCAAAGTGTATGCGGAGGGATTTGACCCGAGTCAATGGGATGTGCTTCGCTCGGCGGCGGAGGAAGCAGGCTTGAACGCGGACGAAATGCAACGGGAGGTAGAAAGCGAAAAATACACGGCGGACGTAGCGGATAAAGTGAGATGGGCGTATCAAATCGGCGTGACGGGCGTGCCGACGTATGTCATCAATGACCGGTACGCAATTGTGGGAGCGCAACCGTATGAAGTGTTCAAAGACGCGCTTGAGAAGATATTGAAAGAAAGGAACTGATTTCGCTGATTCGAAAGAAAGTTTCAGCACAAACAGCCGACGTTAGAGAACGTCGGCTACGCCAATGGTTGCGACAACGGCTCTTTCGGCGTAGACCGCAGATCGTTCTCGATTGCCGCGAGCAAGAATTGAATCCCCAGCAGGACCGAAAGCGTGGGGAGCATCACCGTCCCTGTGGGCGCGGGGATGTTGAGGCTTGCGTATTGAATCCATTTGACGACGCCGAAGATCAAGCCGAACAGAAACAGCGGGGTGCCGACCAGAACGTACACGCTTCCCATCGTGAAATCGTAAATGAAGTTCTTGAGAACGATGCGCTTGACGAAGGTGCGGAATAACCTGGGCGGAAATTGAAACAGGATGCGATGGATGAGCATGTTCGAGACCTCGCTTCGGTAACGCGCGGGCATGGGGACATCTTTCACCACCGCGCCGAGCAAATACAGATTCGCCAGCATCGAGGTTTCAAAGTAATAAC
>JBGANO010000022.1:0-52369 GCA_044222305.1 Anaerolineales bacterium
GCCCAAAAGATCGGACCGCCGCTTAAAATCATTTCGGCATTCTTGATCTCGATGCCCCCAAAAAATAAGCCATGATACGAGTCGGTTGTCAGGAGCGCCAAAACCAGGGCGGAAACGGCATATAAACTTATGACGAGCGAAGGCTTCGACCATGTCGTCAGCCCCGAAATTTGTATGGCGAACAACAGGACGGACGGCGGGGTAAGAACAACGCCCACATAAACGGTATGCAGCCAAAAGTTTGGATACAGCGCGGGCGTGTTCGCCAAAAAGAGACCGTATGTAATATCCCACCAGCATAAACTGAATGCCAGGGTTATTAAAGCCGATGCGCCCGGCGTGCTGTTGCGAGTTTGTAGAGTGATGATGCCCCCGACGAAGCACAGCGCCCCCGCGATAAATAAAGCCGCGCTAACACCGGTGTTAAGGGGGAGCATTGATCGCGCCTTTCTGCATGATCGGGCGTTCGTTCATAGGAAGTTTCTCAAGTGGCTTCTTCCTGCTTCCACGCGCGTTTTATTTCAACAGATCAGCCGCCGCGGTTGCCATCAGCGCCGCGCCGGTGACTAACGCGCGCTCATCGAAATCGAACTTGGGATGGTGATGGTTGTAGTTGAGATTCTTTTCATCGTTGGCGGAACCGATAAAGAAATAACAACCGTTCACCTGTTCCTGCATATAACCCATATCCTCCGCTCCCATGGTCAAGTAAGGCGTGGTTTCAATCTCAGTTTCAGGAAAAAGCGCCTGCGCGGATTTGAACACGCTGTCAGTAACGGTTTCGTTGTTGATCACCGTTGGTGTGACCTGCTTGATGGTGATCTCCACTTCGCATCCCATCGAGGAGCCAACGCCGCGCGCGATCTCCTCGAAGCGGACGAGAACCATCTTGCGGACATCGGGATCGAAGTTTCGAATCGTGCCGTTGATCTCGGCCGTCTGTGGGATGATGTTGAACGCGGAGCCTGCGTGGATGGATGTGACGCTGACTACCGCCGGCTTGAGTGGAGGAACGTTGCGCGAGACGATGGTTTGCAACGCGGTGACGATCTGCGCCGCGGCAACCACCGGGTCAACCGTTGTATTGGGCGCGGCCCCGTGCCCGCCTTTGCCGGTCAACTTGACGGAGAACAACTCCGCGCCAGCCATGACGGGTCCTTTCGCCACGCTCAACCAGCCGACGGGCTTATCGTTCCACACGTGAAGCGACAACGTCTTTTCGACTTTTGGCGATTCTAAAACGCCGTCGCGCATCATCATCAACGCGCCGCCGACTTCTTGTCCGTTTGTTCCTTCTTCGGATGGCTGGAAACAAAACTTGATACTGCCCGCCAGTTCATCGCGATACGCGTGGAGCATCTTCGCGACCGTGAGCCCGATGGCGGTGTGACCGTCGTGTCCGCAGGCGTGCATCACGCCGGGATTCGTGGATGAATATTCCGCGCCGGTCTCTTCGTTGATGGGGAGCGCGTCCATGTCGAAGCGGAGGAGAATCGTCGGACCCGGCTTTGATCCCTCCAGATAGCCGACAACGCCGGTCTTGCCGACTCCTTTGGTTACTTCGAGTCCGAGGGCTTCGAGTTCTTTGGCGACGATGCCGCCCGTGCGGATCTCGTTGAACCCGAGTTCGGGATGTCTATGGAAATCGCGGCGCAGGGTTTGTGTGTAGGGGAATAATTCTTCGGCGTGCTGGAGGAAGTTTGGCATGGGGAAACCTTTCTGTAATTGGGGATTGGTAATTGGTAATTGCGAAAGAGAATTAGAGAATTGGAGAATTGAGATTGGAGATTAGAGACTGGAGACTGCGAAGGTTATGCTCATCTCTGCTTTCTGCGCCGTCCTCGGAGCAGATGTAATTGGAACGCCGCCGGGGACGGCGGCTTGAGCAACTTAATTGTATTTCACAACCCTAAACTTCTCTTCGTAGCGCGGGTTTTCTTCCGTGCTGTCTTCGGCGCGGCGAGATTTCATGCGTGTGACGAGTTTGACCGGGTCGGGAACTTGCGTCTTGTGTTTTTTAATCGCCTCGAGTTTGATTTCCCACGTTGTTGTGACATCAAGAACTGTGTTAGGTTGCATGGTGAGCGAGCACCATACTTCTTTCGGCATATGAGGTTCGAACCCCTCGGCGAGCAATTCGGGGAAGAAGACCGGGCTACCTGCGGCGGGAAAGACCGCGTCGAGAACAACTTGTCCGCAGGCGCGGTGGTCGGGATGGTTGATGCCGTAAGCGGCGAAGAGTGTTTGCGGGTCGCAGGTGACGAGGATATCCGGCTTGTGGCGGCGAATCTCACGGACGATAGCGCGGCGGAGTTTGATATCCGGCACGAGGTAGCCGTCTTCGACATCCATAAAGTGGACAGCCTTCGCGCCAATCACGTCTGCGGCGGCATGTTGTTCCTCATGGCGGATGCCGCATAACTTTTCCGGCGTCATGTTGGCGAGAGTGGTGCCGTCGTTGAACCCTTTGTCTCCGCAGGTTAGGAGCAAATAGGTGATGTGATGCCCCGCCCGCGCCCATTTTCCAAGCGATGCGCCGCAAAAAAATTCCGGGTCATCGGGATGGGCGAGGATGACGAGGATGTTTTTGGGCGAGTCCCAGTTATCAGGCGGGGTGATGTCGGGGGTCATGAGGCAGGTTGCAATGGAGAGCGAGGCGTTGCGCGCGGTCGGCAATGCAGTCTTGATTGCATCTCAAGTACTGCGTATTCGTCGCACTAGTTATTCCTGTTTTTACGCGGGCTGGATTTTCCGCACGTGCATCCGCCGGAGTCGTGACGGTCGCAGGGCGCGTTCGATTTGCGTCGCAGGGCTTCGAGTTCGTCCCAGGGTTGCAGGTCGGTATGGTCGAAGGTTTCGGTGAATCGTTTGCCTTCTTCGGTTTCGAGCAGGACGATCACTTTGTTGCTCATGGGTAATGCGTCGATCACTTTGCCTTCGCCTTTTGGCGTGACCACGCGCTTGTTGCGCTTGGGCAATGATTTGCGCGCCTCAACGTACTGCTCGTATTCATAAATAAGGCAACAGCGCAAACGCCCGCACATGCCGGTGATCTCTTCCGGTGTGAGCGAGATGCCTTGGTCTTTTGCCATCTTGATCGAGATGGGGGAGAAGTCGGTGAGGAATTTCGAGCAACAGCGCGTTTCGATTCCGCACGCGCCCATGCCGCCGATGATCTTCGCCACGTCGCGCGGGCCGATCTGCCGCAGTTCGATAAACGTGTTGGGGTACAGCGCGTGCATATCTTTTTTTAGCGATTTGAGGTCCACTTTTTCTTCGGTCTCAGTGCTGAACAGAAAGGCGAGACGCGCGCCATCATAGTTGTATTCGGCGGCGACGATCTTGACCCCGTCGAGTTTGAGTTCAGACGCGCGCGCCCGGCAGTTGATCATGGCTTCGGTCTGTTTGGATTGCCACGACTGGCGGAGGAGGAGGTCGCGCGGGGTGGCGCGTCTCTCTACGGACCTCCAGCCGCCTTCCGGTTTTGGTGGCGTTTCTTTCTCCACGCGCATGACCTCGCCGAGGTGCCTGCCCCGGGCGGTATCCACGATCACGTGTTCGCCGATCTGCACGTTTGGCACGGCAGAGGTATCGAAATGATAGATTTTGCCCACTTTGGTAAAGCGGACGCCGATAATTTGTGTATGCATAGTCGGAATTATACCGTAAGAGAGTGTTTCTTTAGTCTGAAGCCTCATTCTTTTGTACACGGATATCGCGGAACACACGGAAAAAGCTAACTTTTTAAAGCTCTTTTCCGTGAACATCAGTGAAACCCGTGGCGTCCGTGTCTAAAAAAGAAGTTAAGAAACAGTCTCTAAGGTTTGAACAGGATATTTGTCAGTATTCAGCGAGCCATGGATGGATTAAAATCCTGGCGAAAATTGGTCATGTGGAGATGTTATGCTGGAACAGAACAAAGCGTTGGTCAGGCGATTTTATGACGAGGTGGTGAATCGGCGAAAGGATGAGTTAATCGACGAAATGATCGCGGAAGATTTCGACGATCATGCCGCGCGAGACAAAGGGCGGGAGCATTTCAAAACTTTGTATCACGTCATGATTCGGATTTTCCCGGATATTCAGGTGGTCCTGCAAGATCTGATCGCGGAGGGCGATGAGGTGGTTGCCCGGGTGGAGTTCACCGCCACCCAGGCAGATTCTTTCCGGGGGTTTCCCGCCACAAACAGGCAGGTCGCTTACTCCGGGATGGATATTTTCCGTATCCAAGATGGCAAGTTGGCAGAGCGCTGGGCGCAACGCGACTTCCTCGGCATGCTTGAAAAACTTGGTCATATTTCACGGGTATGATCTTGGATTGACCGCTTTTTCGCTGGATGGCAACGCGGGGAATATTTTCGCGGATGAGCGGACGGTTCAGCCCGCCGGGGAGGGCTGATTCACCGCCCGGGCGTTGCCCACATCGCGCGGGGGGGGACGGCGAGTCTGTTGGGGCGTGAGTGGGTGACAGGCGCAGAATCAGCCCGAAGCGGGGAGTGAGCCGCTCTTTTCCGTCGCCTTTCTCCAATTCCAAGGGGCTTGGCCCATCGATGGGGGAATCTTTTCCGCCTCACGGGTGTTTCAATTTCTGGGTACGACAAAAGTCATGGACAAATGTCAAGTCTGGCAAATACTACTTGAAATTCGACCCTGAAAGTTGTACACTACTACTGGCAATCACCAATTCATCGAGGAGGAAGGCATGACCATCAAACGTATCGTTCAACTGAGTGTGATCGTGATCTTGTTGTTCACATCGTTCGCCAGCGTGAGCAACGCAAAAGCCTGGGCGTCTTGTCCGAGCACGTACTACGTTCAGCCGGGAGACTGGCTTGCCAAGATCGCCCGTAACTGCGGGGTGTCGCTCTCCTCGTTGGTAGCGGCGAATCCCTGGGTAAATTACTCCTACTATATTTACCCCGGGCAGGCGTTATATATCCCCGGCGGATATGACCCGGTTTCGTATTATTGCGGGCCAGGATCCAACGTCTACGGGAGTTATTACGTGGTTTGCCGTGGCGATACGCTGGGCGGGATTTCCATGTATTACGGAGTGACCGTCAGTCATTTGCAGTGGAGGAACGGCATCCCGAACGCAAACTATATTTACGCCGGACAGGTGATCTACATCTACTGACCTGTAGCCTGACCGGAAAAACCTTGAGCGCAGACCAAAAGGTCTGCGCTTTTTGTACTTATTACCCATACGGGGATGGGCGTTTTGTGGGATAATTTCCTTGCTGGTTTCGTCCAGCGCGTTTTAATCGTGTGTGTGAGGAGAGTTTCGTAGATATGCAAACCCAAAGACAGCAGGGTTTTGCCATTCCCATTGTTGTAATTTTTGTATGCCTTTTGGCTTTTGGCATTCCATATCTTGTCTCGGGCGGAAGGGACGCTCATTCCGATGTGGTGCTGGCGCCGCGCCAATCTCCCACGCCTACGCCTGTTGACCGGATATTGACCCAACAAGCGTTTGCCAACCTGTTTTTTACACCCACATCCGATTCGTTTTTCAAAATTTTGGTTACGGGTCCCTCAGCCACACCCGGAGCGGGTTCGCCAACGCCCGCCAATGGGTCGAGTTCATCCACCCCCGCCGTTGTTCCGCCGATTTTTGCATTCCTTACGCGGGTGAGTGACGGTGGAGGCATTTTCGAAAACCCGACGAACGCGCCGACGTTACCGCCGCTCCCAACAAAGACGCCGATCCCTACCAATACGCTGGTCCCTACAAATACGCAGATACCCACAGCGACGATCTCTTCCACGCCGGCGCCAACCAACACAACGGCGCCGACTGGTACATACACGCCCGCCCCCACAGATACGGACGTTCCGCCGATACCAACAAACACACAGGCGTCGACAGTTACATCTGAGCCGCCAACTAATACCCCTGTGCCTCCGCCAACGGATACTCAAGCGCCTCCGCCAACGGATACGCCTGTACCTCAGCCGACAGATACGCCTGAGCCTCTGCCCA
Organism: Anaerolineales bacterium; assembly: GCA_044222305.1. Lineage (GTDB taxonomy): Bacteria > Chloroflexota > Anaerolineae > Anaerolineales > Villigracilaceae > Defluviilinea. Next base: position 5,984 of record JBGANO010000022.1, read on the forward strand.
CCGACACGCCAGTCCCCGGCGGGAACGGGAGTAGCGGAATCCTCTTGTTTGGATTGATACTTCTTCTCCCGTTTGCGGCAGTCTTATTGCCGGGGATCTTTACAAGCCGAAAGTGATTGGTATGGCGTACGCAGTTGGCGGGCAGTTGTATTGCTACCGTGTGGGGCAACTTCAACGAAACAGGATCAACTGCGCAACTCCTATTCCGAGAAACCAGAATTACCCGACATCGTAGTGGCGGCTTCAATCGCTTTTTTGCCGCAATACAAACAACTGAAGTTGTTACTACGGTAAACCAATTTATGTTAATCTGAATAGTTGGATAAAAAACAGAAAAGACCCGACGCCAAGTCGGGTCTTTTCTGTTTGAGTTACGCTTCACTCAATGATGGTGATCGGCACTTCGTTCTGCCCGCCTAATGCCGCAATACTGACTTTTGCCGCCAAATCTCCCGCGATCTCGCGCAACGCTTTCGCTACCGGCGAATCGGGATGCGAGACAATGATCGGTTTGCCCGTGTCGCCTCCGATGCGGACGTTTTGATCCATCGGTATTTTGCCGAGGAACGGCGTGCCGGTCATTTGCGCGAGGTGTTCGCCGCCGCCGGTGCCGAAGATGTCCATGCGTGTGCCGTCGGGTAATTCAAGATAGGACATGTTCTCGACGATTCCCAGAATCGGAACTTCGAGGGTCTTGAACATGTTGAGTCCGCGCCCGGCGTCTTCAAGTGACACAAGTTGAGGGAGGGTGACGATCACTGCGCCGCTGAGAGGCAGGGATTGCGCCAGCGACAATGACGCGTCGCCTGTGCCCGGCGGAAGGTCGACAATTAGATAATCCAGTTCGCCCCATTCCACGTCGCCCAAAAATTGACGGATCGCGGAGTTGAGCATCGGTCCGCGCCAGATGAGCGGTTGACCGGGCTTGACGAGCAATCCCATCGAGATCATTTTCAGTCCATACGCTTCGGCGGGGATGAGTCGCTGTCCTTGTGGGGGAGGCAGTTTCTCCACGCCGAGCATGGTGGGTGTGTTGGGTCCGTAGATGTCCGCGTCCATGAGACCGACGCGCGCTCCGCTTTGGGCAAGCGCCACCGCAATGTTGACCGCGACTGTGGACTTGCCAACGCCTCCCTTGCCTGAACCAACCGCAATGGCGTTGCGAATCGGGGTCTTGACCAGTCCGCGCATGCGACCATCGTTTGGCACATCCGAATCCATTTTCACGGTGACAGACTTCACGCCGGCAACTTTCATCACGGCTTCTTTCGAATCCCTTTCGATCTTCACGCGGAAGGGGCAGGCGGGCGTGGTGAGCATCACGGTGAATGAGACGTTGCCGTCTTCGATTTCAACGTTGCGGACCATGTTGAGGGTCACGAGGTCTTGCCCGAGGTCGGGTTCTTGCACAACGCTGAGGGCTTGGAGGATTGCTTCTTGTGTGATTGATGTCATTTGGTTTCCTTTGGGGGGATGTAGACAAGGAAACACGTAAACAAGTACACACGTGGTTCCTTGTCTACCTGTCTACCTGTCTACCTGTTTACCTGTTTACCTGTTTACCTGTTTACGTGTCTACCTGTCTACGGCGATTGCGCCACTTCTGCTCCAGCCGGCTTTGCTGACTCCGCCGCCGCCGCACGCGCCGCTTCTTTCGCTTTCTTCGCTTCCGCTTCCGCGATGCGCGCGGCTTCCTCACGCGCGTAATTCACCGGGCGGATGCTTTTGTAATATGTACTCGACTTGAGCAGTTTTTCCATGTTGAATACATTGCGTCCGTACGAAGCGATCTCGAAATCGTGATCCATCTTGATCGCGTCGAAGGGACAGTACTCCGCGCAGAAGCCGCAGTTCATGCAGATGTCGGCGTCAATGTAGAATTCGGTCGGTTCGGGGACCGGGCGACCAGTCACCGGGTCGTTCGAGCGGACGATCCAAATACACTGCGGCGGGCAGACCTTCGCGCAGATTCCGCACGAGGTGCAAAGTACTTCGCGTTTGCCATCGGGCATTTCGTTGTACACGAGGAACGGCAGATAACGCGCCTCTTCAGGCTGGATCAATTTTTCCTCGGGGTATTGCACCGTGAAGATGCCTTTCTGATCCTTGCTCGAGCGATGCCTCACGCCTTCTTCGGTGTAATAGCGTTTTTTGCCGCGCACGATCCAGGCGATATCTTCGGTATACGTTTCCCAGAATCGCTTCCACGTGACGCCGAGACCTTTGAGTATTCCTTTTCCGTACATAATTATCTCCGTATGTGTAGGGCGCGTTCTCTAACGCGCCGTTGGCGTAAGAGAACGCCAACTACACAGAAATTATCGGTCACATTCGCCCATCACCATATCGAACATGGCGAACAGGACGACGAAGTCTGCGATCTTGGTGCCGATCGAAATTTTTTCGAGCGCGGTGACATTGACGAACGACGCGGGGCGCACGTGATAGCGCCATGGATTCGGCTTGCCGTTCGAGACGACGTAGTAGCCGAGTTCGCCCTTCGGTGATTCGACTCGCCCATACGCTTCGCCTGCCGGGACGCGGACCTGGTACGCCGGTTTCTGCGAGTTGATCGGCCCTTGCGGAATCTGCTTGATGGCTTGGTCCAAGATCCGCAAGGATTGTCGGATCTCGTCAATGCGGATGAGGTAGTTGTCCATCAGGTCGCCGTTGTAGCGCACCGCCACGTCGAAGTCGAAGCGGTCGTAGATCCCGTAGGGGTCGGCGCGGCGGATGTCGTATGGCACCCCAGCCGCGCGCAGGACAGGACCCGTGATCGAGTAGGCGATGGCGTCCTCCGCGTTGATCATCCGCACGCCTTTCATGCGCGAGAGCAACACTTCGTTCTCGGTCAACATGCGATCGAGTTCGTCGGTTTTGTATTGCAAGCGGTCGTAGACCAGATCTTTGATCTTCTGCATTTCCGCGTCTTCGATGTCGCGCACCACGCCGCCGAAGCGGAAGTAGTTGCACATCATGCGCGCGCCGGAGATGGCTTCGAAGATGTCGAGGATGAGTTCGCGCTCCTCGAACGCGTACAGCGAGGGCGTGTACATCGCGCCGAGGTCGTTGAGCAGTGTGCCGATGAAGACGAGATGGTTTTGGATGCGGCTCAACTCGGAAACGATCACGCGGATATACTCGGCGCGTTCGGCGACGGGAATCTTCATCAGTTTTTCGACGGCGAGGGCGTAGCCGAAATTGTTCGTCATCGAGTTGAAGTAATCGAGGCGGTCGGTGAACGGCATGTTCAGCAAAAATGTGTTGCGTTCGCCAATCTTGTCGTGGTTGCGATGCAGATAGCCAAGCACAGGTTTTAGCCCGGCAATCGTTTCGCCGTCGAGCGTCATCACCGCGCGGAAGACGCCGTGCGTGGAGGGGTGGTGCGGTCCCATGTTGATGACGATGCGGTCGGTGCTGAGTCCGTCCTCTTGTTTCACCGTGTAACGCGCCAACGCGCCATAGAGCAACGCGTCGCCTTCGGGAATCCATTTTTCGGGATCGAAGTTTTGCGGGAAGGTGAGGTTGTCGTTGAACGGATTCTTATCCTCCGCCATGTAAAACTGCCCTTGGGGCCAGCGGCTTTTGAACGGTTTGGTATCTTCCTCGTAGAAACCCTCTTTCCAATCTTTGCGAAGTGGAAATCCCTCGAAGCCTTCCCACATTAATATGCGGCGCAAGTCGGGGTGACCGGTGAATTTGATTCCGAGCAGGTCCCAGGCTTCGCGCTCTTGCAAATCTACGCCGGGGTAGAGATGGATCAACGAAGGGACTTCCACCGGGTCCACGCGCGGGACTTGGACTTTGAACACCAAGCCGGGTCCGCCGGTGGTGCGGTAGGCGTGATAGACGACTTCCATTTTGTCGGGCGGATAATCCACGCCTGTGACGGCGGTCATCAAGTCGAAGCCGAGTTCGTCGCGGACGGCGGTGGCAACTTCGATGAGCGAATCTTTTTCGACGATGAAGCCGGAGTAGCCGGGGCGCGCATCGGCTTGGACGAGGCCTGGGAATCGGGCGACCAAATCGATGGTCAGGGGAGAGGCGGGTGCGGTCATGGAGTCATCCTGTGTGTCGTGGGGCGTGGAGCGTGGGGCGTGTCTTGTTGTTTCCTTGTGTACGTGTCTACCTGGGTACGTGTTTCCATACTTCGTACTTCGTATTGCGTATTCCGTTTCATCGTCTCATCCCTCTTTCACAGCCGCGGCGGATTTGATTTCGGCGTTGCGGCGCGGGTCGATCAGATCGGGTCCGAGGATCGGGACTGGCACATAATTCGGGTCTTTTGTTTTGCGCCTGTACCACGGGACTTGCTTGATGGACTGCTTGTCAATTTTTTCCTGCAATTTGATCAGCCCGGCGATCAACGCTTGCGGGGTGGGGGGACAGCCGGGGATGTAGACGTCCACTGGCAAAAATTTATCAATGCCCGCGACCACGTTGTAGCCTTCTTTGAATGGACCGCCGCCCGACGCGCACGCGCCCATCGCGACCACATATTTTGGCTCGGGCATTTGGTTGTAAAGACGGATGATGGCGGGCACCATTTTCTTCGTGACGGTTCCCGAAACGAGCAACATGTCGGCTTGGCGCGGCGTGGGGCGCATGACCTCCATGCCGAAGCGCGCCAGGTCGTAGCGGGCGGTTTGCGCGGCGATCATTTCGATGGCGCAACACGCGAGACCGAACATGAGGGGCCACACCGACGAACGGCGACCCCAGTTATAAAGCCGGTCAAGCGTGGTCACTGCGATGGCATGTTGCAGGTCTTCTGGAATTTCGTATTGCGGCAGGCTGAGTTGTTCATTGTCCATGGAGATGCTCCTCGAACCAGTCTTGGTAGATGGCGTACAAAATTTCGTCGTTGGCAAGCGCGGGGTCGTCGTCGAACTCGGGCAGGGCAAGCGTCCAGTCGTGGATCTGTTTCAACGTTACATTCTCGATGTTGATGCCTTTGTGTTGGCGGCGTAATTCCAATGCAATTGCGTACGTAGATTCCCAGGTTAAAGTCATGAGTGTTTAGTAATCAGTAATCAGTTACCAGTGAGTTACACGTTACGAGATACGTGTTTCCTTGTCTACTTGTCTACGTGTCTACCTGTCTACCTGTCTACCTGTTTACGTATTTCCTTGTCTACTCTTCACGATTATCAATCTGCGCCCTCTGCAGTTTGCCCGAATAATCCACGTAAATGGATTTCCACTCGGTGAACACATCGAGGGCGGCTTGACCTGCCTCGCGGTGACCGTTGCCCGTTCCGCGCACTCCGCCGAACGGGAACTGAATCTCCGCGCCCGTGGTGCCGTGATTGATGTAGACCAAGCCAGTGAAAATATCGCGCATCGCAGTGAACGCGCGATTGACATCCTGCGTGAAGATGGAAGTAGACAAGCCATATTTGGAGCGATTGTTTACTTCGATGGCTTCTTCGAGCGAATTGACTTCGATGATCGAAAGCACAGGACCGAAAATCTCCTCTGCTTCGAGCATGGAGCCCGGCTTGACGCCGTCGAACAAAGTTGGGGAGTAGAAAAACCCTTTGCCGTTCACATCCGCCACCGACGCGCCGACCAACACCCGCGCTTCTTTCGCGCCTGCCTGCACCATGCGATCAATGCGTTCCAGCGCAACTTTGTTGATGACGGGACCGACATCAATCTTCGAGTCGAGTCCATCGCCGAGTTTTAATTTCTTCGTTCTTTCAACCAACGACTCTTTGACTTTCCCCGCGATTCCTTTTTGAACGATCAAGCGACTCGCCGCGGTACAGCGTTGACCCGTCGTGCCGAATGCCGCCCACAGGCTGGCATCCACAACCAGATCGAGATTCGCGTCGTCCATGACGATGATGGCATTCTTGCCGCCCATTTCGAGTGACAATTTCTTGTTGAGTTTTCCCGCCGCTTCAGCAATCGAGCGACCTGTTGCCGTCGAGCCTGTGAACGAAAGCACGCGCACGTCGGGATGATCTACGAGCGCCTTTGCCACGTCCGCGCCCGGAGCCATGAGGAGATTGAACACCCCGGCGGGAATCCCTGCTTCTTCGAAGACTTTCACGAACGCGGCAGAGATGGCGGGAGTCTCCGGCGAGGGTTTCCAAATGATGGTGTTGCCCGCGACCAGCGCGGGAAAGATTTTCCATGATGGCACAGCGATCGGAAAATTCCAAGGGGTGATCAGCCCAACGACTCCAGAAGGATCGCGGACCGCCATGCCGAATTTGTTCATCATTTCAACGGGCGCGGTGTAGCCGAGCAGGCGGCGTCCCTCGCCGCCCATGTAACACGCCATGTCAATCGCTTCCTGCACATCGCCGCGCGCTTCGGCAATCACTTTGCCCATGTCGCGCGTGAGCAGTTGCGATAGTTCTTCTTTTTTCTGTTTGAGTATGTCACCAACTTTGAAGAGCAGTTCTCCGCGCAGTGGGGCGGGGGTGAGCCTCCACGCGTTGAACGCGTTCTTCGCCGCGCTTACCGCCGCATCCACATCGGAGATTTCGGCTTGCGCGATCTCCGCAACGAGTTCTTCATTGGCTGGGTTGATCGTTTGAAACGCGCTCGTCCCCTCGACCCATTTGCCGTTGATGTAGTTTTGAAATTTCATGATCGGTCCTGAATGTTGAGATTTGAGTTCACGGCGATTATAACGCTTGAACCACGTTCGTCAACTGATTTATGTAAAGATATGTTTTTATAAATCAGAAGGTGAGTATAATCACCTCGTGGCTATGACAATGGTGGTTTCGATACGGCGGCGGGGGCGAGTAGGTTATGCTGATATGCAATTCTCGCCGCCTACTCAACCACCGAGGTATTCTTGATATGGCTATGACAACCGCGCGGCACAAGATTCTGGCTTATCTGACGAAGCATCGGACTTCTTCTGCGCGGGAGATTTCTCGCGGATTGAAGATGTCTGCGGCGACGGTGCGACACCACCTACGCGTCCTTCTTTCGGATGGGCGGCTTGATTCAGTCTCCGTACGCGTTCGCGCCTCCCGCGGCAGACCGGAGAAGGTGTATTCGATTCCGCTGGCGGCGTTGGGCGATAATTTGTCCGCGTTGAGCGAGGCGCTGTTGGCGGAGGCAGGCAGAACCGTCCGAGTCGAAGCGTTGGCGAAGCGTCTGGCTGGCGAATCGGATTTCAAGAATCAGGTGATTGCCAGGCGACTGACTTTTATCGTCGAGAAATTAAATCAGATGAAATATCACGCGCGTTGGGAGGCAGGCGCGGGAGGTCCGCGCGTGATCTTTGGTCACTGCCCCTATGCGGCGATCCTCGCGAAGCATCCTGAATTGTGCAGGATGGACGCGGCGTTGTTGGAAGAATTGATGGGCGTTTCTGTGGAGCAGTTGACGACGATCAGGGAGGGCAGTTCGAGTTGTGTGTTTGCGATGGGAAGATAGCAATAGACCTCACAGGTCTCAAAGACCTGTGAGGTCTATTTGGTCAACTATCAAACCCCAGCCCAGCCCAATCCATTAATTTGAGCCAGAGATTTTCTTTGCCTTGATTGTTATCTGCCTGCGCGAGCGACCAGCGCGAGAGGTTGATACCGATGGAGCGTAAAGGCTCAGGCGGGAATGGGATCGGTTTTGTGCGAACCATTTCCAGTTCGGTGCGTTCGGTTTTCTTCTTATCGAGGATGTCGAGCATCACTTGCGCGCCGAAGCGCGTCGCGCCGACTCCGAGTCCCGTATAGCCCATCGCGTAGGCGGTCTTGCCGTGATGCGCCGTCCCCCAAAATGGACTGAAGCGCGAGCAGGTGTCAATCGCTCCGCCCCAGGCGTGGGTGAAGCGGATGTCTTCAAGGGCGGGAAAGGCTTGGAAGAAGTGGTCAGCTAGAAGGGCGAATGAAGCGGGTCTGTTTTCGAGGCGACTCCCGAATCCGTTATTCCAATGATAGACGGCGTCGAATCCGCCCCAGAGGATTCGTCCGTCTGCTGTGGTGCGGAAATAATGGAACTGGTTGTTGCCGTCGCTGAGACCTTCGCGTCCGTGCCAGCCGATGGAATCGCGTTGTGAGGGGGTGAGCGGTTCGGTCATCAACGCGTAATCGTAGACGGGGACGACGTATTGCTTGATCTCTTTGAGGAGCGGCGGAAAAGCGTTGGTGGCAAGCGCGACTTTGTTTGCGTGAATTTTTGCATGTGGCGTGTGCGCGATGATTTTGTTTTTTTCTTCGTCAAGTTTTGTGACGGGCGTATGCTCGTACAAACGCGCGCCAAGATTCAAACAGGCTTTGCGAAGTCCCCACGCGAGTTGCGCGGGGTTGACGATGGACGAGTCGAAGCGTTTGATCCCGCCAAGAAAGATGGGAGATTTGACGACGCGTTGGATTTGGTCGCGGTCGAGAAGCTCGAAATGAATGTCGTATTGTTTTGCGAGTGCGATGATTTCATGGAACGCGTCGAGAAGATAAGGTTCAGTGGCGAGGTCAATTTCACCTGTGCGCTGGTAATCACATTCGATGTTGAGACGCGCGAGCGTCGCTTCGATCTCCGCAAGGTTGTTGATGCCGAGCGCGTGGAGCGTTTTGATCTCGCGGGGCCATTGCGCCTGTCCGTTGATAAATCCGTGCGTAATGGACGCGTCCATGAATCCGCCGTTGCGTCCGCTGGCGCCGATGGCGGATTCGCCCGCTTCGAGGATGACGATGTCGCGCGCGGGATTTTCTTCCTTGGCGAGCATGGCGGTCCACAAGCCTGTAAAACCTGCGCCGATGATGAGCAAGTCAGTGGAAATATTTTGAGTTAGGGGAGGTTCGGGGTTGGGTTTGGCTGGGTCGTCAAGCCAGAAGGGGATGTGGTTAACATCCGAAATGGCTTGTCGTGCTTTCGAACTGGGGGTGTGGGAGTAAATCATGCTCTCATGGTTGTTTTATACCTCAGGGGTAGTTTGGCTTGCTACTTTCGATTATACCCTGCGTAGAGATCGGTGTATAAACTTAACGCGTTCGGTGTGTCACCCTGAGCGGTAGCGAATGGTCTCTGCGACAGGATCAGAGATTCTTCGCGGAGTTTATCCTGAGTTTATCGAAGGGTTCAGAATAACATTCCACAAGTTAATAAAAGGAGCAAAAATGATTGCAAATCAAAAGAAAGCCTTGCGACGTTCGCGGAGCAACCGAATGTTGGCGGGAGTATGCGGTGGACTGGGGGAGTTCTTCGGGATCAGTTCGTTCTGGTTCCGACTCGGGATGTTTATTGCTTTTATCCCTGGCGGCGTGCCCGGCGTGGCACTTTATCTGTTGCTGTGGTTGATGATTCCGAGCGAGTAGGCTTTGCCTAGACCGTAGACCATTGACGATAGACAATGGTCTACGGTCTAGTGTCAATGGTCAAATGACCACGAGGATTTAGTTAATCGAAAACTCTTTCTGCACTACTTCAATATTCGCCGCTTTCAGGAAGTTTGTAGAGTTCTCGTCGGTTCGATAGGACACGCTGTACACGATGCGTGAAATGCCCGCGTTGATGAGCGCTTTTGTGCAGTTGATGCACGGAAGGTGAGTCACGTAGCACGTCGCGCCTTTGGTGGAGACTCCATGCAGGGCGGCTTGGATGATGGCATTCGTCTCCGCGTGGATCGTGCGGACGCAGTGTCCGTCCACCATGAGATGACCGATCTCGTCGCAGTGACCTTGTCCTTTGGGTGAGCCGTTGAACCCCGTCGTGAGTATGCGTTTGTCGGTGACGAGCACACAGCCAACGAAGGCGCGGTCACAGGTGCTTCGTTCAGAAACGGCGTAGGCGATCTTCAAGAAGTACGAGTCCCAATCGGGGCGCATAGGTTCTCCATTTTCTTAGCCACAGAGTGCGCAGAGATTCTGAGATTTTTCTCTGAGAACTCTGTGTTCTCTGTGGCTAATAGTTATAACCGTTACTCAACTGTCACGCTCTTCGCCAGATTTCTCGGCTGGTCAACATCCAGTCCGCGCAGGGCGGCGATGTGATACGCCAGCAGTTGTAGCGGAATCACCGTCACGATGGGGGAGAGCATCCACGGCGATTCAGGCACCCACAGGACATGATCCGCCATTCCCTGAATCAACTCGTCGCCGTCGGTGGCAATTGCGATTACCATCCCGCCGCGCGCTTTCGCCTGCTGGATCTGCGAGATCATTTTCTCATGCCACGGGTCTTTCGGCGCGAGACACATAACTGGCATGTTCTCGTCAATCAACGCGATGGGACCGTGTTTCATCTCGCCCGCAGGATAACCCTCCGCGTGGATGTAGGAAATCTCTTTCAACTTCAACGCGCCCTCGTAAGCAATGGGCATATTGATTCCGCGACCGAGATACAAACAATTGCGGATGTCTTTGAGCGTATAAGCGACTTTCTCCGCTTCGCTTTCGCGGTCAAGTGTGCGGCTGACGAGATCGGGAACGAGTCGCAGATCCGCGACAAGTTCTTTGCGTTGTTTTTCATTGATCGTGCCGCGCAAATCCGCAAGCAAGATCGCCAGCATGTACTGGTCAACGAGAGGGGCGGTGAAGGCTTTCGTCGAAGCGACGCCGATCTCGGGTCCCGTTTGCATCGAGATGAATCCATCCGAGACGCGCATGGCTTGCGAGCCGATGGCGTTGACGATGCTCCAAATGACCGCGCCTTTGCGGCGTCCCTCTTCCATTGCGGCGAGCGTGTCCGCAGTTTCGCCCGATTGCGAAATGGCGAGCACAACGGTCTTGTCGTTCAAGATGGGATCGCTGTATCGAAACTCTGAAGCGATGACAACTTCCACGGGGATGCGCGCAATCTTCTCGATGAGATATTTTCCGACCAAGCCTGCATACGCGGCAGTTCCGCAAGCGGTGATGTAAATCTTTTCGATTCTCTTCGCAAGTTCTTCGGTCAACTTCAGATCGGGCAAACGGATTTTTCCGTTTGCAAAGTCCACGCGCCCCGCGAGTGTGTCGGTCAGCGCGCGGACTTGTTCGTGAATTTCCTTTTGCATGAAATGGCGGTATTCGCCTTTCTCCGCCGCGACAGGATCCCACGAAACGTTATGCACTTGCGGTTTTACTTTCGCGCCGTCGAGCGTTTCGATGGTCACCGTGTCGCGCGTCACCACCGCCATTTGCCGCGATTCCAAAAAGATGACGTTGCGCGTGTGATCCATGATAGCAGGCGTGTCGCTGGCGATAAAATTTTCATCTTCGCCCATGCCGATCACCACGCCGCCCGCGTTGCCGATGCGCGCGGTCACGATCTTGTCTGGTTCATCGGCAGAGATCAGCACCACCACGTTCGCGCCGCGAATTTGATTGAACGTTTTTCGCGCGGCTTCCACCAATCCGATGCCCGTCGCAAGGAAATGCTCCACGAGATGCACGATGGTCTCGGTGTCGGTCTCCGATTGAAATTCCACGCCCTCGGCGGTCAGTTCATCTTTGAGTTCGAGAAAATTTTCGACGATGCCGTTCTGCACAACGACCACGCGCTTCGTCTGCCCGAGATGCGGATGCGCATTCCGCGCGTTCGGCGCGCCGTGAGTCGCCCAGCGCGTGTGACCAACTCCAGGCGCGCCCGCGATGGGGAATTTCTCGACGAGATCAATTAATTGGGATAACTTGCCCGCGTCTTTGCGGACTTCGAGCTGGTCGCCGCTGATGACAGCGACTCCAGCCGAATCGTACCCGCGGTATTCGAGCCGTTTCAATCCATTGAGGATGATCGGCGTCGCGTCACGCGCGCCGATGTATCCGACGATTCCACACATGGGGAGTCCTCCGAAGTTAAGAGAATAGAGACTAGAGAATTAGAGAGGAGAGACTTGGTTAGTCTCTGGTCTCCAGTCTCGTGATGTTGCCACTCTTCGCAGTTCTGCCCGCGCGATTACTCGTGCGGTGTTGTTGCAAAGTTAATTGTCGGAGGGAAAGAGAAAATGGGTGATGGCACACCCAAAGGGCTTCCGCTGAACTTTCGATTTTTTCGACCTCACCCCGACATTTGCGTAACAGATTTCTTGCATATGCCGAAAAATTTCATATTCTTGAAAACGGACGTTAGAGAACATCCGCTACACAAATGATAATTTTGTGTAGAGTGCGCTCTCTAGCGCACTCTTGCAAGAGGTGAGAGATCAATTAGCTCCACCTCGCGATGGAGAACCCTTATCCTCGTCAACTCTAGTCTCGTTAGTTTCTTGGTCACATAGTTTTTTAGTTATGCTTTCGCCCGAAAGCGAAACTACCTGACTACTCGACTAATAGACCACCAGACTAAAGTCCATGCGCTGTCTTTCCCGATTGAATAATTCTGCGTGCCTCCTTTCTTTTGTGGCGGCATTATATCGCAAAACAAACCCGCCGATTGATCTTCAATCGGCGGGTTTGTTTCTACTTTATCTTGGGCGCTTCGCTAGCAGTCGAAGCATTGTGTAGCTGACGGTGTGATTGTCGGCGTCGGTGTTTGCGCAGGGACCGTTTGCGTAGGCGTCGGTGTCCGCGTTTTCGTGGCTGTAGACGTGGGCGTCTGCGTGGGCGTGCGCGTCTTTGTCGGCGACGGGACTGTGACTGTCGGCGTCGGTGTGCGCGTCTGTGTGGGCGACGGCACTGTTGGCGTGACGGTTCTTGTCTGCGTCCTTGTCGGAGACGGCACTGTGAGCGTTACAGTCGGCGTGCGCGTGATGGTGGCGGTAGGCGTTCTTGTGCTTGTCGGCGTGCGCGTCGGTGTGACGGTTCGCGTCTGAGTGACGGTTGGTGTGCGCGTGATGGTGGGCGTCTGCGTGATGGTCGGCGTGCGCGTAATGGTCGAGGTGGGCGTCGGTGTGCGCGTAATGGTAGGCGTGCGCGTGATGGTCGGCGTGCGCGTAATGGTTGGCGTGGATGTAATCGTTGCTGTGCCTGTGGCAGTGCGAGTCATTGTGACCGTGGGTGTCGCCTGGGGTGTCACAACGATCGTACAGCCGTTCTCGAGGTTCACGGCAATTCCGAAGGAATTGGCGGGCACGATTCCGGGCCAGGCGCCATCGGCGGTCAAATAAGTAAACCTAAGTTGGCGGCTCGTGCCGGCATTAAGGTCGTCATTTGAGCCTAATCCACCGGGGTTAGTCCAAGTCGTCGGCGAGTCTCCATCATCAGTGTTGTCGATCGTCACGTTGTTATAGGACCATCTGTCCAGGGTCTGACCCGGGTTCGCGGCATCGTAGGCGGTCCAAACGAACGCCAGGTTTTGAATCGTTGTGTTCGAGGCGCTGCTGTTGATTAGGTTTATTTGCACGCGAGGACGACCGGTGCCCGAGGTTGTCATGCTGAAATTGCCGGCGGTGAATAAATTACAACTTGGCGTCGGCGTATAGGTTTGTGTTCTCGTTTGAGTCACTGTGGGCGTTACCGTCGGCGTATTTGTTGGGGTGGAAGTGGCGGTCGAGGTGGGCGTCACCGTAACCGTGGGGGTGTCCGTCGGCAGGGGGGTGTTTGTGATGGTGGGGGTATTTGTCGGCGTGAAGGGAATCGAGGTCACTTCCCATCCGAGCGGGGTGTTGATGGCGCGCACGGCCCGGAAAGATTCAACGTACCCCATGCGGTACGAGGCGAGATGGATCATGGAGGGCTCGACGCCAAAGGCCGGCATGACGATGAACCGGAAGTTATAGTCTGCCGCCACATACACGCGGTATCCCGGGGTTGCCGCAAATTCTTTGGTCACGCCGGGGTTGCTTATTTCTTCGCAGTTTGCGTAGACCGGCTCGCTCATGACCGGGGGCGTGAAGTCGTAGCCTTCTTCTTTTGAGCCGCAGACCGTCACATTGAAAAACAGATCGTCGGTATTCGAAACTGTCGTATCAAAACGGACGTTTCTGAGGAAGTACCCGATCACGATACGGGTGGTTTCATCCTTGATCGAAAAGATGCGAGCGGCGTCAGTTTCCGCGTCCGAGTCGCAGATGCCGCCATCGTATCCCTGACAGTAGACAGGTTCATGGGTCCCGGCGGTGGCATAACGGATACCAAAACGGGTGGAGTTTTCGATGATCAGCCAGGCGAAGAGCAGGCGCGAGGTTTCCATGATCCCGATCAGGACGAGCAATAAGATCGGCAGGACCAGCGCGAATTCGATCACCGCTTGCGCCTTCGGCTTGGGGGCAGATCGGTTGGTTTTCGGTCGATAGTTGTTCATACGAATACCCGTTATTTTATCATTGTTCACGCGAACATCCTTGTCGCTATATTAAGAAGCCCTGCTACTTGGCGATCTTGGTAAAGATATCCTGGGCGATCTTTTCGAAGATTTCGGCAAGATCATCGCTGTTCGGCGCATAAAAATACAAGCCGTGACTCGCAGAACCTCCGCCGGCATCCTCAGCGATATATTCCAATAATTTCTCCGCTTCATCCGGGTCGCCTGGGGGAGGTCCGTTCTGAATCAGACCGCCAAGACCAATCGTGTAAATGGTGATTCCGCCTCCATTGGTTGGGTCTGCCACAGCGTCCGCGCTATCTCTGGCGAAATCATCCGCATCATAATCGGCAGAGCCTTTGGCGTTTCGATTTGAAGCGTCACCATCGCGGCAGGGAGGGGAGATCGACGGGCAGAACCCAAAGGGATGAAAAGAAGGCTCCGGCGTCCAGCTCAGTGGAGGTTTGGGCTTCGCTTGATCGGCTTGAGGCACATCGGTGGCGTTTGCAGGACCGCCTGCAAGCAAAATTGTCACCCAAACCGCTTCGGGGCGAACGGCGCCGATGGTAGTAAATTCCGACCATGCCCTCGTCAGAGAGCCGCCGATATTACTTGAGTTACATGAGGAGAGGTCCTTATCCATAGAATGTCTGAAACGAGGACATTCAAAACCTTTAAATACGGAACCATCAAGGTTTCTGCACAATCCTTCCGTGGGTGAATCGGGATTGGGTAAGGTGTCATCCTTTGCGCAATCGGGGGGGCGGAATACTTTCAAACTTTGGATTGCGGCTTTTACGTCGTCCTCATTATCGGAAAGGGGAAGCACCGTAACGTGCTCACGGGTCGCGGTCCCGTCCATTTGTTGCTCCGTAAACGCTACAACGGCAACGCGATCATACGGAAAGTACATGGTTTGCAGGAAATCCAGCCCTACGTTTTTCACATCCTCAAGCGGCTGGCAGGGGGTGTCAACCGAGACGTTGCAAACGGCCGGGTCTTCGTCATCCACCGGGTTGCCCACAGAATTATCCACCCCGTCGGTATAATCTAATTTCGGGTCTGAATTAACACCCGTATAGGTATCATATGCCATGGATGCGGAGGTATCGATCACCAGCACGAGGTCGATCGAGCCGGCTTCACCAACGGAAGTGGCGGATATATCGGTAGATGGGATGCCGACGATTCGTAAAAAGCCGAAATTGACAGTGCGCGTCGCTTCCACACGGACCAATTTGCGGCGTGGGGTTGTGCAAAGAGTGGCGTCGTGCAGTGTGTTGTCAACCTTGGCTTCCTCGCCCTCTTTACAGCGGTAGATCAGGATCTCAGTAGCGTCAGCCTCGTTTAACACGAGAAAGTTTCTCGCCGCGGCGGCAAGGTCTGCTCCGTCAAACCCTCGGCGAAATTGTTGCGACGCGGCAATGGCGGCGGCATCGATGCCGCGCTTTAATTTGCCGTACTCGATAAACAAAACGCCGCCGTCGGTCATGAGTCCAACAAAAGCGACCAACCCGACCATGGCGAAAGCAATGATCAGGATCGCCTGGCCGCGCTCTGTATTTCGGAACCATTTTTTAAATCGTTTCATAGGTGTCATATCTCTCGGGTAGCCATTACGGGTCTGCGGCAGGGAGGGGCATGATCGTATATGCCCTTAATTTCATGGGGAATAACGGCGCGGTCCATGGCAGGTTCATAACCGCGTTATACGTGTAGTGGACTTCAACAATGAGCAAGCCGGCGTCCGGCGTGCCGTTCTCAAAAAGTCCCTCCACCTCTTCGCTGGTGAACAACGATTCGGTGGCGCTCGTGTAGAGGCGAAACGACCCGGCGGTTGGGTAGCTAACGACGCCGCTATCCGACTTCGAGTACACGGTAATGATGACTTCATCGGTTGCCGGATTCAGCGGGATGATCCTGCCTACATACGGCTCATCCTTGAAATCCTCATCCAATGTTGGGTCAAGGTTGCGGACCAACACCCCAGCCGCGCCGCCGTAAAAGAGCGTGTTATCTCCAACAATGTTTCTGTTGGTGTCGCGGAGAAAAGGATCTGAATTGCTGTAAAAGCGCGCGGCTTCTCGCGTGGCGTCTAGCAGGGAAAGGTAATAGTTCAACGCGAAGCCGTATTCAACCACGCCGGACAACAGAATAAACAAGACCGGTAGCGCTATGGCAAATTCGGTCAGGCTCTGCGCTTTGCTTTTACGCGGTAAAACGGCGGGGTTGCGCCGGGTGATTTTCGAGAAAAAATTATGAAGGTGATTTTTCATTTGTCCTGCGCGTTCCTTAAACAATAGACCACGAAAACATTATACTACTCATGGTAGGGCTAAAATAAGTACTTACGTTCCTGTAACGATTACATCTTTGATAAGAAAAGCGATCGATGTAGGGCAAATTCAGGAAGCCGGCAGGCTCTTTCAATAAATTAGGAGTTACGCGTTAAGCCTGTTTTGTCGAAGTTGTACGACAAAGGCGGCGCGATTTGCCAAGCAGATCAAACTGCCCGCCAACTTGCGTAAGTCGTATAAGTATAATTCCGGGGTTGTATAGTCCAATGCGACATTCGTACTACGGGCGGAATAGCATGTAGACTGCCCCGGCGATGAGGTAGGGACCGTAGGGGATGAAGGTCATCAGCGAATTATTTGTGTACCTCTTTTGAATCAGGAGGGCCAGCACGAGCGCCAAACTAACCACACCACCGAACAAAATCCCGATTGCCAAGCCATACATAATGAAGCGCGAGCCGAGCATCAGCCCGAGCACGCCAGCCAGATACACGTCACCTCCGCCGAGCGCCTCTTCTTCATCGTCTATCAATCCCTCGGTTGCCATTTTCTTTGCGCGATACCGCGCGACGATCGTGCCGAATTGATACAGCAGGAACATCACGGCGAACCCGATCACACCCCCGAGCAGTGAAATGCCGATCGCCGAAAGCAAAGGTTTTTGAAATCCGTTGTAATAGAGAGAGGTTCCGCTGAACAACCCAAGCGCCGCGCCGAACACGCTGGTGGGAAAAAGAATCAGGCGATGCTCAAGGTCGATGACCGTGATGACCGCGAAGTACAGGAGGACGATCAAGCCGAGGGGTAGACCAAGCGACTTGGGCGGATTCAGCCACACATAGAGGAATGAAGCGATGAGGACGAACTGCGTAATCCACGTCCGCAGATTGCGAACAATCCCGCAGGTTTGGCAGTTGCGCAAGGTTAAGTAATCGAGCCAGGAGATGCGAGATTCGCAGTTGCGGCATACCGGCGAGCTGAGTCGGCGCGCGCGGGGTAGGGTGTCTGACAGGTAATTGACCAGCAACCCGCCCAGCCAGCCCAAGGCAACAGGGATCAAGAGCGTAACATTCATGATGGGAATTATAGTCGAAGGATAAAATCACAAAGTTGAGATTCGGTGGTGTAAGTCAACTGTAATGTGCGCGTTAATGATTTATCAGCGCTTCTTGCCGAAGCCCGTAAACTGTCTTACAATCTTTGCGAAATGTTCAGGAGATAACATGGAAAAATTTGTGATCGAAGGCGGCGTTCCGTTGCGCGGCGAGGTGACGCCGTCGGGAAACAAGAACGCCGCATTGCCTTTGCTTGCCGCGTGTATGTTGACCGATGAGCCGGTGATCCTGCGGAACATTCCCCGCATACAAGATGTGCTGATCATGAAGGCGTTGATCGAAAGCCTTGGCGCACAGGTGGACGAACTGGATGATAAAACATGGCGAATCACCGCGCGGGATATTCGCCCCGCCTCGCTCGACCCCGACCTCTGCCGCCGCATCCGCGCCTCCATTCTGGTTGCTGGACCCATCGCCGCGCGAGTCGGCGCTTTTAAACTTCCCCCGCCGGGTGGAGACGTGATCGGGCGACGCAGGCTCGATACGCACATCCTTTCGCTTCGCGCCCTCGGCGTGGATGTGGAATACGATCGCGGGTTTACATTTCAAACTGCCGGGTTGCGCGGGGCGAACATACTCATGGATGAAGCCAGCGTTACGGCCACAGAGAACGCCATCATGGCGGCGGTGAGGGCAAAGGGAAAAACGGTCATCCACAATGCCGCGTCTGAGCCGCACGTGCAGGAGTTGTGTTATTTTCTCAACACGCTCGGCGCCAACATCGAAGAGATCGGCTCGAACACGCTTCATATCAACGGCGTGGAGCATCTTCACGGCGGCGAGTTCACCATCGGTCCCGATTACCTGGAGGTGCTCAGTTTCGTCGGCGCGGCGGCGGTGACGAGGGGTAGTATCCGCGTGAAAAATGCCGGTGTTGAAAACCTCAAAATGATTGCCCATGTTTTCGAACGCATGGGCGTCCGCTGGCAGGTGGAGGGGGATGACCTGATCGTGCCGGAGAATCAGGAATTGAAAGTGACTCCCGATTTAGACGGCGCGATTCCCGAAATCAAAACCAATGTGTGGCCTGCGTTTCCCACAGACCTGATCAGCATCGCCATCACAGTGGCGACACAAGCGACTGGCTCGATCATGTTCCATGATTGGATGTTCTCCGGGCGCATGTATTTCACCGATAAATTAGTCGGGATGGGTGCGAAGATCATCCTGTGCGACCCGTATCGCTGTCTCATTCAGGGACCGAATCAGTTATACGGCGAAAACCTCGAAAGCCCGGATATCCGCGCGGGTATGTCCATCCTGCTCGCCGCGCTGGCGGCAAAAGGCGAGTCTATGATTCGCAATATCAGCCAGATCGAACGCGGCTACGAAAATGTGGATGTCAAACTTCGCGCCCTTGGGGCAAAGATCGAGCGGACGGAGGATTGAGCGAGCAAACCACCGCAAGATAAATCTTGCGTTACTGCGGCGAGTTAACTAACTGATGTTAAGATGTTGAATTCAACCCGGTCTCTGTAACGCGACATTCATGTCGCCTGTGCCACGGACAACTTGGAAAGCGAGACGCTTCGCAGTCTCGCATAACGAATAGGACTTCCGCTCGCGGGCGATCTGTCTGCGAAGCGACGGTCACAGACCGTCTTGGAGCAGTAAAAGCAAACGCTATTGCGTAAGACGAGTTAACCAAATTGAAACTCAAACATTTCTCTTACGCTGTTACAATTTGGGTTGGTAACATATTCGGAAACAACGCCGTCTGAATGACGGTGAAATATCATAAGCGAGGAACAAAGTTAGAGCATGTCTTCAAACGAAAAACACGTAAAAGTATTGGTTTTGGGGTCGGGTCCCACCGGGTATTCTGCCGCGCTATACGCGGCGCGGGCGGAACTCCAGCCGGTGGTGTTGACCGGTTTGCAGTTGGGCGGGCAAGCCGCGTTGACGTACACCATCGAAAATTATCCCGGCTTCCCGGATGGAGTGGGTGGGGCGCAGTTGGGCGAGTTATTCCAGAAACAGGCGGAACACTTCGGCGCGGTGACAGAGTTCGCTTCGGCAAATTCTGTCGATTTATCCCAACGCCCGTTTAAGGTGGATGCAGATAGCGGCGAATATCTTGCCGACGTGTTGATCGTTGGCACAGGCGCCAGTCCGAATCATCTTGAAGTTCCGGGCGAGGTGGAATTGACCGGACGCGGCGTGTCGTATTGCGCCACGTGTGATGGCTGGTTTTTCAAGGACAAAAAAGTGGTCATCGTTGGCGGCGGAGATAGCGCGTTGGAGGAAGGATTGTTTATCACGCGCTACGCCTCGTCAGTGACGATCGTCCACCGCCGCGAAGAATTCCGCGCCAGCACGATTTTGCAAAAACGCGCGAGAGAACACCCCAAGGTCGATTTTATTTTGAATACTGTCGTCACCGAAGTTGTTGGCACAGGTAAGATGGAAGCGTTGAAACTCAAGAACGTGATCACGGGCGAGGAAACCATCTACGAAGCCGATGGTTTGTTCATCTTTATCGGTCACACGCCGAATACGCAGATGTTCCAGGGTCAATTGGAGATGAGCGAACTCGGCTACATCAAGATCAACGACAAGATGGAGACGAACGTGCCGGGCGTGTTTGCCGCAGGGGAGGCGGCGGATCCGCATTTCAGGCAGGTGGTCACCTCCGCGGGGATGGGGGCGGCGGCGGCAATTCAAGCGACGCGATTCCTCGAGGCGGAGGAATCAAGCGTCATTGTGGAATGAAGCGAACAGGACTTCCGATGGTCGGAAGTCCTGTTTTATGTCACAAAAAGTTTGCGCGTAAATGACATGCAATAATCCGAAGATTTCGGATAAAATTCAATCATAAATTTGTTTTGGAGGAACTACATGAATAAAGTTTCCATCATCGGCGCGGGGATGACCGGCTCGACTACCGCGCACTGGCTGGCGGAACGCGAGTTTACCGACGTTGTGCTGGTGGATGTTGTGGAGGGGATGCCGCAGGGCAAGGGGTTGGATTTGCTCGAAGCGATGCCCATTATTGGCAAGGATGTTTCTGTTGTGGGGACGAACGATTATGCGGCAACGAAAGATTCGGACGTTATCATCATCACGGCTGGCATTGCCCGAAAACCCGGCATGAGCCGCGACGACTTGTTGAAGACCAATGCGGAAATCGTGGGGAATGCCGCGACTGAGACCCTTAAGTATTCACCGAATGCAATTTTCATTATCCTGACCAACCCGCTCGATACGATGGCGTATCTTGCGATGAAGAAGACCGGCTTGCCGCGCGAGCGCGTGATCGGCCAGGCGGGCGTGCTGGACTCGGCGCGGATGCGCGCGTTTGTCGCGTTGGAGACCGGTGTGAGCGTGGAAAATATCAACTGCTATGTGATGGGCGGGCATGGCGACGAGATGGTGCCGCTCACGCGTCACTCGAATGTGGCGGGAATTCCGCTCCGAGAGTACATCCCTGCCGACCGGCTCGCCGCGATCGTTGAGCGCACGCGCAAAGGCGGGATGGAAGTGATCAATTTGTTGAAAACTGGTTCGGCGTATTACGCCCCTGCCGCGGCTTGCGCCCAAATGGCGGAGGCGATCCTGAAGGATAAGAATCTTATTGTCACATGCGCGGCGTATATGAATGGAGAATACGGGCTGAACAATATGTATTTCGGTGCGCCCGTGCAGTTGGGGCGCAGCGGCATGGTTCGGATTGTGGAATATGCGTTGGATGACGACGAGAAGCAGATGCTCGAGAAATCTGCGGCGGCGGTGCGCGAAACGCACGACGCGTTGAAGAATTTAGTGGCTCTATAATTTTAGAACGGGGACACGCCGGCTCTTCGTCCCCGCACCTTTGGAGGAAACATGATCATTTACGATAAGATCGAAGCGCAATTGCCCTCGTGGCGTGAACGTATCCGCATACTTGCCAAAGAGCACGCGGAAGTAGTCGTGGATACGGTCACCATTGGCGAGATCGTAGGCGGGATGCGCGACATCAAGGGGCTGTACACGGATATTTCGTCGGTTGACCCGGCGGAAGGGATTCGCCTGCGGGGTTTAACGGTCAATGAAACGTTGAAGGCATTGCCCAAGGGGCGCGGTAACAAGATGCCTCTTGTCGGTGGGTTGTACTATTTACTTATGGTTGGCGAGATACCTACAAAAGAACAGGCGCTTGAAGTGGAAGCCGAATGGGCAAAACGCGCCCATGTGCCCGCGCATGTGTATAAGGTGTTGCGCGCCATGCCCAAGGATGCCCATCCGATGACGCTTCTTTCGCAGGCTGTGCTTGCCATGCAAAATGAGTCGATATTCGCGAAAAAGTATCACGAGATGAAAAAGGATCAGTATTGGATTTCCGCGCTC
The DNA here is from genome assembly GCA_044222305.1 of Anaerolineales bacterium. Classification (GTDB taxonomy): domain Bacteria; phylum Chloroflexota; class Anaerolineae; order Anaerolineales; family Villigracilaceae; genus Defluviilinea. The sequence continues at coordinate 27,852 of JBGANO010000022.1, forward strand.
GAAGATTCACTCGACCTGACGGCGCGACTGCCGCTGGTTGCGGCGTTCATCTATCGGCTGAAATATTTCAACGAGACGAAGATCCCGCGCTATAACCCAAAACTCGATTACGGCGCAAACTTTGCGCGCATGATGAAAGTGGACGACAAAAAGGGCTACGCTGAATTGATGCGACTCTACTTTATCATCCATTCCGACCATGAATCGGGGAATGCCTCGGCTCATGCCATGCACCTGGCTGGTTCCACCCTTTCGGATGCCTACCTTTCTTTCTCAGCATGTTTGAATGCGTTGGCGGGTCCCCTACACGGGTTGGCAAATCAGGAAAGCCTTGGCTGGCTGTTGGAGGCGCGTAAGAAATTCGGAGGCTTGCCCACGCGTGACGATCTTTATAAATACGCCTGGGATTTCCTCAATTCGGGCCACGTGATTCCGGGCTACGGTCACGGCGTGTTGCGCGTGATCGATCCGCGCTTCACCGCTCAGCAGGAGTTTGCCGATGCGCGCTTCCCGGACTTTGAGTTGCTCAAACTGGCGGAAATGGTGCTGGACGTTGTCCCCGCTGTGTTGAAGGAACAAGGGAAAGCGAAAAGCCCCGCGCCGAATGTGGACGCGATCTCCGGCACGTTGCAGTATTACTACGGCGTGCGTGAATTCGAGATTTATACCGTGCTGTTCGGCGTCGGTCGCGCTCTGGGCGTGACTTCCAATTACGTGTGGGCGCGCGCGCTGGGGCAACCCATCGAGAGACCCAAGTCGTTGACCACCAAAATGCTTGAGGAACTCGCGGCGCAACAACCACAACCTCAATCTGCATGACGAGAATCAAAAGCGACGCTCCAACAGCGTCGCTTTTTTTGTGGGGCTTGGTACGGCAAGGTTCACCTTGCCTTTCGACAAGCAAACGCAAAGTTGGCGTTAGAGAACGCCAACTACACGTGTTTATGTTATGTGGTTGTAAAATTTCATCAACTTGCCTTGCTATTTGCGGCTTGGCAAAGTGAACTTTGCCGTACTGTGTTTTAAACTTCCTTCTTTACATGCGGCTTTGTGGAGCCGAATTTTTCCAGCTTGACCACGCGCGCCTTGTCGCGGATCTGCCAGGGGACGATCTGCCGGGCGTGCTCGCGGTTATCCGTTTCGATGATCGCCCAGCCGGTGTGGACTCCGTCGTGGCAACCCCACTCGAAATAATGCAAATATCCCGCGGCGTTGATCTCCTTGATGATGGCGTCGCAGTCGTTCGCTTCGTGATTTGATTCGACAAGATATCGGTCCATGGGTCGCTCCGTTTTATTTACTGAATTTCCAAATTAGATCGCTTGCATAAGTCTATAACATTGAAGCACGATCAAATTCTTTGCCACGGATTTCACGAATTCGCACGAATTTTTTTAAATAAATCAGTGTTAATCTGTGAAATCCGTGGCTAAAAAAACACTTTCGCAAGAGGTTTATTATACGCTTTTTCGCTCACTAGCAAGTTGGTCGATCAGGAACGCGTACTCGAGCGCGACCTCTTTCAGATGGTCGTATCGCCCGCTGGAACCGGCGTGCCCGGCGCTGTAATTGGTTTTGAGCGCGAGTAAGTTGTCGTCGGTTTTGCTGGCGCGCAGGCGGGCGGCGAATTTGGCAGGTTCCCAATACGCCACGCGCGGATCGTTCAAGCCGGTGGTAAGCAACATGTTCGGGTAGGAGCCTGCGCGGATGTTGTCGTACGGCGAGTAGGAGATCATGTATTCGAACTCCTCTTGAATTTCAGGGTTGCCCCATTCATTCCATTCGAGGGTGGTCAACGGGATGGTGGGATCGCTCATCGACGTGACCACATCGGTGAAAGCCACCTTGGCGACCACGGCTTGGAACAGGTCTGGGCGCATGATCATGCTGGCGGTGACGAGCAGTCCACCAGCCGACACGCCCATGATGCCCAGTTTCTCTTTCGAGGTGTAGCCTTCTTTGATGAGATGCTCCGCGCAGGCGATGAAGTCGGTGAATGTGTTTATCTTGTTGAAGACCCGCCCCTCTTCATACCAGGCGCGACCCATATCCAGGCCGCCGCGAATGTGTCCGATGGCGAACACAAACCCACGGTCCAGAAGAGAGAAGCGGCTGGAGACAAAATCCGCGTCGACGATGGCGCCGTACGCTCCGTATCCATGCAGGAGAGTCGGATTCTTTCCATCCAGCGCCAGCCCTTTTTTGTACACGATGGAGATGGGCACGCGCGTCCCGTCCGGCGCGGTGGCGTGGATGCGTTCGGAAACATACTCTTCTTTGTTGTAGCCGCTGGGAATTTCGGTCACCTTTTTTACATCCCATGCGCCGCTGTTCATATCGATGTCGACGATCATCGTGGGCGTGATGAGAGAGGAATAATTGATGCGAAGCAGGCGGGTATCGAATTCGGGGTTGTACTCGATCTCAGCCGAATACGCGGGTTCGGGGAATTGCACCAGACGGGAATCGTTCACATCGCCCGGGTTGCAAATGCGGATTTGCCGCAACCCGCCTGCGCGTTCTCGCAACACGATGTGATCTTGAAACGCCGACACGCCTTCGAGCAATACAGCCTCGCGGTGGGGGATGACCTCGACCCAATTCTCTTTCGCGGGACGCTCCACAGGCGCAACGCTGAGTTTGAAATTCTTCGCGCCGTCGTTGTTGACGATGTAGAATTTTCCGTTGTGATGCGCGGCGAAATACTCAAGCCCCGTGACTCGCGCCTGCATCACGCGAGGCTCGCTGTTGGGGTCATCGGCAGAGAGGAAGCGCATCTCGCGCGTGTTGGTGCTGTGGTGATACGTCATGATGTATCGATCGTCGCGCGTTTTGTACATCCATAAAAAGTAGGACGCATCGCCTTCGTAGACAAGCAGTTCGTCATTCGCGGGGTCGGAGCCGATCTTGTGGCGATAGAGTTTATCGGAGCGCAATGCCGCGTCGAGCGTGATGTAATAGATCGTTTCACTGTCGTTCGCCCACTCCACGCCGCCGAGTTCATAGACACTGCCCGACGTGTTGGGAATCGTTTCATCGTAAAGTTTCCCGGTCGCCAGGTCGCGGATGTGGATCGTATACGCCTCGTTGCCTTCGTAGTCCAGCGTGTACGCGAGTTTATTCCCATCGGGGCTGACCTCCACCGCGCCGACGCTGGAAAAATCATGCCCCTCCGCCAGCGCGTTGTGGTCGAGCAAAACTTCTTCGGGACTTTCAAGCGAGCCTTTTTTGCGGCAGTAGATGGGATACGACTTGCCTTGCTCCATGCGCGAATAATAGAAATACCCGCCTCTCTTCTCAGGGACGCTTGAATCGGCCTCTTTGATCCTTCCCTTCATTTCGGCGAAGAGCGTCTCCTGCAAGGGTTTCGTGTGACCCAGAACTTCTTCGAGGTAATCGCTTTCGGCGCGTAAATAATTCAACACTTCGGGATTTTCTTTTTCACGGAGCCAGTAGTATTCGTCGTTGCGGGTTTTGCCGTGCTGGGTAATGAGATGGTCGCGTTTTGGGGCAATGGGGAAGGATGGCATGATATTCTCTTTAATGAGGTTGTAAAGTGTAGTTGGCGTTCTCTAACGCCAACTACGAGCGCTATATGGGCATGAACTTTCCTGGGTAATGCGGGTAATTGTAGCCGAAGAGCAGAGGAAATTGTGTGGCTTCCCCGTCATTCAGATTGTGTAAGTAAAACCGCAAGCCGAGACTTGCGGTTTTACGCTATGTTCGATTAGCAAAGGCGTCGAGTGCAGTAGCACTTATTCTTATGTTTGCGTTTATCGTAGTAGCAATACTTTCTTCGCCTCTGACCTCTTCGTCCACACAAACACCCGATGCTGTATCCCATCAACGGGCTTCCGTACAGGACCATTTTCAACCCCACGATCAGTTTTATGCCAGCCGCCGATTCAAGCGAAGCTTTTGCCTGATCGTACAACTTGTCGAGGAACTCGATCGGTAGCGGGTGCGTGGATAGTGTCCCACGAGTTTGTTCCTCCCAATCGCTTTCGCTGATTTCTTCGCTCTCGTTGTCCATTGCGCAGTCAAGCGATTCAAGGTATCCAAACCTCATGGCGTAAGGGAAGGTTGGCAAGTCATCCGCATCGGCATCCGGCGCGTAACCGACTTCCAGTCCACAGAGTAGAAGATAGTGATCTCCCTCTGCCAATTGACCTTTAATACTCTCTTCCGCCTCTTGAAAGATCATGTAATGTTTATCGATTGGCACAGGGGGAGTTGTCGTTTGTAATTGCCCATCCATGGTTTCGTCCTTTCAGATTTCCAGTTGAATACGATGTGACGGAAAACTGTTGTGGTTTTATTTTTTCAACACCTCCTTGATGATTTCAGATACTGTATCTTTCGTGTCAGGCAGGCGTTCTCCGAGGTCGCTCAGGTCGTTAATCACAATTTCTCGAAACTCATCCTCCAGGCGCGTCGCCAGCATTTCATAAGTATCCCGCGCTTCCGCATACATGCCTGCCTCAAGTTGAAGCAGTCCCAACTCATGATACGGAAATGGCGTCTCAGGGTCTTCGGTGATTGCGCTGATAAAGTCGGCGATGGCGCCTTCGATATCGCCCCAATCCCTGCGGGCAATCGCGCGGAAGAAATACCCCTCAGCGGGCGAGAGTTCGATGGCCGCCGCCAGGTCGCTTTCTGCCGCCTCGCGTGTTGGCTGGAGGGCGGAGCGATTGATGTAGGCGGTGGCGATGAAGGGCGACTCTTGATCCAGGATCAATTGGGTGTAATCTTCGATTGCCTTGTCTGCTTCTCCATTCTCCACATGTAAGATTCCTACATTGAGACGCGCGGCATATTGTTGCGCGTTTAACTCTACGGAGCGTGAATAAGCCTCGATTGATTTTTGTCGATCCGGGTTGGGGTTTTGCCCGAAGTCTAATTCAACGCCGGGGTCAAACATTAATCCTTGCAGGAAATATCCCTCTGAAAGGTCCTTGGGTATGGATTCACCCAGGTGTTCCCTTTCAGCGCGAGTAATCGATTCCTCGATCCGTTGCTGTGCCTCTTCCACCTCGCCTGCCTCGAAAAGAACTTCGCTGAGGGTAAACTCTGTCAGGTAGCCAAGATGCTGGGTCTCCAATTCAATGAAATTGAAATCGCTGGTTTCATCGGCGGGCAGATAGGAAACTTCGCGGTTGATCCGATCCCAGTTGGGTAGTTCAATATGAACTTTGTATGCGATATTGCGACTGCCCCAAATAATCATGTCTGCTTTGGTCTTGTCGGCAAGATCCAGGGCATCCACCCTTAACCTGACGGGGTTTTTGACGCTCGAACGACAAACCCTAAACTTTTTTTCATCGAGGTTGCTGATCAGATGATCGTGTAAATTTTCCACGATTTCGATCTTTGGCAGGGTATCTGATTGCGCAAATTCAGCAATGACGACAAACAAGGCATTTGCTCTGCGCGACCCGAAGCAATCCTGCAATCCAAGGAATTCATCACGCATATCCATGAAATTGCGGATCGTGTTGATGATTGCAAATGCCAGCAACCCCAAAATGAGAAGGATTTCCAACCGCCTGCGGAACAGCGGATAGGCGTACGAGTAAACGCTGTGCTTATGGAGCGGGTCAATCGCAAGACTCCAAAACGGGATGGCTTTGCGCAATTCTCCCACAACAATGAGGTTGCCCGCCTTTGTGTTGCTCGTTCTGCGGGTAATTGTAGCCAAACGTCCCGCGAGGAGCAGGCTGGCAATCAGGATGGCGAGCGTGGCGGTTGTAACCGTGTAAGGTTCCGGCGCAAGACCGAAGACCCATGCGATGAAGGCAATTACAACGGGAACATAAAGACCCGTATCCTTGAGAATCTCGAGGATGGATTTTTGGAAAGGGGGAGTCTCAGAATTACCCATGCGTATGGCTCGATTTTCTGAAATTTGATGATTCACTATACGACTTTTCAAACGGATTTACAACTATTTTCCAAAATTTGATATGAACAGATGGGGTTAAAATCCCCACATGTCCCGGCGACGTATCTTTTCAAGGCGCAATGACGCTTCCCGCTTCCGCTTGCCCATCGGCTTGCTTTTGGTCGTGCTTGCCATTGGGTTGTGTTATCTCATCCCTGTTAACCAGATCGATATCACGACGGTCAACGTGTCGAACCCCGACCTGCCCACCGCGCTCCCCACGCGGACCCCGGCTCCACTGCCGACCAAGCCGAACATCGGGCGGATTATTTTCACTTGCACACGAGGCGACTTCAACCAGTTGTGCTGGGTCAACGCGGATGGGACGGGATACCAGCAACTCACCAACGTCGAGGCGCATAATTATTATCCCGTCTATTCGCCGAAGGGCGGCTCTATTGTGTATGCCTCCAACCAAAACGGCGGCGCGTTCGACCTGTTCCTCTTCATCTTCGATGGGGCGCAATTGATCCGCTTGACGGACTTTATCGGGAATGTGATCTCGCCCAGCTTTTCGCCGGATGGAACGCGGATCCTGTTTGCGAACCGCGCCGGCGTGGGTCCCACCTCCCTGTGGATGGTGGACAACAACGGCGAAAACGCCAGCCTGTTATACACCGGGGCGGATACCATTGTGGCGGCAGACTGGTCGCCGGATGGGAACACGATTGCCTTTGCCATGGCGGTGAACAACCCGAACGAATATCAAATCTTTCTCATGGGGGCTGACGGTTCTAATGTGCGGCAGTTAACACACAACCTCGCGGGAATCGGTGGTAGTCTAGATTGGTCTCCCGATGGCAGGTACCTGCTCATCTATGCGGGACCCGACGGCGACAAGGATATCTTCCGCATCGATGTGGCGGCGCAGACGGCCACCCAACTCACCGACGGAGGCAATAATGGCGCCAGTTCCTACTCGCCCGATGGTCAGTGGATCGCGTTCAATTCGTTGCGAAATAACGATCAGGCTGATATATTTATCATGCGCGCCGATGGAACCGACCTGCGGCAGGTGACCACAAACCCCGAACCCGATTGGCAACCGCAATGGGAGCCGTAGCCTTATCCGCGAAGGTTTGCGTGGATAAGTGGAAGAGATCGTTGAGACCCGTTATCAAAGCAGGACTTTCGCTTTTACTGCCTGCCTGCACTGAGCCGCAGGCACACGTGTGACCGTCGCTTCGCTGGCAAATACGGCGGTCACACATTGTACCCTTCAGGGTAGACCGCCTGCGAGCGAAAGTCCTACAAAGGTATTTCATGAAACGAATTATTATCATCACCGCCATCATCTCACTCCTCGCCGGTTGCGGCTCACTCCCAGACTCTCTGTCGCTTCTGCAACCCACGCAGACGAGTACCACGGGTCCGTCCCCAACCGCGTTTGGTTTGCCCGACACCTTCACCCCCGACCTGTTCGCCATCAACACCGCGCAAGCCACCACGACCCCGCCCACCGGAACCCCGCGCGTGACCGAAACGCCGCGCCCCACCTTCTCGCCCACAGTGCGACCCACCATCACGCTTGAGCCGCTCGACATCAGCCTCTTCACGCCCGGTCCCCAGTTGTTTGTAACAAGCCAGAGGTCCACGAACCAGCTCGTATGGGGGTATGGATGCGACGGCGCGCGGTCGGTCAAGTTGATCACCACCGTCATTAAAAAGCGCGGACTGCGTTACGTGCTTCTCTTCGTCCGCTTGCAAGACAAATACACCGGCAAGAAATCGCCGTGGGGCGCGGGCGCCATCATGAACGACAACGACAAGGGGACGTATTTTTACACCCTGCGCATCGACCAGATCGCCGACCACAAAGATTTTCAAGATGCGTGGCTTCAATATCAATTCGTTGCGTCCACGGTCGGGTTGACGGTGTTGAGCCGCTCGATCGTCTCGCGCACAGATATTTCGCTCACCAGTTGCCGGGCAATGAATGCGCCTTGATCCCCATCGATTACACAGAGGACTTTTCATGAAACGATTGTTCCCCATTTTCCTTGCCGTCACATTTTTGTTAAACGGATGCGCGGGGCTGGATCCGATTCTCAAAATGATCGCTACGCCTACGTCGATCCCGCAGGATGCCCCCACGCCGCAACCGACCGTCACGCTGTTCCCAACCCCCGACCTGTTCGCCACGCTCACGCCCACGCCGGTCACTTTTACCCCAACCACCACGCCGCTTGTGCGAAACCCGACCGAAACATCCACGCCGTTTCCCACCCCCACGTTTAAGCCGCCCTCCACGGTGGCAGGCGACTCGTTTTTCACGCCGGTCAATAAAGGCTTTCTCACCATCCTGCTCTCCGGCGGCGCGTTCTACTGGAACTCCGGTCCCTGCTCGCCGCGCTCCATCAAGGTCACTGCCTTCGTCTCGGATATCATCCACACCGATTACGTCTTGCTGTTCATGCGCCCGCGCGAGAAATCGGACACCATGTTGTTGGGCGATTGGAGTTCCGTCGAAATGATACCGGGCGAAAACGGAAGATTCCTCTATGAGGTCGGCGCGATAAACATCCGCAAATATTACTGGTTCATCCAAGCCTGGGTCGAGTATCAACTGGTCGCCTACGATAAAGACGGCGTGGAACTTTTCCGTTCGCAAGTGTATGATAAGACTCTCTCTCTGATCATGTGCCGACCGATCAACCCATGACGTTCCCTCCCGAACTCCTCTCGCTTCTTTCGTCGACACTTCGACACGGCTCAGTGCAGGTTGTCAAACTGGTCGCGCTGACTGGAGCCGGCGCCTCGCAAGAAAGCGGACTCCGCACCTTCCGCGACGCGCAAGCCGGCTTGTGGGCGCAATACAAGCCCGAAGACCTCGCCTCGCCCGATGCGTTTGCCCGCGATCCCAAACTCGTCTGGGATTGGTACGCGTGGCGGCGCGAAGCCATCAAAGGCGCGCGCCCCAACCCCGGGCATTACGCGCTTGTCGAACTCGAACAACGGATTCCCCAATTCACCCTCATCACGCAAAATGTAGACGGCTTGCATCGCATGGCGGGAAATCAAAACGTGCTTGAACTGCACGGCAACCTCCAGCGCGTGAGATGTTCGGAATGTTCAATATATGCGGAAACTTGGTCCGATGATTCGGAATCGGTTCCCCGCTGTGATCACTGTGATGGCTTGCTTCGCCCGGATGTAGTCTGGTTCGGCGAGTCGCTTCCGCGTGAGCAACTCGAAAGGGCGGTCTCAGCAACTCGCGCGTGCGATGTCTATTTCTCGATTGGCACCTCCGGTGTTGTCCAGCCTGCCGCGTCGCTGGCGCATGCCGCGCGGAACAATGGGGCGGTGGTGGTGGAGATCAACGCTGAACCTACTCCGCTCACGCCCAAAGTGGACTTTTTCTTTCAAGGAAAGTCCGGCGAGATATTGCCCGCGTTGGTGAAAGAAGTGTTTAAGTGAACCGCGCACTTACTACCGTACATCTGCACCGCGAAAACCGCAAAGAAAACCTTTTCAACTAAAGTCTATTGGAACCAAGATGAAACGTGAGCGGGTTGACGGACGGCACGGAACTCCCCGCGAGCACAACGCCAGTGACCCTGAGCGTGGCGACGGGAACCTACGCCTACGATGCGACTCACAAACATGCGGTAAGTTCGGTCAGTAACCAGTTATCAGTGGACAGTTATCAGTACGATGCCAATGGCAACATGACCCAACGCGTCGAAAATGGACAGACCTACACTCAAACCTTCGATGCCGAGAATAGACTCATCTCTGTCACGGTAAACAGCCAGACGACGCAATTCATTTATGATGGCGACGGCAATCTCGTCAAGAAGATCAACCCCAACAACAGCAGAACCATCTACGTGGGCGGACTCTACGAAGTGGACAAAACCTCAGGTGGAAGCGTCACGAAGACCACAGTTTATTATCCCGCTGGCGGAGCGATGCGGGTCAATGGTACACTGTACTACATGCTCAAAGATCACCTTGGCTCTGCATCCGTCGTTACCGACTCCAGCGGAAATATCGTCGGCGAGCAGAGATATTATCCCTTCGGTGAAACGCGTCTTGCAACTGGCACACTGTATACGGATAAACTCTTCACCGGTCAACGGAATATTGCTGGCTTGGGAATCTACCATTACGGGGCAAGGTTTTACTCGCCAAAATTGGGAAGATTCTTAAGCGCAGATACCATCGTGCCGGGCTATGCCAATCCACAAGCATTCAATCGCTATAGCTACGTATTCGGGAACCCCTTGCGATTTACTGATCCGAGTGGGCATCGTCCCTGCGGGGATGGCGAGGCGATTGAGTGTGACGGCAAGAAGAATACGCCGCAGACGACGAAGCCCATTGGTTGTGGAGGTAAAGGACAGCGTCCGTGCGGAGGAGATGAATCGAAGAAGCACAAGGAGAGGAACAAGGATTATGACGCAGGCGGTGGTCTGCTTGTAGATGTTCCCAACTCTGGCGGGGGAGGTGGTGGATCCCCTCTTACATCCGAAAGCCCAGCAGGCATAATGCCAAGCACACCGATTGCGCCTCCGATACCCGTTGGATGTTCGTGGATTGACTGCGTATTATCTGCTGTAAGCCTTTTAGCTTCAGCCCTAACAATGACAGAAATACCTTTAGTTGTCGGAGTTGCAATAGTCGTCGATTTAGTGGTGACTGTTTGGGCAATAGGACGCACTAACGATGATTTTGCCCTAGGCAAAATTAGTAAAGAAAGACAATGGACTCTTAATGGAACTGCACTACTTGGCTTCATTCCCGGACCTTGGGGATTTGGGTTTTCAGTAATTAACCTCATGGCAACTGGATCAGGTGCGCCTCCATAAAGTAGCCTTACTGAAATGAGGATATCATGCAAATTATTGATTTAATCACGCTGGTGCAACTTTTGCTTGGATTATTGATAGCAATTGCCGCATATATTCTTATCCGCCGGGGAAAGCTCCCCCCAAAGTTGTGGCCGCGCGTTTTTGGAATTGGTGGTGGCGTCTATGGGTTTATATCGTTGATGATAACAAGTGTCCTTCTTCGCCCGGCTTCAGATGCCACTAATTATATTATCGAAAATCTATTTTGGTCTTTAATGCTCGGTATAGTTGGTTATTTTGGCACCCAAAAATACGCGCGTCGTTTTCATGATGATGAATAGGCGTAACAACAAACCCTCTGAAATCATGGAGGGCTTGTGACTCATTGCTTCTTCATTTTCTTTTTCGCCAGCCGATTGAGCAGTTCGTGCATATTTTTCAATGGTACACTCTACTATATGTTGAAAGATCACCTTGGTTCAGCCAATGTTGTGACAGATTCAACGGGAAATATCGTCGGCGAGCAGAGATATTATCCGTTTGGTGAAACGCGTCTTGCAACTGGCACACTGTATACGGATAAACTCTTCACAGGTCAACGGAATATTACTGGCTTGGGAATCTACCATTACCAGTCACGGTTCTATTCACCCAAGTTAGGACGCTTCCTCAGCGCGGACAGCCTCGTGCCGAACCCCTTCAACCCGCAGGATTACAGTCGCTACTCGTATGTGAGGAATAATCCCGAAAATAAGTTCATGACGCAGTTGCCCTGCGACATGACAGGTGGCATGATTTGCTATATCGAACTGCCCCCTGAATTTTCGTGAAGTGCTGATTATTAAAAGTGACGGTCACTTGCGAAGTGACCGTCACTTTGTTACTTCAACACCACCCCGCTTCGTGGGGGGGTCGTCAGATTGAGCCGCCCAAAACGAGTTCTTGACGCAGTTGCACTGCGTCAAGGCAGGCGATTTATTACTTCAACACCACTCCGCTTCGTGGGGGGATCGTCAGGTTGAGCCGCCCGTCCGCATTCGACACCCCAGACGGATTGCCGAAGACCGCCTTCGGGATTCTCCGCGCTTCATGCGTGACGTGTATCTGCTCCGCCTTTTCGGACGTGTTCAACGCCACCACGAGCGTTTTCCCCTCGTGCGAACGTGAGTAGGCATACACGCCGTGCGCCGACCATAACCGCTTCATGTCGCCGCGCCGAAATGCGGGATTCTTTTTTCGCAACGCGATGATCTCTTTGAAATAGCCCAGCAGATCTTTATCCCATGTGTGCTCATCCCACAGGAAGGATTTTCGGCAGTAAGGATCGTGTTCCCCATCAAGACCGATCTCGTCGCCGTAATAAATGCATGGCGCGCCGGTGATGGTCATGACGAATAGCCACGCGAGTTTGAGTGAGTTTTTGTCTCCGCTGGCGAACGATAAAAAGCGCGGCATGTCGTGGCTGTCGAGCAGGTTCAACTGCGAGCGGGTGATCTCAGGCTTGTACAGATTCATCATGTGATCGATGCGATCCGCGAACTCGTGCGCGTCAATGGCTTGATGAATGTTGCGGAAGTTCGATTGCTGATGCGTCACGCGCAAGTCGAGATGCCTGGCAGGGAAGAATGCCGCGCACGCATTTGCGCAAACGTAGTTCATCACGGCATCGAACTGGTCGCCCTGTAACCAGCGCTGCGACTCGTGCCAGATCTCACCGACGATGTATGCCTCTGGGTTGACCTTTCGCACGCGCTGACGAAACTCCTGCCAGAATGAGTCGTCGTCAATTTCGGCGGGCACATCCAGCCGCCAGCCGTCCGCGCCGAATTGAATCCAATGTTCGGCAACGTCGAAAATAAATTCGCGCACTTCGGGATTGTTCGTATTCAACTTTGGCAGGGCGGGCAAATTCCACCACGCGCGGTAGCCGATGGCGGTGAGACTGTCTTCATGATGCAAAAGTTTCTGCTCATGCGGGCTTGGGTATGCGCCCCAATGTTTCTTTCCTTGCAGGCGTTCTTCATCGAAGAAGAACCAATCCTTGTACGGCGAGCCTGATCCGTTTTCGAGCACGTGATGAAATTGCCAAAAGCCGCGCGAAGCGTGATTAAACACCCCGTCCAGAATGACGCGGATGTTTTTTTTGCGCGCGGCGTCGAGCAACGTGCGGAACGCGTCATTGCCGCCGAGTAACGGGTCCACGTTGTAGTAGTCGAAGGTATGATAACGATGATTCGAAGCGGATGAAAATATCGGGTTGAGGTACAAAGCCGTGATGCCCAAGTCTTTCAGATAGTCGAGTCGTTCGGCAACGCCGAACAGATCGCCGCCTTTGAATCCGTGCGGGGTGGGAGGCGAATCCCACGCTTCGAATCCGATGTCGGGCATGCGCCTGCCGCGCGCGAATCGGTCGGGAAAGATTTGATAAAAAATTGCGTCTTGCACCCAGTCTGGTGTGGTCATTGATGCGCCTCAGTGTTGGAATAAATAAGGACAAGATACTCTCTTGTCCTGTGCGTGAGATTCTACTCGAAAATAAATTCTTTCGGAGAGATGACAATCAGATCGTTCGCCTCAACCACAAATAGGCGTATGGATCGAGGGTGAGCGATGCCTTGATTCGGACTTCGGCATTTGATAACAGATCAACATACTCCGTTTGGTAATCTGATGCAAGCGCCGCTGTTTGCGATGCGCCCGTCAGGTTGTTGATGATGAGCAGGGTCTCTCCCTTGTATTCGCGCTTGTAGACTGCCAGAGATGGATTCGTCGATTCGACCCATTCCATGCTTCCGCTCCCAAACGCGTGATGTTCTTTGCGGACGTTGACCATGCGGCTGATGGAATGCAACAATGAGTCTTTGTCGGCAAGTTGGTTCGCTACATTGATATTTCCATAACTCAATTCGCCTTTGACTAATTCCGTACATGGCTCGCCAGTGGTAAAACCCGCATTTGGCGAATCGTCCCATTGCATCGGCGTGCGGACGCCGTTGCGGTCGGGGAGTTCGAGATTGTCTCCCATGCCGATCTCGTCTCCGTAATAAATGATGGGCGAACCGGGCAAGGTGAACAAGAGGGAATTTGCCAGTTCGATCTTGCGTTGATCGTTATCCAACAGCGGAGCGAGGCGGCGGCGGATGCCGAGGTTGATGCGCATACGCGGCTCGGGCGCATATTGCTCCCACATCCACTGGCGTTCTTGCGGCGTGACCATTTCCAGCGTCAACTCATCATGGTTGCGGAGGAACGTGCACCACTGGCAATTCTCCGGGATGGGCGGCGTGCGGCGGAGAATTTCAACCATGTCGTTGGCGCGTCCTTTTTTGAGCGCCATGTAAATGCGCGGCATGATGGGGAAGTGGAAGCCCATGTGAAATTCGTCCCCGTTGCCGAAATATGGACGCACATCTTCAGGCCATTGGTTGGCTTCGCACAATAGAATCCTGCCGGGGTAATTCGTTTCCATGAAGGCGCGAAGTTTTTTGAGGTAGGCGTGGGTTTCCGGCAGGTTCTCGCAATTCGTGCCTTCGCGTTCGAAGAGATACGGAACCGCGTCGGCGCGGAAGCCGTCCACGCCGAGGTCGAGCCAGAAGCGCGCGATGTTGATCATCTCCTCCTGGACTTTTGGGTTATCGAAATTCAGGTCGGGCTGGCTGGCGTAAAAGCGATGCCAGTAATATTGCTCGGTCTTTTCATCCCATGTCCAGTTTGAATTTTCGGTGTCCACGAAGATGATGCGGGTCTCTTTGTATTTCTGATCGGTATCGCTCCATACGTAATAATCGCGGAAGGGCGAATTTTTGTCCGAGCGTGAAGCCTTGAACCACGGATGTTCGTCCGAGGTGTGATTCAGCACGAGGTCCATGATGATGCGGATGCCTCGCGCGCGCGCGGAATTGATCAGGAATGTGAAGTCGTCGAGAGTCCCATACATCGAGGCGATGTTGGAGTAGTCTGCGATGTCGTACCCGTCGTCGCGTAAGGGCGAAGGGTAGATCGGCATCAGCCAGAGGCAATCCACGCCGAGGGTTTGAAGATAATCGAGTTTTTCGCTAATTCCCCTCAAGTCGCCATAGCCGTCGCCGTCGCTGTCTTTGAAAGCTCGCACAGAGATTTGATAGAACACCGCGTCTTTGTACCATAGGTTGTCGTTGATCATTTTTGTGACATTAGAAAACGGACTGGTTGACCAGTCCGTTTTCTAATTTATCCTTTAACTGCGCCGGCTAACATGCCGCGCACGAAGTAACGTTGGAGTGAGAAGAACACGATCATGGGCAACAGCATGGACAAGAACGCCGCGGCGGTCAACACCTGCCAGCCGGAGCCAAGCGATGTGACCATGTTGCTGATCTGGTATGTCATCACCGGCGTTGTGCCGCCGAGGAAGACCAACGCAACCAACAAGTCATTCCACACCCACAGGAACTGGAAGATGCCCAGAGATGCAATGGCTGGCATGGCGAGAGGAATCACTAACTGGCGAAATGCCGTCCAATGCGAGGCGCCGTCCAAATAGGCTGACTCGAAAAGGTCGCGCGGCAAGGTCCCGAGGAAGTTGCGCATCAGGTAAATGGCGTAAGGCATTCCGAAACCGGTATGAAACAGCCACACTCCGAGGAAGGTGCCATTCAGTCCGGTCTGCGCGTAGAACCGCGAGATGGGGACGAGAGTCATTTGTAAGGGGACAACTTGTAGACCCACCAGAATAGCGAAGAGCAAAAAGCGTCCCTTGAAGTCGAGCCAGGCGAAGGCGTACCCAGCTAGAGCGGCGAAGAGAATCGGGATGACCGTCGCGGGAATCGTCACCAGCAAACTGTTCACGAAAGCGCGTCCCATCCCGCGCGAATTGAGGATGTCGCTGAGATTGCACTTGAGATCCGGCGGTTGAGTTCCGGCGGCGCAGTCTGCGCGGTAATTATTGTCTCCGCGATAGCCGACGAGCGCGTCAATATAATTATTCATGGTGAAGCGGGCTTCTGCCTGATTGCCCTGCGTGAGGTAGGCGGCGATGTCTGCCGCCTCTTGCGCGCTTGGGAGAGGCTTCGCGCCCATGTGCGGCTGACCGTTGATGTCCTTGCGAAGCATCGCAAGCAATTGCAGGGAACGCGGGTACTTGGCGATCAATTCTGGATTCGTGAGATTGGCTTGCGGGAGGGCAGTGCCGTCTGCGCCGTGACATTCCGCGCAAGACTGTGTGTAAGGTCCGCTGGCATCTTGAGAAGCGAAGACCGTCCACCAGCCTGTGGACCGAACCGCTTCGGGCGGGCGCAGTGATGTGACGAGTAATCCCACAGTGGGGACGATCCAGATGATGAGAGTTAGGATGACGATCACATGGACCGGCACGCGGTTGAGCAGTTTATTGATTTTTGCCTTGTTCATCGCGTTGCCTCCTGCTCCATAAACCGTTTGATGTTTAGGTAGATGAATGGGATGATCGCAACGACGAGAACAACAGCCACGGCGGTACCGCGCCCGACGTTGAAATTCTTGTACATTTCAGTGTACATGCGGTTGGCGATCACATCGGTTTGGAAGTTGCCGCCGGTCATCACGTAGACCAGGTCGAACAACTTCAACACATTGATCACCATGGTAGTGACAACAACTGTGATGGTCGGCAGGATGATCGGCACCATGATCCGCCAGAACACCGTCCATTCGGTCGCGCCATCCACCCGCGCCGCTTCCAGAATTTCATCGGGGACCGATTTGAGCGCCGCCGCAAGGATGGTCATGCAGAAACCAGACCAGATCCAAATCCCTACGAGAACGATCATAAAAGTGTTGATCGGGATTGTAGAAAGCCAGGCAATAGGCTTGCCGCCGAACGATGTGATGATGGCGTTCAGCAAGCCGATCTGGCTTTGTTGCGTGCCGTAATCGTAAACAAACTTCCAGATAATGCCGGCGCCAACGAACGAAATTGCCATCGGCATGAAAATGATCGCTTTCGCCAGCGCTTCATACTTCACGCGATCTGCGAACACGGCAAACCCCAACCCAACGCCGACCGTTCCAAATACCATCACGACGATCCATTTGATGGTATTGCCGTATGATGAACTCCAGAACGAATTCCAAAAAGCGAGGGGCGAGCCGGTATTAAATTCGGCAGTTAGCGCATAGTGATAATTCTCGAATATCCCCCAGCATGATTGCCCTTCGATGCACGTGGTGGCGGCGGAGGCTGTCCCGTCCCGGTTGAGGAAGCTCAAACCGATCGTGTTGATCATCGGGTAGACAATAAAAAACGACATCACGAGAAGCGCGGGCAATAGATACAGCCAAGGGGCTAACGCGCCCTGCTTCATGATCTGTGGCACCGGCCCGGCAGAAGGTTTTTTTGCCCGCTTTTGATGGACAGGCGTTACAGAGACGTTCTGCGGATCAGCCATCACATCCTCCTCAATGGTATGTGTTCACTTTGCGCAATTTGAAACTCATAACTCTTAATCATGTCACCCTGAGCGATAGCGAAGGATCTCTGAGACGATCGAAGAGATCCTTCGCCGCAAAGAACAAGAGCGCGGCTCAGAATGACATTACGGAATGTGAGTTATGTATTCAACTGAACATCAAAAAAAGGGATGCCTCTTGTGCAAGAGGCATCCCCAGTGTAACTTATGGATTTAAGCCTTGCTTTTGAGCCGCCGCCAGATTGGAGAGAATGGTTGCCAGATCGCCGCCATTGACGAACTCCGAAATGCCTTTGAACTCAGCAGACCCAAAACCGCCGGGAATCGTGTCGCCCAGATCGGGGGTGAAACCCTTGGTGTTGGCGATGGCATCACCCAACTTCGAGAGCGCCGGATCGGTATAGTGACCGGTCGCGCCGTTGTTTGGTGAAAGACCAAAAGTTGCCGCCGCCCAATTCGCGCCGCCCAAGTCTGAGGACAGGTACGCCACCAATGCCCTGACGGCCGGTGTATCGTTGAAAGCCATCATCGGCTCGATGGAGCCTTGCAGACCTTGAATACCCGGAACGACGAAGAAGTCGTAATCGGTTCCTTGCTTGAGTGCAGGGAACTGCTTCGCGATCTCAGAGCCTGCGAAACCGGACTGTTTGACCATCATCGCTTCGGCGGGATCGGCAAACGGTTTATAGATGGCTTCGAGGAACGGTGTGGACAGCGTGCCTTGCGCACCGCCGACTGTGTACTTGTCACTCATCGCCCATTTGCCGTAGGTTTCGTATGCTTGCTTCACGCCTGCGTCGTCGTACGATACGCTTCCGTTAATCAGCCCAAGGACGAACTCAGGACCTTGTTGCACGAGCATGATGTCCTGAATGAAGTCGGAGCCGGTCCAGCCGGTTGCATCGCCGGATTCCATTCCCATGGACCAGGGCACGTTGCCATCCGCCGCCATCTTTTCAACCAAGGCATCCAGTTCATCCCAAGTGGCGGGAACTGTATAACCGAGCGTTGTGAAGTTTGCAGGGCTGTACCAGATAATGGATTTCACATCGGCTTTGATCGGCAAGCCAAGCCACTTCCCATCCACGGTATTTGGATCGAGGAAGAAGCCGCTGTAATTTTCGCGGTTCGCGCCGAGCGTATCCATCGCCTGCAACTTATCTTTGTATTGCACCAATTGCGCCACCTGCCAGAAGGCAACGTCCGGTGGAGTCCCAGCCTGAACGCGCGTATCCAACAGCGCCTGATCGCGGGTCGACTCTGGTTTCAGCACGATACCGCAGGCGTCAAGGAGCGGCTTCAAGATCTGATTAAGAGCCGCTTCTTCCGTGCCTGACCACTGATACAACATGCTGATCTGGTCGCCTGATTTCGCGCCTTTGCAATCAATGTTACTTGCCGCAGGCGCGCTCGTTGCCGGAGCTTCTGTCGCGACCGGGGCTTTTGTCGTGACAGGGGCTTCGGTTGCGTTAGGACCACATGCCGCAAGGAACATTGCCGAAACGACCAGCAAGCCCAATAGTTGCCAAAGTGTCTTTTTCATTCTTCTCTCCTTGAAAAGTATAAATTGAATAGATAGGGGGGATTGGATTTTAGTTAATTGTGACAGCGCGCCTCCTGTTATATAAATTGTAGAATTGGGACGGGGACTGTTGAAAGCGTTTTTATGAAAGCACTTTCATCACGGAGTATAGCACAACTCTCAAGAGAGTCAATGTTTGATCGGGAGCGAATTGGCGAAATTAATGAAACGGAAAATGGATTTTAGGCTGTCTGTCGTTCGATCAGCGTCAGGGGAATCTTGATATGCTGGAGCGCGCGGTCCGCATCCGTGATGTGGGAGAGCAGTATCTCTGCCGCCAACCTGCCGGATTGGTCGAGATATTGCCGGACGGTGGTTAAGTCCATGTAATCGGCAATATCAATATCGTCGAAGCCGATTACGGCAAGGTCGTCCGGGATGCGTAACTTTAATTGCCGCGCGACCTTCATAATGCTGATCGCCTGAATGTCTGCCGCGGCGAATATGGCAGTCGGGGGCTGGTCCATGCTCAGGAGTTCTAGCGCCGCTCGCTGGGAACTCTCCTGCGTGTATGGGGCAGACTTGATATATTTTTTAGGCAATGGGATTCCCGCTTCGTCCAGCCTATTCCGAAACCCCTGCAACCTCGACTTTACCGGGTGTATCGCGTACTTCTCCGGCGATTCGATCTCTCCTAAAAAAGCGATTCGCTTGTGACCTTTTTCAATGAGATGCCGCGCCGCCAGTTGCCCTCCAAGCGAATCGTCAATTTCGATGCTGTTCAACTGTGGATGTGAATATTCGATCAAAACGGTCTGCATGGCGTTGTCGTGCAATCTCCTTGCATCCTGATCCTCGATGGCGAGCGACATGATGATGAGACCGTCCACATTTTGCATGATCGGGATGGATGAAATGTATCCCTGAAGTTGCTCCACAGAATCGACGGGATAAATCACCAGTTCGTAATTCGCCTTCGAAAGAGCAGACGCGACACCGCGTAGTCTTTGAACAAAAGAAGGCGCGGTGAAAAGCGGCGTGATTACCCCGATGCGATTGGCGTGTCGCATGGCGCGCGCTCGCGCCTCCGCTTTTGGCACGAAGCCCAACTTGTCAATGGACGACATGACCCGCCGGTGCGTCTCGGGGTTGACCTTATCCGGCGAATTCAAAACGCGCGAAATCGTTGAAATGCTCACGCCGGAGCTTTTCGCCACGTCATAAATTGTGGGCTTTTTCCTAGGGGGCATGATGATTCTCTTTTACTCAAAACATGAAAGCATTTTCAGTCTAACATAGTTTTGAACGCATCGTCAATGCGGTGGAATAGAAGGCCCGCATACTGCCGCGCGCGCAATTCTGTAATGATTGGGTGTATGAAAACTCGAATAGGAGATGATATTATGTGCCCAGCCTGGTGTGATTACGCAGGATTCTCCGAAATGGGATTTTAAGAGTGAATGGATGAATTCTGTTATTTCAATTTCAACTCAAGGACAATTGTTTGGTTGGCAGGGATTTCCGCATCCGTTTTCAGATCGAAGCCGCCCTTGTCGTTGATGGAGAGTTTCAAAGTGAGCGACGGTCCGAACAGATTGGTCAGCAGATAATTTCCCTCGGCAAGACCCGTCTCGTTCGCGTTGAGAGTGAAGTTGCTGACGGTTTCCTCGCCAGTGTTGATGAGCACCAACACCGCCTCATCTTCGCTGATACGCAGATTAGCAAAGAGCCTGTCTGTGTTGGTTTGGACGATGAGATAGTTTCCCGCGCGCAAAGCGGGATGAGCATTGCGGAGTTGAATCAACGCGCGATAATGCGCCAGCAGGGAGTTTGAATCGTTCGTCTGCGCGGCAACGTTCACCAGTGTGAAGTTTGCATCGGGAGCGCGCCAGGGCTTGACGGTTGTGAAGCCCGCATTTTCAGCATCCGTCCATTGCATGGGGCGGCGGATATTTTCATCGGGTTTGCGCCCTGACATGCCGATCTCTTCGCCGTAATAAATGAATGGCGTGCCCGGGGATGTCAACAACAGGGACGCGGCTACTTTGGCTTTGTTCACATCTCCGCGCAATTCAGACATGACGCGATCCTGATCGTGGTTGGTGAGGAAGGGGGCGAATTCGCTTCCATCCAAAACTTTCATGCTCAATTCCAGCGCCCTGTTGGTGTATGACGCGCTCCGTGAATCGGCGGAATTGATCATGGAACTTGCCAACTGAAAATTAAATGCCATGTCGAATTGTTTATTGTTGACATAACTACCGATGGAGTTCATGTCGTTGCCGAAGAGTTCGCCCACAACCATTGCTTCGGGATCGAGACTCTTGTATGTCGGATAGAAATTTTTCTGCAACCACTCGTGAGTGGATTGCGTGTTTTCTTGAACTGTTCCCTCCTCCACGAGATGCTTGATGGCGTCCATGCGAAAGCCGTCCACGCCCACATCGGTGAGCCAGAACTTCATCACGTTTTCGATTTCCTTCGTCACCTTGCGGTTGTTGTAATTTAGGTCTGGCATGTTGGCGGTGAAGATGCCGTAGTAGAAACCCGTTGTCGAGGAATACCAGACGCGTTCGTTCCAAGGACCCTTGTAACCGGGATCGTCCTCGCTCCAGATGTACCAATCGCGGTATTTTGAATTTTTATCCCGCTTGGCGTCTTTGAACCACGGATGTTGATCGGAGGTGTGGTTGATGACAAGGTCTATGATGACGCGGATGCCGCGTTTGTGAGCCTCGTCGAGCAAGCGTTTGAAATCGTCCATCGTCCCGTATTGCGAATTGACGGCGTAGTAGTCGGTCACATCGTAGCCGTGATACGACGGGGAGGGGAAGATGGGCATAAGCCAGAGTCCCGTCACGCCGAGATCGGTGGTGGTGGCAGGGTCACCGTCGTTGAGGTAATCCAATTTTTCGGTGATGCCGTTGAAGTCGCCGATCCCGTCCCCGTTGCTGTCGTAGAAACTGCGGACGAAGATTTCATAGAAGACCGAGTCGCTCCACCAGTGGGATTCGGTGGCGGACTCTGTCGAAGCGGCGGGCAGGCACGACGTCAGGAAAGACGCGAGGAGCAGAAGCCGGAGGATGGATTTTCGCATGTCGGACGTCGGTTTGAAAAGGGCGGTCACGTTCGGACCGTCTGACTGGTCCAGTTTCCTCTAGCCTTTAACACTCCCCAGCGTGAGACCGGAGATGAGCCACTTGGAAGAGTAGAGGAAGAGCGCCATGATCGGTATGGCAATCAACACAGAGGCGGCGGAAAATTGTCCCCATGAAACGGTGAATTGCTGGGCGTAGGTGAAGATGCCGAGGGGCCAGGTAAATATTTCATTTTTCTGGAGGACGACGCGGGCTACGAGGTATTCGCTCCAGCCGCCCATGAAGGAGAAGAGGAAGGCAATGGCGAGCGCGGGCGTGGAGAGCGGCAGGATGATCTTGGTGAAGACGGTGAAGCGACTGGCGCCGTCAATGAGCGCGGCTTCTTCGAGGTCTACGGGGATGGTGTCGTAGTACCCTTTGAGCGTCCAAATCGTGAGCGGCACAGAACTCACCGAATAGGCGATGATGAGTCCGAGGGCGGTGTTGATCATCTTCAGTTGCGCCAGCATGATGAAAAGCGGTAACAGCAACATGCCCGCTGGGATCATCTGGGTAGTGAGCAGGAAGACCAGTCCCGCCGCCCGCCCGGGAAATTTGAATCGCGAAAATGCGTAAGCGCTGACCGCGGCGAGGATCATGCTGATGAAAGAAGTGACAGTTACGATCGAGATTGAATTCCAGAGCCATAAGAAGAAATCGGATTTGCGATTCTTTTCAGGCGAACCAAAGAGGACTTCTTTGTAGTTGTCGAGTGTGGCATTTTCTGGAATGATCCGCAGGTCGGTTGTGAGGAGGGTGTCGTTGGGGCGCAGTGAAATTGTCACCACGCGCAGGACAGGATAGATCGCGATGATCGAGGCGACGATCAGCGTGGCATGGATGAGGATGGTTTTGAACGGGCTGTCGCCGCGTCCGCGAATGAAGAACCAGCGCAGAGCCTTTGTGATGGGTGATATCGTCTTGGATTGAGCGGACATGATGGCTCCTCTTTAATCGGTCGCGGACTTGAGTCCGCCGGACGCGCGCAGGTAAATGAGGGTAAATATCAGCAGGATGATGAAGATGACCAGCGCGAACATGGCTGTAAAACCATAACGATAAAAACTAAAGGCGGCTTTGTACATGGAAGAGACCAGGATGTCGGTCTTCTCCTGCGGACCTCCCTGCGTGATGAGGTAGATGACGTCGAATTTGTTGAAAGTCCAAACCACGCCGAGGATGATGGCAGGCGTGAGGATCGGACGCAGAAGCGGCAGGGTGATGTGGCGGAATTGCTGAACTGTGTTGGCGCCGTCAATTTCAGCCGCTTCGTAGTATTCCTGTGAAATACTTTGCAAGCCGCCGAGGATGATGACGCACATGAAAGGGATGCCGAGCCAAATATTCGATATGAGGATGGAGACAAATGCCCAGAACGGATCCTGCTTCCAACTTACCGGACCGATGCGCAGAGCCAGCCAGTCGAACGCGCTACCGATGAGCGGAACATTGACCATCCCATGGCTGATGCCAACCAGCCAGGAGTTCAGATCGCTAAGCAGGATGTTGAAGAGTCCGTAGCGGCTGTCGAATTCGTTGCGGAGAGCCATAGCCGCAATGGTGGTGGGGATGGCCCACGGAACGATCAACAGTGTGCGGTAGAAACCCTGCAATTTCATTTTACGATGCAAGAGCAACGCCAGAGCCATCCCTCCGCCGACGTGGAAGGTAACGTTGAGAACAGTCCAGAGAATAGTTCTTCCGAAAACCTCGAAGAACTTTGCGTCCTTCGCTACTTTGCCGGTGAACAGGGTTACGAGGTTTTCCCAACCGTAGATCAATCCGTATTGCGCGTTCTTTGTGGCTTGTGTGCCAAGCGACGCATTCGAGAATGCCAATTTGATTTCAAACAGGAAGGGATAGATGATGAGAAAGAGAATGCCGATCAGCGCCGGTAGAATCAGCAAGTAAGGCAGGCCAAGTTTGCTCACGCGCGGCTTGCTTATTTTCTGGATCCAATAGAAAATCGCGCCGGCTACGAATGCCAGAATGACGCTGACGATCAGCCCTGCCAGGTCTTTGTCCAGCCCGATGCCTGTAAAGAGGGAGCGCAATCCGCCAAACAGACTCAGGGGTGAACGGATAACGCTTCCAAGAATGGAGTCTCCCGAGCGGAACAAATCTGTGATTTCAAAAAATGCAAAGATCGAAAGTGTCATGAAAAGCCCGAGCAGGGTTTGCAGGCTTCGAATGATCGTCTTTGCTTTCGCGTCTTTCGGCTGGCGGAAGAAGATCTGATAGAAATAAATTTCGATCAGCCCGATGCCGGCGAAGATTCCGATCAGGAAGGAGCCAATTTCCCCGATCCGTTTTCCAATAATCCTTGCATTGAGGGTGATGCCAGCGGAATAGGGAGAGATCAAAAGATTTAGGATGAAGTAAAGGATGAGTAATCCACCTACCCAGTATAGGTAGGGAAGAAGTCGGCGAAATAGAGGTTTGTTTTCCATACGAGAAACTCGCAATCAGGCTGTGAAAAAGAAGAGGGGAGGCGTTGAGCCTCCCCTCTTAGATCGGTGCTGAGTTGTAACTAGGGTACGGCGGTCGGTTGACCGAGGGTAGCCACGCATTCGTCGGCAGAGGTCTGCGCGGCGGTGGCGGCATCGGCTGGGGCGAGCGTTCCAGCCATCACGCCTTCGAGGTTCGGGCGCCAGGCATCCCATGCGCAACGCATTTCAGGAGCGGCAGGTTGACCGCGTC
>JBGANO010000023.1:0-51200 GCA_044222305.1 Anaerolineales bacterium
GCTCGTCAGACTGCAAAACCAACAGGCTTGTGTCTCTGACTGGAGACTGCTTGCTCAATTTTCAATGATCTGTCAGGGGGACGAGATCCATCAACGTACTGCGAACGCTGATTATATGCCTTTCATCGACTTTGTCAATAGTCGTCAGACAAATTAACCTTAAAGAATTGCTCTTTCATTCCAAGTCTGAACATGGGATTCGATCAACTCCACCGCGCGACTCACCCCATCTTCGCTTCGAATCTTTCGACGGGCGGCTTGGGCACGCTCACCTGCGGCTGGACTCTCCGCCTCGACCATCACGCTCGTCAATCGTTCAACCGTGAGATTCTTTACAAGAATAGGATTTGGTCCCGCGCCTATCGCATGGACACGCCTGCCCCAAAACGGCTGATCAGCAGTGAACGGCACGACGATATTTGGTATCCCCGCACTCAAACCAGCAGCGGTTGACCCTGCCCCGCCATGGTGAATGACCATCTGACAGCGCGGCAACAACCAATCATGCGGAACGGATTCAAGATACAGCAAATCCTTCGACGACGATTGATCCACACCTCCCCATCCGGAAAGGATAATTCCGCGATGCTGTGTCTGCTTCAAAGACTCGCGAATGACTTCGTCAATCCGTTTTGCATCGCGATTGACCATGCTCCCAAACGAAATACAAATCGGTTTCTTTCCTGCGGCTAAAAAGGTTTGTAATTCATTCGACGGTTGATAAGACGAATCTTCAAAGTCGAAAAAGAAATATCCTGTCACGTGGACATTTGCCTTCCACTCCCTCGAACGGGGTAAAATGCTGGGACTCCAAGCGCACAGGATCAAGGTCGGAGGGAGAAGCGGGTCTTTGTCAAATGGGAAATAAAGTTTCCGCTTGGGCAATCCCGCGCGGCGGCGGACTTGTTCATATCCAAATGCGGCAGTCCATTTTGAAATTCGATTGGAGGCATAATGCGAAAAGTAATTCAACGCGCGGAGTTTCAGGTCGGGCATGGCGACGTTTGGATAATCCCCCGTTGGCGTAAACATCGGAAAAGTTTGGATGTGAACATCGGGGATGTTCTTTTCGCGTGCAATCGTGTGCGCGCCGACCGCGTGGGCAAAGGTGTGGACGATGAGATCCGCATCGCGGCAGGCTTCCTCGACTTGACCTGCAACCTCGGCGCCGATCGCCACGGCATGATCCATCATCTCGCGCATTTGCTTGAACGGATTGAAGCCGACATTGTTCAAGCGGCGACTCAAATCCTCAGGGTCGCCCGCCAATGGGACGAAGTTTATGCCATGCCCCTCAACGAGATTCTTGAAACGTTGCGGTGCGGCAAGTTTGACTTTGTGTCCGCGAGCCATCAAGCCGAGTGAAAGCGGAAGAAACGGTTGCACATCACCGCGCGAACCGTAGGTGAGGATAGTGATGTTCATTTATTGTTTCGATTATTTTTCCAGTTTTGAGCATGGGACTCGATCAATTCTATTGCACGCATCACACCATCTTCTTTATTAATTGACTGACCAAGCACATGTGCGTGTTGACGAATGTTATCTCCACTCGCTTCGATGATCGCCTGAGTCAATCGTTCAACAGAAAGATGCTTCACCAAAATCGGATTTGGCGCCGCGCCCACCGCGTGGACTCGTCGCGCCCAAAACGGCTGATCGGTCATGAACGGGACGACCACTTGCGGAATGCCCGCTCGAAGACCGGCGGCAACCGTCCCTGCGCCACCGTGATGGATGAGCATGTTGCAACGCGGCAAAAGCCAATCGTGCGGAGCGGATTCGAGATAGAGGATGTTGCTGGATGAAGACTTGTGAGCGCCTCCCCACCCCGAAAGGATGATTCCACGTTGACCCGTTTTCGCCAGAGATTCACGAATGATCTTGTCAATCTTTTCCGCATTGCGATTGACCATGCTCCCAAACGAAACACAAACGGGAGGGTCGCCTGCATCCAGAAAATTTTGCAACTCAGTTGACGGCTGATACGATTCGGTTTCCTCAAAAAAGAAATATCCCGTCACATGGACGTTCGCCGACCATTCTCTTGAAGGTGGAAGAAGGCTGGGGCTCCACGCGCACAGCATCAAGGTCGGAGGGCGAAGCGATGTTTTGTCAAATGGAAAATAAAGTCTGCGTTTTGGAAGTCCCGCGCGGCGACTGATCTGTCGAAATCCAAAAAGGGACAACCACCACATAATTTTTATCCCCGCGACGTGCGTGAAATAATTCAAGGCGCGGATTTTCAGATCGGGTAGAACAACACTTGGATAATCGCCTGTCGAAGCGTACATTGGAAAAGTTTGCACGTGCACATCGGGGACACGCATTTCGCGCGCGCGGGTGTGACCGTCCACCGTGTGCGAAAAAGCGTGGATGATGAGGTCGGAGTCACGGCAAGCCTCGGCGCTTTGTTGGAACACATCCGCGCCGACTTCCAGCGCGTGACGAAATCCCTCGCGCATCATTTTGAAAATGTTGTTTCGCGCATCATTGATGCGCAGAATCGCTGTGCTGGGATCGCCCGGCAATGGGACGAAGTTTATGCCATATCCTTCGACAAGATTCTTGAAGCGACTCGGCGCGGCAAGTTTGACTGAATGCCCTCGTGAAATTAATTTAACGGATAGCGGGAGAAACGGTTGAACGTCTCCGCGCGAGCCGTAGGTAAGGATGGCAATTTTCATGCGAGTATTTTACCTTGCGGAGAATGCTATACTAAAAACATCAAGGAGACATTATGGCAAAGATAGGTATCCTACACCCCGGCGACATGGGAGTTTCCATCGCCGCGTCCGCCGCCAACAGCGGGAATGAAGTTTATTGGGTATCAGAAAATCGCAGTGGCAAGACTCGCCGCCGCGCGGAAAAGCATAACTTGATTGAAGTGGGGTCATTGAATCAACTTTGCGAAACCAGCGAGATCATCTTCAGCGTTTGCCCGCCACACGCAGCGGAAGATGTTGCAAACTCCGTGATTCAATGTGGGTTCAAGGGACATTATCTCGACGCCAATGCCATATCGCCACAACGGGCAAAGAGAATTGGAGAATTAATGTCTGCCAATGGAGTCGCTTTCATTGACGGCGGCATCATCGGTGGTCCCGCATGGACGCCAAAGGAAACGATTCTTTTCTTATCTGGCAAAGAGTCACAGTTTATCGCCGATTGCTTTTCAAATGGACCGCTCGAAACGAAGATCATCGGCGATGAAATCGGAAAGGCGTCCGCGCTCAAGATGTGCTATGCGGCTTACTCGAAAGGGACAACCGCCCTGTTGACCGCAATTCTCGCAACCGCCGAATCGCTTGGCGTGCGCGATGAGTTGTACAAGCAATGGGATGCGGACGACTCCAATTTTTCAGAACAGGCAAATCGCAGAGCGACGAGCGTCACAGCCAAAGCGTGGAGATTCGAAGGCGAGATGCGCGAGATCGCCTCCACATTTAAAGAAGCAGGTTTGCCCAACGGATTCCACAAAGCGGCGGCAGAGATTTATCATCGCTTGGCGGGGTTCAAAGATGCGGCTGAAACTCCCAAGTTGCAAGAGGTGTTGCAAGAGTTGCTCAAATAACACGTGTACACCATGTCATTCTGAGCCGCGCTCTTGTTCTTTGCGGCGAAGAATCTCTACGATAATCTCGGAGACCCTTCGCTGGCGCTCAGGGTGACATATCTATTAGTTGATAAATTTCAAGTTGTGTAAGGTTGCTCCAAAATAACAAAATCGCCCGCGATGGGCGATTTTCATTACATCTCTTGTCTTCCTGATAACGCTCGCAATAACGTATTTTGATCCGCATATTCCAAGTCGCCACCCATCGGCAGACCTCTTGCCAATCGTGTGACATGCACCCCGAATTGTCTCAACTGATTTTGCAAATACAACGCGGTCGCGTCGCCCTCCATGCTGGGATTCGTTGCAAGGATGATTTCCTTCACTCCCCCACTCGCAACACGCGCCAGCAATTGTTTGATCTTCAAGTCGTCGGGACCGATGCCTTCGATGGGAGATAACACTCCCTGCAAAACGTGATACTTTCCGTTAAAGCCAGCCGTGCGTTCGAGGGCTAACACGTCCAACGCTTCTTCGACAACACAAATCACGGATGAATCGCGTTTGAGCGACTCGCAAATTTCACAGCGTTCGCGTCCCGCTTCGGTGATGTTGAAACATTCCTGGCAAAACGCCGTGTTCTTTTTGAGATGCGCCAAAGCAAGCGCCAAGTCGTCCGAGACATCGTCGGTGGCGCGGAGGAGGTAGAACGCCAGCCGCGAAGCGGATTTAGGTCCGATGCCTGGAAGCCGCTCAAGGGCGTTGATAAGGGATTGGATGGATTCGGGTAATAACATCGTATACACGTAGACAAGGAAACACGTAAACACGGGACGGCACAACTTGTGTACCTGTCTACGTGTATACCTGTTTACTTAGAACGGCAACCCCCCCGCCAGCGGACCCATCAACTTCTGTTCAAGTTCACGCGATTGGTCGAGCGCCATATTCACAGCGGACAAGACCATATCTTGCAACATTTCAGCGTCAGCGTCCTTCATGAAGTCAGGCGAGATCTCAACCGATTTGCATTTCTGGTTTCCTGTCATCACAACCTTGATCGCGCCGCCGCCCGCCGTAGCAGTGACGGTTTCCTCGGCGAGTTTCGCCTGCGCCTCTTCCATTTGTTGTTGCAGGCGTTGCAATTGCTGCATCATCCCTGCCTGCCCGCCCATTTGTGGTCCTTTGTTGAATCCTTTTGCCATTTGTTACTCCTCAAAATAATAAGGGAATAGTATACTTCGCAAATTCGCTATTCGGTGGGGCGTTTGAAGAAATACTCTCGAAACCCATGCTCTCTGTTCTGTGCATTAACCATTTCCCACCCTTGTTCTCCAAGAGAATTTAGATAGAGTGCCAAGTCTGTATAAAAAGAATCTTCTTTACTTTTGATAACCTGCTTGTTGTTTGCGTAAACTATAGATACCTCCATAATCCTTTCTACGTGTACATTAAGGTATTCCCATTTTTGCATAATTGCCTCCATTGGTTCTGTCAAAAATAACTACCAATAATAATTTCTTGCAGTTTTACTAATCCCACCACGCTTCTAAAATCACATACGGCTTTTCGTCAACCTCTGAGTCTGCGAGCATATCTCCAGCCGTCTCACCGCCGATCATTCTGGTTTCGTCGGCGTGAAAATGCTCCCGCATGATCTCTTCCAACTCGAATCCCCAGCCATCTTCGAAATAGATATAAAGCGTATCGGAGTGCCAATGTCCATCGTCCATATCACGGAGGGAGATAAAGTTTAGCGGCAATAATACGGTACGCCACATTTTGTGATTCTCTCTCAACCATTTTGCGATTTCTTTACCTTTGAAGCGATTGAAGTTCGTTTTAGCGATGATCTCCAGCTGGATTTCTTGTGATTCGCTGATTCTTTTCTCAGGCAACTGAGGCTCAGGCGGAATGATAAATTCCATCTTCACATCGCGTCGTTTCTTTCCTCTTTCATCTTTCTTTTGAGTTGTCATCATCTACCTCAATTACCAATTACGAAATACGAACTACGCAGTAAACACCGCAACGACAGCGCTTCGACTTCGCTATCGCTCCGCTCAGCGCGAAGCTCACTTGTTAATCCTGCGTATCCACGATCTCGCCGCCGTGTTGGATGGCGGTTGCGACCATGCCATCCTGCGCCACGTTCGCGGGGATCTTGCCTTTCGCATTCGTCACCACACAACGCACGCTCACGTCCGCGCCGAACTCGTCCTTGATCAACTTTTGGATCGCCTCGATCTGGTCGGGCTTGTCAATCTTTGAAACCAGCACGTCACTCGCCAAACCCAAAATCAACGTCGCGCCATGCACGTCAATCATCCTGACCGAGTTCATCAACGCCGAAAGATTCGCCTGCGCTTTGGGAAGCGACGCGGACATGTGCTTCCACGCCTTGATGATGTCGCCTGCGCTGACAGCAGATTTTTCTTGCGGATGTGACGCTTCGTCTCCGCTCACATTGTCCCGATGTTCTTTCGGGAGCGCGTCAGACTCAGCCTGAGGCTGGGTCGCCGTTTGGGGAGCCGATACAGGCTGAGGCTTGGTCTGACGCGGCGCGGCGGGTAATGGCGATTCTGCTGGAGCGTCCAACACTTCCGCCAACGCGAGTTCCAGACTCAACGACGGTTGCCAGCCGCCGCGCAAATCCACAGCCGCGTGGTTGAACGCTTTCATCATCCGCAACACATCGCTTGTTGAAAAAGATTTCGCGTGCGCCTGCATCTGCTTCTTGACATCCGCCGTGGCTTCCACTTGATTCGTGTTGCCCATTTGAATGAGCATCAGCCCGCGCAGATACTCGACGATCTGACGCGCCAGCGAGCGCGGATCGGCTCCCGCATCGAGCGCCTTGTGAATGGACTCAAGCCCATGCGCGGGATCGTGATCGTTGACCGCGTTCAACACATCCAGCACCGATTGACTCGTGGCAGTGCCGAGGACTTGTTGCGCGAGGGCGAGCGTGATTTTATCGCCCGTAGACGAAAGTTGATCGAGCAGAGACTGCGCGTCGCGCATCCCGCCCGCAGACTGGCGCGCGATTTGAATCAGCGCATCGTCGTCGGCTTGGATGTTCTCGGCTTTGATGATGTGCTTGAGGTTCGCGACGATCTCGTCCACTGGCACGCGACGGAACTCGTGACGCTGACAACGAGATAAAACGGTTGCGGGGATTTTGTGAATCTCAGTGGTGGCTAAAACAAAGATAGCGTGTGGAGGCGGCTCTTCGAGAGTTTTCAGTAACGCGTTGAACGCCGCCGTCGAAAGCATGTGGACTTCGTCAATGATGTAGATTTTGTACTTGCCTTGCGACGGCGAGAAGTTGATCTTGTCGCGCAAGTCACGGATATCATCTACCGACGTGTTGGATGCCGCGTCAATTTCGATGAGGTCGAGGAAACGATTCTGGTTGACAGCTTTGCAGTTTTCACATTCGTTATCAGGTCGTTTCGTCGGGTCGGGATTCGTGCAATTGACCGCCTTCGCTAAAAGTCTCGCCAGCGTGGTCTTGCCCGTTCCGCGCGAACCCGCGAAAAGATACGCGTGCGCGACGCGGTCAGCGGCGATGGCGTTCTTCAGCGTGGTGACGACATGGTCTTGTCCCGCGACGGCACCCCATTCTTGAGGTCGGTATTTTCGGTAGAGGGCTTGGGTCATTAGAGTAATTGGTAATTCGTTTTGAACCGCGAAGCACGCCAAGATCGCTAAGAAAATTCTTTAAAAACCTTCGCGAACTTTGCGCCCTTAGCGGTTAATTAAGGCACTTGATACACAGCACGGACATTTCCACTTGGGTCGAGCAATTGCGCTTCTTCGCCCGATTGCCAGACGGGTTCGGTCTCGCCCCAGTATAAATCAATGACGGTGTTCGTTCCAGCAATTGTATGGAGTTGCACCGCGCCATTGCTATTAAGCGTGAGGTTGGGAAAGATGAAGATATTTTTATCCGAGTCTTGCAATTGCCAGTTCGCCAGATTCAACGGTTCATCCCCCGCGTTGCTGACAATAACCGATTCGGCGGTCAACGTCCCTGCGCCAACGATGCTGACGATCTCGACGGGGATATCCACGTTGGGGCTGAGGGTCGGCTGGGGAGTAGAGTCGCTGGAGGAAACTGGAGCAGGTTGCACTGACGAAAGAGCCGCCTGTCGGTAGTTGCGGTCATACCAGAAGAGAATCGCGCCGGTCACGCAGGCAGAAATAAACACGTTGAGGAGCAGGTATTGGATAAGTCGGCGGCGATCCATCGTAATCGAATCATAGCACAGAAACCCGGCAAGTGAAATAAAAAATCCTGCGCCGTGGAAGACGCAGGATTCATCATACCGGTTTGAGGTTTAGGGCAGTTCCGTCATTTGGAAATCATCGAACGAAACATTCGTGCCGGAGGCTTGCTCGCCGCTCCAGGCGAACAATGCCACGCTACCGTTGGCGTAGGTGGTGTCGACAACCGAGTCGATTTGCTGACCGTCCACATACAGCGTCAGCGTTCCGTTACTGCCGCAATCCGCGCCGATGCGATAGGAGGAAGCGCCCGAGGTGATCGCGCTGGAGGTCTCCCAGGTATCGTTGTTGGTGAGGAAGACATCGTCTTGCGCCACAGCCGATTTGCCAATGGCGTATTGACCCGCGCCGGTGATGGCGAAGTAATACGAAACATCGGTGACCTGCATGTTGCAGATGATGCCGAACGCGCCGGTCGAATCAGTGGAGTTGTTATTGGCGGTGACTTCGATGTGGGCGTTTTGATAATTCTCGGCGTTCGGGGTGCTCCACACGAAATACAGGTCGCGGGTAATAAAGAAGTTCAACGCGTCGCCGGCATATTCAACCGAGCTGTCGGCATCGGAGCCGGTGCCCCATTGCTCGGATGAAAAATCATCGCTCAAGATGACCTTCGGTCCACCCACAGACAATCCCTGGCAAGCCAGCGCGGCGATGGCAAGCGTGGCAATCGCAAAAAGCATACGTGCGTTTGTTCTCATTTCTCATTCTCCTTTGGAAATTAGATTGTGCGATATTTTATCATCACACAATATTGAGTTGATGGTACTTCATGGGGATGCAGACTCAGCGACTCATCGTCAGCGCGACCCAATCGCCCCTCTGCCGCCACTCGGTCATTTTTAGACGTTGAGCCTGTGCCGCCTCCAGGACGCTTTTCTTCTGCTCTTGCAGGATTCCGCTGAGGATGATCGAGCCGCCAGCCTCGATCAGATCCGCCAGCCCCGCGTCGAAGAGACGGACGATCACCGGCGCGAGGATATTCGCCACCACCAGCGGCGCGGACTTGAACGCGAATTTGCCTTCGATGATTTCCTGAAGTGACCCAACGCCAAGCATCAACTCCTCCCCCACCTCGTTGACGTTCGCATTCTCGCGCGAGTTGACGATGGATTCGGAATCAATGTCCACACCCAAAACCTTGCTCGCGCCAAGTTTTATCGCGGCGATGGAGAGGATGCCAGAGCCGCAACCGACATCAATCACGCGTAGACCTCGGAGGTCTTTAAGACCTCCGAGGTCTACTGCCATCTCCATCAACTCCAAACACAACTGTGTGGTCGGGTGCGTCCCCGTCCCGAACGCCATGCCGGGGTCTATCTTGATGGCTACGCGAGTCGGTTCAGGGGATTCCATCCACGCGGGCAGGATGAGGAGTCGCTTGCCGATGCGAATCGGCTTGTAGTGTTGCTTCCAAGCCTCCATCCAGTTTTGATCCGCAATTTGTTTGTAGACGGGAGTCGGCAGGGGCTGGATCATCCCCAAATAAAAAAGCGACTCTTCGAGTTTTTGCCGCGTCTCTTCGATCTGATCGTTCACCTCCAAATACGCGCGGACGGTGATCGGTCCCGTCGGCGTGCCTGCATCTTCGTCATCAGTATATTTGACGCCCTGCTCGGTCATCACGCCATTGGGAGCGAAGCGCGCGAACACATCCGCCACCGATTCGGCGAGTTCGCCGTCCACTGTCATTGAGACTTCAAGCCAGTTCATAGGTAGGCACGCAGGTAAACACGGAGACAAGTAGACACGTAAACAGGTAGACAGGGGAACGAGCGTGGGGAAATGTTATGTGGATACGGTTGCATATAACTCCTGATAAACTTTTCGGATCAAGTCTTTCTCGTCGAACAGCATCTGGGGCAGGTCGTTTACTTCGAAATATTTCATCTCAGAGACTTCATAACTTTCTCGAAATTCCCCGCTCACGATCTTGCACAAATAGATCAGGCTGATGTGCCGATCATATTTTGAACTATCTGCCAGTAATAACCGCTCGGCTTCAATGGCAATTCCAGACTCTTCGTAAAATTCGCGCGCAACTCCTTGTTCGGGCTGTTCATTGTATTCCAACCCACCGACGGGAATCCCCCATGCCAGTTTTCGATACGTGTGCTTGAACAGCAGAATTTTGCCCTCTACATCAAACACCAGCGCGACAACCCCCACGCGGAATCGCGGACGCACGATCCGCGCGGCGAGCACATGCGCCCACATCGGAAATATTCGCCAAATTCGCATCAATGTTTTCATCATGAAAGTCCCCGCATTATAAAACACAACGAGCGGAGTTTCCTCCGCTCATCATTTACTGTCAGGACTTTCGCTTTTACTGCTCCAAGACGGTCTGTGACCGTCGCTTCGCTGGCAAACACGGCGGTCACAGACCGCCTGCGAGCGAAAGTCCCAACTGTTCTAAAATTCAGGGCATCTGAATTCGAATGCTGTCTACCAGATGCTCGAAGTATTCGTATCGGCTATCCAGCATTGCGTCATAATCGAACCCTTCGGGAACCTGAGGGTTTTCATTTACTAAAACCCAGATATCAACGGCAATCTGATATTCCTGACTGTATAAGAAGGCGCGAAAATCCATCACCGGAAACGTCTTTATGCTCGGAATGAACTCGATGCCCTCGAACTCCGCGCTTTGAACGATGTTTTCCCACACGATACTTTCATCAGCATACCACCCACGTGGATTATTCGCATCGAGTTCTGTAGCAGGAAGATTCCTGATTTGGACTTTCACGACACATGAGTTCCATTCTTCAGGCGTTCCCGTTGTGGGAACGAAATAGATGTAATTCTTTTCTATCTCAGATATCTGAGGGTTATAACTGCTCGGGTATTCCAGATAAACGCCATTGTGAACAAGGTATGCCCACTCGCCGCCCGAATCGGGAACGAGATATTTTTCCACTTCCAGCGCAGGAGTCCCGTTCGAATTGACAAAATCCAGCGCCTCCGTCATGGTCATTCCGATGAGAGCATCCAGCGGCAATCGCTCCTGTTCTTGTCGAATATCCTCTCGCAAGGCTGGGCTTCCCATGGAAGAAAACCAATCCAATTCTGCCTTCAAAGCTTGCACATGTTCAACGGTGACGTAGGCATCGTCTCCATCTCCGTTCAATAGGGCATCCAGTTCGGGCACAAATAATAGGGCAGCGTTCTCGAATTGTTCTCTATGCTCGGGGTGCACGTTCAATATCTGCAATATCTCATCGTTATGTTTCCAAAACAAAGACTCGTAATGTTGCCCTGCTGGCGATTTTTGTATGATTTCGGTTTGAACGCGAAGAAAAACCCGTAATGCGTGGGCGCCATTGAATATTGCACGAACAGCGTCAACCTGCGACAGGGCGAGAGTCGCCAAAGCAATCAGCGCGACGGCCAGCATCCAGCGATACCGTTTGCTCATCTTCATAGGATTCTCCTTCGACGGCTTGGAAATCTTTTCCTTTTCAGCCTAAAACGGAACAACGCTCATATCAGTTCCACCTCAGACAAACAAAAACGAGCGAAGTCTCCTCCGCTCGCCAATTACCACTTACCAATTACCCTCTCCCAATCTCCAATCTCAATTCTCTAATTCTCTCTTTGTTATCCCCCCAACGCCTCATTCAACCATTCAATGAATCCTTTTTCCTGCGGCTTGACCGTCGTTCCCAAACTCTCTGCCAATTTCTCGAACAACTCGCGTTGTTCCTTCGTCAACTTGGTTGGGACGGCAATATTGACCAGCACCAACTGGTCGCCGCGTCCGCTTCGGCGCACATGCGGCACGCCTTTGTTCCTCAAGTGAAATACTTTGCCGGGTTGCGTTCCCGCAGGGATCTTCAACTTCTCATCGCCGTCAATCGTCGGCACTTCGATTTCCGCGCCCAACACAGCCTGCGCCACGTTGATATCGAGATTCAACAAAATATCGTTCTCGCGGCGTTTGAAAAATTTATGTTGCTTCACATCCAGCATGAGATACAAACTTCCGTTCGGTCCGCCGTTCTCGCCGGGACCGCCCTCCCCCGACAAACGGATTTGCGTCCCCACATCCACGCCCGCAGGGATTTGCACCTTCTTCTTTACCTTCTTGCGTTCCAATCCACTGCCGCGACAAGTCTTGCACGGAGAGGAAATCGTCTCGCCGCGCCCGTTACACGTCGGGCAAGTGGATGACTGCACCATCTGTCCCAAAAATGTTTGGCGCACAGATCGAACTTCACCCTGTCCATTACAGGTTGTACACTTCACAGGCGATGTGCCGGGCTCCGCGCCGTTGCCGCCGCAATGCGAGCAAGTTTCATCGCGCGAAAATTCGATCTCTTTTTCCACGCCGAACACAGACTCTTCAAACGTCAACGAAATCTGCATTTGCAGATCACGTCCACGCCGCGGTGACCGACGCGATCGTCCGCCGCCCGTCGAGAATCCGAATCCGCGGAACAGGTCCTCAAAAATATCGCCAAAGTCCGATGTGTAATCGTGGAAGCCGCCCGAGTTGCCCAGCCCCGCCTTGCCGAAGCGATCGTAACGCGCGCGCTTATCCGAATCCGAAAGCACGCCGTACGCCTCGTTGATCTCCTTGAACTTCTCCTCAGCGTTCGGCTCTTTGTTCACATCGGGATGATATTGACGCGCGAGTTTACGGAACGCGCCTTTGATCTCGTCATCGTTCGCGCTCCGCCCCACGCCCAGGGTTTCGTAATAATCGTTAGACATAAGTCAAAAGTCGAAAGTCAAAGGTCAAGGTCAAGGTTGCGACTTACGACCTTTGACCTTTGACCTTTGACTTGTTCTATTCCTTCACTTCCCCATCCACCACATCAGGATTCTCACTGGATGAACCTTCGGTCGCCTCTTCCCCAGCTGGAGCCTGATTCTGCTCGTAGACGCTGGCGCCAATCTTTTGAATCACCTGCCCTAGCGCATCTGTGGCAGATTTGATCGCCGACACGTCCTCGCCCTCCGCGGATTTCTTCACCGTGGCGACGTTCGTTTCGATTTCAGTTTTTATTTCAGCGGGCACTTTCTCGCCGAACTCGCGCAACGCCTTCTCCGCCGCGTAGACGGTGTTATCCGCATGGTTGCGCGCTTCGATCAACTCTTTGCGCTTGAGGTCTTCCTCGGCATGTGCCTCCGCATCTTTCTTCATCTGTTCAACTTCGGCATCAGACAAGCCCGACGACGCAGTGATCGTGATGTGTTGTGAACGCCCCGTCGCCTTATCCTGCGCGCTGACTTTGAGGATACCGTTCGCGTCTACGTCAAACGTCACTTCGATCTGAGGCATTCCGCGCGGCGCGGGAGGAATCCCATCGAGAATGAACTTGCCCAGCGACTTGTTATCCGCCGCCATCGGGCGCTCGCCTTGCAAAACGTGAATCTCCACTTGAGTCTGACTATCGGTTGCAGTTGAGAACACCTGACTCTTGCGAGTCGGAATCGTTGTGTTGCGTTCGATCTGCGTGGTGGCGACTCCGCCTAATGTCTCGATAGCGAGCGAGAGCGGAGCGACATCCAACAACAAAATATCTTTCACTTCGCCGCCCAACACGCCTGCTTGAATCGCCGCGCCAACAGCAACGACTTCATCAGGATTGACTCCCTTGTGAGGTTCCTTGCCGAAGAACGCGCGGACGCGATCTTGCACGGCGGGCATACGCGTCATGCCGCCCACCATCACCACTTCGTTAACTTGGCTGGCTTGCAATCCCGCGTCGGACAAAGCCTGTTTAAGCGGAGCAATCGTACGGTCCACAAGATCGGCGGTCAGTTGTTCGAGTTTGGCGCGGGTGAGAGTCATCACCAAATGTTTTGGACCCGTCGCGTCGGCAGTCAGATACGGCAGGTTGATTTCCGTTTGCATCGTCGTCGAAAGTTCGATCTTCGCTTTTTCAGAGGCTTCTTTCAATCTCTGCAACGCCTGACGGTCGTTGTGCAAGTCAATGCCGCTGTCTTTTTTGAATTGCTCGATGAGATGATCCATGATGCGGAGGTCGAAATCGTCGCCGCCGAGGAACGTGTCGCCGCTCGTCGCGCGGACTTGGAACACGCCATCGCCCACATCGAGGACCGAAATATCGAAGGTGCCGCCGCCAAGATCATAGACCGCAATAATTTCATTCTTCTTTTTGTCAAGCCCATACGCCAACGATGACGCCGTCGGCTCGTTGATGATACGCAGGACTTCAAGCCCCGCGATCTTGCCCGCATCTTTTGTCGCGTTGCGTTGCGCGTCGTTGAAATACGCGGGGACAGTGATGACCGCCTGCGTGATCGTCTCGCCGAGATACGCTTCCGCGTCACGTTTGATCTTGCCGAGGATCATCGCCGAAACTTCAGGAGCCGAATACTCTTTCTCGCCGAGTTGCACGCGGACGTCGCCGTTGTCTGCGCCATTTACTGCGTACGGCACGCGCTTCCTCGTGCGTTCCACTTCGGGGTCGTCAGCCTTGCGTCCCATAAAACGCTTCACTGAAAAAATCGTGTTCTGCGGATTCGTGATCGCCTGATTACGCGCCACGCGCCCAACCAATCGCTCCCCATTTTTATTCACCGCCACGACAGATGGAACAAGCCGCTCGCCCTCCGCCGAAGGAATCACCACAGGCTCGCCGCCCTGCATCACCGCCGCGACGGAGTTGGTTGTGCCAAGATCAATACCGATAATTTTTGCCATGAATTCTCCTGTTTCGTATTTCGTATTGTGGAATTAAGTCACACAGGTTTAGCCAATTGGGTTTCCGTAGCGCGAAAACCTCTGCAGTGTCGCCCTTGCCCTAGCACAACCCAAAAACGACATGAATGTCGCATAACAACGTCCACTGCATACTACGTAATACGCAGTACGCAGTATGATTTTTACTGCGCCACCCTCACAAGGGCAGGTCGTACCACACGCTCGCCAAGCATATATCCATTTTGCACCACCTCGATCACGTGATGGCTTTCAACTTCATCGTTCGGTTCATGCGAGATCGCCTCGTGGAATTTCGGGTCAAACTCCGCGCCTGTGGCTTCGATGCGCTTGACGCCTTCCACATCGAGAATATTTTGAAATTTGCGCGCGATCAATTCGATGCCGCCTGCCCACGCGTCGTCGGCAGGGCGGTTTTGCAGAGCGCGTTCCAGATCATCGAGAACGGGCAATACTTTTTTGACGATGTCGCTTTTCATCGTTGCATACATCATCTCATTGTCGCGCTCGATGCGCTTTCTATAATTTTGGAAATCTGCCTGCGCGCGCTGCCAACCCTCGACACTTTCCGCGAGTTTGGATTCGGCTACTTCGAGTTGACGTTTCAACGCTTCGACATCACCTTGCGGCTGATTCTCCGCTTCGGGCATTTCCGCATCTTCAATTTTGATCTCATGCGTTTCGTGTTTGTGGTTCTTCTTGTTCGTCATGCTTTCACTCTCTTTACGCTAAACTCCGGAGCGCGGACTTTAGCCCGCAAATTAGGCGGACTAAAGTCCGCGCTCCGGTTTTGGATGGGCTCTTATTCACCAGCAATGGTGTCATTCACTAAATCGCTTAACAAACCCGCAACAAATCGCACTGTTGGAATCGTCTTCGTGTACGACATACGCATGGGACCCAGCACGCCCAGCGTCCCTGATGCCATACCCGGGACTCCGTAGCGAGCAATGACCATCGAGCATTGACGGAGTTCTTCCCATTCGCCTTCGCCGCCGATCAGCACTTGCAATCCGCCGATGTTGGTGTTGGTGGTCGTGCGCGCGAGCAGGTCGCGTAGTGTGGATCGTTCTTCAAAAATTTTCAACGCGCGCCGCGCTTCATCGGACTCGGCAAACTCAGGTTCGGATAATACGTTAGTCAGACCGTCTGTGTAAATTTCACCTGAGCCGCTTTCAGAGGTGCGCCGAACATCTTGCAGGATGAGGGTGAGGATATCCTGGTCGAGCGGGTCGGAGGGAGTCGCAAGGGCGGAAATATTGTCCACGGCGAGACCAGCCAAAAGGGCGTTAAGACGCGTGGCGGTCTGGCTGAGTCGCTCCTGAGTCACGGGTTCCGCCAGAGTCAAAATTTGCTGACTCACTTCCCCTCCGACAAAGACCAGCACCATCAACACTTGCCGCCCTTGCGTGGAGATCAATTCGACATGCTTGAAGCGCGATTGCTCGGCGTGCGGCGCGGTAATAACTGACACGCCCTGCGATTGATGCGCAAGGATCGACGCGGCGAGAGTCATCCACTGATCCATATCCGCGCGCGATTGGTGGAATTGATGCGAGATGGTATGTTGCACCGCGGTGGGCAATTCGGCATTCGGCATCATCTGGCTGACGAAGTAGCGATAGCCCTCTTCGGTCGGCACGCGCCCCGCGGACGTGTGAGGTTGACGCAGGTATCCCATCTCGGTCAGCGCGGACATTTCGTTGCGGATCGTGGCGGGCGAATAATCAAGGCGATACTGTTCGACCAACCGCTTCGAGCCGATGGGCTGGGCAGTTTCGATGTGATCGCGAATGATTAATAGAAGAAGCGTCTTCTGGCGTTCGGTGAGCTCGATCATGGTTCACACAATTAGCGCTCTCATTACGAGAGCGCTATTCAGCGTGGAATAATGATAAACGAGGCAAAAAGGGAAGTCAATAAGAGGTATGTAAGAAAATGCCCGCCATTTTGATAAGGCGGGCATTTGGTTTCAAGTCGCGACAACATCTTTCTGGCTATGGATTCGGCGCGGGACGCCAGGCTGGGTCAAAATCGACCTCGCGATCGTCGGTGAGACGCGTGCGGTTGGCGCCGCTGACGGTGGAGAAATAAATGTCGCGGTTGCCATCTCCGTTCGAGCTTTCAAAGATGAGCCACAACCCATCCGGCGAAAATTCCACATCCTCGATCGGCGTGGGCAAAGCCAGTTTGGTTGGAGTCAGGGTATCATGCCCAACGAATGGAATGCTCATCAGCCATGGGCGCGTTGGGGCGAGATTCCGCTGGTTGAAAAAGACGGTCGAACCATCCAGCGACCAGAACGGCAAATAATCCCACAACTGCTGTCCACTGCGGACCAATTGCACTTTATCTTCGCCGTTGGCAGACATCGCCCAGACTTGGTACGCGTCCAAGCGTTTGACCGTGTAGGCGATCATACTGCCATCGCGCGACCACGACGGTTGCGCGCTTTCGATATCGCCGTCCGTTGTGGTGAGCCGGGTCACTTCACCGCTGGCAATATCGAGGGTGTAAATTTCATTTTGCCCATCCCGATTGGAGGTGAACGCGATTCGCGCCCCATCGGGCGACCAGGCAGGGTCAAAGTCTCCGCCGAGAGAATCTGTGAGAGTTGTCAATCCGCTCCCGTCCGCATTGATCAGATACAAACCCGCGTCGGAATATAAGTTTTCATACACTTCACCTCGCGCGCGGCACGGAGAGATGAACGCCAACTGCGATCCATCCGGCGACCACGAGGGCTGGCACGCGCCTAGTTGAAGGTTCGTAAGCTGGACAAGATTT
This sequence comes from Anaerolineales bacterium, assembly GCA_044222305.1. Classification (GTDB taxonomy): domain Bacteria; phylum Chloroflexota; class Anaerolineae; order Anaerolineales; family Villigracilaceae; genus Defluviilinea. Next base: position 17,331 of record JBGANO010000023.1, read on the forward strand.
GTGCTATCGGTGTTGATGATAAAAATTTGCGGAATTCCCAATCGGATGGAAGCGAACGCCACCTGCCCGATCGTTCCGCCAATGTGCGTTGGCGCGCCAAGTGACGAGGGATCCACCGTGGGAGTGCCGGTCGGCTTCACTGTTGCGGTAGAGAGTTTCGTCGGCGTTTGTGTCAGCGTGGGTTGAACTGTTGCCGTTGCTTCCACAACAAGCGCGGTCGCTGTGGGAGTTTCGCTAGGCGCAGGAACGCTCGTCTGTATCACTGTTGGAAACAGGAACGGGACGCGAAGCGATTCTAATGAATCCAGCCACACAGGCGGGATAAACTGCGGCGCAAAACGAACCGCGCCCACGATCAATGCCGCGCCAAGCAACAACAGCCAAACGATGACCGAAACGAAGCGGCGAACGAATCCTTTCTTCTTCCGCTTTGGGGGCTTGAAGATGGGACCCTCTTCTTCCGGCGCGAGCAACCCGCCTGACGGACTCATGCCCGGCGGAGTGGAGGCGCGCTCAATTGCGCCCATCTCGTACGGCTCAGATCGATTTTCTGACGGGGCTGGCTGGATGACATACTCCCCGGGCAGGCGCTGTGTTTTGCCTTTGGACCCCAGCAGGGAGTTTTTGAACTCATCCGCATTTTGAAACCGTTCGGCTGGGTCGATGCCCATCGCGCGCTCGATGGCGGAGGCAAGTCGGCGCGAGACCTTGCTGTTGCGTTTGCGCAACGGCGTGAGTTGCGTGTTATCCATTGCCCGGGCGAGACCGTCTTCCGGGATGATGCCGCTGAGCGCCGCGTATAGCGTGGCGCCGAGCGAATAAATATCAGTGCGAGGATCGGTGCGCGCCGTGCCATACTGTTCCGGCGGAGAATACCCCGGGGTCATGGCGCGCGCGCCGGTGGTGGTTGCCTGACTGCCATGCAACACTTTCGCCAAGCCAAAATCCACGAGGAAGACATGCCCATCTGAGGTAATCTTCACATTGCCCGGTTTCAGGTCGCGGTGCAAAATCGGAGGTTTGCGTGTGTGCAAATATTGAAGCGCGTCGCACATTGCCGCGCCAAGCAGGACCGCCTCATCTTCGGTGATGTTCCCCTGCCGCTCCATGCGCTGGCGCAAGTCTTCCCCTTCGATGTAATCCATCACCAGGTATTGCCCCTGATCGCCGATGACGAAATGATCGGTGACCCGCGGAAGATTCGGGTGGCGAAGATTCGCAAGGATCACCGCCTCGAGCCGAAACTGCCGCGCATACTCGTCGGTAGTAAATAGATTCTCTTTAACGGCAACATCCACGCCGAGGTTTTCATCCACCGCGCGGTAGACCGAACCCATGCCGCCTTGCCCCAGAATCTCCACGATGCGGTATCGTTTATGAAGTAGCGCGCCTCGCTCCAGTGTCATCGAAAAACGTATGCTCCCAAAATTAAATATCTATGACTTACGCGGTTGGCGGGCAGTTCGATATTGCTTGGCAAATCGCGTCGCCGTCGCAGTGCAACGAAACAGGCTCAACTACGTAACTCTTATATATTCAGTACTTCACGAAAGCGCGTAATTGGCGTTCTCTAACGCCAGTTTTGCGCTAGCGAGCGCAAACTACGCGGAGTTTTCGTGGTCTACTGATACTAGATTTGGGATTATATCAACTGCAATCCCCTATATCTGCGGGTCTGTCAATTTGAAACGAAAAAACAACTCCGGCGCGCCAGCCGAGATCCAAAAGCCGACGAGCGTGTAACGAGAGTATCGCAAAACTAGCGGGACGAAACTTTCGCCATCCGGCAATATCGCGCCCAAACCGCGCCACAGGATGAAAACCCCGATCAAGCCGACGAAGAATCTCAGCGCCCGCTTCACGCCCGGACCGTCCGCCTGATACCCGCCCCGCGACAGGATCCAAGCCAGACCGGCGGCAAGACCGAAGAACGTCCCCGCAGAGGTGACGATGGTCTCCAGGGAAGCCGGGGCAGGCAACTCGTCGGAGGCGCGAAGCGCATTGACGCGGTACTCTTCCGGAAACGTGTAACCGTCCAAACGCGCCGCGCTGGCGTATCCCAACGCGATCATCACCAGAGACACAACGAATGCCATCAATATTTGACTCGTCACCGGTTTTGATTTTAACCACGCGGCGACCGGATCCCAAAAGCGCAGAACGCCCCACAACACCGCCGCTCCTAGCGCCCAGCCCGCCAGCACATCGTGGACGAAATGCATCCCGAGGTACAGGCGCGAGAAGCCGATGAGGAAGATGAGCGCGATCGCCAGAATCCACGTGATGGGTTTCCTGATCCAAGCGGCGATCGTTCCCCACACTGCCATTGCATTCTGGGCATGCCCGGAGGGGACCCCAAATGAGGTTTCAGCGGACAGCCCTTGCACATTCCCGCTCACCCAATAAGGCCGCGGACCTGCAAACCACAACTTAAAGTAGTAGTTCAAACTGACGCTGGTGATCAACCCAAACGCGACGCGCATCCCCAACCCGGCGTCGACGCTCCAATAAATGAACGGCAAAACGAGGAAGAAAAAATCCTGCGAGCCGAGGAAGGTAAAAAATTGCATGGGCGCTTCGAGCCAGCCGCCCAGCGCTTGAATGGCGATTATCCAATCGATCCCGCTTTGCATCAAAGTATCCATCACTTCCTCCTCATTGGCTCATAAGTACGGCAACGTTCACGTTGCTTTGAATAGCAGGGTAAACCTTGCGGCACATCTTCCATCACACCCGGTGAAATACCCCTCTCCAGTATTTGACGTGTACCCTCGTTGTATTGTACACTACCCCCAATGAAAAAATCGACCGAAGCCCCCCTCCTGCGCTGGTGGGATTGGACCTCCGTTATCCTGCTGATCATCCTTCTGCAAATTGTCGTCACCCGCCTGATCGCCACCGGATGGACGGAAAACCTAGGCTTGATCCGCGGCTTCGCGTGGATGGGCTCCGCCATCGGGCTTTCTTTGGGATACAGCACATTCCGTCGACGCACAGCGCGTTGGCTGTCTTTCTTCTATATGCTCCTCATGCTTCCACTGCAGTGGACCTCCCTCATCGAGGGACCTGTGAAGGTGGAGGAAAGACTACTCAGCATCGGCGGCAGACTGCTCTTCTCGATCTCGGAATTTGTCGCGCGTCGCCCTGTCGAAGACCCCTTGTTCTTCATCGCCATCATGTCGGTCATGTTTTGGGTGTTGAACGCCTCGGCGGGGTATTATCTTATTCGCCACCAGAATTTTCTCCTCGCCACCCTGCCCTCCTTCCTCGGAATCCTCATCTTCCAAAGTTACGATAACGCTGTCACGAGCCGGTTGCTCCTGGTTGGTTTCTTCATCCTGTTCGCGCTCCTGCTTCTGGGAAGGTTAAACTTCCTGAACCAGCAGAAACAATGGAAACAAACGCGGGTCTTCCTCTCGCCTGAGAACAGCATCGACCTGACCGGCGGCATGGCGATCATGGCGAGTCTCATTCTCCTCACAGCGTGGCTAACGCCCTCCTCCATCTTGCGCATCGAAGCCGCCCGCCGCGCCTGGAGCCGCGTTTCAGAACCCTGGAAAAATTTTACCGAACAATTCGAAAACGCCATCAGCGCGTTGGATTCTCCCAGCGGCGGCAGACCCGGAGAATTCTTCGGCACCGAACTCGAGCTTGGTTTCGGCTTTCCGCTTTCAGATGTTTTGATGTTCAAAGTGGAAGCGCCCGAACTCTCGTTCAACGAGAAACCGCCGCGCTATTACTGGCGCGGGCGGGCGTACGATTATTTTTCAAACGACCAGTGGTACACCACCGGCACAACGCGGGAGGAATATTCCCCAACCAACCCATTGCCCAGGGTCGACGATTCAAACGCGGCGACATTTGTCTTCAACACCGGCGAACAACGGTTTTCGTTGATATACGCCCCTGCCCAACCGATCTGGGTCAGCCGCCCCGGCTCCATGCTCACCGCGCCCGGCGGCGATCAGATGGATATCGTTTCATGGAATGCAACCCCCAGCCTCCTGCCGGGCGAAACCTACCAGGTGGAAGCCGTGCTGAACAACCCCACCATCGAGGAACTACGCGCGGCGGGAACAGAATACCCAAAATGGGTCACCGACAAATACCTGCAACTGCCCGAGGACTTCTCGCAACCCATCCGCTCCCTGGCTCTCGAAATCACCACAAACGCTGAAACGCCGTACGATCAAGCCTTCGCCATTACGCAATATCTGCGGACGAACATCAAATACTCGCCAACCATTCCCACCGCGCCGCGCGGCACAGACCGGCTCGAATGGATTCTCTTTGAACACAAACAAGCCTATTGCGTATATTACGCCTCGGCAGAAATTCTCATGTTGCGCACCCTGGGCATCCCCGCGCGGATGGCGGTCGGCTTCTCGCAGGGAACAGGCTCCACGTCCGGAGAAGGATTCGCCGGCGAAGTGGAGGAGATCGAGGTCAACACGTTCACCGTCCGCAAAGAGAACGCGCACGCCTGGCCCGAAGTCTACTTCCCCGGTGCCGGCTGGGTGGAATTTGAACCCACTGGTAACCAAGCCCCGCTCGATCGCCCGCTCGCGCCGCGCGAGGACGATTCGCCAACAGGCTTGCTCAACCCCGGCGCGTTGATCGGCGAGGAACAACTCCCCGAGGAGCCCATCGAACCGAGATCGGAAGATGAACTCGTCGATGCCGGGACAACACAAACCCCATCGCTTCTTCCGACCTTATATCTGTTTCTCACCTTGATCGTTTTCGCCGTTGCGGCGTTTTATCTCAGCCGGCGGTATTCGCTGTCTGACCGTCTGCCCTCGGCGGTGCGCGCCACCATCGAACGGAGCGGCATCGAAACCCCGCGTTGGATCCTCAACTGGGAACGCTGGGCGCTACTCTCCCCCATCGAGAAATCCTTCGAAAGCGTCAATTTCGGGCTTTGCCAAATGAACGCGCCGGCGCTGTTAGATGCCACACCCATCGAACGCGCCGATAAACTTGCCCGCCTCCTGCCCGATGCCGCCCCGCCCATCAAAATACTTCTGGACGAACACCAAACATCCCTTTATACTTCCAGACAAGCAAACCCAGTGGAAGCGCGTCGCGCGGCGCTTGCCCTGCGCTCACAGATCATCTTTGCCCGCATCCGCCACTTTTGGACGGGCAAATACTCACCCAGAACCTAGTTATCCTAAAAGGACACCTCATGGCGACGATCACTGCAAAGGCAAAAGCCATCACGATCAACGACCAGGTGGTCGCAGTCACCAAGCAAGCGCAGAAGATTCGCGCTTCGATCGACGCCGGCGCTCCCCCCCAAACCCTTGAAGAATTGAAAATCCTCGAAACCTCGCTCGAACGCATCAGCGAGGCGCTCATCCCGTTCGAACAACGGTACAGCCACTTGCAAGCGCTCGCGGGGATCGGTCAAATCGTCAACTCCACGCTTGAAATCGACGAAGTGCTCCAAACCGTAATGGACACCATCGTCCGCCTGACCGAAGCCGAGCGCGGCTTCCTCATGTTGCGCGACGAACGCGGCGAGATGGCGATCCGCATCGCGCGGAATTGGGAGCAGGAATCCGTCAATCAGAACGAATCGAACATCAGCCGCACCATCATCCAAAAAGTGATAGACACCGGCGATGCCGTGCTGACCACCAACGCGCTCGAAGACAAACGCTTTAGCGGAACAGAGAGCGTGATCGCCTTCAACCTGCGCTCCATTTTGTGCGTGCCGCTCATGGTGAAGACCGAACTGACGGGCGTGATCTACACCGACAACCGCATCCGCACGGGGATATTTTCCGAATCAGACCGCGACCTGATGATCGCGTTCGCCAACCAAGCCGCAGTCGCCATTGAGAACGCGCGGCTGTTCTCCTCCCTCAAACGCACGCTCGCCGAAGTGACCGAACTCAAGAATCTCATGGACGATGTGTTCGCCTCCATCGTGTCAGGCGTGTTGACAGCCGACGTGCAGGACCAGATCACCCTATGTAATCGAGCCGCCGCCTCCATTTTGGGGCAGACCTCCGCTGAGATCGTCGGCAGGAAGATCGAAGAAATTATCCCCACGTTTGCGAATAACATCATGCCGCATCTTGAATCGGTGCGAAAAAGCGACAAGCCGGTCATCGGGCTGGAACTCAGCCAATCGCGCGCCGAGGGCGGCAACATTGACTGGCGTTTGAATTTATCGCCATTGAAAGACGCGGGGCAAAAAACGCAAGGCGTGGCAATTGTGTTGGACGATCTGACCGAGCGTAAAAAACTTGAGGCGCAACGCGGATTGTTGCAACGCATGGTATCGCCCGCCATTCTCGACCAGATCGACCCGAACAGTTTGCAAGTGGGCGGTAAAAAAGTGTTCATCACCGTTTTATTTGCGGACGTGCGCGGCTTCACCTCGTACAGCGAAAAACATTCGCCGGAAGAATTGGTGGCGGTGTTGAATCTGTACCTCGCCGCCGCCGCGGATGCGGTGCTGGCACAAGAAGGCACCGTGGATAAATTCCTCGGCGACGCGGTGATGGCATGGTACAACGCGCCGATCCTGCAACCCGATCACACGCTGCGCGCGGTCAAATCCGCGCTGGCGATCCGCGAGGCGATTGCAAAACTACATTCCGAATTGCCGAAAGAGGCGCATCTCGATTTCGGCGTGGGCATTCACTACGGCGAAGCCGTCCTCGGTTGGATCGGCACCGAAAAGCGACTCGAGTTCACCTCGCTCGGTGATAGCGTGAACACGACCAAACGCATTCAGGAAAACTCCGCGAAGAATCAGATCCTCATCAGCAAAGAGGCATACGAGCGCGTGAAAGATGAAGTGGAAGCAAACCCCTTTGCGCCGCTGACGGTGAAGGGCAAGGCGCAACCGTTGGAGGTGTTTGATGTGGTGGGGTTGAAGTAAAAACAGAGATTAGAGACTGGAGATTGAGGAAGATAGAGAATTAGAGGATTGGAGAATTGGGGGGAAGAGATTGGAGATTAGAGACTGGCGATTGATGGTGGTCGAGTAGCGAGCGGGGTTTGCGAGCGTATCGAGACCAGAGATTGGAGACTGGGTGGTGGAGAATTAGAGGATTGGAGAATTGGGGGAGATTAGAGACTCGAGATTGATCTCACAAAACTTATCAACTGCTCCAGCCCTTTTTCAACCAAACTCGTATTGATAAATTCATTTGTCGTATGCGCGCCGCCGCCGGTTGTAATTCCCAGCACGAGCGCGGGATAGCCTTTGCTCAGCGGGATGTTCGCGTCGGTCGAGCCAGAGGTGAGCGTTGGCTCCAATCCCTGCTCGCGGATGCATTCTTGCGCGAGATGGATGAACGGATGATGGATGGAAATCTCGCCCGCAGGACGCTCGCCAATCACCTCCGCTTCAAACGTAACGTCAACCTGATTCGCCGCCTGAATCTTTTTCTCCACTTGTGAGATCAACCCCGCCAACGACTCCTGCCCCTCCGAACGCAAATCCAACTCCAGCGAAGCCTCCGACGCGATCACATTGACTGAAGTTCCGCCAGAAATTTTCCCCACATTCATCGTCGTGCGCGGCGACTCGGGAAGTTTCATCGAAGTCAATTCAACGACAAGTTTCGATAATTCATGAATCGCGGAGGGTTTTCCATAATCTGACCACGAATGTCCTCCCGCTGTTTTCGCGGTGATACGATACCGCTTCACCCCGATCGCGCGGTGGTACACGCTTCCCAACGCCATCCCTTCAAGGACGAGATACGCTTCAACATCAGAGCCAAATCGTTCGACCACGGCTTTCATCCCTCGCAAATCGCCAAGTCCCTCCTCGCCAACGTTTGCCACGAACCAGATATCACGACTCCCCTCTCCCTTTGGGAGAGGGGCTGGGGGTGAGGTCTGCAGTCCCCACAACAACCCAAACAACGCCGCAACGCCGAGAGAATTATCGCCAATGCCGGGCGCAAATATTTTTCCATCCTCGCGCCGAAGTTTCAGATCGGTCTCAATTGGAAACACCGTATCTAAATGAGCGGACACGATCAGCGGTTTAACTTTAGACTTTTGACCTTTGACCATTGACCATCGAGCATACACATTCCCCGCCTCATCAATCAACACATCTTCCAACCCCTCGCGCTCGAAAAGTCTGCGCGCAAACTCAGCCCGCTTCGATTCCTGAAACGTCGGCGCAGGGATTTGCTGAATCTGAATCGCAAGATCAATCACACGTTCGTCAAGTCTCAAATCTCCAGTCTCCAATCTCAATTCTCCAATTCTCTAATTCTCTGACCTCGACCACCAATTACCGATCAGTGATTACTGATTACTGATCACTGATTTCTCACACCTCCCTCGCCAACCCCCTCACCACATTTAACCGCGCCTCCGCCAGCCCGGGCATCACATCCAACGGATAGAACGCTCCGCTCCCCTCCACCTTCAACGACGCGGAAACGCTCCCATAGAACACACCCTCCAGCGGATCATAATTTTTGCAATAGCCCGCGAGGAAACCGCCGTCGAACGCGTAGCCCGCGCCGGTCAGGTCGGCGAGCCTGGCTGGGTAGGCAGGGATTTCATATTTTTTCTTCGCGCCAGCCGCATATAACAACTGTCCCTGCGCGCCGCATTTGATCACCACATATTCGCATCCATACAACGACACGGCTTCCGCCATCTCCCACAGATCGTGCGTTTCACCCCAGAACAGATTGCGCAACTCCTCCTGTGAAAGCAAAAGCGCTGTGACCCCGCTTAAAAACACCGGCAAGGTGCGTTTCGCTTTGGGGTTCATGTCCACAGCCGAAGGGGCGAGAAGAAGCGTGTGGGCATGCCCGCGCTTGAGACCTGCCATCAACTGGTTCTGTGTGGAAAGATCCATCGGGCAGAGCAACGCCGCGCGCGCCGATAAGTACTCTTCGGGAATATCCGTCACCACAAGGCGGCTGGCTTCCTGCCCCGCGCGCTCTTCAAGGGGCTGATATCCAAATAATGATTTGGGAATGGTCATCTCGCGCCGCGCAAATTGTTTGACCGGGTTGGCTGGGTTGGGTTCGAACGATTCGGTATACGAGAGAAATTCGCGCACGTCGAGATTCTGCGGAAGGATTTTCACCCCTTCGGTATCGAACCCGCGCCCCTTGACGTCATTCAACCACGCGCGCGGATAATCGTCTCCCACGCGTCCCACCAAGCCGACATCTGATTCACCCACCCAGACTCTCGCCCCCGCCCCGGCATACAACAGGCTTCCGCCCGGCGCATCCAACCGCGGCGACCCGCTGGCAGGGAGTAAAAATTCGCGCGTCAGGTTTCCAAACACAAGATACGGGGGAGACATGGCGCGTACATTATACAGGGCATCGCCCCGAATCTATTCCGTGAATGGGTTAGCCTTGACCGGTTTACCCGTTTGCTCCACCGGCAACAGGAAGGTGAACGTGCTCCCCTTCCCCGCCTCGCTCTCCACCCAAATGCGCCCGCCATGCAGTTCGATCATTGCCTTTGTCACCGCCAGCCCAAGCCCCATCCCGCCGTGACGGCGCGTGAGGTGCGTTTCCACTTGAAAGAACCGCTCGAACACGCGCGGCAGATCGCGCGCCGGGATGCCAATGCCGCTATCTGTTACGGAGACTTTCAAATACCCAGACTCTTCACCGGCTGTAATGCTCACCACTCCGCCGGGGTCGGTGAACTGCAGGGCATTCTTTACCAGATTGCTCAATGCAATATTAACTTTGACCCCGTCGGCATCCATGTACAACGGATCATTACCGGTTTCGGCTTGCAACGTAATGTTCCGCGATTTTGCCTCATCCTGAAAAGTGAGCGCCACATCTTCCACGATGCGCGTCATCGAGATCTGGTTACTGCGCACGCGCGAGGAGCCTTTGCGGTAGTTATCCACATCCGCCAGGTTTTCGACGATCTCCTTCAGTTTGGTTGTGTTACGGACGATGATATCCAGTTGCTCCCCATGCTTCTCTTCGATCTGTTCGCGCAAAAACGTGGCGTGCCCCAGAATTAAGCCGAGAGGGGTGCGAAGTTCATGAGAGGTGATCGCGATAAAATCCGATTTGAGGCGTTCGAGTTCCGCCAGTTCGATGCGCGCCCGTTTGACATCCTGCATCAAGGTAAAGTTTCGCATCGCCTGCGCGGCAAGCGCTCCCAGGGTGCCGAGGATCGCCAGATCCTCCTCGGTAAAATGCGCGTCATTCTTTTTGTTGATGGATTCCATCACGCCGATCACTTCGCCGCGCACCACAAGCGGGACCGCCGCCAGAGAACGGGTATCGTATTGCGAGACGCGGTCCGGCGCTTTGAAATGACGCTGGTCGATTCTCGTATCCTGTATAATCAGCGGCTGGGCATGGCGGAACACCCAACCCGCGGCGCTGCCATCGATCGGCACGCCGACCGGGCGAAGCAATTCACGATGGATCCATTGCATCGAAAGGAAGCGCAATTCCTTCGCCTCCTTGTCGTATTCAAGGATCGAGGCAAAGGCGCTGTCGGTCATCTCGCTGGCTTCGGTGATCACCGTTTGCAGAAACGATTCAATATTAGGCGCTGTTGTCAAACCCCGCACCACTTCAAGCAGGCGTTCCAAATGGTCTAACCGCTCGTTGGTCATCATTGCTCTGCATTATACAGCACAGGCAAAGTAACAACCAATCAAATTCATTGAAATCAACACAAGGAGAACCTATCAATGGCTGGAAAAAAAGTACGTGTGGCAATTATCGGCGTGGGCAACTGCGCCTCTTCCCTCGTGCAGGGCGTTCAATTCTACAAAAACGCCAAAAAGGAAGAGAGCATCCCCGGCATCATGCACACCCAACTCGCCGACTACCACGTGAAAGATATTGAATTCACCCTCGGCATTGATGTGAACGTGACCAAAGTGGGCAAAGACCTCTCAGAGGCGATCTTCGCCGAACCGAACAACACCTACAAATTTACGGATGTTCCCAAACTCAACGTTCCTGTTGTGCGCGGCATGACCCACGACGGGCTGGGCAAATACCTGAGCGGGATGATCCAGAAGGCGCCGGGTTCCACCGCGAATATCGCCAAACTCCTGCGCGATACGAAAACGGACGTGGTCATCAACTTCCTGCCTGTTGGTTCGGAGATGGCAACCAAATGGTATGTAGAACAAATCCTCGAAGCGGGTTGCGCGTTCGTCAACGGGATTCCTGTTTTCATCGCCTCGTCTGAATATTGGGGCAAGCGCTTCGCGGATGCGGGACTGCCGATTCTCGGCGACGATGTCAAATCGCAAGTTGGCGCGACGATCCTTCATCGTCAACTCGCCACGCTGTTCGTAGATCGCGGCGTGAAAATTGACCGCACGTATCAACTCAACTTCGGGGGCAACACCGATTTCCTCAACATGCTCGAACGAGAACGACTCGAGAGCAAGAAAATTTCCAAGACTAACGCGGTGACGAGCATGATTCCGTATAAGATGGATCCGAACAACGTGCATGTCGGTCCCAGCGATCATGTGCCATGGCTTACCGACCGCAAGTGGTGTTACATCCGCATGGAAGGTACCACGTTCGGCAACGTGCCTCTCAACGTGGAAGTGAAACTCGAAGTGTGGGACAGCCCCAACTCGGCGGGTGTGATGATTGATGCGATCCGCTGTGCCAAACTCGCTCTCGACCGCGAACTCGCGGGTCCCATCATCGGACCATCATCTTATTTCTTCAAGACGCCTCCCAAACAATTCCGCGATGAAGTCGCCAAACAAAAAGTGGATGATTTTATTTCGGGCAAATCGGAAGAATAAACAAAACATACTACGTATTGCGTACTGCGTATTACGAAGTACGCAATACGTAGTACGAAGTACTGATAACTGATCACTCTCAAATGAAACGCCTCCTTCTCCGCCTTTGCCTGCTTGCCCTCACCCTCAGCGCCTGCGCCCCCTCAACTCCTCCTCCCACACAGGATATGAGCGCCGCGCTGACTCAGGCATTCGGCACTGCCATTGCGCAACTCCAACCGACGCCGACTCCGCTTCCTACGGGCACCCCAGCTCCCCCTCCGACCGCGATCCGCACGCCGCCCGTGTTGCCGTCCACGTTTGTTGCGAGTCAGATAAATCCGTTAGATACTCCGCACACGTACATCCAAGACTCATGTGAATATCTGCTCAACAAGTGGAGTTCGACCAACGCTGCGCCGGGGACGGTCGTCATGGTCGTCATGTTCCATGGCGTCAACAGGGATTCGGTGGATAACCCCAACGATATTCTCGTGCCCGATTTCAAAAGGATGATGAAGGATTTGAAAGATCAAGGCTTCGAAGCCATCAATATGACTCAGATGGCAGACTTCATAGATCACAACGCAAAGATACCTGCGCGTTCTGTTCTGCTCATTGCCGATGACCGTCATCAAGGCGCATACTTCGATGATCATTTTCGCCCCTATTTCAAGGAGTGGGGCTGGCAAGTGGTGAATGGCTGGATCAGTTTTGAAGACGGGCCGCGCGCGATCAGCATTGACGCGAATATTGCTTTGGAAAAAGAAGGCTGGGTGGATCATCAATCGCACGGTTACATTCACAACATCAATATGAGCGACGGCTCCACCGATGAATTCATCAGAACCGAATTCGAAAAATCCATCGCCGACCTGCAAACCAACTTTGGTAAAACGCCCATCGGCATTATCTGGCCCGGCGGCAGTTTTGGAGTCCGCCCTGTGCAATTCGCGCGCGAGTATGGGTATCGTCTCGGCTTCACCATCAACCCGCGCGGACCCGTGATGTACAACTGGATTCCGCTCGCCGACCAGCCCGACCCTGCGCGTCCCGCATACCTTCCCGAAGGCTACGTCAACGATCCGCGCATGGTCATCCCGCGTTACTGGCCCTATCAAGTTTCATCGAACCTTGATACTGTCCGACAGATCGGCAACCAAGCGGCTGAATATGCCGAACAGAACAAAGCCGTCGAACTCGAATACTACGATATCGTCTGCGCGCCAACGTATGGGGTAATTCCATAAATGCCGAAGGGCAAAAACCTCGCCACGGATTTCACGAATTTTCACGGATTGGGTTTTTAAAAATTCGCGCGAATCGGTGAAATCCGTGGCTAAAAGTTTTGATCTTAAGATGAACTCAACAGACTTCAACGCCTACAAAACGCGCTACCGTTCCGCGATCCGCCACGTGCTTGCCGACTCTGAAAAGGGACGCCTCGACGAAGCAGGTTTTCCCGCCTATTCCTCGCCCAACGGACTTATCAACTGGCTGTTCTGGCGGCGATTGCATATTGCCATGCATCACATTGAAAAATCCGCGCCGTATGAAAACATTCTCGATTTCGGCTGCGGAAGCGGCGTGATGCTCCCCTTTCTCGCGCAACACAGCAAACACGTCACTGCGATTGACATCGACCTTCATCCACTTGAACAAGTAAAACAACACATCCCTCTCGCCGCGAATGTGCAAGCCCTCGACGCGAATCAGACTCCGCTTTCAACCCTCACGCCGAAATCATTCGATCTCATCAACGCGCTTGACGTTCTCGAACATGTGCGAGACCTCCCGCAGACTCTTTCACAACTGATGAACCTTCTTAAACCGAACGGTCAACTTGTTGTATCGGGTCCAACTGAAAATATTTTGTATCGACTCGGGCGCAAGATTGCGGGTTCCGAATATTCGGGCGCGTATCACGAGCGCGGTATCGCTGAGATCAAATACGAACTCAAACGCCTCGCGCGCATCGAACACATTGCCACTTTGTATCAACCGATTCCGTTGTTTGAAATCTTTGTCGCCCGCCCGTTGTAGGGGCACGGCGTAATGTCGAATGGGTACGACGGCGAATCGTCTCGCCGTGCCCCTACGCATACAAATTATTATGGGGGGATGTATACTTAACCCATGGAGCGCCAACCATACATTCCGGGGACAAAGCCAGCGGACGCGGGTCCGCTTTCGCGATTCATGCCTCCGCTGGAAGAGGGAGTCATCTCCCGCTGGCTTTCGCTTCACGCGCGGACTTCAAGTTGGCTACTCGACCCCTTCGGATTCTCCCCTCGACTCGTCCTCGAAGCCGCGCGCGCGGGTTATCGCGTGCTTGTCACTGTGAACAATCCCATCACGCGCTTTCTGCTGGAGATCGCCGCGAATCCCCCATCCGAATCGGATTTCAACGCCGCGCTGGCTGAACTCGAAACCGCCAAAAAAGGTGACGAGCGACTCGGCGCGCATTTGAAATCGTTGTATCAAACCACGTGTGAAAAATGCAACAGCGAAGTTCAAGCAGAATATTTTCTCTGGCGCAAAGAAGCGGACGCGCCGCACGCCCGCGTGTACACTTGTCCGCAGTGTAACGATTCGGGCGAACGCGTTGTCACCCAACAAGATATTGACCGCGCCAAGCAAATCGCCGCGACGGATGGTTTGCATCGCTCGCGCGCGTTCGAGCGTGTGGCAAAACTCGATGACGATGACCGCGTCTACGCCGAAGAAGCGATTCAACATTACCTGCCGCGTCCGTTGTATTTTTTGACAACAGTTATTAATCGCATGGACGGATTGAATCTCACGCCCGAACGCAAGCGCGCGTTGAGCGCGTTGATCCTCGTCGCGTGCGACGCGGGCAACACGTTGTGGGATCATCCACCGACGCGCCCGCGACCGAAACAACTTAACATCCCGAGTCAATTTCGCGAACATAACTTGTGGAGTCAGCTGGAGCGTGGATTAAGTCTCTGGACTGAAACAGGCTCACCCGTCGCGATCGAAGCGTGGCCCCGTCGAATTCCAGAAAGCGGCGGAGTCTGCATCTACGAAGGTCGTCTCAAAGAGTTGGCGCATGAAGTCAAAAAAGAAATCCCGATTGCCGCGGTGATCGGTTCACTGCCGCGTCCGAACCAGGCGTTTTGGACTCTCTCGGCGTTGTGGGCGGGCTGGCTGTGGGGGCGCGAGGCGGTGGAACCATATAAGGTCGCCCTGCGTCGTAGGCGGTATGACTGGGCATGGAATGCGACGGCATTGCACGCCGCGTTTTCGCATTTGTTTGAGTTGTTGCCGCTCGGCACGCCGTTCTTTGGATTCGTGCCTGAGCCTGAGCCGCCGTTTCTCACATCGGCGCTCACCGCGGCAGGCGCGGCAGGATTCGATTTGAAAAGCGTTGCCTTGCGAACCGAACATGACCCGATTCAAATTTTGTGGAATCGCGGAGAACATTTGAAGCGTGAAGCGAATGAACCCGATGTTGCTGTTGCGCGTGATGCGATCCATTCGCATCTCGTCGAGCGCGGCGAACCTGCAAGTTATTTGCACGTCCACGCGGCGGCGTTGATCGCGTTGGCGGAGGCTCACGCATTGAAAAATAAAACTCAGGAATTCGACGAAGCCTTGCGCTCGACGAACGCGTTGATTCAATCGGCGTTGTCGGAGGATGAACGGTTTGTTCATTATTCGGCGGGTGAAAGTGTGGATACGGGACTCTGGAGTAATGCCGACTTAAGTCGGCACTACGAATCTCTCGCAGACCGCGTGGAAGTCGCCATCGTCACATTCCTGCAAAAGAATCCCAACAGCATCTATCTCGAGATCGAAGATGATTTGTATCCGCAGTTCACAGGTTTGCTCACGCCATCCAAAGCGATGATCTATGCCGTGTTAGATTCATACGCACAGAGAGATGGCGCGTCGTTGAAGTTGCGCGCGGAGGATGTTGCGTCGGCGCGGCGGAACGAACGCGATACGATCATCCCGATGCTTGAACTCGTCGGCAAACGATTGGGGTATTCGACCAGCCTTGCGGATAAAAATCATGTGTGGGAGGAAAACAATTCCGTTCAGTTTGCGTTTTACGTGCTCGCCTCCGCGCTCGTCGGGCGCGCAATGGATGACACGCCGTATGCGCCCGAGCAAACGATTCTCGTCATCCCTGGCGGGCGCGCGTCGTTGATCGCGTACAAAGCGGGACGCGACCCCGCGCTCGCGGCGCGATTGAAAAACTATCGGCTGGTGAAATATCGTTTGTTGCGGACCATGCTCGAGGTCCCCGTGTTGACGCGTGAGACGTTCGAGGAACAGATCGCCAGCGATCCGCTCGAAAAATCCAAATCACAGATGATGATGTTTTAATCGCGTGTAGCAGGCGTTCTCTAACGCCTGACCAATCGGCGGCGTTAGAGAACGCCGCCTACACCAGAGTAATGAATGTATAAAAAAATTCTCCCACTCCTCCTAATTCTCCTCACCTCCTGCGTGACCGTTTCATCGGAAGGTGCGCCAACGGATGCGCCGATTCTTTTCGTCACGTCAACCCTGCCTCCCACCAAGCAAGGATTAACTGTCCCGACGCCGATCCCGCCAACCGCGACGGCAACGCTCGACCCCTCGGCTCCCACGCCGACGCCGAGTTGCCGCGACAGCGCGGCGTTCGTCGAAGATGTGACCATCCCCGACAACACGAATTTCTCGCAAGGCGAAGCGTTCACCAAGACGTGGAAATTGCAAAACTCTGGAACATGCGATTGGAAGGGTTATACTGTTGCTTTTGCTTCGGGCGAACGGATGAGCGCGCCCGATTCGGTTCCCGTCCCTGAGACTGCCGCAAAATCAGACGTGGAAATTTCCGTTGACCTCGTCGCGCCATCCATTGACGGTCAATATCTCGGCAGTTTCAGGTTGCAGAATGAGCGCGGCGAAACGGTGCCGATCGGCATCGAAAATACATTCTGGGTGAAGATCGTCGTTGGCGAAACTTCTGTGCAAATTGGCACGACGAATTGTTATTACACAACGAACGCTGAGTATGTTCAACAACTCATTGACCTGATCAACCAAGCCCGCGCGGATGTTGGTCGCGCCGCGCTGACGGTGAATCCACAACTGACTGCCGCCGCGCAAGCGCACAGCCTCGACATGGCGTGCAACGACTTCCTCGAACACAGCGGCTCAGACGGAACATGGACTGGCGACCGCATTCTTCGCGCGGGATACACATCCACGTATTATCTTGAACTCATCGCGATTGGCTTGCCAGGCGACGCGATGAGTCAATGGAAACTCGATCCGCTCCAATGGGACAATGTCCTCAACTCGCGCGTCACCGAAATCGGCGTGGGGTATGTGTTTGTGAGAACGAGCAGTTTTGGAGGCTATTGGACGGTGAATATGGGGAGACCGTGAGGGAGGTCACAGCAATCGTTAAACTGTCAAAGTACCTTCTTGATTCAACGTTTACTGAGGTGGATAAGGAAAATTAGACACGAAAACGGGCACACCGCACCTGCGGTGGGTGCAGGTGTAATTAAGGTGCAGTTTCCGGAGAAAAACCATGCCTAAAAGAAAGCGCTTATCCGCTCTTCAAAAAGCGCAGATCGTGTTGGAAGCCATGCGAGAAGACAAAAGCGTGGCACAGATCGCGACCGAAAATAGTGTTCATCCGAACCAAATCCACAAGTGGAAAAAGCAAGCTCTGGAAGACTTTGCCCAACTGTTTGAAGATGATCGCAAAGCCGAGCGCGCTCGGGAAGCCGAACATGAAAAACAGCTCAACGAACTATATGCTGAGATCGGGCGATTGAGCGCTCAGTTGTCCTGGCTGAAAAAAAAATCTGGCTTCCAGTTTGAGTAGAGCAGAGCGACTGGCAATGGTAGAAAAAGATACTCCTTCGACAGGCTCACCTGTGCCTGCGGCACTGGCGCAGGCAGGACAACGTCCTGAAATGTCGCTCAAAACACAGGCAGACCTGCTGGGGCTCAGTTATGCGAGCCTGTTCTATGAGCCTGCGCCGCCTTCCGCGCGCGAGCTGGCGATCAAACAGCGCATCGATGAACTCTACACCGCCTGCCCGTTTTATGGGTCACGTAAAATCGCCGTTCAGTTGCATCTTGAATTTGGTGTTTCACGCCCTACTGTGCAAGCCTACATGCGTGAAATGGGCATTTTCGCTCTGGTTCCAGTCCCACATACGAGCAACCCTGCCCCGCAACACCAGATTTATCCGTACCTGCTGCGAAACGTGACTGCCGCGCATCCCAATCACATCTGGGGTATCGACATTACCTACATCCGTCTTCAACACGGCTGGCTGTATCTCACCGTAGTTCTGGACTGGTATTCTCGCTATGTGCTGAGTTGGACGCTCAGCCAAACCCTGGAGGTGGATTTCGTGCTGACCGCTGTCGACAACGCCTTGTTTCAAGCCAAACCCGAAATCTGGAACAGCGATCAAGGCAGTCACTTCACCAGCCCGAAATATTTGGAACGCCTGCAACGCGAAGAAATCAAGATCAGCATGGATGGGCGTGGGTGCGCCATGGACAATATTTTCACCGAAAGACTATGGCGCACCATCAAGTACGAGGAAGTTTATCTGCATGAATATGCCAGCCCAAAGGAGGCTTATCGCCAGCCAGCCGCTTACATTCGCTTTTATAATTTTGAACGTCCCCATCAGGCGCTGGACTACCTGACGCCCGCGCAAGCGCATGGGACTTGCAAGCCCCATGCGCTTGCGATAGACTCCAATGGGTCGAGCCTGTCGAGACCAACCTTAACAAGCCACTCCACCTTAAACTAACTTGTTTTCAACTCTAAAGACTTTTATCCACTATAAATTTTTTTTCGCTTGCCGTGGATCAAAGGCCTAAATCATGAATCATCCAGCAAGAAAAACACCTCGCATCTTTATTACTTGTCTGATTATTTTAGCGCTCGCTTGTTCCAGCGTTACGATAGCCATAGATGGCAACTCGCCCACACCTCAACCTGTTTTACAGACCCGGCAAATCGGCTTTGATTTTTCAGGGCAGGTTCCATCGTCGCCAAAAGGCGATACCTCCGCCAGGCGTCATTTGTTCCTGCACGAATATTCCATGCCATCGGATGGGTTTATTAACGGGATCATGTACCTCAACGACAGCGACAAAGCCGTCGAACAATTCGAACTGCTGATCCTGCGCCCCAACGATGACGGCTGGAAGGTAATCTATCGTGTGAATGTGTCCGACGACTCGCCTCCTGCCCAAACAGGGACGACCGTGGTGAAGCTGTCCGCTCCGTTGGTTGTGCAAAAGAACGATATATTTGCCCACTGGCAGGATACCCCGAACGGCGCAATCCCCTTAAACATCGACAATGAAGCCGTTGATGGTTTTAGCGTGGGGCAATACGGCTTCCAATCTTCCGAAGTAGAAGTTGGGCAACAAGTTGGCATCAATGGATTTATCGGACAGCGCGATTACTTTATCAACCTCGTATTTTCAACCGATCAGTAAGAGGAAGCGTATTGCGCAGTCTATCCGAATAAAAAACGCCCAAGCCATGGCTTGGGCGTTTCATACTTTACACTTGCGGCAGACTGCGTCGCAAAATGTTGTACATCGGCAGAGCCTTCACCGTGCCTTCCACAACGCAGGTCATCGGGTTGTCCACCAAATACGCGGGGATGCCCAGCGACTTCGTCAATAATTTATCGATACCACGCAATAACGCGCCTCCCCCACATAACGCCACGCCGCGATCAATGATGTCCGAGACGAGTTCGGGCGGGGTTTTTTCCAGCACGCGGCGACCTGTTTCCACAACCGCCTTAAGCGGATCCTGCAACGCCTCCACGATTTCGCCGGTCGTCAACGTGACCGGCCGCGGCAAGCCTGTCACCTGATCCTGTCCCTGCACTTCCATGCTATTCTCGGTATCCAGTGGAACCGCCGCGCCGATCCTTGTTTTGAGTTGTTCGGCGGTCACCTGCCCGATCACCACGCCATATTTTCTGCGCACATAATTGACAATGGCATCATCGAAATCCATGCCGCCGGAGCGCAGAGTTTCGGCAGAGACGATGCCATACATCGCCATCACCGCCGCTTCGGTGCATCCTCCGCCGAGACAGATCACCATATTTCCCGCAGGCGAACCGATAGGGAGATCCACGCCGATCGCCGCCGCAAGCGGCTGTTGGATGAGGAACGCCTCGCGGCTTCCCGCCTCCAACACCGCTTCGTACACCGCCCGCCGCTCCACGCTGGTGACTCCGTTGGGGACGGAAATCATGACGCGCGGGCGAAAGATGCGCATGCTTCCGCTGGCGCGTGAAAGCAAGTAGGAGAGTAGCGTCTCGGTAATTTCATAATCCGCAATCACGCCATTCTTCAAGGGACGCGCCACTTCGATGCTTTCAGGAACGCGCCCGTACATATCCAACGCCTCCTGCCCCACCGCCACCATCTTTTGCTCGATCGCCTCGATCGCAACAATGGTCGGCTCTTGAGCCAGCACTTGGGTTGAATCTGCCAGGCGGGTGAACATTGTCCCCAGGTCGACGCCCAGGTCTTTTGAAAACATTGCCATTCGCGTTTTTCTCTTTCCCGTTCCGTTGGAAGTGAACTGATGATACCTGAAAGGCAATTCATTGTCTAGCAGAATGTTTTAAAGTTCATAACCCTTGTCATCTGACAGCATTGCGCTATCATTGGCTCGATAATTTTTGAATCAAACAAAAGGAGATTCAAGACCTCATGAAGCGCTATTGGAAGGTCGCCGTTCTCGCCAACATCAAGGATGATTCACAGCCCAAACCGGAGGGCGTTCCACCGGATGCGTTCTCGGACTTCGATCACATCGAAACCATCGACTCGCTTCGCGCCGCCATTGAAACGGATGGGCACAAAACGGTTTTTATCCAAGCTGACAGGGACCTGCCTTTTGCCCTGCGCGATCAACAACCCGATATTTGCTTCAACATCGCCGAAGGACTCGGCGGCGACGCGCGCGAGGCGCAAGTGCCAGCCCTGCTCGAGATGATGGGCATCCCCTACACCGGCTCGCGCGTGCTTACCAACGGCATCTCGCTGGATAAGACTCTCACCAAACGCATCTGGCGCGATCGACGATTACCCGTCGCGCCGTTTCAAGAGTTTATCGTCGGCGATGAACCCCTGCGACCCGAATTGAAATATCCGCTCTTCGTCAAACCCGCGCGCGAAGGCACCGGCATGGGCGTGGATACGAAAGCCATCGTCACCAAGGAAAAGGAATTGCGCGAGCGGGCGCAATACATCATCAACACCTACCAACAGCCCGCGCTGGTAGAGGTCTTTCTGCCGGGGCGCGAATTCACCGTCGGCATCCTCGGGCGCGCCGATGCGAAACTCTACTCGCGCAACCCCGAATGGTACGAAAAAGACGGCTTCCACCGCTTCCCCATCCTCGAATTGGACATGACGCGTTCCGTCACGCCAAAAGTGTACAGCAACGCGTCCAAATCAAAGGAAGTCGGAGAAGAAGGCGCGCCCGGTTATTTTTGCCCAGCGGTGGTCGAACCCGAACTGGAAAAGAAACTCAGGTATTTCTCCCTGCGCGCGCATCAACTGCTCGGCGCATTGGATATCTCGCGCACCGACATCCGCCTCGACGAGGAAGGCAACCCGCGCCTGCTCGAGATCAACACCCTGCCCGGACTCACACCCGAGTACAGCGACCTGTGCCTGCAAGCCAAAGCAGAGGGCATCCGCTACGAGGACCTCATCCTCGATATTTTGTACCTCGGCGCGTCGCGCTGGGGCATGGTCGCTCCGCGCGAACTGCCAACCCCTGCGAAAAACTGACACCGAAATTCCACAACCAAAAAAGCGGACAGCGAAACCTGTCCGCTTTTTTGGTTGAGCAAAAATGAAAATTTTCTTAGCCAAGCCAGAGTAATAAAAGGTATCATCCCGCAATCTGGTAAACAAATAAACCACCGAGGAGAAACAATGGACTTCATCAATCGCTTCATCGCCGCCATTACACAGCTCCACCCCACTCACCCGATGGTCGTGCACTTCCCCATCGCGCTAACCGGCGCCGCCTTCCTCTTCATCCTGCTCGCCTGGTGGAGAAAGAATCCAGCGCTCGAACAAGCCGCCTTTGCGAACATCGTCCTCGCCGCCATCAGCACAGTTGTGGCGGGCATCACCGGCATGATGGATAACATCAAGAACTACGAAGGCGAAGCGCCAAACGCTAGCGTCAAGGTAATCCTTGCCATGCTATTGCTCCTGCTCACCGCCGGCATCAGTATCATTCGTTTCCGTAACCCGCAAATCTTCAGCACAGGCAACCGCGCCCTCTATACGGCGGCATACGGTTTGAGTTTCTTCATCGCCTTCACACTAGCATTTCTGGGCGGCATCATCTTATATGGTTTCTAGGAGAACAATGAAAAAAGTTTTGCTCACGATCGTTTTGACGGGAATCCTCGCCGCTTGTGGAGGTCAGTCCACGGACGCGCCCGCTTCTCCACCGACAACCCAGCCTGCCCCGGCGACTGAGGCGCTTCCGCCCACCCACACCTCCGTTCCCCCCACCGATACAGCCATCCCAACCGTCGTAATCCCCACCACCCCGCCAACCGAGGCAGTAAACCAGAACGCCGCAGTCAGTTTCGCCAACGACATCCTCCCCATTCTCGACAGCCGGTGCAAGAACTGTCACGGCGGGCGCGAGACCAAAGAGGGATTAAACCTCACAACCTACGCGGCTCTCATGACCGGCTCCGAAAATGGACCGGTGATCGTCCCCAGCGACGTGGATAACAGCCTGCTCGCCGAACAAGTCATTACGCAAGAAATGCCCAAACGCGGACCGAAGTTGACTCCCCCGCAAGTGCAACTCATCGTCGATTGGATCAACCAGGGCGCGTTGGACAACTAATTTGCGCATGGTATAATTTGCACGCTTGAACCAATGGAGAGGTCGCATAGTCTGGCCTAGTGCGCACGCTTGGAAAGCGTGTAACCCAAAAGGTTCGCGGGTTCGAATCCCGCCCTCTCCGCCAGAAAATACTCTTCGCAAGAAGGGTATTTTTGTTTTAGGTTCGCGCGTCCCTATTGAGGGGATGATATTCGAATCCCGCCCTCTCCGCTGGCAATCAAAAAAATCTCCCGAATAGTTGGGAGATTTTTTTGATCCTCAAATCGCACTACGGTGTCGGCGTTGCTGTAACTTCAACCGCCGACCCGACATAGAACACAAAATCATTCGGGCTTACATCCGCCGAGTGCCCCGTAGGAACCATACCTTTTGTTGTCAACACAGTGAACAACGTGGAGCTTTCCCAATTGCCATCTCCAAAAATATTGTTGCCGGTGGCAGTCGCATCGGCGCGCTGTGAGCCTAATTGCATGGCATCATAACTGGACAGGTCCAAACCGCCACTGCGCGCCGTCAGCGCCGAATTATGACACGACACGCACCCGATGGCGTTGGCATACCACTGCCCATTTTCCACAAACAATGGTTGGATATCCTCATACGCCGCTTCACAGTCTTTCCCGTTCATATCTGTGAATGGGAAGGTTCCGCTTTCAGGCGCGCCGGCTGAAACCCACGCGCCGATTAACTCGGTCGCGGAAACCTGACATGCGTTGAACTCAGCCGCCGCGCCGCTCATGGGAGCATCTACGTGATTGGCAGGGATCAGCGTGGGGACCGGGGTGCGTTCCACGATTTGGTTTGCGCGCACACACTCGAAGGAAAACCCGCAGGACCAAAACAACAGGGCGGTGATCCAGATCACAAGCGTCGCAAGGAAGGCGATGAGCGTGGTGTAAATTAATTTTCTAACATCATTCATAATCGAAATCCCTATTCTGCAGGTTGTAATGTGCGCAGGAAGTTAACCACATCCCAGCGTTCAGAGACGGTCAGGTTTTCGTTCAAGGCGGGCATGCGTCCATCCACGCCGTTCGAGATGGTGAGGAACATTGAGCCATCGCTTTTGGATTGCGCAACGGCAGAGGTCAAGTCGGCGGGCTTGAACTGGATGAGGAACGGGGCAACGGGACCATTCCCCGCGCCCTCCGCGCCGTGGCACATCTGGCAGTTGATGGCGAACAATTCCGCGCCGCGCATCAGGGAGGCGTCATCGGCTGGGGTGGGGTTTTCAGGCGCGCCCATCCCGGGGATGACGATCGCCCCTTCCACGGGAACAGACTGACTGGGCGGCGGAAGCGGATCTTCCATCGGGCGATAGGATGGCTGGATCTCCATGAAACTGACCCAGTCGATCTTGATGATGTCGAACATAAAGAGTTCGAGTACCCCGAAAAGGATACCGAGGGTGAAGAAAACCCAAAACAGTTGTTTGAAAAGTCTCATAGTTGCCGCGCCTCCGCGGGTTTGACAGATTCAGCGCCGAGCGTATTCATTGCCTCAGTGAATTTTTTGGCATCGTCTTCCGCGACCCGAAAGAAGACCGCAATCTTCCCATCGCTCACTTCGTCGACGTATTCCAGCGGGCGATAATTTGGAAAGTAACTATCCAGAAAGACGCCGAGGAAGGTGGCAAGGAGCGCAAAGAGCATGGTCATCTCGAATGTCACAATGGCGCCAGGCGGAATTGGCGTAACGTACTGCCCGCCCACTTGAATACCATAGAGGTGCGGCGTTCCAAAGTTGAGGAAGATACCGAACGCGAAGCCGGCAATCGCGCCGCCCATCGAAAGTTTCGATACGTTCGTCCAGGGATGCGGGCGACCGAGAATTTTATGCGCCACCGGCACGCCGGAAATCACATTGATGTTTTCGTCGCCTACGCCCATCTCGTGCAATGTATCGATGGCGTTCGCGGCGGGGTCTAGGTCTTCGAAGACAGCAAGTAAAGTTGCTTCAGACATGGTTCTCTCCGTTTATTCGAATTCGCTGATCGTCGGGAGTTTCGCCTTGCCCACTTTGCGGAGCGAGTGCGTCATCTGCCCTTCCTGCACTTCCCAGACCGGGATCAGGGGGATGAGGCGGGAAACGATCATGTAGAACAGGAGGAACATGGAGAATGTTCCAATGGTGAGGAAGATTTCAAGGCGCGGTTGGAATAACTTCCACGTGAACGGCATGCGATTGATGGTGAGCATGACCGGGATGATCAGGTAACGCTCCCAATACATGCCAACGTTGATCATCAACCCGATCAACGCAAGCAACCAGGGGGTTTCGCGCACCTTCTTACTCCATAGCAACAGCGGTGGAATGACAATGTTGAAAAACACAAACTGAAGGAACATCCACGCCATCGGACCTTCCTCCAACCAGTGCAGAAGATTGTCGGTTGCCTTGTCGCCGCCGTACCATTGCACAATGTAGTCGTTGAAGAAGAAATAGGTATAGGCAAAGGTAACCATCAGCATCAACTTGCCGAGCGCGTCGAAGTGTTCTTTGCGGATGAAATAGTCCATGTGCTTCATGGTGGCGCGCATGACAAACAACACCATTGCCACCGCGCCCATGCCCGAATGCAAAGCGCCGAGCACGAAATACGGACCGAACACGCTGGACGACCAGCCCGGGCGCATTGCCATGGCAAAGTCCCAAGACACGATGGTGTGCACAGAGAACATCACGGGGATGATGGCAAAAGCGAAGAAGTTCATGGCAACGGTGAGATGCCGCCACTCGCCCTCTGTGCCGCGGAACCCGAGCGCAAGGATTTTGTAAAACGTCTTGCGCCAGCCGGTGGAGCGATCGCGCGCCATGGCAAGATCGGGGATGAGCGGCAGGAACAGGTACATCGTACTGCCCAGAACATACGTGGAAATGGCGAGCAGGTCCCACATCAATGGCGAGTGGAAGTTGGGCCACAACTGCCGCGCGTTCGGGATGGGGAACATCCAATACGAAAGCCACACGCGACCCATGTGCATGAAGATGCTCGCGCCCGCCTGGATCAAGCCGAAGGTGGTCATCAACTCGGCGGCGCGGGTGAACGGGCGGCGGAACTCCGCTTTGAACACTCGCAAGATCGCGGAGATGAACGTCCCCGCATGGCTGATACCGATCCAGAACACGGTGTTGACGAGGAAGACACCCCAATAGGCTGGGCGCATCACCCCGCCAACATACAAGCCTTCGTCGATCATATATCCCCAGGCAAAGAAGAAGCAGGTGACAACCAGGAATGACAGAACACCCAACACCGCCCAGAACTTCCACGAGGTCGTGTGCATCGATTCCATCACCATTGCGTTCATCTCACCGCGCGGCTTGGGATCGTACATCAAATATTGCTTTGGATCTTCTTCGTGATGAGCGTCGCGCGCTTCATGCGCACCGGATAAATATTTGGACGAAGCGGTCATAAGTTAACCTTCCTTGAGGTAGGTCACGCGCGGCAGGGTATTGAGTTCTTCGAGGTGCTTCACACCACGTTCCTGATGAGCCATCTGGCTGACCAGACTCTCAGGATGATCCACACGCCCAAATGTGATCGCGCTCGCCGGGCAGGCTTGCGCGCATGCGGTGGTGAACTCGCCGTCTTCCACCTCGCGTCCCTCCGATTTGGCTTTATCTTGAGCATGGTGGATGCGCTGAATACAGAACGTGCACTTTTCCATCACACCGCGGCGGCGAACCGTCACATCGGGGTTGAGCTGGTTATGAAGCGGGAAGACGAGCGTCCCGTTCACCATATTTCCAAGTTCGGGAACGATGTGATAATCGCGCCAGTTGAACGAGCGCACCTGATACGGGCAGTTGTTGGCGCAATAACGCGTGCCAACACAACGGTTATACACTTGCAGGTTGAGGTCTTCCGCCGGGCTGTGCGGAGTCGCAAACACCGGGCACACAGGCTCGCACGGCGCGTGACCGCACTGCTGGCAAAGCATCGGTTGGAAGGGAGTCGCCTTCACGTGCGGATATTCACCATCCCAAAAACGCTCGATCCGGATCCAGTGCTGGGTTCGCCCATAGCCGGCATCTTCCTCGCCCACAAAGGCAATGTTGTTCTCCATGGCGCACGCCGCCACGCAAGCCTGACAGCCGGTGCAAATATCCTGGTCAATGGCCATCCCCCACTTTCCTTCCGCGGCTTCGGCAATTGCGCCTTTCGCGCCAACGAGATTCAAATCAACAGTCATGATCATTTCTCCTCGGGGAATCCCTCGCCGTAGACGCCGATGCGGCTTTCGAGACGGGAGAGATATTGTTTTCGTCCGGTCTTCTCGATCTTGACCTTCATGCCTGCAAAGGCTAGATCGCCGGCCTTGTTGAAATGCGCGCCAAGCACATCGGCTGGATTCGCGCCGCGCTGGAATGCGTCGCCTACAAGCCCGCCATGCGGCACGAGTCCCATAAATCGATCTTGCGGAAGTCTCGCCGTGGCAAACCTTCCGTAGGCTGTATGACCCTGACCAAACGGCATGGCAACTACTTCCGGGTGAATGGCTGGATATTCGTAGACAGCCACTTCCACCTCCCCGGCTTCGCTGATGATCTTGACCACATCGTCATTTTCAACGCCGAGGTGGTGAGCGGTTTCAGGGTTCATCGCCACCCACGAGTTCCACATGACGGTGGTCATCGGGTCGGGTAATTCCTGCAACCACGGTTTGTTTGCGCCGGCTTCACCCAACGTGGGTGAAACGAATGGGATGAAGAAGAACTCGCCGTCACCGGCAAATTCCGCTTCGTCAATGGAGATCGTCTTGCCAAGCGCGCTCGCGGCGGACGATGAAGCAGAAGCCCCCGCCGCAGACCACCAGCCCCCACTTTGTTGAAAATAGGAAGCGAAGGTGTTGATCTCGGGGGCGGCGAATGAACCATCCGCGCGACCGATGAGATTCGCAATTTTGCCTCGAATGAAGGCAACTTCATCTGTGAAGGGCAATGCCTCGACGAATTTTCCGCCAGCCAACCGCGCCGCTTCGATCAACACATCAACTGTGGAGCGCGTATCGCGCATTGGCGAAACCACCGGCTGCGCGCCCGAAAGCACAGATTGCATGGCGCCGGTCGCGGAACGTTGGTAGCCCCATGCCTCGAGACCCTGATGATCGGGGAAGATGTAGTCGGAGGCGAGGGCGGTCTCATCGGGAAAAGTTGCAAACGAGATCACTGTGGGAACAGACGCAAGCGCCTCAGCAAAACCAAGCGGTTTAGGGATTTCGAACAGCGGGTTTACCCCATGAATGAACAGGGTTTTCACGCCGCCGCTCTTTAGCGTTGCAATGAAATCTGCCATTTCTTTCGCGCTGGCAGGTCGATGATACGCATCTTCATTCGGCGACAGCGGAGAGATGAACACGCCGCCGGGTTTTCCGTAGTTATCAGCTAACGCATTGAGCGCGAGCACTGCCTCCGCCGTGGAAAGCCCATTGCTCTGACCAAGCGCCTGCCCGCCGGGGATCGCAAGCGGGGCTTGCGCCTGGGCGATCAAACCGGCGATGTGTTCCAGTTGTTCCAGCGAAACGCCAGACTTGGCAGAAACCTCTTCCGCGTTGACAGAGGTAAACGCGCGAGGGGTCGCTCCGCCCTTTGCTTCCGCCACGAGCCGGCCGAGGGCAAGGGCAACCAAGCCCTCAGTTCCGGGAAGAACCGGGATCCACTCGTCGGCTTTGGCGGCAGTCTGCGACATCTGCGATTCAAACTGAATGAGGTATCCGCGCTTTTGGGTGTTGCCACGGCGCATTTTTGCAAAGCCGCGCGTATAAGCAACCGGCGAGAGCCAGGTTTCGAGGAAATTCGATCCAAACGAAACGACGAGATCGGAATTCGCAAGATCAAAGAAAGGCAAGCCAGCCTCTCCCAGAAGATTCTCAGCCGCCTTGCTCAATGTGGCGCGGGATTCGAACATGCTCAACGCGCCAAAGCGGATCGGCGCCGGCGCGCCAATCGCCGTTGTGAAGTCGGTGACCAAATCGAACAGGTGATCCGACGCGGTTCCTAATAGGAAGGCAATCTCGGAGGCGTTCGCGGTGTTCAAGGCATCGGCGACGACCTGGAAAGCCTCTTCCCATTTCATGACGGTGGTCCCCAACGCCGCGCTCCGCGCCTGTTTGATGGGAAACTCAACACGGTCGGGGTTGTACAAGCCGTGCAAGGTTGCCTGCCCGCGCGCGCAGGTCTTGCCGAGGTTGATCGGGTTCGCAGGGTTGCCTTCCACTTTGATGGCGCGTCCCTGCATGGTGCGGACGATCAGTCCGCATCCCGCCGCGCATTCGCGGCAGGTGGTGGCGTAATACGTGCTCAAGCCATTGTAGGTGTACTCCGGCATTTTCGTGTACGGTTCGCGCGTCACATAACGCGAAGCGGGACCGCAACCGGTCAATACGGCGGTGGTCGCCGCGCCTGCAGTGGCTAATTTGAGAAAATCACGCCGGGAAATTTTTTGACTCATGGAATATTCCTCTGTACCCGGATTAATAATGACACGTTCCGCAGTCGGTGAGCTTGGTGCGCTTCTCTTCCAACTGGGCAGACACGCCAACGTCGCCGGTGGGATTGTTTTGGAAGTTATCCTCCGTGCGCGACTTGTGACAGTTAAGGCACCACCCCATGTTCATCACCTGCGGGTTCTCGGCGATGGTCACCTTGGTCATATCGCCGTGACACTTTTCGCAATTGAGACCCGCCGCAATATGCGGACGATGTGTGAAATGCACGAAGTCCGGCACTTGCGCCACCGGCACCCACGTAAAACCTACGCCGGCATTCATCGCGTCGACCATGGGTTTGAGGAGCGGGCTGGTTTGTGTTTTTGCAATTTGCTGATGGCATCCCCAGCATTTATTGATGGTCGGCAAACCGGGCGAGGGTCCGCGCAAGGCGCCGGGGTGGCAATACAAACATTGGATTCCCAGCCCTACATGTAACTTGTGAGTAAATTGGATCGGTTGTTCGGGAGGCTGTTGAGTCTGGTACACCCCATAAGCGGCAAGGCTGAACAGCGACATCACGGTGATCACCATTGCTATCCGCCCCATCGGGCTTAACACCCATTCAAAAAATTTTCGGATCATGCATTCTCCTGAAGCGAGGATTTATTCGTGAAATATTGCACGATTTTACCTAATTGAACCAAATTTGTAAACATGAGTTGCATAACGAATTACCGATCATCGTCATGAAGACCACTCGCAGGCACCTGATTTTTCATTGAACAAGTGAATTTACCCAAAATAAACATCGTCTTTCAGGGTCATCATTCACCCTGAAAGCGCGCCGAAATTATACTTCAAAAGAATAGGAAGTACATATAGCGATACAATGCGCGTGATATACTTGCCCGGCATGAAAAAAACAACGCGCGGATTCATCATAGTCATTCTGGCATTGGGGTTGGCGCTGGCTCTCACAGCTTTTACACAATCACTGGCAAGCCGGGCAACATTCACACAGGCAGATACTGGGGCATCGTTCTTTTTTCAAGGCGCCTCCACCCCCGAACCGGAAGATAAATCTGAAGTTGGGTCGACCGACGGCATCGTCATCATGGGAGGCGTGATCGCCTTCATTATTGTTGTTCCCATCTTGGCGCGGCGGAAACGCTGGGCGCGCCAGCCTTCGCAATAATTTTGACACATTAACAAATCTTAAAATCCATTATAATGAGCGCAATCTGCAAGCAACGACCAAGTCAATTTCTGCCGCCCTGCGGCTCGGCTGCACCCTTTCTGGAAATTACGAGCAAGAACCTCCCCGTTTTGGGAGTTATATGAAGAAGTCAAACCAACCATCGTGAAAAACAACCTGACTTCACCCCCACAACACGTTCGCCGTCTGTGACCTGACCAGCGTCACGCGGTTTGACCCACCCCGGCGCGCTTCGATCGGGACGTTGGGTTTTGCTCCACATTCCCAGACATTTCCTCCCGTTGACGCGGGGTTTTCGACAGCCGAAACCGACAGTTGGCGCTTCGGTTGTTTTATTTTAAAGCCTGTTTCGTCGAAGTTGGCTACGGCGGCACGATTTGCCAAGCAAATCGAACTGCCCGCCAACCGCGTAAGTCATAAAATGAAAAAGATCACCGCCCTCGAAGTGCAAAAGCGAAACCCGCATCGAGTCAATGTGCATCTCGACGGTGAGTTCGCTTTCGGGCTGGCTCGCATCACCGCCGCGTGGCTCAAAGTCGGTGACGAGTTGGACGATGCAAAACTTCAACGGCTTCAGGCTGAAGACGCGAAAGAACGAGCCATCCAACAGGCGCTGTTGTTCCTGAGCTACCGGGCAAGGTCCGAAGCGGAGATCCGCAAGAACCTGCGCAAGCATGAGATCCCGGAGGATGTGATCGAGCAGACCATCGAACGACTACGACAGGATGGGCTTGCCAACGACAACCAGTTCGCCCGGGCATGGGTCGAAAACCGAAGCGCTTTCCGCCCGCGCAGTCGCCGCATGTTGGCGATGGAAATGCGGCAAAAGGGCATCGACGACGAAACCACCTCCGCCGCCCTCCAGCATGTGGACGATGAAGCGCTGGCGTATGAAGCGGCGCAAAAGAAAACAAACCGTTTCAAAGAGTTAGACTGGCAGGCATACAGAAAAAAACTTTCAGAGTTTCTTGCAAGGCGCGGTTTTTCATACTCGGTCATCGCGCCGGTGGTAACAAAGATCTGGAACGAAACACATCAAAAAGAACATCACTACGAAAATGAGGATACACCATGAATCCGATTATCTTGATCGTCGACATACTTGTATTGGGCGTTGGTCTGGTGGCGGGGTACTTTCTTCACCGCTATCAGGCAGAGCGCGCCGCGAAAAACCAGCAGGATAAGGCAGACAACATCCTAAAGGTCGCCAATGAACAGGCGCGCTTGATCGAAAGCCAGGCGCGCGAGAACGCGACCAAAATTGTGCAAGCCGCTGAATCAGAAATGAAAGAACGGCGCATCGAACTTAATAAAGAAACCGAACGGCTGGATAAACGCCGTTCGGAGGTCGATAGCCGAACCGACCGCCTCGAACAGCGCGAGCAACAGCTCAACAAACGCCAATCGCAAGTGGACCGACGCGGCAATGAGATCGATAAACTGCACGAGGACCAAGTTAAAAAACTCGAGCAAATCGCCCAACTTTCGCCGGACGAGGCAAAAAAGGAATTGTTCGCCGCCGTCGAAAAAGAAGCGCGCGGCGATATGGCTCGCATCATCCGCCAGATCGAAGCGGAAGCGCGCGAGGAAGGCGAAAGGCGCGCCCGCAAGTTGATCGCGGATGCCATCCAACGCGTGGCAAGCGAGCACGTCGCTGAAGTGACCCGCGCCGTTGTCACCCTCCCCAGCGAAGAGATGAAGGGACGTATCGTCGGGCGCAACGGGCGCAATATCAAAGCCTTTGAGCAAGCCGCAGGCGTGGATGTGATCGTGGACGACACGCCGGATTCGGTGACCGTATCCTGTTTCGACTCAGTCCGCCGCGAGATCGGGCGGCGCGCGCTGGCGAAGTTGATTCTGGATGGGCGGATTCATCCCGCGCATATCGAGAAGATCGTGGAAGACGAAACGCGCGCAGTGGAAAAAATTATCAATGAGGCGGGAGAGCAAGCATCCTATGAGGCAAACGTCTCAGGCTTGCACCCGGAAATCCTACGGATGATGGGGCGGCTTAAATTCCGCACGTCGTATGGGCAGAACCAGCTTGCCCACGCGGTGGAGGTCTCCAAACTGGCTGGCATCCTGGCGGCGGAGATCGGGGCGAACGTCGAACTCTCCAAATTGGGCGGCTTCCTGCACGACATCGGCAAAGCGATGGATCACAACCAGGACGGCACGCACGCGAAACTGGGCGCGGAGTATTGCAAGCGTTACGGCGTCAACTCGATTGTGGTGAACGCCATCGAGTCGCATCACCATGAGGTGGATCAACTCACCGTGGAAGCGGTCATCACCGAATCGGCAGACGCCATCTCCGGCGCGAGACCCGGCGCGCGGCGCGAAGACCTCGAAGCGTACATCAAACGCATCCGCTCGCTCGAGGAAATGTCCATGTCGTTCGACGGAGTTCAACAGGCTTTTGCAATACAAGCCGGGCGCGAAGTGCGTATCATTGTTAAGCCAGAGGCAATTGACGATCTCGCTTCGGCTCGATTGGCTCGCGATGTGGCGAAAAAGATCGAAGAGACCATGCAATACCCCGGTCAGATCAAGGTGACGGTCATCCGCGAGACGCGGTCCACCGAGATCGCAAAATAATCATTCCCTGTTAGGCGGAACATGGCTCAGCCTGAAACAAGCAGAGCAACCCTGGAAAAAAAACCGTCTGCGCAAGCCGCTCGATCGCAGAAGAGGTCGGCCGTATCTTCGCGAGAGGAATACCTCGCGCTTCTCAATGAGATGACGCACGCCATCCTGCTCGCGGATAATTTTGACGCCACCTTAAATGCGCTGGCGATTGAGATGGCCAGGCTGATCGGCGCGGATGATTGTTACATCACGCGGTGGGACGAGGAAAGAAGGCTAACCATCCCCACCGTAACGACGGCGAGCCTTCCATTTCAATACTCGCTGGATGCTGAAAAGAATCCTGAAGTTAATTCCCTCACAGCCTCTGTTTTACGCGCTGAACACGCCCTGGCTGTAGAAGATGTATTCAACTCTCCCCACATCAGCGCGGAGATTGCAAAGCGCTACCCGGCGCGTTCGGCGTTAGGCGTTCCACTAATGGCAAGAGGGCAAAAATTAGGCGCGGCGCTCATTGCCTTTAATTCGCCTTGTATTATGCAGTTCCATCAGCCCGACACGCTGATCCCCGAACCTTACAATCCTCAATCCTACAACCGCTATTCCTATGGATTGAACAACCCGTCCAGGTATACGGATCCCAGCGGACATGTTCCCGCTTGTGACCGCGATGACTGGGCGTGCCAGACCCACTGGGATGAACCAATTGCCATAGAGCAACTTAACAAGAAGTATTCGAAGCAATTGACTGAGGAGCAGGCAGAAGCGTGGGACTTCGTGATAGGTGCGTCAGAAATTGTTGTCTCCGTTCTATATGAACCAGTTGACTGGGCGTTGACCTGTGATGACTATGAACGCAATGGGTTCAATCCTTGGATGCTGGCGGGAATATTACCTGGCATTCCAAGCAGCCTGACAAGACGGCTAGATGATGTCCCTTGGAGGAGTATTGTAGATGAAAGATACT
>JBGANO010000024.1:0-50728 GCA_044222305.1 Anaerolineales bacterium
AAATCCGATCATGATTGCCCTGGGACGTTGGTTGGAGAAATTCTTGTATGCGCGTGCGACACATATTTTAGTGAACTCTCCCGCGTACAAAGAGTACATGATCGAAAAAGGTGTCCCCGAGAAAAAGATCACCTTCATCCCCTACGGCACAGACGTGGACATGTTCAATCCGCAAGTGGATGGCTCGTCCATTCGCGCCGAGTTGGGATTGCAAGATAAATTTGTTGTGCTATACGCGGGCGCATTGGGACAAGCAAATGACATTGATACGGTCTTGCGCGCGGCAGAACGCTTGAAGCTGTACGACAAAATTTATTTTGTCCTCTTCGGCGATGGGAAGGAACGTCCGCGACTGCAAAGCGAAGCAAAACGCATGAAGTTATCAAACGTCATCTTCGCTGGCGTGCGTCCCAAAAAGGACATGCCGCGCGTCGTCGCTTCTGCGGATGTGTGCCTCGCCATCTTGCAAGACATTCCCATGTTCCGCACAACCTACCCGAACAAAGTCTTCGACTACATGGCGGCAGGACGCGCCACCTTGCTGGTCGTTGACGGCATCACGCGCACGTTGATCGAGTCGTCGAATGGGGGAGTGTGTGTCCAGCCTGGGAATGATGAATCGCTGGCGAAAACAATTTTGGAATTGTCGAATGATCCAGATAAAGTAAAGCAAATGGGGCAAAACGCCCGCAAGTATTTGGTCAAACATCTTGATAGACGTGATAAGTTGAATGAAACGCTTGAATTGTTGAAAAAATTAGTCAATGAGTAATGTCGTTGCGAGGGCGCTCTTGTTCTTTGCCCGAAGCAATCTCCTCGCAACAGAAGATTGCTTCGTCGTGGCGCGAGGCGCCACTTCTCGCAACAACATGTCATAGAAACTTATGAAAATCTTCCTCACAGGCGCGACAGGCTTTACAGGCTCGCGCGTCGTCTCTCTCCTCCTCAAAAACGGATACGATGTCCGCTGTCTTTATCGCGCATCCAGCGACCGTTCCGCTTTATCTGATTCAAAGATCGAATGGATAGAGGGCGATTTATCAGATACACAAACTTTGACCTCCGCCATGCAAGGGACTGATACCCTCGTCAACATCGCCTCCCTCGGCTTCGGTCATGCGGACTCGATCATCCGCGCCGCAAAAGACGCGGGCATCAAGCGTGCCATTTTCATCAGCACAACCGCCATATTCACGCAGTTGAATGCCAGGAGCAAGACAGTCCGCGCGGCGGCGGAGCTTGCCATCGAGACGAGCGGACTGAAATACACCATCCTGCGCCCGACGATGATCTACGGCAGTCCACGCGACCGCAATATGTGGCGGCTGATTCGATTTATTGGCTATTCTCCGATTATCCCTGTTTTCGGTGATGGAAAATCTTTGCAACAACCCGTCTACGTTGACGATGTTGCACAGGCGGTTGTGAGTTGCTTATCGAACGATAAGACAATTGGCAAGAGTTACAACATCGCTGGGAAACATCCGCTGACGTACAATGAAGTTATTGATACGATTGCGCGACAGATGAACAAGCGCGTGTGGAAACTTCACATCCCATCGAAGTCTGTTGTTTCTCTGCTCTCATTCTTCGAGCGTCTGCGGATTCCATTTCCCATCAAAGCGGAGCAGATCCTGCGGCTGAACGAGAACAAGGATTTCAGCTATGCCGAAGCGCAGAGGGACTTTGGGTTCAGTCCGTTGGCGTTTGAGGAGGGGATTGGGGTGGAGTTGGTATAATTCAGTAAATGGAACTTCCAAACAAATCCAGCGCGTATGTTCCGCTGGAGAAAATCACAGAGTATCTGCTATCTGAAACCCATGCGGTGGGAAACCCGAAAGCAAGATATTTCCGCTCGTATGGATTCCGCAACGAGAATGCAAGTGATTTGGTACGGGGTTTGATGGCAATTGCCCAAAATTCTCCAGTGGAAAGTTCCCAGAAGTCAGCGTTTGGCGTGAAATATGTGTTGGATGGCGAGCTGAAGACACCAAGTGGTGATATGATTCTAGTCAGGACGATTTGGATTATCGAGAACAACACGGAGATTCCGCGTTTTGTAACGGCTTATCCAGCCGAGTAAGGAGCAAGATTATGATTAAAGAATTGGATACCGTTGTACTTGCCAAAGATATAAAAGAGCATCACCTTACACGCGGGGATGTGGGAGCGGTGGTGCATGTGTACGAAGGCGGAAAAGCCTTTGAAGTTGAGTTTGTGACAGGCGAAGGAAAGACAATTGCTGTTGTGACCCTTCACGCGGGCGACGTTCGTTCCATGCAACGCGCGGATATCCTCCACGTGCGCGAGTTTGCGCCAGCATAAATATCTTGTAGAACTCGGAGATTTCATAAATCTCCGAGTTCTTTGCTTATATGCGCCGAAGCGCAGATGGATTTTGGGTTCAGTCCGCTGGGGTTTGAGAAGGGGATTGGGATCGAGCTAAAATCTTTAAAGTGAATTATTCATTCTCAAACGGTGAGATATCCAAATTCCCGATAAAAATTGCATATTCAAATGCCTCTGCCAGTTGCTCATCTGCTGTAATCAATGGGATATCCAAGTTCCGAGCAAGAACAGCATAGCAAGCATCATAAGCCGTGAGTTTCTTTTCTAATGCAAGAAGCAGGGCATCCTCTATCAATTCTGCCGTTGAAGTGGGTTTAAGCGAGAAGAGTTTCAAGTCTGCGATATCGGCTTGCGAATCTTCGATTGATCGTCCAAAGCGACGCGTATACTTCAATAGAATATTGGCGCACTCGATGTAGAACAAATCAGGGACATAAAACTCCGCGGGCGGGTCTGCTGTCAGGTGCGAGAATAACGCATGTGCCTGTTCGGAAAATTCTTCTTCCACGAACAGTTTGATGCCGACGCTTGCATCCACCACATAGCGGAGCGGAGAGTCGCTCATCGGTTGCGGTCTTCGCGTAATAGTGCGAGACTCGAGGGCGCTTTCTTGGGTGCGACAAAACGTCGGCGGCGGATTGAACTCAACGCCTTGACCTGTATCTTGCGGCGTTTTTCCTCTTCCAAAGCCTGAGTCAACATGTTGACCACCTGCGCGCTCAGTGAACGGTTTTTCGTTTCCGCAAGCCGTTGAATTTGGGTGTATAAATCATCAGGCACACTGCGGACGTGTAATGTAGGCATGGGACTACTCCTTTTGGCGGAGTATAGCACGATTGGTTGCACAGTGCAACACCGAGAATTCAACCCGCTGGCGTTTGAGGAGGGGATAGGGTTCGAGTTGAGGAAATCAAGAGGGTATAATTCCGAAATGCCTACCGTCAAAAGAATCGGACGCCATCGCTTTTTCTTTTTCAGTAAGGAAAACAA
Organism: Anaerolineales bacterium; assembly: GCA_044222305.1. Taxonomy (GTDB): domain Bacteria; phylum Chloroflexota; class Anaerolineae; order Anaerolineales; family Villigracilaceae; genus Defluviilinea. The sequence goes on from JBGANO010000024.1 coordinate 3,340, forward strand.
TGAGCCGCCCCATATCCATGTGGAAAGCGCCGAAGATGCCGCCAAGTTTTGGCTTTCACCGATTGAGTTGGCATGGGCAGTCGGATATAATTCAAAGGAACTTCGTCAGGTTCGTGAGTTAGTGGAAGAAAACGCGAATTTCTTCCTGGAGAAATGGTATGAACAGCCTAGAAACACATAGCCCCACATCTGTTTTAGCGACAGACGTTCACTTTACGGATGATTCCATGCTCGTCAGTCTTTCAGATGGACGGGAGATTTCGGTTCCTTTGGAATGGTTCGCGCGATTGCGAAACGCGACCGCAGAGCAACGCAACAAATGGCGTTTCATCGCGCGTGGAATTGGCATTCACTGGGAGGAAATTGATGAAGATATTGCGGTCTCAACTTTGTTGCGCGTGTAAAGAGTTTTAATCCGCTTGAGCGGACTTTGTACGAATAGCCCGACGGTTCATCGTCGGGCGGGGCAAGGGGATAAGATAAAAGCCCATCGAGCCGAATCAATTCTCCAATTCTCCGTTAAAATCATCCTCAATGTCCTCCCTCCTCGCATTCACCATACTCGCCCTCCTCTCCTACCTCCTCGTCTACCTCATCCGACGTTACGCCGAGCGGCGACAGATCCTCGATCATCCCAACGAACGGAGTTCACACTCCATGCCCACGCCGCGCGGGGGAGGGGTGGCGATAGTCGTCCTCGTAGCGGGAGCAGGCTTATGGTCCGCGAGTGAAGCGGGTTTCGACAGGCTCAACCTACCAGGTTTATATCACGCGTTGATCTATCTCGTCTGCGGAGTCGTCATCGCGTGGCTGGGCTGGCGCGACGATGTCTCATCTCTTTCGGCGCGCGTCCGTTTTGCGGTGCAGGGACTCGTCGCGGTGGTCTCGATCTATGGGCTGGGATATTTCAAAATGGTCACCATCCCGTTATTCGGCGAATTGAATTTGGGTGTCGTCGGAGTCATCATCACGTTTTTGTGGATCATCGGACTCACCAACGCCTACAACTTTATGGATGGCATTGACGGTATCGCGGGCGGCGTGGCGTTAGTGGGCGGGCTGGGTTGGATGATGCTCGCGTCGAACATGCACAACGCGGTTGTGTTTTCGATCGCGCTTGCCATCGCCGCCAGCAGTTTGGGTTTTCTCGCGCACAACTGGCACCCCGCAAAAATTTTCATGGGCGACGTTGCCAGCACGTTTCTCGGTTATACCTTCGCGGTTCTGCCGTTGCTCTCTGCCGATCAGGGCGGCGACGCGCTGATGCTCGGCACGCTCCTGATGTGGACGTTCATCATGGACGCGGGCGTCACGTTCATTCGCCGCGCGCTCCAACGCGAAAATGTTCTCGCCGCGCATCGCACGCATCTCTATCAACGACTCGTCATCGGCGGGTATCCGCATCACATCGTCAGCACGTTGTATCTCATGCTCACGCTTCTCGCGGGCGTGCTGTCATTCGAATGGTCGCGCGGCAGTCAACTCGCCCCCCCCTTGATCATCATTGGACTCCCGCTCATTTGGATTATCCTCTCTCGTCATGCAAAGCAATTAAATTTGGACGCTGATAAACGCAGAAAAACGCAGATTGATTCTTAAATCAGCGAGATCAGCGTTCATCAGCGTCCCGATTAAAATATTTTGGATTTCCTTTCTACATGCCTCTTTCGCCCTTTGACTTTTCTCCCCTCCCCAAATGTTGACGAAACTCCGAACACTCGCCTCACTCTACCGTGAACTTGGTCTGCGTTGGTCAGCCTTTCGCCTCGCCTACGCCTTCCGCCTCCGCACGGGACTCATCCGCTTGCAGATGCCGATGGGTAAGTGGGGTGATTACAAGCATCACATTAAAACCTTTCGTCCTGAGCGGAGGGATGAACGCTTTTTTCGTCCCGTAGACGAAGGATGGCTACTAGAAAACGTTCCATGGAATCCACAAACTGCTGTTGAAGAGGCAAATCGCATCCTCAACGGCGAAATAAAATACTTTGCGCACGAATTTGTAAAAACAGGCTTTCCTCCTAATTGGCATCAGGATTATGTCACCCTGAGCGATAGCGAAGGGTCTCTACTCCCGCACGCTTCGACTTCGGTCTTCGTCTCCGCTGTCGCTCCGCTCAGACCTCCACTCAGCGCGGAAAAGCATTGGTCCCAAATTTCCGACGACTCCTCCACCGACATCAAATTCATCTGGGAACCCAATCGCTTTGCTTTTATTTACACCCTCGTCCGCGCTTACGCCGCCACTCATGATGAAAAATACCCCGAAGCATTTTGGGCTCTGATCGAAGATTGGGCAAAACACAACCCTCCCAACACGGGACCCAACTGGATGGACGGACAAGAGATCGCCCTCCGCCTCATGGCATGGACGTTTGGCTACTTCCAATTCTCCAATTCTCCTTCTTCGACACCCGACCGTAAAGCAAAATTCATTTTGCTAGTTGCCGCCCAAGCCGAACGGATTTACAAGAATATTGATTATGCTATTTCCACAAAAAGCAACCATACCATCAGCGAAGCCTTCGGCTTGTGGATGGTTGGTCTGCATTTCCCCGAACTCAAGAACTCAGAGAAGTATCTTTCTCTAGGTAAGCAACTTCTCGAACAAACCGCCGCCGAACAGATTTTCCCCGACGGCAGTTACTCCATGTACTCCCTCAACTACCATCGCTTCATTCTCCACATTTATCTTTACGCGATTCGATTGGGCGAAAATTACCAATTACCATTTACCAATTCCCTCAAAACCTCTGTCACCAAATCTATCGAATACCTCTCCCACCTCATCAACCCCGAAAATGGTGAGATGCCCAACTACGGCTCGAACGACGGCGCGCTTGTCTTGCCTCTCAACAACTGCGACTTTACCGACTACCGTCCGCTGTTGCAACTAGGCTGGCGCATCACCAAAAAAGAATTCCTCTTCGAACCTGGTCCATGGGATGAAGATGTATTTTGGTTGTGCGGCGAAGTTCAATTAACCGCTAAGGGCGCGAAGAACGCCAAGGAAGAAAAAGTAAAAGAAAATCTTTGCGCTCTTAGCGTGCTTAGCGGTGAATCATTTCCCCATGGGGGAGTCTACCTCCTCCACTCCGCCAACTCCCGCGCCCTCATCCACTGCACCGACTTCACCTCCCGTCCATCCCATGCCGACCAACTCCACGTTGACCTGTGGATTCACGGTCACAACATCGCTGTTGATGCAGGCACCTATCTCTACAGCGGCGAAGGCATCTGGCGCAATGGGCTTGCGCATACGAATGTTCACAACACCGTCACCGTAGATGGCAAAGACCAAATGACCATGGTCAGCCGCTTCACGTGGACGAATTGGTCAAAGGGAAAGGTTCTCAAGCATGATAATAATCTCTGGCAAGGCGAACACGATGGTTATGAACCTGTAACTCACAAACGAACCGTGATAGCGCTCGACGATGATCGCTGGCTTGTGATTGATAATCTTGTTGCCAATGAATCTCGTAATTACAAACTTCATTGGTTGCTCGCTGATTTTCCCTTTGAGCAAAAAGAGAATTCGGTTTTATTGTCTTTAGATGAGATGAAATATAAAGTCCAAGTTGGAATGACCGAAGGCAACAGTAAATTCTCCCTCCTCCGCGCCGACCCCAACTCCACGCGCGGATGGCGGTCACGTTACTACGGTCACAAAGAACCAGCCGTCTCCGTAACGCTCGAAGCGACTCAACCCCAAGTCGCATTTTGGAGTTTCTTCGGGTTTGAAAATGATGATGTTGTAATCGTGGGGAATGAATTGAGAATCAATTCAAAAAATATTTCGTTGGTCGAGTAGTCCCGCGTGATCGTCGCGGGACGTATCGAGACTAACAATATCCATAAAAAAATCTTGTAACAAAAATAGGTTCGTGGCGCGGTGGTCTCGATATGCCCCTCAAAGCTTGTAATGAGCTTGTCGAAGTGAGCATTCGGGGCTACTCGACCACCAAAGCCTGCCAATCTCTAATCTCCAATTCTCTAATCCTCTCTTCCCCAATTACCAATTACTTCCTTTCCTCCTCCCTCAACTTCTCCGTCGCCCTAAAATACTTCAAATACCGCATCGAATTTGCATCCTTCCCAAGCAACAGATCAATCGCCTTGATCGAATTGCCCAACTTGATCGCGTCGGTGATGGAGCAGGTCACGCCCGCCTGAATCGCCAGCGCTAGGAACGCGCTGTTCACCGCGTGTCTGTCAGGCAATCCAAACGACACATTGCTCGCGCCGAGACTCATGTTCACTCCGTATTCCTTTTTGATTAACTCAATTGCCTTCAACGTCACCAGACCTGCTTGGCTATTGTGCCCCACCGTCATCACCAGCGGATCAATGATGATGTCCTCCGCAGGGATGCCCATCTTCGCCGCGCGCTCGATGATTTTCCCAGCCGCCGCGAGTCGTCCCTCCGCGGTGGGTGGGATGCCCTCATTGCCGATTGCCATTCCGATCACTGCCGCGCCTCTATCTTTGACAATGGGTAACACGGTTGCCAATTGTTTATCTTCGCCATTGACCGAGTTCACGAGAGGTTTCCCAGGAGCGACCTTCAATCCCGCCTCGAGAATTTTTTGCTCGTTTGAATCAATGCACAGCGGAACATCTGTCACCGCCAATATCGCCTCAACCACCTTCGGCATGATCGCCGCTTCATCAATCTGCGGATGACCGACGTTCACATCCAGCACATCCGCGCCCCAAACGACCTGTCGCTTGGCGAGATGTTGCACATACTCAAAATTCTCGTCAACCAACGCCTGACCTAATTTCTTTATTCCCGTCGGGTTGATTTTCTCACCGATGATGACAAACGGCTTATCGTCGCCGATAGTTACTGTTTTCGTGTTGCTCTTCAAAATAGTGTGCATTGTTTTCCTCCAACGTAACGCGACATTTATGTCGCGTGTGACTTTACTGCAATTGCCACGGAGACTCAGGGTCGCGGAGTCCTTAATTGTTTTTCTCGGTGTCTCTGCGACTCCGTGGCTCAACTTGCATTCATCAATACTTTCTATGCGGCAGGCACGCCGAGTCCGCTTGAGCGGACTTCCACGAACTGAGGCAGGGCTTCAGCCTGCCGAATCAACCCCGACTCCAAAACAATCCGTGGAATGACCTCATCCCAGCCCACAGGCATCAAATGGATTCCATGTATGCCCTGCGTCTCATACCCGCGTATTTTGACGATGATCTCCAGCGCAATCTGAATGCCTTCTTCTTGTGCATTGCCCGCGCGGTCTGCAATTTCGATGCGATGCAAAACGTCTTTTGGCAAATATACACCCGGCACCTCTGCCAATTTTTGCGCCATCTTCAAACTCTTGATGGGGGTTACGCCTGCCAGAATAAAAACTTTATCCAGCACATTTCTCTTCGCCAGTTCATTTAGCCAATTTTCCATGCCATCCACATCGAAGATCAAATTCGTTTGGAAGAACTGCGCGCCTGCATTGACCTTCTTCTGCTCGCGTAACGCCTGAAACTTCACATTCGATGAGAACGGTGAAGCCGCCGCGCCGAGAAAGAACATCGGCGGATTCTTGATCTCGCGCCCATCGAGATATTTCCCTTCGTCGCGCATTCGCCGCAAGACCCACAGCATTTGAATCGCATCCAAATCGTTGATGTCCATTTGATCACGTGGCGTAGGCGACATCTTCGCGCTGTCGCCTGTCACGCATAAAACATTTCGCACGCCCAGCGCGGTCGCGCCGATGATCTCGCTTTGCACACTTCCACGCGAACGGTTGCGCGCCGACATTTGCAGAACAGGCTCGGCTCCCTGATTTATCGCCACCTGACTGCACGCCCACGACGACATGCGCGGCGTCGCGCCTTGGTTATCCGTGAAGTTAATCGCGGTAACCAACGACTTCACCATCTCGATGTTGCGAATCAGTTTGTCTGTCGAGGAGGAGAGAGGAGGCGTCACTTCGGCGGTGACGACAAATTCACCCGCGACCAGCCGTCCCTGAAGAGAGGAAGCGTTTCCGTAGTACGCAGGCGCGTGATATTCCGAATCGCCTTTCCACCAAGCGGGCTGCCGCACAGGACGGAAAATCCCATCTATGGTTTGTGCGCGGGTGTCCGATGATAACAATCCAGTAAATATTTTTTTCGCGCCGATATTCCATGCGTTTTTGAAAATCGCGCCCCACGAATCTTTCCCCACTTTTTCCCAATCGAGTGGCGGCAGAACTTCGAGCAATAAATCTTCGCGCCCCCATTCAAACGAACGTTCGTAAATTTTGTACCAAATGCACGGGCGGCTTTTATCCACGTAGCAATACTCCGATGTAGAGCCACCGCATGGCCCGTTTCGCAAACCTTTCGGGCATTCCATCGGGCAGATCAGCGCGGTTTCGGCGAGCAGGCAGTTCCCGCACATGCGGCACCCAAACAGCGGACCCTTCACGCTGTATTCGATCACGCGCAAGGCGCGCTCGCCGAACGTCTCTTTTTGGAATGGGGAGTAGGCGGGTTGCCAGCGTCGTCCTAGAGTGAAGCCTGTCATTCGGTCTCCTTCGGATTATACATTATATATAATTTTGGACTGGCTGGATTGTACCCCCGACTCGCCAGAATTTGGAAGAGGCAAATTGCCACAGACAAAGATCATCCCGGGCGATTTGCCAAGCAAATCGAACTACAAGACGATCTGTTCAAGGATGAAAATTTATTTTCCTTTTGACCTACGGGACGGTGAGTAATGTCAATGAGTTAATTGCCAATGACTCTTTTATAGAAATCTTCCGCTCTCTGCATATTATTTCCATACTCTGCCCGCGCGGAAATGATTTCCCGATTCGAGCCTGCGGATTTCTCTCGCAGGTCTTTGTTTTCAATGGCTTCGATCAGCGCCACTGCGATGGATTGCGGATCGTTCGAGTCGAATAGCAAACCACTCTCGTTTGGCGTGACCCACTCGCGGATGGACTCCAGATCGCCTGCGACGGGAAAACATCCACATGCCATGCCTTCGAGCAGGGTGTTCGGTGTGCCGTCGTGAATGGACGGTGAGACCAACATCTGCGCGCGGCGATATACGTCGGCGATTTGGTTTTGGGTCAGCAGGTCTAGCAGTTCAACTGATTGACCGACATTCAATTCTCTAATTCTCTGAATCGCTTCTTCTTCTCCAGCCATGCCGGTGCAAATGAATCTCGCGTTCGGGTGTTTTTTCAGCACAAGCGGAATGGATTTGAAGAACATATCATTTTTTACATACGGACGAAACCCGCGCGGGTTCAAAATGATCGGATCCTCGACAGGTTTTGCAGGCGGATAAAAAATATCCGCGCGGATGCCTCCGTTGCCCGGCGCGACGAGCGTGGGTTTCGATGAATGAAATCCCCATTCGATAGCCAGCCGAATATCGCGGTGACAATCGGAATGGATCGCGTCTGCGCGTTGCAACGTTTGGCGGGTGTAATACTTCATAAGAGGGGAGGAGGGAGCGTGCAGGGTGAAATCGTTTCCCCATGTGGAGACGATGAATCGCGCTGGTCGAGTTGGGCGAGTGCTTGTCGAGCTCGTATCGAGACCCAGCGCGGAGGCGGCAATCATTCCCTCATACGGAATCCGCATGGCGTGGATGAGATCGGGTTGAGCTTCGTCGATGAACGCGCGCAGTTGTTTTGCGGCGCGTCGAATCGTTAGGGGACCGAGCCACTGTCGCAGGTGGGTGCGCAGGCTCAAGGTCCGGGTTGAGGCGGCGCCGGGGCGCTGAGTCGCTTTCTTGAGTCCGCTGAAGGCGACCGGGATGGTTTTCATCCGCTTAATGGGAATATCCAGCGACGCGGCGAAGGTGGAGGCGATGTAAATCTCATCTTCGCGCTCGATGAAGTGACGGATCCAGTTGAGCGCGATGGGTGAGCGCGCATCGACAACGAAGAGGATTTTCATGTTTGCGATTATACGTCATTGCCCGAAGCGGCAAGACGGGGTATATTTGCCGGGCATGGACAAAAAGAAGATTCTGGTTGTCGAAGATAATATGGATAACTATGAGCTCATCCGCGTGATCCTGGAGCACGGCGGCTACGATGCTTTTCAAGCGGTGACCGGGCGCGACGGCGTGGACGCAGCGCGATTGCAAAAGCCCGACTTGATTCTGATGGATTTGAGCCTGCCCGAGATGGACGGTTGGAACGCGGCGGAACGAATCAAGGCAGACCCTGCCACAAAAGATATTCCCATTTACGCGCTCACCGCGCATACCCTGCCGCGCGATCGCTTTCGCGCCATGCAGGCGGGTTGCGACGGCTACTTTACCAAGCCTCTGAATGTGGAAGGGTTTTTGGCTGAAGTGCGCAATGTGTTGGGAAAGAAGAAGAACAAGCGCCGCCCGAGGAAATTGATCTTTTAAGAGTAGAAGTTACGTGGTTGAGCCTGTTTCGTCGAAGTTGCCCTGCGACGGCAGGCAGTACAACTGCCCGCCAACTGCGTAAGTCATCGATAGTAACAAATTGGGCGGTTTTGGGTCATGGATGGGATTGTGAAAGTTCCGCCAAAAAATGTGTCGATCAAAAGCGACACAACCCATCGGAAATAATTTCAACCAAGAGGTAAACCATGAAACAAATTTGTGTCGTCGGCGTTGGCTACGTGGGGCTGGTCACCGGAGCCTGTTTCGCCGACCTGGGTAATCGCGTGATCGCGCTCGACGTGGACGAAAAGCGCATCGCCAATCTCAACAATGGCATCATGCCGATCTATGAGCCGGGGCTGGAGGAACTCGTCAAGCGCAACGTGAAAGCGGGGCGTCTGACATTTACCACTTCGTATCCCGACGCGCTGAAAGGCGCGGAGTTTGCCTTCATCGCCGTTGGGACTCCCGAAGGCGTGGATGGCGCGGCGGATTTGCAATACGTGGAAGTCGCCGCCCGCTCGCTGGCACAGCACATGACTGCGCCGCTGATCGTCATCAATAAATCCACGGTTCCCATCGGGACGGGGGACTGGGTCGCCGATATTGTGAAGTCTGCCCAGCCCAAGCCGATCGATTTCGCGGTGGTGTCTTGCCCTGAATTTTTACGTGAAGGTTCAGCGATTGCCGACTTCATGGCTCCGCACCGCAATGTGATCGGCTCGCTTGACAAAGATGCGGCGAATAAAGTGGCGCAACTGCATCTTCCGTTGCGCGCGCCGATCGTCATCACCGACTTGCGCACCGCAGAAATGATCAAATACGCCAGCAACGCTTTCCTCGCCGCGAAGATTTCATTCATCAACGAACTGGCGGATGTGTGCGAGGCATACGGCGCGGACGTGAAAGAGGTCGCCGCGGGCATGGGCTACGATGCGCGCATCGGGCGTCACTTCCTGGACGCCGGTTTAGGGTGGGGCGGATCATGCTTCCCGAAAGATGTTCAGGCGTTGGCGTTCATGGCGAAGCAAAAAGGACTCAACCCGCGCATCCTCAACGATGTGGTCGATGTGAACTATGACCGCCGGCGCGACGTTCCCAAACAAGTGGAAAAATTGCTTGGCGGCGACTTGAAAGGCAAGACCGTAGGCATGCTCGGTCTGGCGTTCAAGGAAAATACGGATGATATGCGCGACGCGCCTTCGGTGGATATTTCCAATGCCTTGATCGCCGCAGGGGCGAAGGTCCGCGCGTATGATCCAGTCGCGCGCGAAGCCGCCGCGCCGCACATGCCCGCCGTTGAAATTGTTGCCGATGTGTACGAAATGGCAAGGGGATGCGACGCGCTGGTTGTCGTCACGCCGTGGAATGAGTTCAAGCAGATCGATCTTGAAAAAGTGAAGGGCTTGCTCAAGACCCCGGTCATTTACGATGGGCGCAATATCTACGACCCCGCCCGCATGTACGAGATGGGCTTCACCTATCGCGCCATCGGCAGACCCTCTCAAAATGGGCGCGCGTGATCAATTCTTTACGAAAGCGTAGGAGCGACTTCAGTCACTGACGACGGACGCGCAGCGCGCTTCGCAGAGTCGTCACTACCGTGTGAATACATGAGTCGGGTAGTCGGGTACAATATGCCCCGACTGCCCGACTTTGCTCTTAACTACAAGACTAGCCAACCAACTAACTACATGACCAACACTCCCCCCGTTTGTGATTACGAAGGCTCCGACTATCAAACTTCCTTCTGGGAGAAAGGCGGGCGCGAATACGAAGACCGCGCGGAAGCCATTGCCATCAAACGACTCCTCCCTCCACGCGGGCGACTCCTCCTCGAACTTGGCGCTGGCGCGGGACGTAACACGCCGCGGTATCACGGCTTTGACCGCATCGTGTTGTTAGACTACTCGCGGACTCAACTTGAGCAAGCGCAACAACGACTCGGCGCGTCAGACCAATACATTTATGTGGCGGCAGATGTATATCGCCTCCCGTTCGCGGATGGCACGTTCGACGCGGCGACGATGATCCGCGTCCTGCATCACATGGCAGATGCGCCGAAGGCATTGGGTCAGGTAAAGAATGCGCTGGGCGCGGGCGGCGTCTTCATTTTGGAATTCGCAAACAAGTTGAACCTAAAAGCCATCTTACGGTATTCGCTCGGCAGACAAGGGTGGAATCCATTTACGCTGGAACCTGTCGAGTTTGTCAAACTCAATTTTGATTTTCATCCGAAGGCAATCCGCCAGTGGCTGACGGAGTTGGGCTTTAACATCGAGAAAACGTTGACCCTCTCGCACTTCCGCATGGGGTTATTGAAACGAATCATTCCGACAAGTATTTTGGTCTTTTTCGATTCAATCCTGCAATGGACGGGCGCGTGGATTCAAGTGACGCCTTCTGTGTTTGTGAAGGCGAAACTAGGGGCTGGAGATTTGAGGATGGCTGAACCGTCGAGCGATGTAGCGTCTTTTTTCAAATGCCCCGATTGCGAACGGAGTCCGCTGGTGGATAAGCGAACTTTTCTTGAATGTTCGAATTGCAAAAAGAGGTGGCAAGTCAAAGATGGGATTTATGATTTCAGGGAGCCGCTCATCTGATAATCAATAGATCACGAAAACGAGTTCTTGACGCGGTTGCGCTGCGTCAAGGCAGGCGACACGATTTGCTTGGCAAATCGAACTGTCGCCTGAACTTTTGTGAAGCGCTGATAATGTGAAATGGCAGGCATGGCGCGAAAATAAAAACGCTCCGTTCATTGCGAACGGAGCGTTTGTTTATGATTGGCTTGTGGAGGCTTCCAGTTTTTCCATGCGCTTCGAGCGTATCAGCGAAGCAACGATGGACGCGGTGAGGATGGTTGCGATCACCCCGAGCGAAAGACCGATGGGAATCTTGTAAAAGTCTACAATCAACATCTTGACGCCGACGAAGACCAGCACCACCGAAAGCCCGAGCTTGAGATAGTGGAATTTGTCCACCACGCCGGCGAGTAAAAAGTAGAGCGACCGCAACCCGAGTATGGCGAACACGTTCGAGGTGTAGACGATGAAGGCGTTGTCGGTCACTGCGAAGATGGCAGGGATGGAGTCCACGGCAAAAATCAGGTCTGTGCTTTCGACCACCAATAGCACAATGAAGAGCGGCGTTGCGAATAACTTCCCCGCGCGGCGGATGAAGAATTGGTCGCCTTCGTAGGCGTCGGCAACGGGGAAGATGCGCCGGAAGAGTTTCAGCACAAAATTCTGGTCTGGGATCAAGTCGGTATCCTTGTGCGATGCCATGCGGAAACCGGTGTAAATAAGGAATGCGCCGAACACATAAATGATCCAGTGAAATTCATGAAGCAGAGCCGCACCGATGGCGATGAGCGCGCCGCGCATGATGAGCGCGCCGATAATGCCCCAGAATAAGACTCGATGTTGATACGCGGCGGGCACCGCGAAAAAGGAGAATAACACGACAAATACAAAGATATTGTCGACGCTGAGCGATTTTTCGATGAGATACCCCGCCAGGAATGCCAGCGCGGCTTCGCTATTCGAATACGAGCTTGTTGGAGAAATTGTTTGCCAGAAGAAATAGATCCCCAGATTAAAAAGTAAAGACAGGCTGATCCACACCACGCTCCAGATCGCCGCTTCTTTGACCGAGACCGCGTGCGCTTTTCTATGAAAGATCCCCAGGTCGATGGCGAGTAACGCCAACACGAAGAGATTGAAACCGATCCAAAGCCATATTGTTCCGTCCATTGTTCATACTCCTGATAGCCGACCGTGGAAAACAAAAAGCGAGACTCCACAGTCTTGAATGTGGATAGTCTCGCCAGTGGCGCGTTTTCCGCGCGTACGGCTGGCCGGGAACCTTCGTTCCGTCTTGACGACCAGCCGGTGGCGCCTGGTGGTTGCGTTAAGCGATATGTTTCCGCTTGGATCGAAACCGGCGCCATGGCTACTCCCTAACTTGCGCCTGATTGTATTGTATATCTGTTATGAATTCAATCAAAAAATAAACAAACTCTCATCTTTGAGTTTGCAATTTCTTTATGTTCGCTTTGGCGGGTGATTTTATTCGATATAATTCCACCACCCTTGTACGCCATCGAATCAAGTATAGGAGTTTCTCGATCACACCTTCCGCACAAGTTGTGAAACCTATTGAATTCTCTTGTTTGAAAAATATTGATCCTACGGAGTTATCATGACAGATCAACGCACGGAGACGCATGAGGATGTTAGAAAAGCGCGCCGCTTCATTGCCTTTATCGGGCTTGCCCTTTTGCTCTTGAGTCAAATCCGGATCGCCTCACAGCCTGTCAATGAGGCTGTTGTTATTCCCCCATTTATAGGTTTGGCAGTTGCCGGCATAGTCTTGTTCCTGATTGGCTTGGCTATTCCACCCACTGCCTTCTGGCAAAAACTTTCAACCCGCCCTTTGTTTTACGATCAAGTATTCTGGTGCCTGTTTGCGATCACGTTTTCTATATTGGCGGCATACGGGGCAACGCTGTTTCAGAGAAATTACCTCCCTGTGCTGTCCATTTGGCTGATGGGGACGATCGGTTACCTGTTCGTATTCGCCAATGGGAATGTGTCTCTGGGGGCAATCAAAGAGACAATTCGAGTAAACCGCGCTGAGGTTTTGTTATTACTTGTCATCATGGTTGTTGCTGTCATCGCGCGTTTTTACAACCTTGGGCAGGTCCCGCGTGTTCTGGATGGCGATGAAGGGCTGGTCGGGCTTGCCGCCCAGTCGACAGTGGAGGGGAGGTTGACCAATCCGTTTGCTTTATGGGAAAATTTCGGCGCTCTCTATCTTCAAGCGATCAACATGGCGCTCAGGTTGTTTGGCGCAACCTCTTTTGCGTTGCGGCTGGCGCCCGCCATCGGGGGCGTCCTGGCGATTCCCTCGTTGTATCTGTTTGCCCGCCAGGTCGGAGGGACCCGGATAGCGCTGATTGCGGCGGCGCTGTTGGCGATGTCGCACACGCATATCAATTTTAGCCGCATCGCCTCCGTGGCTTATATTCATGGTGCCTGGCTTGTGCCGCTTGAATTATATTTCCTCTTGAGCGGGCTCGAAAAACGCCAGGCTTGGCGGACCGCGTTAAGCGGCATTCTGGTGGCGATCCATTTTTCCGTCTATTTGACGGCGCAGGTCATTATTGGGCTTGCGCTTATCTACATGGTCATTGCCTTCATTTTTTATCGGGCGTGGTTCAAAACGGTGTTTCGAACCGCTCTCGCCTTCTGGGGCGGCTTCCTTATTACGATCCTGCCGGAAGCGGTTTACATTTCGCGCAACACGAACGAGTTTCTGAACCGGCTGGCGCAGAACGGGACGTTCCAATCCGGCTGGTTGGATGCCACGATCCAAAGCACCGGGCAATCGGCGGTAACGATTCTCTTCGGGCGCGTGGTTCATGCCTTTATGGCGCTTATTTATTATCCGGCGTTCGATTTTTACGGCTCCCCCGCGCCCATGCTAACCGTTGTTTCCTCCGTGTTGTTTCTCGTTGGGCTGGGCGTGTCCTTGTTACGTGCCCGCTTACAAGGATACCTCCTCCTGAATGGTTACTTTTGGGGCGCAACCTTATCCGTGGGCTTATTTGCCATCCCGCCCTCTGCGGATTCGTATCGAATGTTGATGGCGTTTCCCGCGGCATTGATCATGTGCGCCATTGGGCTGGATCAAGTCCTCGAAATATTTGGGATCGGGTGGCAAAACTCGAAGAAAGCGTATGCGTTCTCAGCGGCGGTAGTCCTTCTCAGTTTGTTGTTCCTCAACATGTGGACCTATTTTGGCGATTTTGCGGGCCAATGTCGTTTCGGGGGCAACCTGGCGGGTCGTTTTGCTTCATACCTCGGCTCCTATGTGAGAACCGTCGAGAGCGAGTCGTCGGTATATTTGTTGAGCGATGGTCAATTTTTTTATGGGAGTCATGCCTCCACAGACTTTCTAAGCCAGGTCAGACCGATCATCAATCATCCCGACCCGATCGACTCGTTGCATGCGATTAATGGCGAAACGATCATAGCCAACCCCGACCGCATCAAGGAATTGGAAGATTGGGTGCGCCTTAACCCCGGGGGAGAAGTTCATTATGTCTATGATTGCAAAAACACCATCTTGATGGCGTATCAAGTTCCCTAGCGAGGAATGGAATCTTGGATCCGCGCGAATATGAACTCATGTACAAGGTCGAAGATAAACATTGGTGGTATCGCGGCATGGCATCCATCACGCGGGCGTTGCTGTCCCAATGGTACTGCGCGTCCTCACGGCTTCGTATCCTGGATGCGGGTTGTGGCGCCGGCTCCGCCATGTCCACTTTTCTGGCTGAGTACGGACAAGTGACCGGGATCGACATTCATCCCCTTGCGCTGGGGTATTGCCGCAAACGAGGATTGACGCGCATTGCGCGCGCGTCGGCGCTGAGCCTGCCGTTTGCCTCCGCCCAATTCGATGTTGTCACGAGTTTCGATGTCCTGTATGAAAAGGCGGTTGAAAACGATCTCGCGGCGCTTAAAGAATTCGCGCGCGTTCTCCTGCCCGGGGGACGCGTGTTTCTCCGCCTCCCCGCGTATGATTGGCTTCGCGGACGGCATGATGAAATGGCGCACACCAGGAAACGATATACGACCAAACAGGTGGCGCGGTTACTGGCTGAAAGCGGGCTGGTCATCGAGCACATCTCGTTCGCCAATATGTTCTTATTTCCCATCGCTGTATTGAAGCGATGGGGTGAAAAGTTGTTTCCTACTGGGGGCGGACAATCTGATCTTGAGTTGAACGCGGGGATATTCAATACGCTCTTCGAGAAAATTCTGACGAGTGAAGCGAATCTCATTGCTGGAACCAGCCTGCCCTTCGGCTTGAGCGTTGTCGCGGTCGGGCGAAAGGGGCAAACCGCGTGAGGTCGAATCCTGCGCAGGGACGAGTGCCCAGCATCAGCGCGGTTTTCCCGGCATACAACGACGGCGGCTCGATCGCGAGCATGGTGAGCACGGCGAGTATCGCGTTGCGTCAGGTGTCTAATGAGTATGAAATTGTGGTTGTGAACGACGGGAGTTCGGACTATACGGCAACCGTGCTTGAGGAATTGAAGAGTAAATACCCTGAATTGCGCGTCGTCCACCATCCGATGAACAAAGGGTACGGCGCGGCGTTGCAAACGGGGTTCAACACGGCGACCAAAGAGTGGATATTTTATACAGACGGAGACTCGCAATACAACCCGCTCGAATTAACATTGCTGGTGGACGCGCTTCACAATGGCGCGGATGCGGTAAACGGATATAAACTCAGCCGCAACGATTCGCTCCTGCGAATCATCGTCGGTCGCGCGTACCATAACCTTGTAAAAATATTTTTCGGCATTCGCATCAGGGATGTGGATTGCGACTTTCGCCTCATCCCGCGCAGGATTCTCGAAGAGATCGAATTGGAAAGCGTCAGCGGGGCGATCTGTCTTGAAATGGTCAAGAAGATCGAAGGCGCGGGCTACGTATTTGCCGAGGCGCCCGTCAATCATTACTCGCGCAAGTACGGCGCTTCTCAATTCTTCGTCCCCTGGCGCATCATCCGCTCCCTGCGGCAATTGGCTGGGCTGTATTGGAAACTTGTTGTTCAGAAGAAACACAAACAACCTAAATCGAAATGACCGCGAACTTCAATCGCCTTCCTGACTCGCGTGGCGCAGGTTGTGATAGATCGTGAAATACAACATCTCGCGGATCGTCAACTTCCCGATCAGCGGATGGGGGAGAAGATAACCATCCAGATCCTCCTCATCCCACTTTGTGGCAACCGACGCCAGATCCGCGCTGGCTTTTGAAAATTGATTCAATAATTTCGTCTTTGCAACCTCGGGGTTTTCGGATGATTGCCGATCGGGGAGGAATTGTCCTGATGCGACTCCACCTGCGGCGAGTGTGTCTTTGTACGCCCCACAGACCGCCTCATAACTACGGGACGGCTGGTTCGCCAACCCAAACATCGCCCGCAGTGTGAACTTCGGCAACTTCAACGCCATGGCAATCGGCTTATGCGACTTGATGAGGTGGTCCAAATTATCCGAAGCCGACCAGACCTCGCCTTTGCGCTGAAAAAACGTATTGGCTGGAATTCCCGCAAACCAACTGAGAACGCGCTGGTTGGAGTCATTCAACCCGGAAAGCAATTCTGATTTGTTCATGTTTGATAGATTAGACTTTATCCGTAATCGGTGAAAGCCGTTTTTCGGACGCTGAAAAACGCTGATTTCGCTGATTCAAGAAAAGAAAATCTGAGTTATCTGCGAGGATCTGCGTTCTTAGAGAGTGTTTCTGAAAGGCATGAAAAGAGCCTCAGCCACAGAGAACACTGAGTTCACAGAGATTTTTAAAGGATTCTCTCAGAGTTCTCTGTGTGCTCTGTGGCAAAGAAGGGGATTATAAACAGTCTCTTAGTTATTTCGGATAGAGTCCATTGCTTCATTCTACTGCAAACAAGATTCGCCATGATAATATTCACCGCCATCAACCTGTTTTCACCCAGGTTGAAAACAGTCTGCAAGCCGGTTTGTATTGAATCTCCCACCCCTCACCTAGAATTTCGCAAACACAATCGTTATACTCACGCGATGACCCAACTCAGAAATCGCGGCATGATTATTTCCCCTCGCCATATTTGCGCCTTACTCATCGCCATGCTCTTCGCACTCCCCCTCACCGCCCGCGCCCAAGCGACTCCCGTCTGGGATTCCGCCCAGCAAGTGCGCGACCTCGCCTTTCAAGCTCAAAGCGAGTTGTATGCCGCCGCGCGCGCCAGCGACCCTGACGCAAATTATCAGACCGCCGCGAGCCTGCTCGATGACGCCGCGAAAATGTACGAGACGAGTTTACAGCCTTCCTATAAAACCTCCGCCCCAGATGCTGACGCGCTGGTTGTGGATGCATTGACTCGCGCGCGAACCGCCGCGTTGGATGGCAACGCCGCCGCCCTAGCCGCCGCGCGCGGACGCCTCTGGACTGCCCTTTTGCAGGGTAGCCAAACTCTGACTTTATCCACGCTGACGGCGGGCGACTCGACCTCCGCCGCCGAATGGCTGAAATTGCGCGAGTACCGCTCAGCGACGCGCGTCAACACGGTGGACGATCCATCAGCGAAGGCGCTTGCCGACGTGGAACAGAATCAACTGTCGGCGGGGGATGCGGCAGATATCATCGCCAACGATTTGCGCGACTCGTACTTCTTCCGCCTGCGCGACGTGTTGACTCAAATTCAAGACGCGGTCGAGAAAAAATTCCCCACTCGCGCCGCAGAATGGGCGGGGCAGTCGGCGGGATATTTCTCCATCCTGCAAGCGGACATGATCGAAAAACTTGGCGCGGACGAAACCGCCGCGTTGCAATCTTCTTTCGCCGCGCTCGAAGCCGCCGCGTTGAATGAAGACTGGGCGGGAGTGCAAACGCAAGTGGACGATATTCACGCCGCGCTGACGAATTACCAGCCCGTCGAACTTACGCCCGCCGAAATTGCCAAACGCGGACAATTGCTTTACCTCTTCACTGATCTCATTTATATCGAATACAAAAACGGCGTGCGCGATGGGAAGATCACCATCGCCATCGAATATCAAGAAGCCGTTACGTTTCGCTCGCAAGCCTCAGCCGTCTTTGAAGAACTGCGCCCGTTCATTGCCGCCGAAGACCCAAACGCCGCGCTGAGACTCGAAGCGATCTTGAGCGAACTCAATACGACGATCCTCAAGTACGGCGAACCCAGCGACGTAAAAGTTTTGGTGGATGAAGCGCTAAAGATTATCGAATCCACGTTGAAAGTCAGCGCGGACTCAAGCGACACATCCGCTTCATTTACGATTCTCGATACGTTACTCAACGAAATGCTCACCGCCGCCCGCGCGGGGAATTATGCCGATGCGGAAAGCGCGCGCATCGAAGCCTACGCCATTTACGAAAGCGGACCCGAACAGCGGCTGGCGCATCGCGCTCCGATTCTTTCGCGCGAACTCGAAGGCTTGTTTTGGGAAGGCACGGAAGGGCAGAAAGGCTTGTCCACGCTGATCGCGGATAAAGCCGCCGCCGAAGAAATCGCCGCAGTTGTGAACCAGCTCAACGTCAAGTTAAACGAAGCGGAAGATTTTCTCTCCGTCGGCATGAGCGGATTTTTAGCCGTCGTCAACAGCATGGTCATCATCCTGCGCGAAGGCTTGGAAGCGGTGCTGATTCTCGGCGCGATCCTCGGTTATTTGAGCGCCACCAACAGCCCGCGAAAATTCAGCGCGTGGGTCTATGCGGGCGTCGCCGCCGCGATTGCGTTGAGCCTCCTCACCTGGTGGGCGGCGCAAAGCATCATCACCATCACCGTCGCGCAACGCGAAGTGATCGAAGGCGTCGCCAGTCTGCTGGCGGTGGTCGTTTTGTTTTACGTCACCAACTGGTTGTTTGAAAAAGTCTACGTGGTGGATTGGATCGCCTACGTCAAAGAGCAGGTCGGCAAGGCGCTCAACACGGGTTCGGCGCTGGCGTTGGCGGGCTTGGGCTTCACGGTCGTTTTCCGCGAAGGCTTCGAGACGGTTTTGTTTTATCAAGCCCTCGCCTTCGACGCGCCCGCCAGTTCGATCTTGCTCGGCTTCATCATCGGCGCGGTCGTCATCGTTGCGGTGGCGTATGCGATTCTAAAATTAAGCAAACGCCTGCCGCTCAAACCGTTTTTCACCGTCACAGGTTTATTGCTGATGATGTTGGCGTTCAACCTGACGGGCGCGGGCGTGCGCGGCTTGCAGGAGGCGGGTCTCGTCAGCGCGCATTTGCTGACGTGGATTCCAGAAAACTTAATCCTGATGGAACTCTTCGGCGTGTATCCCACGCTCGAAACCACGCTCGCGCAAATTTTATTTTTGCTATTGCTGATCGCCACATTCAGTTACAGCCTCTGGCGCAAGAAAAAGAAAGACACCCTCATCACACAACCCAAAGGAGTTTCGTAAGACATGCAGAAAAATCGGATCACATCCCTGACAGGGATTCTGACCCTCAGCCTGATTCTCGCCGCCTGCGCGCCTCAAGCCGCGCCGACAGTTGATTCGGCTTCGACAGAACCCGCCGCCGCCCAAGCCGACCTCAGCGCAGTGAAAGCCTACGCGGTGGACCAGGCGTCCCGTATGCAAGAAGCGACGGCGTCCCTGCGCGCGGGCGCGGAAAAATATTACGCCGCCATCGCCCAAATCAAAGCGGACCATCCCGATTCAAATCCCTACGAATATCTGTGGGCGAATCATCCCGACGCCGCGAAGAACTTGCTCGATACAATGCGCGCCGACTGGCTCGAAGCTCACACGCATTACGAGTTGAATGAAGGCATCATCGCGGGCGTTCCTTCGCTCGCTTATTACGACGGCTGGCTCGACGCGGGCGCGCCCGCCTCCGAAGACCCCAAAGCGATTCAATGGACGTTGACTCTCGCCGACGGCACAACGCTCGAAAGCCCTGGCAACTTCTTCCACACGCTCACCGAACCCATCTTGTATGGCACAGTTGAAAAATATGTCGGCTTGCCTGTGGATTTGAACGGCGATGGAAGCCTCGGCTTAGGCGAAGCGTTACCCGAAGCGGAAATTTTGCTCGGCGCGGCGCAAGGCTTGGACATCGCCGCCCAGCAAACGCTGGACGCCGTCAACGCCTGGGAGCCGACTCTCGAAGATGCGTTCATGGCGATGGTCACGATGATTCCGACCATGAACGAATATTTTGAACAATGGAAGTTATCCACCTTCGTCTCTGGCAACAACTTTGAAGGGACGGGCTTCATCGCCGCCAGCCGCCTGCTGGATGTGACAGGCATTTTGCAAGGCTTGGACTTGACCTATGATAATATCCGCCCCGTAGTCGCCAACGCCGACGCAAGCCTCGACACGCAAATTGACGCGGGCTTCACCGATTTGGTGACCTACGTCAACAACTTGTACGATCAGGAAAAGGCTGGCATAGTTTTCTCGCCCGAAGAAGCCGATTCCTTCGGCACGGAAGCGCAGGATAAAGCCACCGCCCTCGCCGCGCTCGTCGCGCAAGCCGCCGCCAAAGCGAACATCGCGCTCAACCTCGACGCGGAAGGCTGGTCGCCAGACGCGCCGCCCGCGATTGAAGTCACCGTCCCCGCCCCCGCGGCGATTGAATAGAATTTTTACCACGGAGAAGATATAAACTTACCGCGAAGCCCGCTAAGAGCGCGAAGAAAACCCTTTAAACTTAGCGACCTTAGCGCGCTTGGCGGTTAAAAAAACTTTGTGAACTCTGTGTTTTCTGTAGTGAGCCAATTTTCTTATGATTACAAACGCAACCGCCAAACCCCAAACCTCCACCCGCATCTCTCCCGCCGTGAAAGCCGTCAGGGATTATCTCCTGCCGTTCATGGTCTGCTTCGCCATTGCCCTCGTCAGCGGGCTGTTCTATTATCTCGTCCCACGCTCGTGGAACTGGCGCGCCTCGCAAGCCGCGCTGTGGATTCATCTCATCACGGGCATTCTCGGATTCTTTTATTTAATTCCTTACGTCTTATCGCATTACAAGAAAAAAGGCGAATCCGCGCTCAACCTGATTTTCGTCTGGCGCGCGTTTCGCCGCAATGAAAACGAATCGGACTGGTCGTATCGTCAGCGCGTTTACGGTCACATCCTCAACTGGCTGATGGCTTGGCTCGGTCTGAGTGGATTCATCCTCCTCATCCCCAGCATTTTATGGATGAGCGGCGTGGTCTGGATGGCGGGCTATTCCGCGTATCAAATCGCCAACGCCGCGCACTTGGGGCTGGCGTTGTTAGCGCTCGCGTTCATCGGCTTCCACGTTGCCCGCCGCAGGAAACGCATCAACTCGCAATGAGCAAACCGATTCGATTTCTGGTCGTTGGGGGCGCGCTGACTTTGATCGCCTTTTTAGCCGCCGTGTTTCTTTTGCCCAAACCGCAAGGCACGGGGTTGGTTGCGGGTGAAGACATTCCCTTTTACTCCATGCCCTGGGGCGATAACCCTTTCGCGCCTGGCAACCTGCAAACCGCCGACGGCAAAATGCTCGACGCGAAAAACATCCCCACCGCCGAGTTCTGCGCCCAATGCCATGAAAAAGAATACCGCGAGTGGGTCAGTTCCATTCACTCGGTCACAGGTCCCGATATTCTGTACGAAACCGCCATCAGCAACAACGAAGTGGCGCACAAGAACCGCCTCGGCACGGAAAAAATTCGCTGGTGCGATTCGTGTCACGAACCCGTCAACTTGCTGATGGGCGAAATCAATCCGCTGGCGGTCGTCGGTCCCAGCGAGGCGACGGCGGAAGGCACGACCTGCATCATCTGTCACACCGCCGTCCAAGCCGATCCGCTGGCGGGCAACGGCGCGCTCACGCTCGACATCAACAACATCAACGACTATAACGAAGCGCTGATTATGGCGGCGCCCGCCGAACACGCCCGCAGTATGCAAGCTAAAACGCACAACCCGCTGATGGGCAGTTCCGATTTTTGCGGCGCGTGTCACACCGAGATTCGTCCCGTCGAAATCAACGGCGGCGAACCCATGCTCTTGCAAAATACTTATGAAGAATGGCAGAAGAGCGAATACGCTGAAAAAAATATTCAATGTCAGGACTGTCACATGCACCCTGATCCAGCGGCGTACATTTCCCAGTTAAACGAATCAGGTCAGGTTCCCGAAAGAATCGTTTCACATCGTTTTGTCGGCGTGAATTATCTGCTCACCGATTCCAACCTGCCCTCCAACTTGGTGACGTTTTTACGCGGCGGACTCCCGCCTGGAAATATTTCGACTGACGAATGGAAAGCGGACCTGCTCGAACAAAACCGCCTCATTCTTGACCTGTTACAGGCGGCGGCAAACCTGAGCATTTCTGCCCCTGAAAGCGTTTCCCCCAACTCCACCGCGACTCTCAACGTGACCATCGCCAACACGGGCGCGGGACACAACCTGCCAACGGGCGCGCTTGACCAGCGGCACATGTGGCTTGAAGTTAAAGTGACTGATTCAACTGGCAAGGTCATTTATCACAGCGGCGAGTTCAACAACAAGACGGGGCAGATTGACCCAAACGCCGTCATCTACATCAAAGTCCTCAAAGATAAAAACGGCGAGGTCATCAACGAACACATCCTCTTCAACGCCGAATCTTATACCTTCACCCGTGACCCGATCCCCGCCAACGCCAGCGACACGATTCCCTATTCCTTCGCTGTGCCAAAAGACGCGCAAGGTCCGCTGACGGTGGAAACCACGCTCTGGTATCGCCTCGCCCTGCAAGAGTTCGTCACGTACAGTTTGAATCTGGATGTGATCATTCCGCCTGTGGTGATGGAGCAGACGAGCGTGGAAATTGATATTCGATGATGATGTTCAATAAAAAGTCCGCTTATGCAAGCGGACTTTTTTATTAGGTTTGAGATTAACTTACATTTTCTCCACAACCCAAAAATGGGATATTCCGAGAATCTTCAGCGGCGTCTTTTCCAGAAATTGCAACACGCCGCGCAGAAATTTTCCCAGAATGCCAAACCGCGCAATGATATTGTCGTACGCGCCGAAGATGATCGTTTGCTCGATGAATTTAACAGGCAAGCCATCGAAGAGTTTCAACAGGTCCCTTTTTGAGTACGCGCGCACATGCGGAGCGAGTGTGTCCCGCCATTTGCGCGGTAAATAATTGACGAATAATTTGTTGCCGAAATTATATTTTCCCTTCCAATAAATTCCATGCGTTTCGACGGGGTAGCCGCGATTCGGGCAGAACAGCACAAGTCTCCCGCCTGGTTGCAAAACGCGAATCATTTCGCGAATGGCGGCGCGGTCGTCCTGCACGTGTTCGATCACCTCGTGGCTGAGGATCAAGTCGCACGTCGTAGAGCGAAGCGGAAGAAATTCCCCCGCCGCGTTGAGGATATGAGGCGAGTTGACTTTCGCTTCACGCGCGCGCTCGAAATCGTATTCCAATCCAACAACCGTTCCGCCGAAAGGGGAGAGGTGTTCCACGTACATGCCCACACCGCATCCGTTTTCAAGGATCGTCCCGTTGAGGCGTTCGCCCGCGGCTTTGACGATCATGTCAAACCGTCGTTGTTGACCGGCTCTCCAAACATACGAAGGCTCGCCGCGTAGGGCGGCTTTGTTGAGGTCGCGTTGAGTCATAACAGGGATTATATCTTGCATCTTTTTATTGCCCGTGCTAAAATGCCCCTGTACGACGAACTAAGCGGCACGCATCGGAAAGTGGGCTGACCCCCACTTTTTTGCTTGAAATAAGGTGAATTTGGAGTACCACGCATGTCAAAGAACGAAATTGCCCTGGCATTCAACGAAGTGTTGGAAGAAAAACAGTTATCCAAGGAGATCATCCTTGGGGCGATCGAGTCTGCGATGTCCTCTGCCTATCGCAAGGCTGTGAACGCGTCCACTGCCCAACACGTGGAAGCAAAGCTTGACCTCGAAACCGGCGTCGTGCTGGTGTTTGCCGAAAAAGAAGTTGTTGAAGATGTAATGGAACCAAAGACCGAAGTGTTGCTCGATGAAGCGCGAAAGGTAAACCCCGAAGCGCAACTCGGCGACATGGTGATCGTGGAAACCACGCCCAAAGACTTTGGCCGCGTAGCCGCGCAAACCGCCCGCCAGGTGATTCAACAGCGCATTCGCGAGGCGGAACGCTCCAATCAAATGCAATACTTTGAACGGCAACTCGGCGAGATCGTCAGCGGCGTGGTGCAAGCCACCAACGCCCAAGCAACCACCGTCGGGTTGGATATGAAAGCCGAGGGGATGTTACCCGCCAACCAACGCATCCCCGGCGAGCGATTCAAAGTGCACGATCGCGTCCGCGCGGTGGTGCTTGAAGTAAAAGATGGCTCGCGCGGACCGCAGATCATCCTCTCACGCGGGCATCGCAACTTCCTGCGCCGCCTGTTGGAGAATGAAGTACCCGAAATTTATCACGGCATCGTTGAGATCCGCGCGATCTCGCGCGAACCCGGCGCGCGCGCAAAGGTTGCGGTCATGGCAACCCAGGCAGGCGTCGACCCGGTCGGCGCCTGCGTGGGCATCAAAGGCGTGCGCATTCAAGCCATCGTCAAAGAATTACACGATGAAAAGATCGATATTATTCAATGGGACCAGGATCCCGTTATTTATATTTCCAAAGCCATCAGCCCGGCGCGCGTCACCGGCGTTTATGTCTCTGACGCGGATGGGAACAAGACTGCAACCGTGGTGGTGCAGGAAGACCAACTGAGCCTCGCCATCGGGCGCGACGGTCAGAACGCCCGCCTAGCCGCAAAATTGACCGGCTGGCGCATCGATATCAAATCGATCACCGAAGCCGCGGGCGACTCTATCCAAAAACTTCAAAACGACGCGGAACTTTCCGCGCTCATGCCCAACGCGGTCGAGTCGATTCCCACCATCGAAGAAATCCTCGCCAAAAAAGCGGAGAACCGCCCGCTCACCCCGGAAGAATACACCGCCCTCGCGCAATTTGTCGATCGTGTGGAACGCCGCACCATTCAGATCAAAGAAGAAGCCGCCCGCGCCGAAGAGGTGGCAGGAGCGGCTCATCCCGACATCCCCACCGCGGCATTCGGTATGCCGCTCGAACAGGCGGGCATCAAAGAACACACCTTCAACATCCTCGTCGAGGCTGGTTACGACACGGTTGGAAGCCTCATGGTGGCGTTGAAAACGGATTCCAACCGCGTGCTCGGACTCGCCGGCATCGGACCGAAAGCGATGCAAAATATCGAAGAAGTCCTCGCGACGATTCAATTCCCCGAAACGCTTCCCGCCGAAGGGACGGCTGATTCGCCCGCGGAGGCGGCATCCGCGCCTGAAGCGGCGGATGGAACCGCCACGCCGGTGGAGGTCCCCCCAGCCGAGAAGCAGGCATCCACTAAGAAAGAGGCGAGAAAGGTCGTCGAAGAAGAGGAAGATGAACACGCCAAAGACGGCGTCTCGTTGGACGAACTCTTCGCAATGAAGCCGGAAATCTTCCAAACTGCGGGCGGAGACGATGAGTCCGCGGATAAGAAGAAAGGCAAGAAGGTCAAGAAGAAGAGCGTCGAGTTGGTCTTGGACGAAGAACGCGGCGAAGTTGTGGGTCGCAAGAAACACAAGCGCGGCGATGACGCGTTTGGCGAGGAATAATAATTTCTGGTGAATGTTGGTGATGCGCGATTTGCCAAGCAAATCGAACCGCATCACCAACACAACGTCAAGGAGCATGTCGAAGAAACCCGTTCAACGCGTGAAGCATGTGCCCCAGCGGACGTGTGTCGGCTGTCGTGAAGTTCTGCCCAAGCGGACGATGATCCGCATTGTGCGCGCGGCGGAAGGGGTGCAAGCCGACCCGACCGGTAAAAAAGCCGGGCGGGGCGCCTACTTGCACGACCGTCGCGAATGTTGGGAGCGAGGCTTGAAAGGCGCGCTGGCGCATGCGTTGAAGGCAACGATCACAGACAATGATCGCGCGACGTTGGAAGATTTTATGAATACCCTGCCTGCCGATGGCGCGGCTGGGGAACGGTGACCTGCCAGATGTGAATCGTTAACTCACTGGGTTGTCGCCGATGAAGGTGTAATCAGCAAGGCGTCAAATTGCCTGCGGCGTTTGGCGTTTTGAGAACTGGAGGCAGTCCCATGAGTACCAATGGAAACAAGAAGATCGAATTGCCGGTCAACATTATCGTGCGAGACCTGGCGCAAAAGATCGAAAAAAGCCCCATCGACCTGATCAAAAAATTGATGACGAACGGCGTGATGGCGACCATTAATCAATCGGTGGATTTCGACACCGCCGCGATCGTGGTTGCCGAATACGGTTATGAAGCCGCGCCTGAAGTCGTCGAAGAAGTCAAAGCGGAGACTGGCGAAGTGCCTCTCTGGCGGCAGATGATCGCAGATGAGGATTCTTCGCAGTTGAAAACGCGTCCGCCGGTGGTGACCATTCTCGGTCACGTGGATCACGGCAAGACGAGTCTGCTGGATGCGATTCGTCAGACCGAAGTGGCGGCGGGTGAAGCGGGCGGAATCACACAACACATCGGCGCGTATCAAGTTGAGAAGAAAGGGAGGTTGATCACCTTCCTCGATACGCCCGGTCACGCGGCGTTCACGCAGATGCGGGCGCGCGGCGCACAAGGCGCGGATATTGTCGTGCTGGTCGTCGCGGCAGACGATGGAGTCATGCCGCAGACGCGTGAAGCCATCGCCCATGCGAAAGCCGCGCGCGTTCCCATCATGGTGGCGCTCAATAAAATTGATAAAGCCAACGCCAACCCAGACCGCGTCAAACAGCAACTTGCAGAGCAGGAACTCGTCCCGGACGATTGGGGCGGCAACACGATGGTGATTCCCGTGTCTGCAAAACAGAAGCAGGGCATCGACGATCTGCTCGAAGGTATTTTGCTTGTGGCAGACAACACGGAGATCAAGGCGAATCCGTCGGGCAAGGTTATCGGCACGGTCATCGAAGCCGAGGTGGATAAGACGAAGGGCGTGATCGCCACCCTGCTCATTCAAAACGGGACGCTCGAAATGGGCGATGTGGTCGTGGCTGGCTTCGCGCACGGAAAGTTGCGCGCGCTGTCCGATTTCAAAGGCAAACCCGTGAAGAAGGCTGGACCCTCGACACCGGTTGCGGTGATGGGTTTGAGCGACGTGCCTACCGCCGGCGATTTGTTTGAAGTAGTAGACTCAGATAAAGAGGCGCGGGTCATCGTCGGTGAGCGAGTCGAAGCCGCGAAGGCGCAGGCGCAATCTAAAAAGAAAGTTTCGTTGGAGGATTTGTTCGCCAACGTGCAGGCGGGCGAAGCGAAGGGATTGAACCTCATTGTCAAAGCGGATGTGCAAGGGTCGCTCGACCCGGTCATCTCCGAGTTGAACAAACTTGGCGAGGGCGAGATCGGTATCAAGATCATCTACGCCGAGACCGGCAATATCGGCGAGAACGATGTGATGCTGGCTTCATCTTCCAAGGCGATCATGATCGGCTTCAACGTGCAGGCGGAAGTCTCAGCGCGTCGGCTTGCCGACAAAGAAGGCGTGGATATCCGCCTGTACGAGATCATCTACCGCATGACCGAAGATATTGAGAAAGCCCTCAAGGGTATGCTCGAGCCAGTTGTGAAGGAGAAAGTCATCGGTCGCGCGCAGGTGTTGCAGGTTTTCACCGCTTCGAAATTCGGACGTGTGGCTGGTTGCCGCGTGACTGACGGCGAACTGCGCCGCAACGCGAAAGTGAAGCTCTATCGCGGAACCGATCTCGTCTACGAGGGCGATATGGGTTCGCTTCGTCATGAAAAGGACGATGTCAAAGAGGTCAAGCAGGGCTACGAATGCGGCGTCGGATTCAAAGGTTTCAGCGACATTCAGCCCGGCGACCAACTCATTTGCTACATATTAGAAAAATCGTAAATCGTAAATCAAAAATCGTAAATCAAAAATTGCCATGCCATCAGGAATTCGTCTTCAACGCATCGCGGACCGTATTCGTCAGGAACTTTCGGATCTCTTGATCCGCGAGATCAGCGACCCGCGCTTGCAACATATCTTCGTCACCGACGTAAAAGTGGATAGGGAACTCGCCTACGCGGATGTGTACGTCTCCGCCATCGAAGGGACCTCGCGCTCCAAAGACGTTCTCGCCGGACTTGAGTCTGCTTCCGGTTTCCTGCGGCGGATTCTCGCCTCACGCGTCGAACTGCGCGCCTTTCCGCGCCTGCGGTTCCACTGGGATGTGACGCCGGAGAACGCCGACCGAATCGAGAAGGCGTTGGCGGATTTGAGAAATAAAAAATGATTGCCCGGCTAACTAATTTGATGGTGGTATTTTCATCAGAACGCCGGATAATAATGAATTGAAGGGATTTTTTCGAGAATGACAGAAACACAAACAGGGGAAATCAAACAGCGGTTGGAGCAGGCGCAGAAGATCGTCATCGCGTCACACGTCCGCCCAGATGGCGATGCCATCGGTTCCCTGCTCGGGTTGGGGCTGGCGCTCAACGATGCCGGCAAGCAAGCGCAAATGGTGCTCGTAGACGGCGTATCCTCCTCATTCAAATACCTGGCGGGGAGCGAGCTGATCGTCAAGGAGCCGCAAGGGGACCACGATACCTTCATCACCGTCGATTGCGCCGATTTCAAACGGACGGGGAAGGCTTTTGAAAACTTCGGCGCGCCGGATATCAACATCGATCACCACAAAACCAACGAGCGCTTCGGCACATTGAACCTGATCGAAGAGAACGAGGTGGCAACCGCCGCCATCCTCACCAATTACCTGCCCGCATGGGGATACAAGATCACCAAACCGATTGCCGCGGCTTTATTAACCGGCATCGTTACCGACACGCTCGGCTTTCGCACGCCAAACACGAACCCTTCCGCGATGCGTTTGTGCGCCACGTTGATGGAAACAGGCGCGGACTTGTCTGACCTATATATGCGTTCGTTGGTGCATAAAACCTTCCCTGCGGCGCGATATTGGGGGGCGGGGCTTTCCAACCTTGAGCAAAAGCATGGAATCGTCTGGGCAACCCTCACCGTGGAGGAGCGCAAGCGGGCTGGGTACGGCGGTAACGACGATGCCGATTTGATTAATATAATCTCAGCGATTACCGGGAATGGAAACAAAGTGGGTATGATATTCGTCGAACAGAACGACAATCATGTCAAGATCTCGTGGCGCGCGCTGGACCCGGCGGTGGATGTTTCGAAGGTTGCAAAACACTTCCACGGAGGCGGTCATGCCGCCGCGGCCGGGGCAGACATCCCCGGCGCATTAAGCGACATTCAGGGTGTAGTACTAAAGACAACTCGTGAAATGCTCGACCTTGATTAAAATAGTTGTGATTGAGCGCCATCGATAAATTTATGGAGGAAAAATGAATAAACAGACAGATAACCAGACAATGAAGAATGCCATCTCCGGCGTTCTGGTCGTAGACAAGCCCGTTGGTATGACGTCGCACGATGTTGTGCAGGCGATCCGTAATGGGACTAGTTTGCGCCGCGCCGGGCATACCGGCACGCTCGACCCGCGCGCGTCTGGCGTGTTGGTGATTTTGGTGGGGCCCGCCGTTCGGTTGAGCGAATACGTCTCCGCGTCGGATAAACGCTATCAGGCAATCATCCGCATGGGCGGCAAGACCGACACCTTCGACGCGGAAGGGCGGGTGACGCCATCTTCCCAACCCGTGAATGTGACCGAATCGCAATTTGAAGAGGCGTTGAAAACATTCGTTGGTGAGATCGAACAAACCCCGCCGCCGTATTCCGCCGTCAAAGTGCAGGGACGCAAAGCGTACGAGATGGCTCGTCAGGGCGAGCCAGTGGATCTTGCCCCGCGCAAGATTACCGTTCATCATTTGGAGGTCCTCGAATGGACGCCGCCCGAAGTGGTGATCGATGTGCATTGCTCGTCTGGCACATACGTCCGTTCCTTGGCGAACGACCTCGGTGAAAAACTTGGATGCGGCGCCTACCTCGTGGGTCTGCGCCGTACAAAGAGCGGGCGTTTCTCTTTGCGCGACGCGACTCCGCTTCGCAAATTGCAAGAGGCGTTCACCGCAGGCAATTGGTATCAATATCTCATCCCTGCCGCAGAGGCGTTGGGTGATTGGCCCGCCATCGAACTCAGCCCCGATGAAGTGGAAGGCGTTCGTCACGGTCATCGCGTGAAAGCCGCGGAAGATGCTGTTCTCGGAAACAAAGTGCGCGGCGTCAGCACGCAAGGCGAATTGGTCGCGTTGATGGAATGTATCACCGGCGAAGACGGCGCTCTCGCGTGGCAACCGAAGAAGGTATTCTTCACGAACGACGCCTGATTTTCCTGATAAGGTATTTGGCAATAGCAACTCCCCGCCTAAAAAGGCGGGGAGTTTTCTATTAAAAGCCTTGACATACTAATAAACTTATACTAATATTGACTTGTTAGTAGTAAGGAATTGATACTACCTGACAGGAGCAAGGATGACTGAATTAACGGCACAAACCAAAAAATTTCAAAAGGAACTGAATGCAGGCGCTTCTTCTCTGGTGTTGTTGAGCGTACTCAGCAGAAGCAAAGAGGCGTTGTATGGCTATCAAATTGCCAAAATGCTCGAAGAAAGCGGCGATATTCCTATGATGAAGCAGGGGACGTTGTATCCTGTGCTTCGTTCTCTGGAGGATAGCGGCTTATTGGAAAGCACAGTGGAGCCTTCCGTTTCAGGTCCGCCGCGCAGATATTACAAGATCACGAAAGACGGCCGTTCGGCTTTAGAGGAATGGCTGGAACTTTGGAAACAGACCAAAAAATTTGTTGATTCGATTTTGAAAGGGTAACCCATGTTTAATACAATTGATGATTATCTCGATGCTTTGAAAGACGAAATGAAAAATGCTGATGTCGCTTTGATTCAAGATGCTCAAGCGGATGCGCGTGAGCATTTATCCACTGCGTTGGCGGCTTTGCACGAAAAGAATCCAGATGCAAACGAAAGTGACTTGTTGGCGAAGATTGTCGAAGAGTATGGAACGCCTGAAGAAACCGCGTCCGCTTACAGGGAGGTGGAGAAGCGCACGTCGCCTGTATTGAAACAAACTGTTGCACCGCGTTCATGGCTCGGAAAATTTTTCGGCGTCTACGTTGATCCGCGCGCGTGGGGAGCGTTGTTGTTCATGTTGATCGCGTTCGTCACAGGCATCATCTATTTCGTGTGGGGTGTGACCGGGCTTTCGCTTTCCATTTCACTGTTGATCCTGATCATCGGCATCCCGTTTGCGATTCTCTTCCTGCTCTCCGTACGCGGACTTGCTTTGCTGGAAGGCAGGCTGGTGGAAGCCCTGCTCGGTATCCGTATGCCGCGCCGCGCTTCTTTTTCGCATGAAGGTATGAAATGGCTGGACCGACTCAAGGCATTACTCACCGATAAAGCCACCTGGTTGATGCTGGTTTACATGTTGATTCAATTTGTGCTGGGAACTGTCTACTTTACGGTGATTGTCACTGTGTTAAGTATTTCACTGGCATTGATCGCCGCACCGTTTGTGCAGTCCTTTGTAAACGTAGGCGTGATCAATATCGGCGATGCGCGTTACTTTGTGCCGATGTGGTCGTCCCCGATTTTTGTTTTGGTTGGTCTCTTACTTTGGACAAGTTTCATGCACATTGCGCGCGGCGTTGGTCAGGCGCATGGCAAACTGGCAAAGTGGTTGTTGGTGAGTGAATAGACATTTTGCATAAGTGGGTTTTGTTTAGCCACAGAGAACACAGAGACCTTTGACCCCGCACCTGCGTTCGGGGCAGGTGGAAAATCTCTTTTTTCTCTGTGTTCTCTGTGGCGAAGAGACTTTTGCAAGAGGTCTAATAGGAGAATCGCGATGAACGAAACTGGTCAACCTGTCGGAAATTTTATGAAGTTCTTGCAATTCCCGCTTACGAGAATCTTCCTAGGTTTCGCATTACTCATTCTCGTTCCAGGCATTGCTCAGCTTGGGGTACAGGCTCTTGTTGGAAATGAAACTACGAGTGCAGACGCAATTGCAGTGATTGTCATTACAGCGGTTACCTTGCTTACCTATTATTGGTTTGTCCGCATCATCGAACGGCGCAAGGTTTCAGAATTGGCTTCCACATATACGCTGAAAGAATTATCGGCAGGTATATTGCTTGGAACTGTTTTATTCTCCACCACTATCGCAATTTTATGGTTGTTGGGCTACTATCAAGTTTCCGCTGTGAATGCGTTGCAATCTATTGTCCCCTGGTTGTTGATTGGAATTATTTCAGGGACATTTGAAGAACTTTTGATGCGCGGCATCCTGTTTCGTATCATGGAAGAATCGTTGGGAACGTGGATCGCTATTGCCCTCTCTGCCCTCGTTTTTGGCGCATTGCATTTGTCCAATCCCAATGCAACCGTATGGGCTGGGCTCGCTATTTCGCTCGAAGCAGGAATTATGCTCGCGGCGGCGTATGTCTATTCTCGCCGATTGTGGCTTCCGATCGGCATTCACATTGCCTGGAATTTCGTGCAAGGCGGAATCTTTGGCGTATCCGTTTCTGGGGTTGAATCCAAAGGCTTGCTCGAATCAACATTACAAGGACCTGTCCTTCTTTCAGGAGGGGAGTTCGGCGCTGAGACTTCCATCTTCGCAGTGATCGTTTGTTTGATCGCTGGCATTTATTTTGTTTGGAAATCCTACAGTCAAGGAAAATTCATCAAGCCGTTTTGGAATCGCGCATAACTTGCTTTTTGAAATCTGAAAAGTTCCGCCGCGCGCGGGACTTTTTATTTGCCTCTGTTTCATTGATTTTTCTTCACACTGACGCTTGCATCATATTGCTCCGTTGCCAACATCGAAGCGAAATGATAAAGTTGACGCATGAATCAGTATCGTTCCCTCGAAGAAATATCACTACAAAAATCGTGGCTCGCTGTCGGTGTCTTCGACGGCGTGCATCGCGGACATCAACAAATTATTCATCGTCTTGTTGAAGGCGCGCATGAAAAGAATCTGCCAGCCGTTGTACTCACGTTCGACCCGCATCCATCAAAAGTGTTCGGGCGCGGCGAGATCAAATTGCTGACCCTTCCCGACGAGCGCGCGAAAATTCTCGGCGGCATGGGCGTGGATGTTGTCATCACGCATCCCTTCAACGGGGAGGTGGCAAACATCACCGCCTTCGATTTCATGCGCCGCCTCAAATCCTACATCGGGCTGGATCACCTTATCCTCGGATACGATTCCACACTTGGAAAAGATCGCGAGGGCAATGCCGTGCGCCTCACCGAGATCGGCTCCACGCTGGGATACACTGTCGAAACTGTATCAGCCCTCAGCGACGAAAGCGGCGTGATCTCGTCCACCGAAATCCGAAAATTGATAGCCGTTGGAAAAATCGAAGAAGCCGCAGAGTTGATGAGTCGTCCGTATCGTTTGCAAGGAGTTGTGATTCGCGGCGACCAGCGCGGCAGGACGATTGGGTTCCCCACAGCGAACTTGGATTATGCGGTTGATAAGTTGATTCCCGCCAGCGGCATTTACGCATGCTGGGCTTTCATCCACAACGAAAAATTTCAAGCGGCAGTCAACATCGGCACCAACCCAACTTTCACTCCCGATAAAAAAACAATGAGCGTGGAGGCGTTCCTGCTCGATTTTGATCGTGATATCTATGATGAAAATTTGCAACTCGAATTCGTTGCGCGTCTGCGCGAGGAATTGAGATTCGACTCGGTTGAGGCGCTGGTGACTCAAATAAAAGAAGATGTTGTCAATACCAAAACAATTCTTGATGAGTGGCGGTCTTAGCCGCCATTTTCTTTTATAATCTGCCAGATTTTCTCGTGGGGCGGGATGTTATCCCGCCATTCAAAGTAAACGGGATGCCATCCCGCTCCACGTCATTTTCAGAGGAGTTATGTATGCCCGAACGTGAAATTTATTTGTTATCGCCGCGCGCGCTCAGCCCTGAAACGATCGCGGTTGCTTTTGCCAAAACATCGCGCTCGCCCGAATCGTTCCGCGCGATTGCCGCCGAACTCAGCGACGAAAAGTCCGCGCAGTTCCATGAGAAGTGGGTGGTCGGTTACGGTCACGCGTCGGTGGCGGAACATGCGGTTCTGCACATCGCCTTCGAGAACGTTTCGCGCATCGCCATCGAGAGTATCGAGTCGAATCGACTCGCCTCCTACACCGAAAAATCCACGCGCTACCAAAAATGGGGACAGGGTGATTTCACGATTCCGCCTGAACTGAATGGACATCCATTGCATGATGAGTTTGTGGATACGATCCGCTTCCTTTTCAAAGCCTATGCTGATTCGCTCGACCCCGTGCGGACTCTCATCCTCGACCGCTTCCCACGCCGCGAGAACGAAAAGGATGAAGCCTGGGATCGCCGCATCCGCTCGAAATACGTGGACGTGTGCCGCTTCATCCTTCCCGCCGCCGCGTTGGCAAACGTGGGCATGACCGCCAACGCGCGTGTTATCGAAAATACGATTCGTAAGATGCTTTCGCACGAACTTGCCGAGGTGCGCGAAATAGGTGAAAGAGTAAAGGAAGTATCGAAAGCAGAAACACCTACTTTGGTGAAATATGCGGATCAAGTTCCATATTTGGCGGACACGATAAGAGAATTGGGAGAATTGGACACTTCGACAAGCTCAGTGCGGCGGACTAGAGATTGGAGATTAGAGACTGGAGACTGGTGTACGCTGATTGATTTTGACAAGAATGGCGAAAAGAAAGTGTTAGGTGCCGCGTTGTATCGTTTTGGCGAAATGGCTTACGCGGATGCTTTGAAGCATGTTGAATCGCTGGATGAGGAAACAAAAACCAATCTTGCTGAATCTTTGTTGGGACGATTAGGAAAATTCGATGTTCCGCTCCGCGAACTGGAATATTCCACCTATACCTTCGACCTCATCATGGATCAAGGCGCGTATGCCGAGTTCAAACGTCACCGCATGATGACGCAGACGTCGCAGAGGCTGACGACTCGGCTCGGGTACGCGACTCCGCTGTTGATAGCGGAGGCAGGCTTCAAGTCCGAGTATGAGGCGGCGATGGAGTCCGCTTCGCAGATGTTCGAGAAATTGTACGCGTTCAATCCCGCTGTTGCGCAATATGTTGTCCCCAATGGATTTAACCGCCGCGTGTTGGCGCAATTCAATTTGCGCGAAGCTTTCGCATTCTGCCAGTTACGTTCCACCGCGAACGCGCACTTTTCGATTCGCCGCGTCGCGCAAAAAATTTACGAAGAGATGGCGCGCGTCCATCCGTTGTTGACGAAGTATATGAAACTGCACGAAGAGACGTGGCAGGGGGTTGAAGAGGGTCATTTTACGGGTGTGTGAGGGGATTCTGTGTAGTGACGACTTAGTCGTCACTACGTTTTATGCGGATCTTTCACAACAAAAATCAAAATAACTGCGGCAACAATTCCGATGATTGTCGCCAACCCAAAGGCAGATTCAAAATTGAATTTATCAATCAACCATCCGCCCAGGATCGGCGCGGTGATCGTTGCGGGCGTGATCAACGTGTTCGATAAGCCGATGTAGGTGGGGCGTTCGAGGTCGCCGCCGAAGCCCACAGTGAATGTGATGCCGATCGTCCACACCGATACGTTGCCGATGCCCGAAAGAATGAACGCGGGATATAGCCACGCAATGATCGGCGCATACCATGCAATGATCGAACTCGCGATTGTCGTCAGCGTGCCGAGAATCAACATGGCGCGATGACCGACCTTATCTCCGAGCCAGCCCATGCCCGCGTTTGCAAATGTTTGGGTGAGCGTCAGCGCGGCGGTGAGATAGCCCGCGGTGATCGTGTCCATGTCGAAGCGGCGCAGACCAAGCAGAATGTAAAATCCAAAACCCATCGTTGCGAACATCATCAGGAAGCGCGTGACGAGGAACCAATTAAAGTTTTTATCTTTTCTCAGGATGCGCTTCGCGTCTTCCCAAAAGTGAGCCTGCTTCTCCGAAACGACCTTTTCCTCATCCCGAAGTTCGCGCGATCTTGACAAGGCAATGTACGAAGCGACAAAAGCAAGACCCGCAATGAAAAAACTGATCGCAAAATTGTTCGGGAAATCAACTTCAGCCAATAAATAGCCCGCGCCAATGGCGGCGATGCTGATCACCAGATTCACCAGCCCCCCTTGCATCCCGAAAAATGTGCCGCGCGATTCGGGCGGGATGATCTTCGAGATGAAACTCGTCCACGGATTCGCTGTGAACCCGCCGCCGATTCCCTGCCAGGCGAGGGCGATGAACGTCACGAAGAGCGCGGTTTTTATTCCGATCCATGGAATCAAGAAAGCGATTAATGCCAGCACGAGAAAGGGGATCCGCTCGTGGATGGTGTTTCGCAACACGATCGGTTTGTATTCGCGCGCCCGCGCGATCTGACCCGCGTTGAAAAGTTGCGGCAACTGCCAGCCGATGGCGTGGAAGGCAGGCGCCAGCCCGATCAGGATCGCGGAGTCGGTCAATTGTGTGACGAAGAGGGGAATGATGGTCGCAAAGGAGCCGAAGCCAAGCGCCAAGCCGAAGAAAGCGCCATCCATCAAATTCATTGTGACGTTATGGCGCAAATTCGCGCGGATGTATTTTTCCATGTTTGAGAGGGGGAGCATGGGGCGATTCTACCATTTGGGGTTGGGCGGGAGAGCCGTATACACGTAGACAAGTAAACAGAATCATTATTCCTTGATTCGCCTTACGCATGATCGTTCCTGGTCGAGAAATATTCTTTCGCGGGAGCGGTTACCGTCCACGAATGCGCGCGAATAAACGAATTGACTCGCCGCCATTCGTGGATGGTTCACTGACAAAGGAAAACTGCGTAACATGAGTTCCTTGACAAAAACTCTCTTATTCGGCTACAATGAAAAATGAACAGTCGTTCATTTTTATAACCACTTGGTGGTCGAGTAATCCCGCGTGATCGTCGCGGGACGTATCGAGACCACCGTGCCGTAAAAAAAATTTGTAACAGAATTATTCTTGTAACCTGTTGGTCTCGATACGCCTTCGGCTATCGCCTCAGGCTACTCGACCAACGATACATTTATATGCCAAATAACAAACTCACCAAAGGCGAAACTACCCGCCTCGCCATCGAAGACGCGGCAATGAACCTGTTCCTCAAGCAGGGATACGCCGCCACGTCCATGCGCCAGATCGCGGACGAGGTTGGGCTGGCGCTGGGCGGGATCTACAACCACTTCTCCAGCAAGGAGGAGATATTTGCGGGCATCATCATTGACAAGCATCCATACAAGCAAATCCTTCCCGCTGTCATTGCGGCGGAAGGGGAGACCGCCGAAGACTTTTACAAGAACGCCGCGCATATTGTCATCGCTGAGATGGGGAAGCGCCCTGAGTTCGTGAACCTCATGTTCATCGAATTGGTTGAGTTCAAAGGCAAGCACGGCGCGTCGCTTTTGAAAGAGATCGCGCCGAAGATATTGCCTGTCTTTGAAAAAGTAGTCAAGTCGCGGAAGAACCTGCGCGTCACCAACCCAGCCCTGCTCATGCGTTCGTTTATTGGTTTGGTGCTTTCCTACCTTGTTACCGAAATGATGATCTCAAATTCGATCATCAGCAAACTCATGCCGAAGAATACAGAAGATGCTTATGTGGATATTTTCCTGCACGGCATCCTCAAGCCTGCGGAGTAGATAGGGAACAGGTACACAGGTAGACACGTACACAGGTACACAGGTAAACAAGTAAACAGGTAAACACGTAAACACACAGCAGAGTACGCAATACGTACTACGTACTACGTAACTCGTAACTCGTATCTCGCATCTCGTAACCCGCATCACCCTTTCATCCTTCATCATTCACCCTTCATCCTTTTGGAGCCCCCATGAACACCCGCCTCCTTTCCATTATCCGCAAAGAATTCATCCAGATCTTCCGCGACCCGCGCACGCTGGCAATGATCATCGTCATTCCCATCATGCAATTGTTCCTGCTTGGGTATTCCGCCACCAACGATGTGCGCAATGTCCCGCTCGCCGTGTTGGATCGAAGTCAAAGCGTGGAATCGCGCGCCTTGCTCGATTCGTATCGAGCGGCGGATTATTTCCGAGTCGCGTATGCAGTTGATTCCGAAGCGGAGATCGAAGACCTGATCCTTGCTGGCAAAGCGCGCGCGGCGGTCATCATCCCGCCCGATTACGCCCAGCGGCTCGCCGAAGGGGACGCGCAGATCGCTTTCATCCTCGATGGCTCCGACCCAACCAGCGCGTCTACCGCGCTCGCCGCCTCGCAATTGATCGGGCAGGCGCACGCTTCAAAAATCCTTCTGCAAAAATTTGAACGCAGTGGCATGAACTTGCGCGTGCAACCGCCCGTCGAAGTCCGCACGACAGTTTGGTTCAACCCCGACCTCATCAGCGCGCACTTCATGATCCCCGGCGTGATCGGCATGATCCTCTATGCGATTGCCGCCATCCTCACTGCCACGTCCGTTGTGCGCGAACGCGAACGCGGCACCATCGAGCAACTCATCGTCACGCCGATCCGTCCATGGGAATTGATCGTCGGTAAACTCACGCCTTATGTTGTTTTAGGATTTTTCAATACCATCGAAGTTCTCGCGGTGGGGCATTGGTGGTTCGGTGTTCCGATTCGCGGCAACCTCGGTCTCATCATTTTGCTTTCAGGCGTGTTTCTCGTCACGGGTCTAGGCATTGGTCTGCTCGCGTCCACAATTGCCAACACGCAACAAGAAGCCATGCTCACGGTCTGGATGACCCTCTTGCCGAGCATTTTTCTCTCTGGCTTTTTCTTTCCGCTTGAAGCCATGCCGAAAGTTTTGCAATGGCTCTCGTACCTCATGCCGTTGCGATATTACCTCGTCATCATTCGCGCGTTACTACTCAAAGGCGTGGGTCTCGATAAGATCCAATTCGATGTCATTGCCATGACTCTCTTCGCAATCGGCATCATGACCCTCGCCGCGCTGAGATTTAGAAAACGACTCGATTAATGTCGTTGCGAGGAGGACTTCAGTCAGACGAAGCAATCTCCTCGCTACATGATACGTTTATTCTCTGAAGGAGATTCTCATGCACAAACCACCTCTCGCCGTTCGCATCATCGTCGCACTGATCGTCCTTTCCACCATCGGATATTACACGTTTCGTTCCCTCGCGCCCAAAGAAAACGAACAACTCACAGCCTCGGGCACCATCGAAGCCGTGATGGTTAACATCTCGCCTGAGATGGCGGGGAAAGTTGTGGATGTCCTCGCCGCGGAGGGACAGCCCGTGCAGACGGGAGACCCGCTTCTTTCCCTCGACGCCAGCCTGCTCACCGCCCAGCGAGCCGTCGCGTCCGCCCAGCTTGACTCTGCCAAAGCATCCCTTAATACTGCCACCGCCGCGTACGCCGTCGCGCAACAACAATACGATTTGACTCTCAGCAACGCGCTCGCGCAAGAGCAGTCCACGCGCACGAACGTTTGGCGTGGGACGAATCCAACGGAGTTCGATCAACCCAGTTGGTACTTCTCAAAAGCGGAGCGACTCACCGCCGCGCAATCCGAAGTAGATGCGACTCTCGCAAAATTACAAGAAGCCCAGACGAAATTAGCCGATCTTCAAAAAAGCAACGGCAATGCGCAGTTCTTTACCATTGAAGCGGACCTCGCCCAAGCGCGTCTTGCGTGGGAAACTGCAAAGGCGGCTTACGACAAAACCGCTGGCGCATCCGACAGCCAGGATTTGCGCGACGCGGCGCAAATCGTTCTTGACGACGCCGAACTTGCGTTAGATGACGCGCAAACTGAATACGATGATGCCCTCTCGTCTGATGAGGCGCAAGATGTGCTTGAAGCCCGCGCCAATGTAGCGGTCGCGCAGGAAAATTACGATACGGCACAAGACAATCTCCGCGCCCTGCAAACAGGAGTCAATTCTCCCGCCGTTGTCGCCATGCAAAAAACTCTCGATCAAGCAAAAGCCGCCATGGAACAGGCGCAAGCCGCAGTCAACACCGCGCAAGCCAACCTCGATCTGATTGATACGCAAATCGCCAAACTCACCATCTCCGCGCCAATGAACGGAGTCATCCTCACGCGCAACGTCGAACCGGGCGAGTTTGTCCAACCCGGCTCCGTTGCGTTTGCGATGGCAAATCTGAATGAGTTGACCATCACCGTGTACATTCCTGAGGATAAATATGGAAATATCTCAATTGGGCAATCGGCGACTGTCACCGTCGACTCGTTCCCCGGCGAGAGCTTCACCGCCGAAGTCATCCACATCGCCGACCAAGCCGAATTCACCCCGCGCAACGTGCAGACAGTCGAAGGACGCAGTTCCACAGTGTATGCCATTAAGTTGAAGGTAACAGATAGCGATGGCAAGTTGAAGATCGGTATGCCAGCGGATGTGGTGTTCAAGTAAAGTTACAGGTCAAAGGTCGCAGGTCGAAGGTCAAGCATTTCACATAAAAGTTCAAACCAAAAGGAGAAAAATCAAATGGCTGGTGTTACTCGCTTTGAAGAGATTGAGTCTTGGAAGACTGCAAGGCAGTTGACCAATACGATCTATGCAT
Source organism: Anaerolineales bacterium (assembly GCA_044222305.1). Lineage (GTDB taxonomy): Bacteria > Chloroflexota > Anaerolineae > Anaerolineales > Villigracilaceae > Defluviilinea. The sequence continues at coordinate 43,856 of JBGANO010000024.1, forward strand.
TGGGCAATCAAGCAGGTTTCAATCGGGATTTTGGTTTACGTGATCAGATTCGACGCGCGGGTGTTTCCGTGATGAGCAACATTGCGGAAGGCTTTGAAAGTCGCACAGACATTCAGTTTATCAATTATCTCGGAATGGCAAAGGCGTCGGCTGGCGAAGCGCGAGCGCAACTCTACGTGGCTCTCGACCAAAACTATATTACAGATGAGCAATTCAAAGAAGCCTATGCCTTGGCTGAGACCTGCGCCCGTCAAATTGCAAAGTTTATCGCCTACCTTGAATCCAACCCGCGCAAACGCCGCATTTCCGATGATGAAGCAGACTACGAAGTTTAACACTCACTCGACTTTCGACCTTCGACCTTTGACCAACCGAATTTCAACCCAACGATGAATAACATCCTTGTTTCCGCTACAAACCTCAAAAAGCACTTCGGCGAAACGCACGCCGTGGACGATGTTTCCCTGCAAATCAAGTCAGGCGAAATCTATGGACTCGTCGGCGCGGACGGCGCGGGGAAGACGACGACCATGCGCCTGCTCGTTGGCGCGTTGAAGGCGGATGCGGGTGAAGTGAACATCTGCGGCTACGATATCGACAAGCAAACCGAAGATGCTCGCGCGCAATTCGGTTACCTCTCGCAACGATTCTCAATGTACGAAGATCTGACCGTTCTCGAAAATATCCGCTTCTTCGCCGAAGCGCGTGGATTGAAATCAAATGAGTGGCTTCCCCGTTCGCTGGAGATTCTCGAATTCGTTGGTCTTGAAAAATTCAAAGACCGTCGCGCGGGTCAACTCTCTGGAGGAATGAAACAGAAATTGGGGTTGGCGTCGGCGTTGGTAACCCGTCCGCGCGTGCTGTTGCTTGATGAACCCACAACTGGCGTTGATCCTGTGACACGTCAAGACTTTTGGCAGTTGGTGATTAAGTTAGTGTCAAGAGAAGCAAGTAAACAAGTAGACACGTACACAGGTAAACACGGAGATACGGAGTACGCAGTACGCAGTAATCACTACGAAGGCGTCTCCGTCCTGATCTCCACCCCTTACATGGACGAAGCCTCACGTTGCCATCGCGTCGGGTTTATGAAAGCGGGAAAAATCATCGCGGAGGATACGCCGTCCAATTTACGCGCGCGGCTCAATAATCGCGTGCTTGAGTTGCGTGGCTCGCCGATCAATCTTTTGCGTCACGTTGCACACGAGGATCAAGATGTTGAAGATGTCCAAGCGTTTGGAGATCGTCTGCACATCCGCGTGGGGGAGAGAAAGGCTGACGATGTGCTGAGCAGGTTGAAGTCCGCGATACGAAGCGAGGGCGGTCGCGTGGATGAACTCCGCGCGGTGAGTCCCGTTCTCGAAGATGTGTTCATCGCGCTGTCGGAGTCCAAATGAGCGAAGCAGTCATCCGAGTCGAAAATCTCACGCGGCGCTTCGGCGAATTCGTCGCGGTGGATCACGTCAACTTTGAAGTGGGCGCGGGCGAGGTCGTTGGTTATCTCGGTCCGAACGGTTCGGGCAAGACGACGACGATCCGCATGTTGCTCGGTTTGCTCGAGCCCAGCGACGGCAACGCGACCGTGCTGGGATTCGACGCGTTCAAACAAAGTGAACAGGTGCGGGCGCGCGCGGGATACATGTCGCAAAAGTTTGCGATCTATGATGACCTGACCGTGCTGGAAAATTTGACGTTTTACGGCGGCGTGTATGGGATTCGCGACAAGGCACGCATCACGCGGACGTTGGAACTGGTTGGCTTGCGTGGGCATGACTCCACGCTGACGCGTTCGTTGTCGGCGGGCTGGCGTCAGCGACTCGCGTTGGGAATCGCGTTGGTGCACGAACCGAAATTATTGTTCCTCGATGAACCGACATCGGGCGTTGACCCCACCGCGCGCCGCGCCTTCTGGGATTTGATCTACGGACTCGCCGAAAGCGGCGTGACGATTTTAGTCACGACACATTACATGGACGAAGCCGAATACTGCGAACGCGTCGGCATCATGCGCGATGGAAAATTGCTCGCGATGGACACGCCCTCGAACTTGAAAAAGAACATCATCGCTGGCGATGTGTGGGAAGTGTATGCTGATCCGTTGGAACGAGGATTGGAAGTGTTGCCCGATGTGGAGGGCGTGCTAAGCGTCTCGCTGGCGGGAGATCATTTGAGGACGATTGTGGAAAAAGGAAAGATGAAAGAGGATTTGTTGAAGGGGCTGAGGAGGAGGAATGTGAATGTGCGCGATGTCGTCGTCGGCGAGCCGACGCTGGAGGATGTGTTTATTTCGCTGGCGAGGTGAGAGGATTTGCTAAAAGACCATAGTTCTCCCTTCTTCGGAAGCCTCATTTTCAGAATAATTCACAATATCTATTACTTGGTTCTCTGTATTTAGAAGGGATATGGTACCACCTCTGTTCGAGAGTCTTATAGTGTCACTCAAAGATATGCGTAGTGTACTACCTGCTGGAAGTATGCCGTCAGGAATATTTTCTATGCTTCCATTGTTATCCATGATTGACCAGCCCTTTAAATTAAGATTTTGTGATGACGTATTGAGAATCGTAACACTTTCTTGACCAATTTCATCTCCGATTGGATTTAGCAGTGCAGCAATAATCTTGATAGTACCCCTCGTTTTGGATCTAAGTTGGTATTTTTTTTCCATTTCATTTGGAATTAATTGATTTGTTGAAACCGTATTTTCAGCATCGTTAATTACTTGATCTACAGTTGAAGATGCTAATGCCAGGAAGATAACAAGCCAAAATAGTACGATGGCTTTGGATGCTATGTAAATAATATTCCACATTTGCCCAGAAAATGGAATTTTGCTTTCATCCATGGTGTTGATTAATAGAGAAAATGCAATAGTTTCTGCTTCTAATAACGTTGGCATGCTTGATGTGTTGATTATTTGCAGGTGTGCAAGGCAAAAAAAACAAACTCCTAATGAGGTGAGCAATCGGAAGAAGGGGATAATATTTGTGTCAACAAAATGCGCGCGAGATAGAGACAGCCGCACTTTTTGATTTCGTAGTAATTTTTCGAAACCTGGAAGTTGTTGCTCAAGAGGCTTTACAAGGATAGGCACTTCTTTCATAAATTCAATGATTTCTTCATAACCTGTTAATTGAAATAAAATTACATCGTGCAATATTTTTAAAATCGCAGAAAATGTGACAATTAAGATAATCCAAAATTCTATTGGACGATTAGGTTGCCCCCAAATCCAATTGTGAATAATTAACCCTAGCACAACACCAGTTGATGATATAGCCCATGAAGGTATCTTGAAAAGAGCCGTAAACTTGACAGGTCCTTCTATTATTACCCTTCTGTACACCTTGCCGAAAAATGGAATGGCGCTTAAAAGAACCGTAAATAAATGATAAACCGCTCCTCCAATTGCTCCTGACCATTTATCCCCCTGTGCCAAGAGAATTACTAATACTACTAATTCAAAGATATCACTCATTTATCCTCCAAGAATTAATATAAATTCCAAATAGTAAAAATAGAACAGTTCAAGACCCAATTAGGCATCTCAAACTGTTCTAAAATCGCACCATAACTTATTTGGTCATCAAAGATACGTCGAAATCATTTAGCTGTTTAATCTAAGCCAAGCTTGTGCTTTTTCCTCCCCATATATAATCTCTACATTAGGATTTCTTAAAATAGCATTGTCACGGGTTGATGCTTCTTGTGATGCGTTAACGGCGTCTGCTACTTGCAAAATACCTTCAAGAACAGACCAAGCACTTGCCAAACCACCTTTTTGCCAATTTACTTGTGCATCTTCGGCCAGCAGAAAAGGATTTCCATGGATGAGCAGTGCTATTCGGTAGTTTCCCCTGGGGAGCTTTCCAATTATTGAATAGTTACTGACTATGCTACTTGCTTGCTGAAGGGTGTAAATTTCTTCCTTGGTATTAATCATTGCTCTGTAGGTGTCATGATAAGGAGTAGATTCAATATCATCTTTTAATATCTCATATAGTTCAATAATATCCGCTGCCGTGTTTCTTTCCATTACAAAAAGTTTGATATTGTTCTGGCGATATAACGAAATGTTCGACATAATTTACCTCCTATGGCAATATGATTTTATATATTGCAGTTCATTTTACCATTTTCCCTATGTTTGAACAGATATTATTATTAAGCATTAAGCGGGACAGGCATCTCAACCTGGACTTTTTGGTGGGTGGAGAAAGACCCCCTCCGCCCTATCGGGCACCTCCCCCAAATACGACGGCGAAATTTTGTATGCGGATTCAAAGTGTAAATCGTCGGATTTGGGGGAGTCTTGAGAGGATGGTCATTGCTTTTCCAAATACTCTCGCGCGGCTTCGAGAAATTCGCGGGCTTGGTTGATCATGTCGGCTATGAGATTGTTGGTGATATTTGTGTCAATATCATAGTCTCCAGATATGCGGGCATCAAACCCTGACCGTAAACTTTTATGAAATTTGGGATCAAGTTGTTTTGTCTTGGCGAATTCTTTTCCGTATGCGCCGATCACCTGACCGTGTGTGTTGAATTCCAATCCTTTTTCGTACAATAATGCTTCGGCGATATAAAACATTGCATAATAAGCACGCCCAGCCGCCATCTCTGGTTTGTTCATGTCGAGAATACCCTCGGCAACTTCAATGGAATCCAGCGCTTTAACGAGTAATTTTTGGGTGCGTTCCTTCAAGCGGGCAATCCTTCCCTGCGAATGCTCCTAAGAATTGGTTTATCTTCCCCTTTCCATTGAATCTCTTTGATGAGAATGTAACTGACAATCACATCGTACTTAAGTGATATATCGCCCACATAATCACTGGAACGCATATACTCTTTCCAATAATTGCTGTAATCCTTCAACAATACCATCACATCCACATCCGAGCCCTCGCGGTAATCCCCGCGCGCGTACGAGCCGTAGAGGTAGACGGCTTTCAACTTGTCGCCGTAGATTTGGACAAGTCCTTCCTTGAGTTCCTTCATCAGTTTCCTGATGCGTGCGGGCACTTTGCGTGTCATGCCCCTATTTTACCTTTGTTTGAGAATTGAAAAGACATGACATGTCTCCACGAGTCTTTGATTGATCGTGATGTGTGTCCACGCAATTGTTGTGTCAATCAGTGGCGCGGATGAGACATATCATGTCTGGTTTAACTACTCCGTCACTTGCGCCTGCTCAGGGACAACCAGCGCCATGATCAGGTAAACCAGCACGATCCCGCCGAAGCCTGTGAAAAACGCCAGCACGGTCAACAAGCGGACGATGGTCGGGTCAATGCCGAGGTATTCGCCCAAGCCTGCGCACACGCCCGCGATCATGCGGTTGGACGCGCTTCGAGTCAGTTGTTTGTAGTTGGTGTTCATGTCTGCACTCCTTTCAAATGATTTCTAGGAAGGCATACGCAAGGGAGGGTGAAAGGTTGCGGGGGGTGATATATCGTACACAAGTGGACAAGTAGACAGGTAGACACGTAGACAGGGAACCTGTTTACGTGTTTCCGTGTGTACGTGTCTACTTGTATTTCCTACTCTCCAAATAATTCGCCACTGCCGCCCATAACAATGCCAACCCGATCATCACATAGACAACCGCCTGCAATCCCAGCCAATTGAGTTGGGAGATGCCGAACGCAGTGAACAGGATTCCAACACCGCCGTAAAAAATTGTATTCCGCAAATAATCCGAGCCGACGCGCTTGGATTGCAGGATGTTCCTCTGCATCAACGCCTCCATCGCGCGGACTTGTTCCTCGTGCAGATTCTTGCACGCGAGCGAATCGCCTGCGTGCGCGGCGCAATCGGGGCAGAGTCCGCGCTGGCAGTATTTGCAGAGGGCAATTGCGGATTTATCGGGGTGGTAGTAACAGTTCATTTTTCTCACCGCTAAGAACGCGAAGAGCGCTAAGGCTTTGTTTTTTCTTCGCGGTCTTAGCGCGCTTCGCGGTTCAAGGTTTTAGACTTTCTTCAATGGATGACGAACCACCGTCTTCAACTTCGCGGGGTTGGCTTTACGCGGATCGCCGAGATAGATTTCGTGATGTAAACCGTTCGGTCCGACATTATCGCGGTAGCCGTCTTCGGCGGCGAAGGCTCGCATGATTTCGATGGTGGCGGGTTCGGTGGCGTACGGTCCGATGTGCATCATTTGCACGCACAAGCCTTCTTCAAAATGACTCAGCCGCAACTTGGACAAAATAGGCGAGTCGCCTTTCTTCTTGCGGACTTGTTCCAAGCCCTCCGCAAAAATATCTTTCGTGATGACATCAGGTTGCAGGATCATCAACGTGAAAGACCAATTGTCTTTCTTCGCTACATCAACATTTACATCCTTTATACCCCACAATCCTTCCAACGCCATCACGGGATAATCAATGGCATTTGTCTTGCGTTTCTTGAGCATGAACTTGAGCGTGTATGAAATGCTGTACAAGGCTTGAGTCGCTTCGGCGAAGGCGGGGGAGTTGCCAGGCTCTTTGCCTTTTTCGATGATGCCGTCAATCATCGCGAATTGCAATTTCGGCACCTTCAAAATTTCAGGCTTCTTCGCAGAGGGTGCATACAAATATTTCAATTCCTTTTTCAGATCAAGAGTCTTCATGACATTCTCCTTGTCTGCGTGTTTACTTATTTTCGTGTCGGCAATGGGTTGAAATACATGATGGATTTTGTAGTAGCGACCTCAGTCGCTTCTTTGCCGAGAAGAGACGACTAAAGTCGTCACTACGATATTCTTATCAGTTGTTCAACGCCACTACCGTTTACTTGTCTACTTGTCTACCTGTCTACGTATCCCCTTCCTGCTCACCTTTATAAATCACTTCACTCCCGTACTTTTCCCTCAACACATCCACCGCCTCT